>JAYOFL010000026.1:0-4954 GCA_038117205.1 Rhodospirillales bacterium | reverse complement strand
CGGTCGATGTTCACCACCAGCGACGGGCTCCTGACCTTGAGATCCGTGGTGACGTCCTGGAAGCCAGGCAGGCGGGCCATCTCGCGAGCCATGATGTCGGCCCACTTGTACAGGCTCTCCAGATCGATGTCCTGCAGGGTATACTGGTATTGCGAGTTGCTGAGACGGCCGCCGACGCGGATCGCCGGCGGGTTACGCACGAACACTTTAATTCCGGGAACGGCATTCAGCTTGCGGCGAAGTTTCTGCACGACGACGTTGATATCGTCGTCCGGCCGGTCGTGCCGCGGCTTGAGGCGCAGGAAGATCAGGCCCGAGTTGTTGGTGATGCGGCTGCCGGCGGCGCCGACGCGCGACATGGTCGCCGCGACGTTCGGATCCTCGGCGACGAGGCGGGCAACGTCCTTTTGATAGCGGCCCATCGCCTCGAACGAAACGTCCTGGCCGCCCTCGGTATAGATGATCAGCCGCCCGGTGTCTTCGGCGGGCAGGAAGTCCTTCTGGATCTTTTCGTAAAGATACCAGGTGCCGACGAGTGTCGAGAGGAACAGCAGGAGGATGACCGGCCGGAAACGAAGGCACCACTGCAGGGTGACGTCGTAGCCGCGCAGGAGTGCGTTGAAGCCGCGTTCCGATATGGCCAGCAGTCCGGTCGGCGCCGTGTGCGTGTCGGGTATCCAGCGGCTGCACATCATCGGCGTCAGCGTCAGCGACACGACGCCGGAAACCAGGATGGTGGCGCTGATGGTGAGCGCGAACTCGTGCAGGAGCCGCCCGACCATGCCGCCCATGAACATCACCGGAATGAACACGGCGACCAGCGATATGGTCATCGACAGGATGGTGAACCCGATCTCGCGGGATCCCTTGAGCGCCGCCTGCATGGCGGTGAGGCCGCGCTCCTTTTGGCGGATGATGTTCTCGAGCATGACAATGGCGTCGTCGACGACGAAGCCGACCGATAGCGTCAATGCCATCAGGCTCAAGTTGTTGAGGCTGAATCCCATCATGTACATGACGGAGAACGTGCCGATCACGGAAATCGGCAGCGCGACGCTGGCGATCATCGTCGCCGCGAGATTGCGCAGGAACAGGAAGATCACCATGACGACCAGCGCGGCGGCAAGCATCAGGGTGAACTCGACGTCGGCGATGGATTCCTTGATGCTCTGGGCCCGGTCGTACATGACGTCGAGCGAGATCGATTCCGGAAGCTGCTGGCGGAACACCGGCAGCATGCGGGTGATTTCCTCGACGATTTCAACGGTGTTGGAACCCGGCTGGCGGTAGATCGCCAGCATGATGCCCTGCTTGTCGCCGAAGTGCGTGGCGACGCGGGTCGCTTCGACGCTGTCCAGCGCGGTGCCGATCTCGCGCAGCCGCACCGGCGCGCCGTTCCGATAAGCCACGATCAACTGGTTGTAGGCAGCGGCGTCGCTCATCTGCGCCGTTGTCTTGACGGCGATGGCCCGGTCGGGACCGTTCAAGGTGCCGGTCGGCTGGTAGCTGTTGCCACCCTGGATCGCCTTCTCGACTTCCTCGATGGCAATGCCGCGCGTCGCCAGCGCGTCCGGATCGACCTGAACGCGAACGGCATACTTCTGCTGGCCCCAAATCTGGATCTGCGCGACGCCCTGGATCATCGAGAGGCGCTGCGCCAGCATCGTCTCGCCGAATTCGTTGACCATCGACGCCGGCAGGGTGTCGGAGCTGAGGCCGATGTAGAAGATGGCGAAATCCGCGGGGTTGATCTTGCGGAACGACGGCGGGTCCTTCAGGTCGTCCGGCAGGCTGCGCATGGCGGACGAGATCGCCGACTGCACGTCGAGGGACGCCGCGTCGATGTCGCGGCCGAGCTCGAATTCGAGCGTGATGCGGGTCGAGCCGGACGCGCTCAGCGACGTCATGTTGCGCACGCCGGCGATCCGCGAGAACTGGTTTTCGAGGGTCGTCGCGACGGCGGCGGCCATGGTCTCGGGGTTGGCGCCGGGCAGGCTGGCCGACACCTCGATGGTCGGGTAGTCGACGTTCGGGAGCTCGCTGACCGGCAGCGAGCGGTAGGCAACGATACCGAAAAGAATCAGGCCGAGCATGACCAGCGTGGTCATGACCGGCCGGCGGATGCAGAGCTCGGGGATGTTCATCGCTAATTAGCGGCCTTTTTCGGGGCGCCCTTCTTGTCCGTGGTGTCGCTATCGCTCTGCGCCGCGTCGGTCACTTTCGTGCCGGCGCCGACGTCCGACATGGTCTTGTCCTTGCCGTCCTTGAAGGAGACCTTGGCGCCCTTGAACAGCCGCAACTGGCCGTCCGTGACGACGGTGTCCCCGACCTTCAGCGGCTGGCTGATGACGGTGAACCCTTCCGCCGTGGGGCCGGTGGCGACGTTGACCGGCTCGACGGTCATGTCCGGCTTCACCAGGAACACGTAGAGGCCGTCCTTGCCGTTCTGCAGCGCGCGCTCCGGGACCACCGGGGCGTTCTGAACGGCTTCCATCTCGATGCCGACGCGGACGAACTGGCCCGGCGTCAGTAGACCGCCGGGATTGGCGAACTCCGCCTTCAGTTGGATGGTGCCGGTTTGCGTGTCGACGGCGTTGTTGATGAAGACCAGTTTGCCGCGAATGGGCGGCGCGTTGCTTTCGGGAACCGCCGCCTCGACGGCGAGCGAGCCGTCGGCGAGGCGGCGCTTGATTTCGAGGAGATGCGCCTCGGGCACCGAGAAGGTGGCCAGGATCGGATCGATCTCATTGATGACGACCAGCGGCTGCGCGTCGTTCGCCTTGACCAGGTTGCCGGCGTCGACCAGCACGCTGCCGGTGCGGCCGCCGATCGGGGCGCGGATGGTGGTGAAATCGAGGTCCAACTTGGCGATGTCGATGGCCGCCTGATCGGCGCGCAGGGTCGCGGTCAGGCCGTTCATGGCGGCTCGGGCTTCCTCGTATTTCTGTTGCGACGAAAAGCCCTTGTCGCTCAGCGACTGGTAGCGCTGGAAGTCCGACTTCGCCTTGTCGAGCGCCGCCTGGTCGCGGGTCAGGTTGGCTTCGGCCTGACGCAGCTTGGCTTGGAACGGGCGCGGGTCGATCCGGAACAGATGATCGCCCTTGGCGACCAGTTGGCCCTCGGTGAAGGCGGTTTCCATGATCTGGCCGTCGACGCGGGAGCGGACGGACACCGTCGCGCGCGCCTGGATCGTGCCGATGGTGTTGATGCTGACCGGCACGGTGCGGCTCGTGACCTTGGCCACCAGGACGGGGGTCGCCGGCTTGCCGGCCTTGGCGGCGGGCTTGCCGCCGGAGGCGGCGTCCGACTGATAATAATAGTAGGAACCAGCGCCAGCCGCGATCAGCAGGAGGACGAGCGCCAGACGACGCGAAGAGGGCATTTTCATGGGATAGGTTTACCGGCCACCAGAGGCGAGCGAAAACAAACGGCGGCATCCTAACGCAAATGCGAATTGACCGCGAGCAAATCCTCGCCACGCGCGAAAACGTGATCGGGCGGCCCCGGCAGGGCCGCCCGATCGGGAATGGAGATGCCCGGACGGCGCTCTGAGGCGACGCCCTGGGACGGCGCCCTGAGACGGCGCCGTCGGTCAGGCCGGGACCGGCTTCTTGAATTCGGCGAAGAAGTCGTTGCCCTTGTCGTCGACGACGATGAAGGCCGGGAAATTCTCGATCTCGATCCGCCAGATCGCTTCCATGCCCAGTTCCTCGTATTCCAGGAGCTCGACCTTCTTGATGCAGTCCTGGGCGAGGCGGGCGGCCGGGCCGCCGATGGAGCCGAGATAGAAACCGCCGTGCTTCTTGCAGGCGTCCGTCACGGCCTGCGAGCGGTTGCCCTTGGCGAGCATGATCATGGAGCCGCCGGCGGCCTGGAACTGGTCGACGTAGCTGTCCATGCGGCCGGCCGTGGTCGGGCCGAAGGAGCCGGACGCATACCCGGCCGGCGTCTTGGCCGGGCCGGCGTAATAGACCGGGTGATCCTTGAAGTACTGCGGCAGGCCCTGGCCGGCGTCCAGCCGTTCCTTCAGCTTGGCGTGCGCGATGTCGCGCGCCACGATCAGGGTGCCGGTCAGCGACACCCGGGTCTTCACCGGGAACTTCGTGAGGGTCGCCAGAACTTCCTTCATGGGCTTGCGGAGGTCGATGTCGATCACCTCGCCGCCGAGCGTCTCCGACGTGATGTCCGGCAGGTACTTGGCGGGATTGGTTTCCAACTGTTCCAGGAACACGCCGTCCTTGGTGATCTTGCCCTTGGCCTGACGGTCGGCGGAGCACGACACACCGATGCCGACCGGACAGCTGGCGCCGTGCCTGGGCAGGCGGATGACGCGGACGTCGTGGCAGAAGTACTTGCCGCCGAACTGGGCACCGATGCCCATGCGCTGCGTCATCTTGTGGATGCGCTCTTCCCATTCCAGGTCGCGGAAGGCCTGGCCGAACTTGCCGCCCTTGGTCGGCAGCGCGTCGTAGTACTTGGTCGACGCCAGCTTGACCGCCTTCAGGGTCAATTCCGCGGACGTGCCGCCGATGACGACCGCCAGATGGTACGGCGGGCAGGCGGCGGTGCCGAGGGTGCGCAGTTTCTCGTCCAGGAACTTGAGCAGCGTCGCCTCGTTCAGAAGCGCCTTGGTCTCCTGATACAGGAACGTCTTGTTGGCCGAGCCGCCGCCCTTGGCGACGAACAGGAACTTATAGGCGTCACCCTCGTCGGCGAAGAGGTCGATCTGGGCCGGCAGGTTGTTGCCGGTGTTCACCTCGGTGAAGAGATCGACCGGCGAGACCTGCGAATAGCGGAGGTTGGTCTCCGTGAAGGTCTTGCGAACGCCTTCCGAGATGGCGGCTTCGTCGCCGCCGCCGGTCCATATCTGCTGGCCCTTCTTGCCCATGACGATGGCGGTGCCGGTGTCCTGGCACATGGGCAGCACGCCGCCGGCCGCGATGTTGGCGTTCTT
>JAYOFL010000025.1:0-44491 GCA_038117205.1 Rhodospirillales bacterium | reverse complement strand
GTCCGGATGCTCCGCGCCGCCGGCTGCCCGGTCGCCGCGCCGAGCGCCAACCGCTCCGGCGCCATGAGCCCGACCCGGGCCGAGCACGTCCGCGACTCGCTGCCGGGCCCCGACGCCGGCGGCCCCGAATTGATCCTGGACGGCGGCCCGTGCGCCGTCGGGCTGGAAAGCACGGTCGTCGATCTGTCGACGGAACGTCCGGCGCTGTTGCGGCCGGGCGGCGTCGCGCTCGAGGACATCGAGGCCGTCATCGGCCCGCTCGCCATCGCCGCCAGCGACGATACCGCGCCCAAATCGCCCGGCATGCTGACCCGGCACTACGCACCCGAGACGCCCTTGCGCCTCGACGCCCATTCGCCGGCGCCCGGCGAGGTCATGCTGGGCTTCGGCGTCATCGCCGACCCGCTAGGCCTCAACCTGAGCCCGTCGGGCGACACCACCGAGGCGGCCGCCAACCTGTTCGCGTACCTACACGAACTCGACCGGCGCGGGACGCGGGGAATCGCCGTCGCGCCGATCCCGGAAACGGGTCTCGGCCGCGCCATCAACGACCGCCTCAGGCGCGGCGCACTCGGCAAGTCTAATTGACGTCTCGGCTTGAACCTCTCCTTCGAGAAACACCTTAACCTCATCCTGAGGAGCCGACGTGTGGGCGTCTCGAAGGATGAGGCTAAGGTGCCCTCAGGATGAGGTTCATGCCGATGACGGCGTCGATGGCCTGACGGCTTGAACCCGGCCCGCCGAACCGCCATCATCCGCCCCGCCAGCAACGGGAATTAAGAACATGTCTAACAGAGAAACCGCCCTCGCCCGCATCCGCGACCTCGTCGGTGCCGCCAACGTCACCACCGACAGCACCGCCATGGACGCCTACAACACGGATTGGCGCGGCATCTTCAAGGGGGCGTGCAGCTTCGCCGTCCGTCCGGGCTCGACGGCGGAATTGGCCGAGGTGATCCGGATCGCGGCGGAATTCGGCCTGCCTGTCGTGCCGCTCAGCGGCAACACGGGCCTCGTCGGCGGCGGCATCACCGAGGAAGGCGTCATCGTGTCGACGGAACGGCTCAACCGCATCCGCGAGGTCGATCCGGTCAACTCGACCATGACCGTCGAGGCCGGCTGCATCCTCGCCGACGTGCAGGCGGCGGCCGACGAGGTCAACCGTCTGTTCCCCTTGAGCCTCGCCGCCGAGGGAAGCTGCCGCATCGGCGGCAATCTCTCGACCAATGCCGGCGGCGTCAACGTGCTGCGCTACGGCAACGCCCGCGACCTGGTGCTGGGACTCGAGGTCGTGCTGCCGGACGGCCGGGTCTGGGACGGGCTCCGGGGATTGCGCAAGGACAATACCGGCTACGACCTCAAGCATCTGTTCATGGGCGCGGAAGGCACCCTCGGCATCATCACGGCGGCGGTCCTGAAACTGTTCCCGAAACCGCGCCAGCGCGAGACCGCCATGGTCGCCCTCGACGGCACCGAGAACGTCCTCAAGCTGTTCGACCGCGCCGGCGCCGCCGTCGGCGACGCGCTGACCGCCTTCGAGTACATGAACCGGCTCAGCATCTCCTGCACCTTCGGCGTCGCCGGCATCCGCGATCCGTTCCAGGGCGAGCATGCGGCCTACGTCCTGATGGAACTGACGTCGCCCCGCGACGGCAGCGATCTCCGCGACGCCATGGAGAAATTCCTTGAAGCCGCCTTCGAGGCCGGCGAGATCGAAGACGCGGTGTTCGCCGAGAGCGGCCAGCAGCGCGACGATCTGTGGCGCATCCGCGAGACCATCCCGGAAGCGCAATCGCACTTCGGCGGCTCCATCAAGAACGACGTTTCCGTGCCCGTCTCCAAGGTGCACGAATTGCTCACCCGCGCCGAAGCCGCCGTCGCCAAGGCGGTGCCGGGCATCCGGCCGTGCTCCTTCGGCCACATCGGCGACGGCAACATCCACTACAACCTGACCCAGCCGGAGGGGATGGCGAAGGACGCCTACCTGGCCGAGTGGCACAAGGTGACGGACGCGGTGAACGACATCGTGCACGACCTGGGCGGAAGCTTTTCCGCCGAACACGGCATCGGCAAGCTGAAGCGGGAAGAACTGATCCGTTACCGGCCGGCGGTCGAAATCGAGTTGATGCGGACGCTGAAGGCGTCGCTCGACCCCAAGGGCATCATGAATCCCGGCAAGGTCCTCTGAATTTCGTTTCCGGCCCGCCGCGTCATCGGCTAATCTCCCAACGTCGGGCCGAAGACAGTCGCCCGGCCAATCGAAGGCGGCATGCCGTCCAAGCACTGTCCTTGCTGATATCCGCCGCCGGGCGAGAGTGAGGATTCATGGACGCGCCGAACACCACCACCGGACAAGCCAGCGTCAAGCCGACCTTCGGCGAGGCCGCCGCCTATTGGACGAAACTCGGCTTCCTGAGTTTCGGCGGGCCGGCCGGCCAGATCGCCATGATGCAGACCGAATGCGTCGACAAGCGCCGCTGGATCGACCAGGGCGCGTTCCTCAGGGGCCTCAATTACTGCATGCTGCTGCCGGGACCGGAGGCGCAGCAGTTGGCCGCCTATATCGGCTGGCGGCTGCACGGTTTCTGGGGCGCCATCTATGCCGGCACGGCGTTCGTCCTGCCGGGCATGGTCTTGATGATCGCGCTGGCTTGGGTCGCCGCCGCGCACGGCAACCAGGGCGTCGTCGGCGCCGTCTTCGCCGGCATCAAGCCCGTCGTCGTCGCCATCGTCGCCGGCGCCATCTACCGGATCGGCAAGCGCGCCTTCAAGGGACCGGTGCCGCCGTTGCTGGCCGCCGCCGCCTTCATCGCCCTGCAATTCTTCGCCGTGCCGTTCCCCATCGTCGTCTTTTCCGCCGGCGTCTTGGGCATTTTCCTGGCCCGCCTGATTCCCGGCTGTCTCGAAGCCGGCGGGCATGGCCACGGCGCGCCGGCCGGGCACGAGCCGGAGCCGTCGAAATACTCCGGAACCAACCGTTTCATCGTACTCACCATGTCGTTCGTCATGCTGTGGGCGGTGCCGGTCGTGTTCTACGTGCACTTCCTGGGGCGGACCCCGTTCACCGACGTCGCGCAACTCTTCACGACCGCCGCCTTCGTCACCTTCGGGGGCGCGTATGCGGTCCTTCCGTTCGTCGCCAACGCCGCCGTCGAGACCTACCACTGGCTGAGCGGCACGCAGATGATCGACGGCCTGGCGCTTGCCGAAACGACGCCCGGGCCGCTGATCCTCGTCACCACCTACGTCGGCTTCTTCGCCGGCTGGACGGCGGAGGACGGCGGCGCGGCCACGGCGGTCGCCTCGGCGTTGCTGACGACCTACGTCACGTTCCTGCCGTCCTTCTATCTGATCCTGGTCGGCGCGCCCTACATCGAACGGCTGCAGAAGATGGCGTGGGCCCGCGACGCGCTCGCCGCGATCACCGCCGCCGTCGTCGGCGTCATCCTCAATCTGGCGGTTTTCTTGGGGAAAGCGGCCCTGTTCGCGCCGGACGGCACGCCGCACTATTTCGCCATCGGCGGCGCAATTGCGGCGTTCGTTCTGTTGCTGAGCGGACGCGTCGGCATTCCGGCGCTGGTCGGACTGGGCGCGCTTTCCGGCGTCGCCGCGCTGTTCGCCTGAACGGTCAGGCGGCGAGCTGGAACGGCAGCACGGCGGTGTCGCCGTGCCCTTCCGACACCAGAAGGTGCGACGGCGGGACTTCCCGCCAGTGGCTCATGTCCTTGTCGAGGGGCTCGGAGACGATCAGCAGCCGTTCCTTGGTCGGCCACCAGAACAGCGACGGCGGTTCCGGGTCGGTCGAGAAGCGGAGCGCATAGAGCCGCTTGCCGTCGGCAAGAGCCGCCGTCATTCGGAACGGCTCGGCGATGCCGGCCTTCTCCATCACGCCGAGGACGGCGCCGACGGTGCGCGTGAACGCGCCGATCGGATCGTCATCGAGCCCGTGCGCGAACATCAGGTTGAAGAATACCTCGCTGTCGGTGGTGCCGACCCGGTTCTGATAGTGGCTGTCCGGGATCAGGCGCTCCAGCTCGCGGCGGACGCGGAGATAGCCGCCGATGGCGCCGTTGTGCATGAACAGCCACTTGCCGGACCGGAACGGATGGCAATTGGCGCGCGACGTGTCGGTGCCGGTCGAGGCCCGGACGTGCGCGAAAAAGAACCCGGACGAGAGCTGGTGCGAGAGATTGCGCAGATTGGCGTCGTTCCAGGCCGGCAGAACTTCGCGGTAGATGCCCGGCATTTCCCGCGCGCCGTACCAGCCGAGGCCGAAGCCGTCGCCGTTGGTGGTGACGCTCGAATAACTGGCCCGCTGGCTCTGGCGGATCAGGGAGTTCTCCGGCTCGAAAATCAGGGTATCGAGATAGACCGGCTCGCCGATATAACTCATCCAACGACACATGGCGCCACCTCCGACGCCGACGGTACGCGGACAATCGCTAAAAGAAGCTTACCGGCCGGTGTTTAGCCGCGCTTGAGACGCGCCTTCTCGGGAGTGCCGAAGCCGACCAGCACGTCCGTGCCGATCTCGAACACCGGCCGCTTGATCAGCGCCGGGTGAGCACCCATAAGACGAACCGCCTTGGCGGCGTCGACGTCGGCCTTGTCATTTTCGCCGAGCCCCCGCCACGTCGTGCCGCGCCGGTTGAGAAGCGTCTCCCAGCCGACCGCCTTCGCCCATCGTTCGACGTCGGTGACCGCGATGCCGTCGGCGCGGACGTCGACGAAGGCATGCTGAATTCCCTCGCCGTCCAGCCATTTGCGGGCGTTGCGGCAGGTGTCGCAGTTCTTAAGACCGAACATCCTGATCATGCCCGCCTTCCTAGCGTCTGGGCGCGGCAGCGGCAAGCGCCGGGCGCTTGTCGCTCGGATGACCGGGGGATATCGTCCGCCTCGGGAGAAGAAATGAAGCGCATCGTCTTTTTAGGTGGCCTGTTGACGGCCCTGGCCCTGGTCGCGGTCCTCGGAACGGTCGCCTTCATGCTGTTCACCGTCGACACGCTAGTCGGCGACGCGGCGCGCGCCACGGGCCGCTCGTCCTACGGTGTCGACGTGACGATCGCGGACGTCGACATGTCTCTCAAATCCGGCAAGAGCCAGTTCATCGGCGTCCGGGTCGCGAACCCGCCCGGCTTTTCCGGCGCAACAGCCATCGAAATCCCCGCCGTCGAGATCATTGTCGACACCCGCCGCCCGACCGCCGACGCCGTCGCCATCAAGCAGGTGAAGCTGGTGCGTCCGAAGGTCATCCTGGAAATTTCCGGCGGCATCGCGAATTTGGCCGCGTTCGACGGAACGGGAAAACAATCCGGCGCGTCCGCGCCGACGGGCCAGCGCCTCGTCATCGACCAAATATTACTCGTCGAGGGCGAACTGATCCTCAGAGCGGACTTCCTTGACGGACGCGAACTCACCACCAAGATACCGGATATGCGCGTCGCCGACATCGGGAAGAAGGAGCAAGGCGCACCGCCGGCGGAGATCGCGCGGATCGTCATGGAAATGCTGGTCCTGGCCGCCGAACGGGCGAGCCGCAGGTTCGACATTCCCGCCGCGACGAACGGCAAGGCGCCCGCGATCGACTTCAAGAAACTATTGGGAAACTAAAGGGAGACCGACATGAGCGTTTATCGCGCACCCGTCGAGGAAATGCTGTTCACCCTCGAACACGCCGCCGGGCTGGATGATATCTCCAAGCTGCCAGGCTGCGAGGACGCGACGCTCGACCTTGTCCGGGCGATCCTCGACGAGGCCGCCAAGTTCGGCACCGAGGTTCTGGACCCCATCAACCGGAGCGGCGATCTCGAAGGCTGCACGCTGGAGAACGGCGTCGTCCGGACGCCGGCCGGTTTCAAGGACGCGTATCGGCAGTTCGTCGAGGGCGGCTGGAACGGCGTGCCGTTCGATCCGGATTACGGCGGCCAGGGCCTGCCGTGGCTGGTCGCGACGGCCGTCAGCGAAATCTGGCACGCCGCCAATATGTCGTTCGGCCTTTGCCCGCTGCTGACGGCGGGCGCGGTCGAGCTTCTCTCCAAGCACGGCACCGACGAGCTCAAGTCGACCTACCTCGCCAAGCTGGTCAGCGGCGAATGGAACGGCACCATGAACCTGACGGAGCCGCATGCAGGCTCCGACCTCGCGCGCGTCCGCACCAAGGCCGTGCGCGACGGCGGTGCCTATCGCGTTTCCGGGCAGAAGATTTTCATCACCTACGGAGAGCACGACTTCACCGACAACATCGTACACATGGTGCTGGCGCGCCTTCCCGACGCGCCGGAGGGCATCAAGGGCATCTCGCTGTTCCTGGTGCCGAAATTCCTGGTCGAGGCGGACGGCAGCCTGGAGGCGCGCAACGATCTTCGCTGCGGCTCGATCGAGCACAAGATGGGCATCAACGCCAGCCCGACCGCCGTCATGCTGTTCGGCGAGAACGAGGGCGCCGTCGGCTATCTGGTCGGCGAAGAGAACCACGGCATCGAATACATGTTCACGATGATGAACAACGCGCGGCTCGCCGTCGGCCTCGAGGGCGTCGCCATCGCCGAGCGGGCCTACCAGCGCGCCCGCGCCTATGCCGCCGACCGCGTCCAGGGCCGCGACGCCGTGACCGGCGGCAAGGAGCCGGTAACGATTATCCATCATCCGGACGTGAAGCGCATGCTGCTCTCCATGCGGGCGCAGACGGAAGCGGTGCGCAGCCTCGCCTATTACGTTGCCGGCAAGCTCGACGTCGCGAAGCGGCACCCGGACCCCGCCGTCGCGCAGACCGCGCAGGGTTTCGTCGATCTGCTGACGCCGGTCGTCAAGGCGTGGAGCACCGATACCGGCGTCGAGGTCGCCAACATCGGCGTGCAGGTGCACGGCGGCATGGGCTTCATCGAGGAAACGGGCGCCGCGCAGCACCTCCGCGACGCCCGCATCGCGCCGATCTACGAAGGCACCAACGGCATCCAGGCGAACGACCTGTTGGGCCGAAAAGTGATCCGGGAACAGGGCGCGACCGCCAAGGCCTTCATCGCGGAAATGCGGGCCTCCATCGCGGCGATGGACCATCCGCATGCCCGCCTCAACGCCGCCGTCGACGCCCTCGAGAAAGCGACGGACTGGGTCGTGGCGAACCATGCGGAGCAACCGGCCGCCGTGCTGGCGGGGGCCGTCCCCTACCTTCGGTTGCTCGGCATCACCGCAGGCGGCTGGCTGATGGTGGTCGAGTACGAAGCCGCGCTACGGTTGGCCTCCGAAGCGCCGGAACTGGCGGCCCGCAAGAAGGCGGCGGTCAGCTTCTACGCCCAACATATTCTCGTCGAAGCCGGTTTACGGGCGGAAATCGTCATGGCGAGCGGGAAATCCGTCGCCAACGCGGCAGAGGAGCTGCTTTAAGGTTTACGCGCGTTAACCGTAACTCTCGGAAATCTCGCGGGAATCCTTGATTTAGCGCCGTTTTTCCCACACCTTGGGGTGTTTCCGAACTGGGCTCCGGGGCATGGACAGCTTTTCGCGATACGTCTTCCGTCAACTTTTCGTCGGCCTCATGCTGGTGGCCGCCGGTTTGACCTGCATTATCTGGCTGTCGCAGTCGCTCCGCTTCGTCGAGATGATCGTCAACCGGGGCCTGACGGCCGGCACGTTCGTCTACATGACCATGCTGCTGTTGCCGAACTTCCTGACGGTGATCTTGCCGATCGCGCTGTTCACCGTGATCGTCTTCACGTACTCGAAAATGATCACGGATAGGGAGCTCGTCGTCATGCGGGCTGCCGGCGTCAGCCAGGTCGGACTGTCCCGGCCGGCGTTGATCCTGGCCGGCGCGGCGCTGCTTTTCGCCTATTTGCTCAATCTGTACCTGTTGCCGGAATCCTATCGGTCGTTCCGAGAATTGCAGTGGGAAATCCGCAACACCTATTCGCACGTCCTGCTCAAGGAAGGCGCCTTCAACAGCGTATCCAAGGAAATCACCGTCTACATTCGCGAACGGTCGAAGGACGGACAGTTGATCGGCATCCTGGTTCACGACGAACGCAATCGTGTCGAACCGGTCACGTTGATGGCCGAGCGGGGCGCGCTGGTCGATTCCGAGGCCGGTGCACGGGTCGTCATGTATAACGGCAACCGGCAGACGGTGGCCGGCAACGGCAAGCTGTCGATCCTCTATTTCGACCGTTACGTGTTCGAGGTGCCGTCCGGCCAGGCCAGCATCGACGACCGTTTCCGCGAGCCGCGCGAGCGGGCGACGGTGGAATTGATTTCCCTGAAGCCGACGGACGTCGCGGTGGGCGACTACGGCAAGTACAAGGTCGAATTGCACAAGCGCTTCGTCACGCCGATCCTCGGCCTCGCCTTCTCGCTCGTCAGCCTGGCGTGTCTGCTGTACGGCCCGATCACCCGGCGCTCGCAGACGAAGCGGATCGTGTCCGCTGTCCTCGTCATGGTGACGTTGCAAGGCTTGACCCTTGGATTGGAAAACGTCGTCGCGAAGAACCTGGCGATGGCGCCCTTCATGTACCTGCTGGCGATCGTTCCGTGTTTCGTCGGCGGGTTCTTCCTGCTGACGCACCCGCGCCGCAAACGCCGCGGCCGGCAGCGCCACGCCGCCAGCGCCGGCGCGGCCTGAGGGGAAAGCCATGCGGATATCCTGGACCCTCTCGCAATACATCGGGCGTCATTTCCTGATCAGCTTCCTGGCGTGCTTCGGCGTGTTCCTGCTGATCGTACTCTTGTTCGACAGCATCGAACTGTTGCGGCGCGCCGCCTCGAAGCCGGACATCGGCTTCGGCCAGGTCATCGAGATGGCGCTCTACCGGATGCCGCACATGGGCCAGGAGACGTTTCCGTTCGCCGTCCTGTTCGGCGGCATGGCGGCCTTCTGGCGTCTTTCGCGCACGCATGAATTGACGATCACCCGGGCCGCCGGCGTATCGGCGTGGCAATTCCTTTTGCCCGTCCTGCTGCTCGCCGTCGCCATCGGCGCACTGCACATCACCGTCATCAATCCGCTCGCGTCGACGCTGCTGGCAAAATTCGAGCGCTTGGAAGTGACCCGCTTCCAAGGCCACGAGAACTCCCTAACCGTTTCGCCGGCCGGTTTCTGGCTCCGGCAGGCGAACCAGGTCGGTCAGTCCGTCGTGCACGCGAACAGCGTCCTGCAACAAGGAGCGGACGTCGAACTTCACGGCGTGGTGGTCTTCGTCTACGAAGGGGTCGACCGTTTCCTGGAACGCGTCGAGGCGAAGGAAGCACGCCTTGAGGATGGCTTTTGGTACATGCGCGACGTCCGAATCTATCGGCCGGAAACGTTGCCGGAAGCGCATCAAGAGCATTGGATGGAGACGGACCTGACGCTGGCGAAGATTCAGGACAGCTTCGCACCGCCCGAAACCATGTCGTTCTGGGACCTGACGGACTTCATCAAGGCGCTCGAGGCCGCCGGGTTCTCGGCGGTGCGCCATCGTTTGCACTTCAACACGCTGCTCGCCTCGCCGCTCCTGATGTGCGCCATGGTCCTGATCGCGGCGACGTTCACGCTCCGGCAATCTTCCCGGCGCGGCGGCACCACGTTCGTCGTTTCCATGGGCGTCCTGACGGGGTTCCTGCTCTATTTCATTTCCGACGTGATTTTCGCGCTTGGTCTTTCCGACAGCATTCCGGTGACGTTGGCGGCGTGGACGCCGTCCGGCGTGGCGACGCTGCTCGGCCTCGCCATGCTGCTGCATCTCGAGGACGGATAACGGCATGCGGCGCGGTTCTCGATCATATTCCCTGAGCATCTACCGTGGCGCCGCCGTCGCTCTCGTGGCGTTGCTGCACATTTCCGCGTCGAACGCGGCGACGACGACGGACGAACGCCCCCTCGGCAGCTTGATCAACGTTCCAGGCACGCCGGCGCCGCAGAGCCGCTCCGTCCTTCCTGAGGGGTGGCTCAGCCGGAGCCCCGTCGTGGCGCCGCAACCGTCCCGCCCCCCGGCACCGGCGGAAACAGGCACCCCATCGAGCGACCGGCCGTTGGGAACCCTGATCCGGCTGCCGGACGCGCCCCGACCGGCGCCAGCGTCCCCCGCGGCGTCGCAGACACCGACGGCGGTGCCCTCGATCGTCCCCGCCGCGCGTGTCGTTCCGCCGCCGGCGACGGACGCCAGCAGCAACAAACCCCTGGGTGTCCTCATCGACACGACACCGCCTGCATTGCCGGCGATTTCTCCCGCGGGCGACGCGGCGCCGACGCAAATCGAGCCGATCTCCCCGGCGTCCCGCAATGCCGTCGGGACCGGTTCTTCGCGAACCGGTGCAAAGGACCGTTCGGCGCCGACGCGGAAAGCCGACGGAAAACGGCCTGTGGGCAAAACCGATGCTTTCGGCCGCAAGCAGGCGCCCAAGGACCCTGACGCGCCGGTTATCCCCATCCGCCTGTCGGCCGCCGAAATGCAATACGACAAGGACAACGGCACCGTCACCGCCGTCGGCAACGTCGATATCCGCTACGGCGGCCGCCGGCTCATCGCCGACCGGGTCGTCTACAACCAGAACACCGACATCATCGTCGCCGAGGGCAATGCGTCGCTGACGGATACGAATGGAAAAATCCTGTTCGGCGACCGCTTCGAGATCACCGGCGACATGAAGGACGGCATCGCGCAGAACATCGGCTTGTTGCTGGCCGATTTGTCACGCGTCGCCGCCACGGGGGCACGTCGCTCGGATGGTGAAACGACTGAGATGCGGAACGCCGTCTATTCCCCTTGCCGGCTCTGCGAGGACGACCCCTCCGCCGCGCCGATGTGGCAGTTGAAGGCCGTCAGGGTCATTCACCACGGCGAAGAGAAGATCATCGAGTACCGCGACGCCTGGCTGGAATTGTTCGGATATCCGGTCGCCTACACGCCCTATCTCAGCCATCCCGACCCGACCGTGCGCCGGAAATCCGGTTTTCTCGCGCCGAGCTTCGGCAATTCGACCGACTTGGGCTTTGTCACGCAAATACCCTATTACTGGGTGATCGACGATCAAAGCGACGTTACCTTTACGCCGATCTACACCAGTGACGCCGGCTCGGGTGGATCGGCGCATTACCGCCTCAAGCACATGTCGGGTAAGATCGACGCCAAGACGTCCTTTGTCGCCGCGGACAAGGACAAAGATTTTCAGGGCCACGTGGACGCCGAAGCCCGCTTCGACATCAGCAAGACGTGGCGCTGGGGTCTCGACTTGGAACGAGCGACGGACGAAACCTACCAACGCCGCTACGGCTACCCGACGCAATCCGGCATCCTGACGTCTCGCGCCTACATGGAAGGTTTCCGCGGCACGAACTATGCCGCCATCAACACCTATTCCTTCCAGGACCTGGAAGCCGGTGTCGGCCGAAATGAGACGCCGACGGTTTTGCCGCTGGTCGATCTCAATTACGCCGGCAAACGCGACCGCTTCGGCGGTTTCACCAGCATAGATTTCAACGCCCTGGCCTTGACCCGATACGACGGCGCCGACACAAGGCGCTTGGCCGTTCGTTCCCGATGGGACAGGCCGTTCTCGGGCGCTTTCGGCGATATCTACAATGCATCCGTTTCCCTCGCCACGGACGCCTACCATGCGAGCGAATACAGGCTCGAAGACAGTTCCACGACATTCTCCGGCTTCACCGGCCGCGTCTTTCCTCGCGCCGAGTTGGAATGGCGGTTTCCGCTCGTCAAACCCGGCGAGAGAGTCAGCCAGAACCTGGAACCGATCGCGTCGGTCGTATTGGCGCCGAACGGCGGAAATCCCGACAAAATTCCCAACGAAGACAGCCAGGAATTGGAATTCGACGATACCAACCTGTTCAGGGACAACCGCTACGACGGCTTCGACCGCGTGGACGGCGGCGTCCGGTTCAATTACGGCATCAAATGGGGTATCGTCGGACGGAAAGGCGGCAGCACGTCTCTGCTGATCGGGCAAAGCTACCGTCCGCGGACCGATACCTCGTTCGCGACGGTGTCGGGTCTCGAAGACAATTTCTCGGATATCGTAACGAGGTTCAATCTGAAGCCCGGTCGCTACATAGACCTCGTTCATCGCTCCCAATTCAGTCCCGACAATTTCACGCCGAAGCGGAACGAGTTGGCGATGAGCGTCGGCGTTCCGGCGCTCAGGATCGGCACCAATTACATTTTTGTCGGTCAACAGCAGGGCAGCGAGTTCGCCGGCCGCGAGCAGATTTCGAACAGCGTCTCTTCGCAAATCAACAAGAACTGGCGCGCCACATTTTCTAGCTTGAACGACTTGGAAGCCAGCGAACTCCGGTCCCTGGGCCTGCAACTGATATATGAAAACGAATGCGTGATATTCACCACCCAGTTGACGCGGACGTTCTTCGAAGACCGCGAAATCAGGCCGACCGATACGGTCGGGTTCCGACTTGTTCTCAAAACGCTCGGTGAAGTTAAATCCGATGTCTTGCAACTCCAGTGAAACGATTCCCGGCATGTTCATGTCGCCACTTCGGATGATCGAGCGGGCCGTGGCGCGCCTGTTGCGCGGTGCCGTCGGCGTCGTCGCGCTGTCGATAGGTCTGTCGCTCGGCGGCGGCGAATTGGCCGCGCAGGATTCCCTGAAGATCGTGGCCGTCGTGAACGAGGACGCGATCTCGGCCTACGATCTCGCCCAAAGAATTTCCCTTGTGGTCGCGTTTTCCAATCTGCCGGACACGATCGAGACGCGCCAACGCATCGCCGGTGACGTCCTCAACCGGCTGATCACGGAAAAACTCCACATGCAGGAAGCAAAACGGATCGGCATCGAAATCGACGACAACGAAATCGCCGCGGCCATCGCCAAGATGGAGCGAGACAACAATAAGGGCCCCGGCGAAATGGAGGAATTCTTGAAGAGCGTCCAGATCGATCCGGACACTCTGAAGCAGCAAATCCGCTCCGACATCGAATGGGTCCGCGTCATCAACGATCTCTTCCGCCCGCTCAACACCGTTTCCGAGGCCGAGGTCGACGAGGTGTTGAATGAAATTCGCAAGAATGCTGGCAAACCGGAATACCTGCTGGGCGAGATCTTTCTTCCCCTCGACGGCAAGACTCGGGGCGAAACCGAAAGCATGGCCGGCCGCATTCATGCACAGCTGGTGGCCGGCGCCAGCTTTCCGCAATTGGCACAGAACTTTTCCCAATCGACATCCGCGTCGCGCGGTGGCGACATGGGGTGGACGACGCCGGCTGAGCTTGATCCCGTGGTGGCTGCCACGGTAGCGCGCATGAAAGCCGGCGAGATATCGCCGCCGATCACGACGGATGACGGCGTCTTCATCATCTACCTTCGGCAGATCCGCGCCGCGCCCGGTTTGGAAACGGGCAGCCCCGGCAAAACCACCGTCACGCTGCAGCAATTGCATCTCGCCATACAGCCTGGTGCTTCGGCCGGCCAGATAGCCAGCGCGTCGGCCCGGGCGAGCGAACTCGCGGCCGGGACACGGTCTTGCGACGACCTCGGCAAGGTCGCGGCCAGCCAGGGCTCACCGCTTTCCGGACCGCTCGGCACCTTCGAATTGTCGCAGTTGTCTCCCCTCGTGCGCGGCGCCGTAGAAAACCTCGCTGTCTCGACGCCGAGCCAACCGCTTCGGACCGCCGACGGCGTCGCTGTCATGATGGTCTGCGAACGAAAGTCCGAAGCCGGCGCGGACCCCGTCACCGAGGCCCGGACGCGCATCCGAACCCGCCTGCTGAACGATCGTTTGAGCCGCGCCGCCGATCAGCACATGGCCAAAATACGCCGGCAGGCATTTATCGAAGTTCGTCTCTGACGGAAGGCCATGGCGACGTCCCTGCCAACTGCCCTGACGATGGGCGAACCGGCCGGTATCGGCGGTGAGTTGACCGTGCGCGCTTGGTTGCGCCGCAAAGAACTGACGAGGCCATTCTTCGTCATCGACGATCCGATCCGGCTCGCCGAGATCGTCGCCCGCGACCGTGCCGGCGTCGCCATCGAAAGCATCGAGGTCCCATCGGAAGCGACGGCCGTGTTTCCGTCCGCGCTGCCGGTACTACCCCTGTCGTCTCGTGTCGTCGCCACGCCGGGCCATCCATCGCCGAAGACCGGTGGCATGGTCCTGGAATCGATCGAGCGGGCCGTCGCCCTGACACGCGCGGGCGAATCTTCCGGTGTCGTCACCAATCCCATCCAGAAGGACACCCTCTATGCCGCCGGCTTCGAGTTCCCGGGCCATACGGAATTCCTGGGCGCGTTGACGGGTGTTTCGACCCCACCGGTGATGATGCTGGCCTCGCCCATGCTCCGTGTCATTCCGGTAACCGTGCACGTCCCATTGCGCGACGCGTTGCGGCAGCTCACGACGAACGTCATCGTCGAACATGCGCGGATCGCCATCCGCGCACTGCAACGCGACTTCGGCATCGCCCGGCCTCGTGTCGCCGTCGCCGGCCTGAACCCGCATGCCGGCGAGGCCGGCACCCTTGGCACGGAAGACCGCGACATCGTCACCCCGGCGATCGAGGTCCTTGCCCGTGAAGCCGCGACGGTATTCGGCCCGGTGCCGCCGGACGCGTTGTTCACGGCCCGCGCCCGTGCCGGCTACGACGTGGCCATCTGCATGTATCACGATCAGGCGCTGATCCCGATCAAGGCACTCGACGTCGACAACGCGGTCAACGTAACGTTGGGGCTGCCGATCGTGCGCACCTCGCCCGACCACGGCACCGCGCTCGACATCGCCGGCAAGGGCGTCGCCGACCCGACGAGCCTGATGGCCGCCATGCGCATGGCGGCCGAAATGGCGGTGCGCCGGGCCGAAGCGACCGGGGCGGACGCGTGAGCGCCGAACTGCCGCCGCTTCGTGACGTCATCAAGAGATACGGCCTGGACGCGCGAAAGGCGCTTGGCCAGCATTTCCTGCTCGACGGCAATCTGACCGACCGCATCGCGCGGGCCGCCGGCGACCTGGCGGGCGTCAACGTGATCGAGATCGGCCCCGGCCCCGGCGGCCTGACGCGCTCGCTCCTCGCCACCGGTGCCGCATGCGTTATCGCCGTCGAAAAGGACGCGCGCTGCATTGAGGCGTTGGACGAACTGAAAGCCGTCCACGGCGAACGTCTCCGCATCGTCGCCGGCGACGCCCTGGAGGTCCGGATCGAAGACCTGGCGTCGGCGCCCCGGCGGATCGTCGCCAACCTGCCCTACAACGTCGGCACGCCGCTGCTGATCAAGTGGCTGCGCGGGATCCCCGGGATCGACCGCATGGCGCTCATGTTCCAGCGCGAGGTGGCGGAACGGCTGGTCGCGCAACCCGGCAGCAAGGACTACGGCCGTCTCGCCGTCATCACGCAGTGGCTGACGACGCCGCGCATCCTCTTCAACGTCGACCGCCGCGCCTTCACGCCGCCGCCGAACGTCGAATCCAGCGTCGTCGAAATCGTTCCCCGCGCGGCGCCGCTGGCGCCGGCAGACTGGGACAGCCTTGAGCGCGTCACTGCCGCCGCCTTCGGGCAGCGACGTAAGATGCTGCGGGGAAGTTTGAGATCGGTCGGTCTCGATCCCGCCGCCGTCGGCATCGACCCGACGCGACGCGCCGAGGAATTGAGCGTCGAGGATTTCTGCGCGCTCGCCCGGCTACTGTCCGAGACCGCCGCTCACTGAGAGACGCCGAGCTTACGCACGAAGCCGAGCAGTCCGACGCGCCGTTCCCGGCGCAACCGCTCCGCCCGCAGGATCGCCTCGACCTCACCGACGCTCTCGTCGATATCCTGGTTGATGATGATGTAGTCGTATTCCGCCCAGTGGCTCATTTCCGAGGTCGCCTTGACCATGCGGCGCTTCACGACGTCCTCCGGATCCTGCGCCCGGGTGTAGAGACGCCGTTCCAACTCTTCCATCGATGGCGGCAGGATGAAGATACTGACGAGGTCGTCGCGGGCGTTCTGCTTGAGCTGCTGCGTGCCTTGCCAATCGACGTCGAACAGTACGTCCTGTCCGGCGCGGAACGCCGCTTCCACGGGGGCTTTCGGCGTGCCGTATGAGTTGTCGAAAACGTGCGCGTATTCCAGGAACTCCTCGGCCGCGACCATGGCGTTGAACTTGGCCTGATCGACGAAGTAGTAATCCTTTCCGTCCACCTCGCCCGGCCGCATCGGCCGCGTCGTCGCCGAGACCGACATGGTGAGATCGCCGTGCGTCGACAGCAGCGCCCGGGAAATCGTCGACTTCCCGGCGCCGGACGGCGACGACAGCACCAGCATCAGGCCACGGCGCTTGATCTCGACACGTTCTGCCATCGCACGCTCACTCAATATTCTGGACTTGTTCGCGGAACTGCTCGATCACCGCCTTGAGATCGAGGCCGATCCGCGTCAACGCCGTCGACGCCGACTTGGAGCAGATGGTGTTCGATTCCCTGTTCAGTTCCTGGCACAAGAAGTCGAGGCGCCGGCCGACCGCGCCGCCGTCGGCCAGAAGCTCGCGGACCGCGACCACGTGCGCGCCGAGCCGGTCGATTTCCTCGCGGATGTCGGCCTTGGTCATCAGCACCGCCGCTTCCTGCGCCAGCCGGTCCGCCGGCAGGGCCGGCGTCTCCGAGAGCAGAAGATCGACCTGCTCCTTGAGGCGGGCGCGGATGGCGTCCGGTTGCGTTTCCGCCGTCGCCATCGCGTCGCCGCGAAGCGATTCTATTCCGTCCAACAAAAGGCCGAGCGCGGTGGCGAGACGCTCCCCCTCCTGCGCGCGCGACGCGCCGAGCGCCTTTAGCACCGGCATCAGCGACGCGACGATGGCCGCGTTCAGGGCTTCCCGTGCCGCTTCGTCGACCGATTCCTCTTCCGGCTCGATGACGCCGCGCAAACCCATGATGCCGTCCAGGGACGGCGGCGCCGCGTCCGGCAGACGTTCGCGGAGCTTGTCCATCGCCGCCAGGACGACGTCCAGATGATCCGTGTTGATGCGATAGCCGGCCCCGCCGCCGGCACGCTGCACGGTCAGACCGGCGTTGACGTTGCCGCGCGTCAGCGCTGCTTGGATGGCGGACCTGGCCGCACCCTCGACGGCATCGAACCCGGGCGGCAGGCGGAGCCGCACATCGAGGCCGCGCGCGTTGACGCTTTTCAATTCCCACGTCCACGACCACGTCCCGTGCTCGCCGCCGCCGCGTGCAAATCCAGTCATCGAGTTCAAGGGCATGGATTTCCTCACCTATTTTCCGGCCTTTATAGCCGCGCCCCGGCAGCGCAACAAGCGAGCGGACCCGTCGTGCGAACCGTCCCATTAAGGTATAACAAGGGGCGAAGAAAGCGAGCGGCAATGCGTTATCCGGAATTCAATTCGGTCCTGATCACCGGTGCTTCCAGCGGCATCGGCGAGGCGCTGGCATTGGCGCTCGCCGAACCCGGGCGGACCCTGGCTCTGACCGGCCGGAACGGAGAACGCCTCGCCGCCGTCGCCGAAGCCTGCCGCTCGAAGGGGGCGGAAGCGATCCTATCGGCGCTCGACGTGACCGACGCGGACGGCATGCGGGCTTTCGTCATCGAAGCGGACGCCCGCGCGCCCCTCGATCTCGCCGTCGCCAACGCCGGCATTTCCGGCGGGCCGGGCGGCGGGAAGGAGGACTTGGCGCAGACGGCGGCGATCTTCGCCGTCAATGTCGGCGGCGTCTTCAATACGGTTCTCCCGGCGGCCGACGCCATGCGGGCCAGGCGTCGCGGCCGGATCGCCATCGTCAGCTCCCTGGCTGGCTTTCGTGGCCTTCCGACCGCGCCCGCCTATTCGGCGAGCAAGGTCGCGGTTCGCGCCTGGGGCAACGCCATCCGGCCCGGCCTCGCCAAGGACGGTGTGGGGCTCAGCATCGTCTATCCAGGGTTCGTGGAAAGCCGCATCACGGCTCGAAACAAATTTCCCATGCCGTTCCTGATGTCCGGCGGCAAGGCCGCCGATATCATCCTCGCCGGTCTCGCCGCCGGCAAACGGTCGATCGCCTTTCCCTGGCAGACGGCACTGATGATGCGGATATTCGCGGCGTTGCCGGGACCGCTGTTCGACGCGCTGATGGCGCGGGCGCCGGCGAAGGAATAAGCCGCCCCGGCCTCAGGGATTGTTCTTCTGAAACTGCCGCCACTTGCGGACGTTGCGGTTGTGCTCGTCGAGGGTTTTCGCGAAGGCGTGCCCGCCAGTACCGTCGGCGACGAAATAGAGCTCGTCGGTGTCCGCCGGCTCCAGCACGGCGGCGATGGCGGCGCGTCCCGGATTGGCGATGGGGCCGGGCGGCAGGCCGTCGATCTGATAGGTGTTGTAGGGCGTCGGCCGGTCGAGATCGGCCCGCGTCAGTGCCCGCCCGAGCGGCGCCCCGCCGAGCGTCAGTCCATAGACGACCGTCGGGTCGGATTGCAGGCGCATGCCCTTCTTGAGCCGGTTGAGGAACACGGCGGCGACGCGCGGCCGTTCCGCCGCGACGCCGGTTTCCTTCTCGACGATGGAAGCCAGGATCAGCACCTCGATCTTGTCGCGGAGCGGCGTCGCCCGGTTCCGCGCCGCCCACAGTTGATCGAGCGTGTCCCGCATGGACTGCCCCATGCGGCGCAGCATGTCGGCGCGGCCGTCGCCGTGGTGATAGTGGTAGGTCTCGGGTAGCAGCGTCCCTTCCGGCGGCAGCGGTTCGGGAAGCGATCCGGCGAGATTGGCCGCACCGGTAACAATCTCCGCCACCTCGCGGACGACCAGCCCCTCGGCCACGGTCAATTTGTGGACGACCTGCTCGCCTTCCTGCAGCACCCGGACGATGGCGGCGGCGCTGGCGGCGGCGGGGATTTCGTACTCGCCGGCGCGGAGAGGCTTCTTGCCGGCGAACAGACGGTGCGCAACGCGGAAGACATTCGGATCGGCGATCAACTTCGCCTCGGCGAGCTGGTCGGCAATGGCCTTGACGCTCGCCCCCTTCGGCAGCAGCACGACGGCCGCCGACTGGGCGGGACCGGGACGAAGATAGGCCGACTTCAACCAATAATACGCGCCGCCGGCGACGGCACCCGCGACGAGGATCAGGGACAATAGGAGGATGACGGCGAGGCGGCGCATGCCCGCCCGCGCTCAGTCCACGGCGCGGAAGACCAGCGACGCGTTGGTGCCGCCGAACCCGAAGGAGTTGGAGAGCGCCGTCCGGACCTTCCGTTCCTTCGCCTTCAGCGGAACCAGGTCGATATCCGTCTCGACGGACGGATTCTCGAGGTTCAGCGTCGGCGGCACGATACCGTCGCGGATCGCCAGGACCGAGTAGATGGCCTCGACCGCGCCGGCGGCGCCCAGCAGGTGCCCGACCGCGGATTTGGTCGACGACATCGACATGGACGACGTGTGGCCGTCGAACAGACGCGACACGGCGCCGAGCTCGATCTCGTCGCCGAGCGGCGTCGAGGTACCGTGCGCGTTGACGTAGTCGACCTCGCCCGGCGAGATGCCGGCGCGCTTCAGCGCCATCTTCATGCAGCGGAAGGCGCCGTCGCCATTCTCGGCGGGCGCGGTGATGTGGTGCGCGTCGCCGGAGAGACCGTAGCCGATCACTTCCGCGTAAATCTTGGCGCCGCGCTTCTTGGCGTGCTCGTACTCCTCGAGCACGACGACGCCAGCGCCCTCGCCCATGACGAAACCGTCGCGGTCCTTGTCCCACGGCCGCGACGCCTTTTCCGGCGTGTCGTTGTAGCCGGTCGACAGCGCACGCGCGGCGCAGAACCCGGCGATGCCGAGCATGCAGATCGCCGCCTCGGCGCCACCGGCGACCATCACGTCCGCGTCGTCCCACATGATCAGCCGGGCGGCGTCGCCGATGGCGTGCGCGCCGGTCGAGCACGCGGTGACGACCGCGTGGTTCGGCCCCTTGTAGCCGTGCATGATGGAAACGTGGCCGGACACCAGGTTGATCAGGCTCGCCGGAATGAAGAACGGGCTGAGCCGGCGGGCGCGGCCTTCGTGCACCGTGATCGAGCCTTGCTCGATGGACGGCAGGCCGCCGATGCCGGACCCGATCAGCACGCCGGTGCGGCAGCGTTGCTCCTCGTCGGCCGGCTCCCATCCGGAATCGCGGATCGCCTGCTCGGCGGCCGCGATGCCGTAGACGATGAACGTGTCGATGCGGCGCTGGTCCTTCGTCGGGATCCAGTCGTCCGGGTTGAACGTATCGCCCGAGCCGTCGCCGCGCACGATGGACGCGGCGATCTTCGATGGCAATTCGCTGACATCGAATGTGTCGATCTGGCGGACGCCCGACTTACCGGCGAGGATGTTCGCCCAGTTCGTCTCGACGCCCGTCCCGAGCGCATTCGTGATGCCAAGACCGGTTATAACGACACGTCTCATCACAGCCCGACCGTTCTAGTTAGACGAGGACCAACCCGCAGCGTGGAAAACGTCGTTTTCCGGAAGCTTAGTTGGACTGCGACTGGATGAAGTCGATCGCGTCCTTCAGCGTCTGGATCTTCTCAGCCGCGTCGTCCGGGATCTCGATGCCGAACTCTTCTTCGAACGCCATCACCAGTTCGACCGTATCGAGGCTGTCCGCGCCAAGATCGTCGATGAAGCTGGCATTCTCGGTAACCTTGTCTTCGTCGACGCCCAGGTGCTCCAGGACGATCTTCTTCACGCGATCCGCAACGTCACTCATCGTCGGTATTCCCCAATAGTTTCAACACAGAAATAGAGAGTCTCGATCCACAAAACCCTTCGGAAAAACGGGGCTTTTCCGCCCGCCGTCGCCCGAAAAGTCGGCGTTGGTAACACACTTGATCGGCGTTGGCCAGAACCTGCGAACGGCCCGCCGAAGTTCATATCATCGCCATGCCGCCGTTCACATGCAAGGTCTGTCCGGTGACGTAGGAAGCCTCGTCGCTGGCCAGATAAACCGTCGCCGCGGCGATGTCCTCGACGGCGCCGAGACGGCCCGCCGGAATGTTGCCGAGGAGACGCCCCTTCTGATCTTCGTTGAGCGCGTCCGTCATCGGCGTGACGATGAAACCGGGCGCCACGCAGTTGACGGTGATGCCGCGCGACGCGACCTCCTGCGCCAGCGATTTCGACATGCCGATCATGCCGGCCTTGGAGGCGGCGTAGTTGGTCTGCCCGGCGTTGCCGGTGACGCCGACGATCGAGGTGATGCCGACGATACGGCCCCAGCGCGCCTTCATCATGCCGCGCAGGCACGCCCGCGACAGCCGGAAAGCCGCGCTCAGATTGACGTCGAGCACGGTCTGCCAGTCCTCGTCCTTCATCCGCATGGCCAACTGGTCGCGGGTCAGGCCGGCGTTGTTGACCAGGATATCGACGCCGCCCATGGCCGCTTCCGCGTCCTTGATCAACGCCTCGGCGCCCTCGGCCGTGGAAAGATTGGCCGGCGTCACGTGCGCCCGCTCGCCCAATTCGCCCGCCAATGCCTGCAAGGCGTCGGCGCGGGTGCCGGAAAGGGCGACCGCCGCGCCCTGCGCGTGCAGCGCCTTGGCGATGGCGCCGCCGATGCCGCCGGAGGCCCCCGTCACCAACGCACGCTTGCCGGATAGATCTAACATTTCGTGTCTCCTTGTATGCAGTGCCGCTCAGAGGGTCGCCAGGAAGGCCTCGATATCGGCCGGCGCGCCGACGCTCTGCGCCGCCAAATCGCGGTCGATTCGCTTGGCGAGACCGCCCAGCACCTTGCCGGCGCCGATCTCGATCAACGTGTCGACGCCCTTGTCCTTCATGGTCAGGCAGCATTCACGCCAACGCACCAGGCCCGTCACCTGTTCGACGAGCAGCCGGCGGATTTCATCCGGGTCTTCCACCGGCGCCGCCGTGACGTTGGCGATCAACGGCAACACCGGCGCCTTGACGTCGACCGCCGCCAGCTTCTCCGCCATCACGTCGGCGGCCGGGGCCATCAACGGGCAATGGAACGGCGCGCTGACCGGCAGCAGGATGGCCCGCTTGGCGCCCTTTTCCTTGGCGATCTCGACCGCCCGCTCGACCGCGGTCCTGTGCCCGCTGACGACCACCTGCCCCGACGCGTTGTCGTTGGCGGCGGAAATCACCTCGCCTTGCGCGGCCGCCTCGGCGACCTCGCGGGCGGCGTCCAGTTCGAGACCCAACAGCGCCGCCATGGCGCCGACGCCGACCGGCACCGCTTCCTGCATGGCGCGGCCGCGCGCTTTCAACAGCCGCGCCGTGTCGGCGAGGGAAAACGTCCCGGCCGCCGCCAGGGCGGAATATTCACCGAGGGAATGCCCGGCGACGAAGCTCGCCGTCTTGGCGATGTCGACGCCGCCTTCCGAGGCGAGAACGCGAAGCACCGCCATGCTGACCGCCATCAAAGCCGGCTGAGCGTTTTCCGTCAGCGTGATCTGGTCTTCCGGCCCCTCGAACATGACGCGGCTCAGGTCCTGTCCGAGGGCGTCGTTGACCTCTTCGAACACTTCGCGGGCCGGCGCGAAGGCGGCCGCCAATTCCTTGCCCATGCCGACGGCCTGGGAGCCCTGACCGGGAAACACGAACGCGCGGGTCATCTTATTGTTCCCTCCCTGGAGCGGATTTTTTTCGGATTGTGGCCGATTTGGCCGGGGCGCGGCAAGTTGGCTAGACCGCCTCTTCCTGTCAAGCGCGAGAAACACCCTCCCGCGCCGCGCCCGGATCGCGCGTTAAGCGGGAATTTTCGCGGATTTTCGGCCGAAATCCGGCAATTACAAAATGTTACACGCCGGACATACCCCATTAACCGGCCGCTTCTACGGTCGTCCCATGGGCACACGCCCAAAAGGAGGCCGATATGGCAGTCAACGCCTGGGACGAATTGCTCTTCGAGACCAAACGGTCGGACCGGATTTCCGCCATCGCGATGAAATCCCGCGACCAGCTGGCGCGCCCCTGGCCGCCGGTGATGATCAGGGATTTCCTCAGGATTCACGCCAGCGAGGTCGAGAACGTCTCCCCGGACACGAGCATCGGCGAGATTGTCGATTTCCTGGCCTACGACCCCAAATGCGTGGTCACGGTGACGGATTGCCGCGGCCATCTGCTCGGCACCGTCGTCGACGACGACGTCATGGCGCTGGTGATCCAACATGGCGCCCGTGCCCTGGAATGGCCGGTCGTCGAGGCCATGCGCCCGGACCGCCCCATCTGCAGCGTCACCGAAAGCCCGTACATGGTGCTGCACGACATGCTGGCGGCCGAATTCGACCGTTTCGCCGTCGCCGAGCGGGGCAATATCATCGGTGTCGTCCTGGAACGCGACCTGATCGCCTTCGCCGGCGACTGAACCGGCGCCCCACCCCGCCTTTGCGCCGCGGGAACCCGGCCTTTGCCGGCGCTTGCACGCCCCCCGTAAATATGTATATTGCGCCGCCTTACTCCTTGCCGGGATGGTCCCGGCTATGCCGGAGCTAATGATCCGGTTGAGAAAATCCGAGAGGAGCGCAAATTATGCCCTTCTACGAAAGCGTGTTCATCGCACGCCAAGACATCTCCGCTGCTCAGGCGGAAGCTCTTACCGACAACTTCGAACAGGTGCTTGCCAGCAATGGCGGCAAGGTCATGAAGCGTGAGTCCTGGGGCCTTCGCTCCCTCGCCTTCAAGATCAAGAAGAACCGCAAAGGCCACTACGTCCTGCTGAACATCGACGCCCCGGCCCCGGCCGTGCACGAGATGGAGCGGCAGATGCGGATTCACGAAGACGTGCTCCGCTACATGACGATTGCCGTTGATGCCCTCGAGGAAGGCCCTTCCGCCATCCTCCGCAACAAGGACCGCGACGACCGTCCGCGCCGTGGCGGTGACCGGTTCGACCGTGGCGACCGCGGCGACCGTGGTGATCGCTTCGACCGTGGTGATCGTGGAGATCGTGGCGATCGAGGCGATCGTCCGGAACGTGGCCGTCGCGATGCCGAGCATGCGTCGAAGAGCGAAGGAGACAGCGAATGATGCGCCGTGGTTTTTTCCGTCGGCGGAAGTCCTGCCCGTTCCAGGGCGAGGGCGCGCCGAAGATCGACTACAAGGACGTGAAATTGCTCGGCCGCTATGTGTCCGAGCGCGGCAAGATCGTGCCGAGCCGCATCACGGCCGTGTCGGCGAAGAAGCAGCGTGAACTGGCGCGCGCCATCAAGCGGGCGCGTTTCCTGGCGCTGCTGCCTTACGCGTTGAAGTAAGCCGCGCCCCGGCGCGGCGACCGAAGGGTGGCACCGATTATGCCGACGAGTCCCATCATGGCGCTAGGCGCCGGCATCTGCAGCGCGGTCGCGGTGTTCGCCATCGCGTTCGGCTCGGTGCTGGCGTTTCCGCTGTTCTATCTCGCGCCCCTGCCGCTCTACCTGGCGGGGCTCGGGATCGGCGGCAAGGGCGTCGCGTTCTCGATGCTCGGCGCCATCTGCACGGCGGCTCTGATCGGCGGCATCGTGCTCGCCGTTCCGTTCGCCATCGGTTACGGCGTGCCGTTGATGACGGCGTGCCGGCGCGCGCTCGAAAACCGGACCCTGCCGAACGGCAGCGTCGAGTGGTATCCGGCCGGCGGCATCGTCGCCATCCTGACCCTGCTCGCCGCCGGTTTTCTGGTTCTCGCCGGCGCCTGGGTCGCGTTGGATCCCGGCACCGAGGCCTTGCAACTCACGGTGTCGGCGTTCCTGTCCGAGGCGCTCACGACCATGGCCGGACAACTTCCGGCCGACTCCCGCGTCTCGCTGGTCGAAGGACTTGCCAAGTTCTTCCCCGGCATGGCGGCGGCCAGTTGGGTCGTGATGCACATCGTCAACGCCGCCATCGGCCAGAACGTCCTGGTCCGCGCCGGACGCAACATTCGCCCCAGGGACACCTACACGGCGCTCGTCCTGCCGGATTGGTTCTCGTGGTTCCTGGTCGCCGGCAGCGTGCTCGCGCTCGTCGGCCCCGGCGATCTGGCCTACATCGGACGCAACCTCGTGATCGTCTTGCTGGTGCCGTTCTTCCTGCTCGGCCTCGCGGTGACGCACACGGCGGTTCGGCGTCTGAAGTTGGGCGTGCCGCTTCTCGCTGTTTTCTACCTAATTCTCGTGGTGTTCGGCTGGGCCGCATTCGCGGTCGCCGGCATCGGTATCATCGAACAATGGGTCGGTATCCGGGACAGGCTCCCGGCCGACAATGATCGGGAGAGTGAGTGATGGAAGTCATTCTGTTGGAACGAATCGAAAAGCTCGGCCAGATGGGTGACGTCGTCACCGTGAAGCCGGGTTTCGCCCGCAACTACCTGCTGCCGACCGGCAAGGCGCTCCGCGCCACCGACAGCAACCGGCAGCATTTCGAGCAGCAGCGCGTGCAGCTCGAGGCCGAGAACCTGAAGCGCCGCGAAGAGGCCGAAGCCGTCGCCGCCAAGATGAAGGGCATGTCGGTCGTGCTGATCCGCCAGGCCGGCGACGCCGGCCAGCTTTACGGCTCGGTCAACGCCCGCGACATCTCCGACGCCGTCACGGCCGCCGGCGTGTCCATCAAGCGCGCGCAGGTTTCGCTCGACAATCCGATCAAGTCGATCGGCCTTTTCGATGTCCGCGTCGTCCTGCACGGCGAGGTGATCGTCTCGGTCAGCGTCAACGTCGCCCGCTCCGCCGAAGAGGCCGAGGTGCAGCAGCAGACCGGCGGCGCCGTTCTGTCCCGCGCCCAGCAGGAGCAGCTCGAAATGACCCAGGCCAACGAAGAGTTGGTCGGTCAGGCCGACGACATGTTCGAGGAAGGCGCCCAGGCGACGGCCGATGAGGACGCCGCCGAGGAAGCCAAGCCGGAGTAACAGACCGGTCAGCCGAATAAGACAGAGGGGCGCCTTCCGGCGCCCCTTTTTCTTTGCGATTTTTCAACTTGCGCTATAATGCCACCGCCGATTTGCCGGTCGGTATTGCGCGAATCCGGGGTGTGCGTACCGACCGCGGGGGAGTATGAACCACCCCGGGGATGGCGTCGCATGCTGATCGCGCGCTACCTGGATAAAACCATCAAGGACGGGTGCCTTGGCATCATCGATGCCAACGGAAAGCGTTATTCGTTCGGCGATCCGTCGACCGGTCCCAGCGTCACGCTCCGCTTCCATGACCCGGCGCTGCACTGGCAACTGGCGCTCAATCCGGAGCTCAGGTTTCCCGAGGCCTACGTTGACGGCGACATCACGGTCGAGGACGGCACGCTCGGCGATTTCCTCTGGATCGCGGCCCGCAATCTGCTCGGCCGCGCCGGCATGCCGGACGGCACGTGGGAGACCGTCATTCTCAAGGTCCGGCAATGGCTCAACCGCCGCCGCGCCATCAATCCGCTGCGCCTGACACGTCGGCGGATCGCGCATCACTACGATCTTTCCGGCGACCTGTTCGCCCTGTTCCTGGACGAGGAGCGGAGCTATTCCTGCGCCTATTTCAGTTCTCCCGACGAGGATCTGGAATCGGCCCAGGCGCGAAAGAAACGCCGCCTCGCCGCCAAGCTGGACCTCAAGCCCGGACAGCGGGTGCTCGACGTCGGCAGTGGCTGGGGCGGTCTCGCGCTCTATCTCAATCGGATCGCCGGTGTCGACGTGAGCGGCGTGACGCTGTCGTCCGAGCAGTTGGCGTATGCCACCCGGCTCGCCGAGGAGCGGGGCGTCGCCGACCATGTCCGTTTCGATCTCAAGGATTACCGGCTGATCGACGGCAAGTTCGACCGTATCGTCTCGGTCGGCATGTTCGAACACGTCGGACCCAGTCATTACGAGGAATTCTTCGCCAAGATGAAGGATCTCCTCGACGATGACGGCGTCGGCGTGCTGCACAGCATCGGCCGCTTCACGGAGGCGACGCCGGTCGGCGAGTGGATCGAGCGCTACATCTTCCCCGGCGGCTACACGCCGTCGCTTTCCGAGGTTACGCGCGCCACCGAGCGGGTCGGGCTCTGGGTCACGGACATCGAGGTCCTGCGGCTGCACTACGCCGAGACCCTCAAGCACTGGCACGACCGGTTCCAGGCCCGGCGCGCCGAAGCGGCGGCGCTGTACGACGAGCGGTTCTGCCGGATGTGGGAATTCTATCTCAAGGGATGCGAGATGGCGTTCCGCGAAGGCCCCTTGATGGTGTTCCAGCTGCAGTTCGCCAAGCGCCGTGACGCCGTGCCGGTGATGCGGAGCTACATCACCGACAACGAACGCGCACTGCTGCGGGCCGAGGAAAAGCAGGACGACCGGGCGGCTTGAGAAACGTTGGGCCTGTCAACCGGACTTATTTCACTTTTGTGCACGTTTTCCACATCTATCCACAAAACATATCACACCCATGAAGCGAGGGGGTTTGCTAGGTTCCCCCTCCCATGACACCGCCCCTGACGAACGACAGTCCCGACTATACCGCCGCCGATCACGACCCCGAAGGGTTCGGTGACGATGCGCCGGCGTTCCGCACGCTGCCGCGCAACATCGAGGCGGAGCGCGGGCTTCTCGGCGCCATCTTCGTCAACAACAACGCCTACGAGCAGGTCTCGGAATTCCTGAAGGCGGAGCACTTCGCGCTGACCGCGCACGCCCGCATCTACAAGGCGATGGAAAAGCTGATCGAGCGTGGGCAGATCGCCGACCCGACGACGCTGCGCCCGTACTTCGAGGCCGACGAGTCCCTGGAAGACATTGGCGGCGCGCAATACCTTGCGCATCTGGCGGCGTCCGCCATCAACGTCATCAATTCCCGCGAATACGGCCGCATCATCTACGACATGCACCTGAAGCGCGAGCTGATCCAGCTCGGCGAGGACGTCGTCAACGGCGCCTACGACGCCGACATCGACGACGAGGCCATGCGCCAGATCGAGACCGCCGAACAGCGCCTCTACGATCTCGCCACCACCGGCAACTACGAGGGCGGCTTCCGCCCCTTCAAGGACGCGGTGATCGAGGCGATCAAGGTCGCCGACGCGGCGCACAGCCGCCAGGGCGGTCTGGCCGGCGTCGGCACGGACCTGATCGAACTGGACAAGCTTTTGGGCGGCCTGCACCGGTCCGACTTGGTGATCCTGGCCGGCCGTCCCGCCATGGGGAAGACCGCGCTCGCCACCAACATCGCCTACAACGCCGCCAAGAACTTCGCCGACACGCGCGGCGACGAAGGCGCGGTGGTCGGGTTCTTCTCGCTGGAAATGTCGGCGGAACAGTTGGCGGCGCGTATTCTTTCCGAGCAGTCGAACATTTCGTCCGACCGCATGCGCAAGGGCGAACTGACGAACGACGAATTCTCGGTCCTAGCGCAGGCGGCCAACATGCTGCATCAGGTGCCGATCTTCATCGACGACACGCCGGCGCTCACGGTCAGCGCGCTCCGCACCCGGGCCAGACGGCTCAAGCGTCAGCACAACCTCGGCATGATCGTCATCGACTATCTGCAGCTGATCTCAGGCAGCTCGTCGTCCCGGAACGACGGCCGCGTGCAGGAAGTCTCGGAAATCACCCGAGGCCTGAAGACGCTGGCCAAGGAACTGAACGTGCCGGTGCTGGCGCTGTCGCAGTTGTCGCGTCAGGTCGAACAGCGGGAAGACAAGCGGCCGCAGCTCGCTGACCTTCGTGAATCGGGCTCCATCGAGCAGGACGCCGACGTCGTCATGTTCATCTATCGCGACGAATATTACCTGGAAAAGGCGGAGCCGAAGCAGCGCGCCGACGAGAGCCCGGACAAGTTCGCGCAGCGCTATCAGATGTGGGAAGAGCGCAAGGAAAAGGTCCACAACACCGCCGAAGTCATCGTCTCCAAGCAGCGCCATGGCCCGGTCGGAACCGTGCGGCTCGCGTTCATCGGCGAGTTCACCCGCTTCGGCAACCTCGACACCACGCACGGCGATTACTAACCTAGCCCGGCATGACGACGCCGGACGCCCTTTTCGCCACGGTCCTGACGGTCGACCTCGACGCGGTCGCCGACAATTGGCGTCTCCTCAATTCGAAACTGAAATCGGGGCGGGCCGGTGCCGCCGTCAAGGCGGACGGATACGGCCTCGGTGTCCGGCCGGTGGTCAGGGCGCTTTGGGCCGCCGGCTGCCGTGACTTCTTCGTCGCCCATCCGGACGAAGGCCTAGCTGTCCGCGCGGAGTTGCCGGACGCCGTCGTGCACATCCTGAACGGCCTGATTCCGGAAGCCGCCGCCGACTATACGGCGCACGGCCTGATTCCCGTCCTCAACGACCTGGGCCAGATCGACGCTTGGCGCGACCATTGCGGCCTTGTCGGCCGGGCGCTGCCGGCGGACGTGCATCTCGATACCGGCATGTGCCGGCTCGGTCTCGATCTTGGAGAAACGGAAACCTTGCTGGCGGACGCCGACGCGCGGCTCGACGGCATCGACGTGCGCTTCGTGATGAGCCACCTCGCCTCCGCCGACGACGCCAAGAGCGATCAGAGCAAACGGCAGCTCGATCTCTACCGGCGCATTCGCGCCCGGCTCGGCAGGGGACAGGCGTCCTTCGCCAATTCGTCCGGCATTTTTCTGGGCGGCGACTACCATTTCGACCTCGCGCGGCCGGGCATCGCGCTCTATGGCGGCAACCCGACCCCGGACGCGCCGAACCCGATGCGGACGCCGGTCAAGCTGATGGCGCGAATCCTCCAGGTCCGCGACGTTGACGCCCCCGAGACCGTCGGATACGGTGCGAACTATCGAGTTGAAAAGCCTCGCATAATCGCGACGGTACCGGTCGGTTACGCGGACGGTTATCATCGCGCCGGTTCGAACACCGGAACCGCGTATCTCGGCGATACGGCGGTTCCCATCGTGGGACGGGTTTCGATGGACCTGATTACGATCGACGTGACCGACGCGCCGCCCGACGTGCGCCGTCCCGGTGCCTGGGTCGAGATGATCGGCCCACGCCGCACGCCTGACGATATCGCCACGGAATGGGGCACCATTTCCTATGAGGTCCTGACCGGCCTCGGCCGCCGCTACCGGCGCCAGTATTCGGGAACCGGCGCATGATCAATCCGTTGCGCCCCATCGGCGGCGCGTTCCTCTCCTTCCTCGGCACCGCCGGCCGGCTGGCGCTGTTCACCTTCGCCGGCGTGTCGCACTGTTTCCGGCCGCCGTTCTATGGCCGCATCCTGCTGCGCCAGATGATCGACATCGGCTTCTTCACTCTGCCGGTCGTCGGCCTCACCGCCATCTTCGCCGGTATGGTGCTGGCGCTGCAGAGCTTCACCGGTTTCGCCCGCTTCTCCGCCGAGGGCGCCATCGCCAACGTCGTCGTCATCTCGCTGACCCGCGAACTCGGTCCCGTGCTCGGCGGCCTGATGGTCGCGGGCCGCATCGGCGCCGCCATGGCGGCCGAGATCGGCACCATGCGGGTGACGGAACAGATCGACGCGCTGACCACTCTCTCCACCAACCCGATGAAGTATCTGGTCGCGCCGCGTCTGATCGCCGGCGTCGTCATGATGCCGTTGGTCGTGCTGATCGCCGACGTGATCGGTGTCTTCGGCGGCTATCTGGTCAGCGTCTATAAGCTCGGCTTCAACCCGGCGAACTACCTGCAGAACACCTGGGACTTCATGACGGCGCACGACGTGATCTCGGGCCTCGTCAAGGCGTCCGTGTTCGGTTTCATCACGACGCTGATGGGCTGCTATCACGGCTACAACAGCCAGGGCGGCGCGCAGGGCGTCGGCAAGGCGACGACCAACGCCGTCGTCTCGGCTTCGATCCTGATCCTCTGTTTCGATTACATTTTGACGGAAGCGTTCTTCACCAAGGATGTCGGCTGACAACGCCCCCAAGATCCGCCTGCAGGGCGTCCGCAAGACTTTCGCGGGCGGCCGCAAGGTGGTGCTCGATCACGTCGATCTGGATATCGGCAAGGGCGAGAGCGTCGTCATTATCGGCGGCTCCGGCACCGGCAAGTCCGTCACCATCAAATGCATCCTGGGGCTGCTCCGTCCCGACGCCGGCTCCATCACCATCGACGGCCGCGAGGTCACGCCCATGGGCGAAGGCGAGCGGGAAGACGTCAACCGTCAGGTCGGCATGCTGTTCCAGGGCGCGGCGCTGTTCGACTCGCTGCCGGTCTGGGAAAATGTCGCCTTCGGCCTGCTGGCGCGCAAGATGACGGGCCGCGAAGAAGGCCGCAAGATCGCCATCGAGAAACTGGCCCAGGTGGGGCTCGCACCGGACGTCGCGGACCTTTCCCCTGCCGAACTATCGGGGGGCATGCAGAAGCGCGTCGGATTGGCCCGCGCCATCGCCACCAACCCGGCGATCATCTTCTTCGACGAGCCGACGACCGGTCTCGACCCGATCATGGCCGACGTCATCAACAACCTGATCGTCAAGGTGAACCGCGAGGTCGGCGCCACCGCCATCACCATCACGCACGACATGGCCTCGGCCAGGAAGATCGGCGACCGCATCGCCATGCTGTACCAGGGGCGGATCATCTGGGCCGGCCCGACGGACGCCATCGAGCATTCCGACAACGAATACGTCGATCAGTTCATCAACGGCCGCGCCGACGGCCCGATCAAGATGGCGGTGCGCGCCTAGTCCCCTTTCGCCGCCGTGTCGCATGCGTGGTCGCACGCAACAGGCGCTGGAACGTCGGGCATTCCAGATGGCTGGGGGCGCGGCACTTCGCGGCATGACGCAGGCCGTCCCGCAAGGCCGTCAGCTTCCGGATGGTCCTGTCCAATTCGTCGGCCTTGTCGGCCAGTTCCCGCCGGTCGATGCGCGGGCGGCCGTCGGCCTGGAACATCGCGCCGATCTCGTCGAGGGAAAATCCGGCGTACTGGCCGAGTGAAATCAGTGCCAGCCGTTGCAGGACGATGGGCTCGAACAGGCGGCGCAATCCGCGGCGGCCGGCCGACTCGATCAGTCCCTTTTCTTCGTAGTATCTGAGCGTCGACGCCGGCAGCCCGGTTCGCTCGGAAACAATTCCGATGTCGAGAAGCTTCGTGGACACGATTTCACCTATTGACCTCAAGTCGACTTGAATTGGTAGTCTGCCTTCGACGACACGCCCTATCAACCACGGAGAAACGGCATGGACCCGGAATTTTGGGCCAAGAAATGGGAAAAGAACGAAATCGGATTTCATCAGCCCGAGGGCAACCGGTTGTTCGCCAAACACTTCGACAAACTGCGCCTCGACAAGGGCGCGCGCCTGTTCGTGCCGCTCTGCGGCAAGACCCGAGACATCGGCCGGCTCCTGTCGGAAGGCCATCCGGTCGCCGGCGTCGAACTGGTGGAATTGGCCGTCCGGCAACTGTTCGACGAGCTGCAGGTCACACCGACGGTTTCACGGCACGGCAAGTTGAAGCTCTATCGGGCCGAGGGGCTCGACATCTTCGTCGGCGATCTGTTCGACGTGACGCGGGATGCGTTGGGTCCCGTCGATGCCGTCTACGACAGGGCCGCCTATGTGGCGCTTCCCTAGCCCACTCGTCGCCGCTATGCCGCCCACCTGACGGACATCACCGACAGGGCGCCGCAACTCCTGCTGACGTTCGAATACGATCAGAGCCTGGCGTCGGGACCGCCGTTTTCCATCGCGGATGCGGAAATCCACGGCAACTACGATGACGCGTTCGACGTCGTCCTGCTCGAGAAATTCATGCTGCCGGAGGGGCTCCGCGGCAACGTCCCCGCGACGGAGAGTATCTGGCGGCTCGACCCGAAGGAATGATCGCGTCGCAACGCCGCCACGCTCCTGGCCGACGCGCTTTTCTCAGACGAGTCCGTCCAATTCCGGCATGCGGTAACGATCGAACATCGCGGCCATCCCCGCGCGGGTCCGGGCAAGCATGCAGATATCGGCGATCTTCGGTGAGCGGGCGAGTAGCGCCGGCGTGTCGTAGTGCCAACAGACCACTATGGCCAGATACAGATCGAGGACACTGAAGTTGTCGCCCAGGAACCATCCGTGTCCGGTCAGCGCATCCTCGACCACCTGGAAGCCCCAATCCCACCGCCGCGCCGCCGCCTCCTTTAGGGCGGGAACGCCCGCGGGGTCGGCGGTGTAGCGGTCCGGATAGCTGTGGCGGAGATCGCACTCGTAGATATTCACCACCATGTGAATGAGCCAACGATACGCCTGCGCCCGCCTGTCGCTGCCGAGTTCCGGCAGCAACCGCGCCGACGGATGGGCGTCGGCGACGGCGAGCACCATGGCGGCCGATTCCGTAATCACCGCGCCGGACGGCAACACCAGGGCGGGGATCTGCTTCATCGGACTGATCGCTTCGAATTCCGGATCGTCGACCCGTCCGTCCGAGCGGCGAACCTCGACGAGGCGCACCTGCTCCCCCGTCTCGGCAAGGGCGGCGTCGACGGCAAAGACGCTTGTGCGGCGGCTCCAATACAGCGTGTACATGGTCGTCACCCCTGTTCCCGCCAGCGCCGGACGTCGAGCGCCTGTTGGCGGCCCTTGACCGTGATGCTTTCGGCACGCGACGCGACGTCCAACGCGGCAGCGGCCGCCGTAACTTCGTCGACGACGATTTCACCCTCTTCCGCCGCCGAACACAACCGTGCCGCTGAATTCACGCTGTCGCCGATCACCGTGAAGTCCATCCGGTCGGCGGCGCCGATGGTGCCCGAGATGGCCGGCCCGCTGAAGATACCGATACCGACGCCGGGCGCGATGCCGGCGGCGGCGATGTCGCGTTGGATGCGCCGCGCCGCGCGAATGGCCCGGGCCGCGCGCCCGTCGCCGTCGAACCGCGCCAGCACGGCGTCGCCGATCATCTTGTCGACGTCGCCGCCCTCGGCGGCAATGGCCCCGATCTGCAACGACATCATGCGGTTCAGGAACGCCACCACTTTCTCCGGCGGATTGGCCTCGCTCATCGCGGTGAAACCGCGCACGTCGGAATAGAGCAGCGTCAGGTCCACCCGCTCCGACGCCATCTGACCGGACGCCAGGGCTTCGCGCGCCGCCGTCACCGCCCGCGCCGACACCAATCCGGCCAGCCGCGACTTGAGCTTGGCGAGAAGCGCCGTGCGGGCGTCGATATCGGCCTGCGCATGACCGACAAGCCGCGACAGCCCCCACGCGATCAGCGCCAGCAGCAACGCCGCCGCCAGCGCCACCGGCGCCGCCGCCTCCGCGATCAGACGGTCCAGATGCGACGTCGGCTCGTAAAGCTCCAGAACCACCGGCGGCTGGGCGGCGGTCCCGTCGAGCCGGACATAAAGCTCGTAGAGTTCCGTTCCGTCCGTCAGAACCTTGCGTACCGCGCTCCGCTCGCCTTTCGTCATCGCCGACGTGAAGGCCGCGCTGGCGTCGGTGGTGCCGATGCGCGACGCGTCCGTATCGAAGAGGATGATGCCGTCGGCGCCGTAGACCTTGAGGTGCGCCAGCGCCAGTTCCTTGACCTCATTGGCAAGCGCTTTCAGGAGTTCGTCGCCGCCGGGCGCCGCGTAAACATCCCTGGGCATGCGCGACTTCTTGAGCGCCGCCCACGCCGCTGCCGATTCCGCCGCGACGGCGCGGTCGATGGTCTCGGCCCGCCGTTCCGCCTGTTGCAGATAGACGGACGACACCAGGTCCGCCCCGCCCCAGGCGGCGAGCATGGGAATAAGCAGGATCAAGAAAAGGAACGCCGGCAGGATGACGCGCCGGAAGTTTCGCCTGAGCGGATAGGGCTGCTCGATGTCGGCGCCGGCCAAAACTTTTTCGTCGCTGTGTTCGGTCATCGTCTCGGCAATCTGAGTTCCGCCATCAATCCGCCGAGGGCCGACGCATCCAGCCGTAACGTCCCGCCGTACAGTTTGGCGAGATCGGCGACGATGGCGAGGCCGAACCCCTGCCCGCCGCCGCGTTCGTCCAGCCGCACGCCGCGCGCCAGCACCCGGGTCCGTTCCTCGGCCGGCAAGCCCGGCCCGTCGTCCTCGACGCACAGAACGAGCTCCCGTCCCTCGACGCGGCCGCTCACCTTCACCGTATGGCGCGCCCACTTGCAAGCGTTCTCGAACAGATTGCCGAGCATTTCCTCGAAGTCCGTTCGGTCGCCGGCGAAGACCGCGACGTCGGGAACGTCTGCGCGGAATGAGAGATCGGGATAAAGCCGCCCGAGCGCCCGCATGACGTTCTCGACCGCTTCGCCGGCCACGGCCGTTCGTCCCGTCCCGATACCGGCGGCGGCGCGCGCCGCCGCCAATTGCCGCTCGATCTGCTCACGCATCCGGCCGATCTCCTCGGCGAGCCGGCCCGCGGTGTCGGGCGCGACACCGGATTGGCCGAGTTGCGAGATGTCGTTGTTCATGACGGCGAGCGGCGTTTTCAGCGCGTGCGCGAGGTTCCCGGCCGTGGCGCGCGCCCGCTCCAACGCTTCGTCGTTGCGATCGAGGAGGTGGTTGAGTTCCCTGGCCAACGGCTCGATCTCGCCCGGAAACGTTTCCGGCAACCGCTTTCGCCCGCCGTCCAGGACCTCGGCCAACGATTGGCGGAGCCGACGCAGCGGCGACAACCCGAGCCGCACGAATGCGACCGACGCCGCCACCAGTGCGATCCCGAGAACGCCGAGGGAAAGCGCCAACATTCCCCGGAAGCGTTCCGTCGCCTCATGAATGGGTTTCCGGTCCATGCCGACGGCAAGACGGATCGCGCCGTCGCTCCGGGGCGGAAACACGGCGCGCTCCAGCACCAGCAGCTTCTGCCCCTTCGGCCCGGCGATGGCGTGGCGATGAATGACGCCGTCGTTCAACTCGTCGGACGGCAGCGCCAGTTTTTCGTCCCAAAGGGAGCGTGACCGGAGCACCCGCCCGTCCGGCATTTCGATCTGCCAATACCGTCCGGCGAACGGCACGTGAAACCGTGGGTCCGTCGGTGTCCGCGTCAACTCGTAGGGAACGCCGGCGACATCGACGGCGGCGACCAGTCCGTCCAACTGCGCGCCGAGATCGGTTTCCGCCTGCCGGACGACGTGCTGCTCGAACAGCGTCGACAACACGAAACCGGCCACGACGAGACCGCACGCCACGGACAGGATTGCGGCGAGAAAGAGCCGGACATGCAGGGAAAACCGCGCCGTCAAGACGGCTCAGCCATGGTGTAGCCGAGGCCCCTCACCGTCCGGATACTGTCCTGGCCGAGTTTTTTGCGCAGACGGGCGACGAAGACCTCGATGGTGTTGGAATCCCGGTCGAAGTCCTGGGCGTAGATGTGGTCGATCAGTTCGGTCCGCGTCACGATACGGCTCGCGTGATGCATCAGATATTCGAGCACCCGATACTCGAACCCCGTCACCTGCACGGGCCGGCCGTCGAGGGTGACGCGCCCGCTCCTGGGATCGAGGACGATGCCGCCGACGCTCAATTCTGTGACGGCGCGTCCACCGGCGCGGCGGATCAGGGCGCGGAGGCGGGCCAGCAGTTCCTCCATCTGGAAGGGCTTGCCGAGATAGTCGTCGGCGCCGGCGTCGATGCCCGTGACCTTGTCCTGCCAGGTTCCGCGCGCCGTCAGAACCAACACCGGCATGCCGCGCCCGGCGTCCCGCCAAGCCTTGAGGACCGATATGCCGTCGATTTTCGGCAGACCGAGATCGAGGACCACGGCGTCGTAGTCTTCCGTCTCGCCGGCGTGCCGCCCCTCTTCCCCGTCGTGCACGACGTCGACGGCGTAACCGGCCTCCGTCAGGGCGTCGCCGACCTGCGCCGCCAAGGTGGGTTCGTCTTCCACGATCAACACCCGCATGGCCGTCAGTCGCCCTTCTTTCGATAGCGTTCCAGGTTCTTGCCTTCCGCCTTTAGGAATTCGCCGTTGCGCGCGTCGAAGTTCAATTCCAGAACCCGGCCGTCCGGCGTCAGCATCTTCACTTCGTATTGCAGCTTGCCGTGATCGTCTTCCAGTTCGACCTCGATCATCTTGCCGGTGAACATCGCCTCGGCTCGGGCGAGAACGGTCGAAAGCGGAACCGCCTCGCCGCTGTTGAGCGCCCGGAGCGCCCGCTCGTGATCGCGCTCGCCGGCCGACGCCGGCAAGGACGCCATGCACAAAGCCGTCACAAGGACGGCGGCAAAGCATGGGCGGCGGTGACGTTTTGCGTTCATGGCCATGATACCTAGGGAATTTTACCTGAACGGCGGATGAACGGCACGTTCAGCTTCGGTTCAACGCCGCTCGCCCATGGTGCGCTCATCGACAACGCCTATTCGGCAAACCGCAGGAGCAATCCATGACGAATACCCTCAAGAGACTGACCGTCGCCATCGCCGCCGCGTTCACCGCCCCGGCTGTCGTCGCCTACGACGTGTTCGCGTCGAGCGACACCGTGCTACAGGCCTCCGGCGGCGAGCATATGACCCCCGACCAGATCATCGAGAAGGTGAAGGCGGCCGGCTACACCGATATCCGCAAGATCGAGAACGAGCACGGCCGCTACGAGGTGAAGGTGCGCGACGCCGACGGCAAGCGCCTGGAACTGAAGGTCGACGCCAAAACCGGCGAGATCGTCCGCAAGAAGCGGGAGGACGACTGATGTCGGCTCGCCACGAAGCCGTGAACAGGACCGTGAAGGTGTGGGACCCGCTCGTGCGGGTCCTGCACTGGACCCTCGTCCTCACCTTCTCCATCGCCTTCGCGACGGGCGATGAATGGGAAAACGTTCATGTCCTGGCCGGCGAGGTCCTGCTGGGGGTCGTCGCCATACGTTCGGTCTGGGGAATTATCGGGACGCGCCATGCCCGCTTCACGGACTTCGTGCGGGGCCCGAAAGCCGTCCGCGGCTACCTCGCCTCCATGCTGCGGGGCAGGCCGAAGCACTATCTCGGGCACAATCCGGCCGGCGGCGCCATGATCGTCGCCCTCCTCGTCATGCTGGCCGTCACCGGCGTCTCCGGACTGCTCGCCGACGGGCCGGGAAGCGCCGAGATTTTCGAGGAAATTCATGAAGGCGCCGCCAATTTCACGCTCGCCCTGGTGTGCGTCCATATCGCCGGCGTCGTCCTTGGCAGTCTCGTCCACGGAGAGAATCTGATTCGCGCCATGATCACCGGTTACAAGCGGCAATCGTAAGCCACTCGCCGCGCCGGAAGCGCGGTTCCCAGCGGGTCCGTCGGGTCCAGCCGGCCCACCCTCCGCCCGGCTTGCGGCGGACCCGCGAATCGCTTAAGCCTCTGACTACTGCGACGACGCGGGGGAACCGCCTTGGCGAAAGCCAAATCCATCTATGTCTGCCAGGAATGCGGCGCCGAGCATCCGCGTTGGATGGGCCGCTGCGAGGCCTGCGGCGCCTGGAACAGCGTCGTCGAGGAAGCATCCCCGGAATCCGCCCCCAAGGGGCTCGGCGGCAAACGCGGCCGCAAGATCGACTTCGTCGGTCTAGACGGCGCCGAGAAGGACCCGCCCCGGCGCATTTCCGGCATCGCCGAATTCGACCGCGTCACCGGCGGCGGGCTGGTGCCGGGCTCCGCGGTTCTGGTCGGCGGCGACCCCGGCATCGGCAAATCCACGCTCCTCATGCAGGTCACGGCCCGGCTCGCCGGCGGCGGCCGGATCGCCTATATCTCCGGCGAGGAAGCCATCGAGCAGTTGCGCCTCCGCGCCCGCCGGCTCGGGCTCGAGAAGGCGCCGGTGGCGCTCGCCGCCGCGACCAGTGTCCGCGACATCGTCTCCACCCTCGACGCGCCGGAGGCGCCGGACGTGGTGGTCATCGATTCCATCCAGACCATGTATCTCGACAACCTGGAATCCGCCCCCGGCACGGTGGCGCAGGTCCGCACCTCGGCGCAGGAATTGATCCGGCTCGCCAAGCGGCGCGGCATCGCGCTCTTGCTGGTCGGCCACGTCACCAAGGAAGGCACCATCGCCGGCCCGCGCGTGCTCGAGCACATGGTCGACACGGTGCTGCATTTCGAGGGCGAGCGGAGCCACCAGTTCCGCATCCTCCGCGCCGTCAAGAACCGCTTCGGTCCGGCCGACGAAATCGGCGTCTTCGAAATGTCCGACGGCGGTCTCGCCGAGGTCGCCAACCCGTCCGAGCTGTTCCTGGCCGACCGGGACGGCGACGTTTCCGGTTCCGCCGTCTTCGCCGGCATCGAGGGCAGCCGGCCGGTGCTGGTGGAAATCCAGGCCCTCGTCGCGCCGACGCAACTGGCGACGCCCCGGCGCGCCGTCATCGGCTGGGATTCCGGCCGCCTCGCCATGGTAATGGCGGTGCTCGACGCCCGCTGCGGCCTCTCGCTCGGTCCCAACGACGTCTATCTGAACGTCGCCGGCGGCCTCAAGATCGGCGAACCGGCGGCGGACCTCGCCGTCGCCGCCGCCTTGATCTCGTCGGAAAGTGGCGACGCCTTGCCGTCCGGTACCGTCGTCTTCGGCGAGATCGGCCTTTCCGGCGAAGTGCGGCCGGTGTCGCGCATCGACGCCAGGCTCAAGGAAGCGGCGAAGCTCGGCTTCACGCACGCCATCGTGCCGACCAGTCGGTCCGGGCGCGGCGCCAAGCCGGGCGAGCACGGCATCCGCATCAGCGAGCTCGGCCATCTCCGTGACCTGCCGGCGCTTCTGGCGGCGCGCGGCAAGGCCGTTCGGGCGGCGGGGTAGGACACGGCCATGAACTTGGAAGGCCTCGACAACCTGCCGTTCAATCCGCTCGACATCGCGGTGCTGCTGATCCTGCTGGTGTCCGCCGTCCTCGCCTACGCGCGCGGCTTCGTGCACGAGGTGTTGTCCGTCGGTGGCTGGATCGGCGCCATCTTCGCGACGTTTTACAGCTTTCCATACCTACGCCCGGTAGCGCGGAAGTACATTTCCCTCGATATCGCCGCCGATCTGACGGCCGGTGTCGTCATCTTCATCGTCACCCTGGTGATTCTGTCGGTTCTGACCCGCGCCATCTCGAAGCAGGTGCAGGCGAGCGCGCTCAACGTGCTCGACAGGTCGTTGGGCTTCCTGTTCGGCCTGGCCAGGGGCGCCGTGCTGATCTGCGTCGCCTATATCGGGTTGGAACTATTGGTGCCGCGCGACGACCAGCCGGCCTGGATTCGGGACGCCCGGTCCATGCAACTGATCATTCCGGGGGCCAATTTCCTGAAGTCCCTGGTGCCGGACGACGTGGCGCCGGGCCTCAAGAAGGCGGCCGGCAAGTCATCGGGCTTGAAAGACGGCGCGGAGCCGTTAAAAAGCGACTCGCGCGTCAAGGAATTGACGACCCCATTGCCCAAATCGGCGCCGGCACCGGCCCGGGAAGGCTACGACGCCAATCAACGCAGGAGTTTGGAACGCCTCATTGACGGCGGTTCCAATCGTTAGGCGGAGCGGATATGATGCAGCCCATGGAGCCCTCCCCCTTTGGTGACTTCGACGCGGACGACGACAAGCCGCACGAGGAGTGCGGCCTTTTCGGCATCTACGATTACAACGACGCGGCGGCGCATACGGCGCTCGGACTGCATGCCCTGCAGCACCGCGGTCAGGAATCGGTCGGCATCGTCTCCTACGACGGCGCCCAGTTTCATTCGCACCGCGCGCTCGGCCTGGTCGGCGACAACTTTTCCAGCGAGGAAGTGATCAGCCAGTTGCCCGGCCGCATGGCCATGGGACACGTGCGCTACGCCACCACCGGCGCCACCATCCTCCGCAACGTCCAGCCGCTGTTCGCCGAGTTCAAGTTCGGCGGCCTCGCCGTCGCGCACAACGGAAACCTGACCAACGCCTATGCGCTGCGCCGCAACCTGATCGACCGCGGCTGCATCTTCCAGTCCACCAACGACACCGAAACCATCGTGCACCTGATCGCCCGGAGCGAGTTCGGGCGCGTCGTCGACCGCATCACGGACGCCCTGTCGCAAGTCGAGGGCGCCTATTCGCTCGTCGCCATGACGCAGAAGAAACTGATCGGCGTGCGCGATCCGCACGGCGTCCGGCCGCTGGTGATCGGCCGGCTCGGCACCGCCTACATCATGACGTCGGAAACCTGCGCGCTGGACATCATCGGCGCCAAGTTCGTCCGCGACGTCGACCCCGGCGAGATCGTCGTCATCGACGAGCAGGGCCTGCATTCAATCAAGCCGTTCACCAAGGCCAACAGGCGGTTCTGCATCTTCGAATACATCTACTTCGCCAGGCCCGACAGCACCATCGACGGCAAGCATGTCTATGCCGTCCGCAAGGCGATCGGACGCGAGCTGGCGCGCGAAAGCGCCGTCGCCGCCGACGTCATCGTGCCGGTCCCGGATTCCGGCGTGCCGGCGGCGCTCGGCTATTCGCAGGAATCCGGCGTGCCGTTCGAGCTCGGCATCATCCGCAACCACTACGTCGGCCGCACCTTCATCGAACCGACGGCGCAGATCCGCCACCTCGGCGTCCGGCTCAAGCACAACGCCAACATCGGCGCCATCCGCGGCAAGCGCGTCGTGCTGGTGGACGATTCCATCGTCCGCGGCACCACCTCGACCAAGATCGTCGAAATGGTGCGGAGCGCCGGCGCCAGCGAAGTGCACATGCGCATCTCGTCGCCGCCGACCACCGATTCCTGCTTCTACGGCATCGACACGCCGGAGCGCGAACAGCTGATGGCGTCGCAGCACGACGTCAAGACCATGGCCGACATCATCGGCGTCGACAGTCTGGCGTTCGTCAGCCTGGACGGCCTGTATCGCGCCGTCGGCGAAGCCCGGCGCGACAACGACATGCCGCAGTACTGCGACGCGTGCTTCACCGGCGAATACCCGATCCGCCTCGCCGACCGCGACGGCGGCAAGCAGCGGCAACTGTCCCTCCTCACGGAACGCGACTGACATGTCGGAAATTCAAAGCGGCGGCCGGCTCGCCGGACGCATCGCGCTCGTCACCGGCGCGTCGCGCGGCATCGGCCGCGCCGTCGCGCTTCGCTTCGCCCAGGAAGGCGCGCAGCCGATCCTGGTCGCCAAGAACAAGGCCGCGCTCGAGGAAGTGGACGACGAAATCCACGCCGCCACCGGCATCCGCGCGACGCTGGTGCCGCTCGATCTGAAGGACGGCACCTCCATCGACCGGATCGGCGCCGCCATCTACGAGCGCTTCGGACGGATCGACGCGCTGATCGCCAACGCCGGCGTGCTCGGGCAACTGAGCCCGCTCGGCCACATCTCGCCCAAGACCTGGGACGAGGTGATGGCCATCAACCTGACCGCCAACTGGCGCCTCGTCCGCAGCATGGATCCGCTGCTCCGGGCCTCCGATTCCGGCCGCGCCGTCTTCGTTTCGTCGACCGTCGGTCATGAGGCCCGCGCCTACTGGGGCGCCTACGCCATCAGCAAGGCCGGGCTCGAGATGCTGGCCCGCATCTACGCCGAGGAAACCCGCAAGACCAACATCCGCGTCAACATCGTCAATCCCGGCGCGACGCGGACACGCATGCGCGCCGCCGCCATGCCGGGCGAGGATCCGGAAACCGTCAAGCAGCCGGAAAGCATCGCGCACGTCTTCGTGGAACTGGCGGAAGCCTCTTGCACGCGGCACGGCGAAATGATCGTGGCCACGCCGGAGTAATCCCGATGGAATCCCGGCTCGCCATCACCTGGGGTCTTTCACGGATCCACGGGTGGGGAGTCTTCGGGATCAATCTGGTGCACGAACTGTTGCGCCGGCGCGGCTCCTGGCCGGCACCGATGCTTTTGCAGGAAACGCCCGAGTCCCTGCTCAGCCCCGAAGACCTCAAGAAATTCCGCGCCCTGATCGACGAACGGGAATCGCTCATCGCCGCCACGCAAAACATGGAGCGGGCGACGTTGCAGGACGTCTGCGTGCTGCATTCCTCCGGCAACAAGCTGCTGTTCGGCGAGATGTCGAAGCGGTTCTCAGGCTCGCGCAACTTCGGCTTCACGTTCTTCGAGAACACCGATTTCATCGACGAGTCCGTGGCGCTGGCGAAGACCTACGACGGCATGTTCACGGGTTCCAACTGGAACCGCGACGTTTTGCTGGAATTGGGCATGAAGCGCGTCGTCTGCGTGCATCAGGGCGTCGACACCGAGACGTTCCATCCGCGTCCGCCGACCGGTCGGCTGGCCGGCCGCTTCGTCGTCTTCTCGGGCGGCAAGCTGGAATTCCGCAAGGGCCAGGACATCGTCATCGCGGCGTTCCGCATCTTCCAGAAACGCCATCCCGAGGCCTTGCTGCTGACGATCTGGCAGAACCAGTGGCCGGCGAGCATCCCGACCCTCGCCGACAGTCCGCACGTCCAGAGCTATCCCGACGACTGCGAGCCGACGACGCTCGCCGCGTGGACCCAGCGCGAGGGCATCCCGGAAGGCGCGCATGTCGATCTCGGCCCGGTCGCCAACCACTCCCTGCCCGAGGTCTACCGCGAGGCCGACGTGGCGCTGTTTCCGAACCGTTGCGAGGGTGGCACCAATCTCGTCGCCATGGAAACGATGGCGGCCGGCGTGCCGACGATCCTGTCCGCCAACACCGGGCATCTGGATATCATGACGGAAAGCAACTGCTACGCGCTGTCACGCCAGACGCCGGTCGCCGACCCCGCCGGCACCCGGCGCGGCTGGGGTGAATCGGACGTCGACGAGATCCTCGAGGCCTTGGAGGCCGTGCACGCGGACCGCAACGCCGCCAAGAAGCGCGGGCTCAACGGCGCCCGGCGGATGTTCAAGATGGGCTGGCCGAACCAGATCGCGCTGTTGATGGACGAGTTGGCGAAAGGCGCCTAGTCCTCGTCGGCGACGATGATCTCGGCCTTCAAGGTGGAAAATCCCGATGCCATCTGCGGCGACAACGGCCGATCGGTGATCAGCATGTCGACCTTTTCCAGATTGGCGACGCGCACCGGCGCCGACTTTCCGAACTTCGTGTGATCGGCGACGAGGACGCGGGTCCGGGCGTGCGCCAGCATGACGGCGCGCATTTCTGCCGCCTCGCGGGTGAAGTCCATCAGCCACGGATGCGCCGTCAGCGCGGCGACGCCGACGAAGGCGAAATCCGGAAAGTAATTGGCGAGCATGGTCGTCGTGTCCCGTCCGACCATGGCGCCGTCGCTGGCGATGTATTCGCCGCCGGTGACGATGACGACGTTGTCGTTGCGCCCGGCGAGCCGGGCGGCGATGTGGACGTCGTTGGTGTAGACCGTGAGCCGGCGCCTTTCCGTCAGCGCCTCGGCAATGCAGAGCGTGGTGGTTCCGGAATCGAGGGTCAGCGACGCGCCGTCCGTGACCAGCGCCGCGGCAGCGGCGCCGATCAGGCGCTTGCCTTCCATGTTGACCGCCATCCGATCCTCGAAGCGCGCTTCCGTGCGGTCGAGCGCCAGCGCGCCGCCGTGCGTCTTGCGGAGTCTGTTTTCCGTCGACAGCCGCGTGATATCCCGGCGGATGGTCTCGCGAGAGACCTTCAACCGGCGGTGCAGATCGTTGACGGATACGGAGCCGCGATCGTTGACGATCTCGAGAATCTTACTACGGCGTTCCTCGGCCAGCACGAATGTCACCCCTGATTCATCGGCATATTACAGAAACGTGACGTTGATTAGAAGTTGCGTCAAGGTTCGCCATTTGCGCCATCCTAGGTCATGGGCTCATTAACGCGTAGCCAAATTCGCACAGCGGCCAGCTTGACCATGGCGAGATAA
>JAYOFL010000024.1:40700-44905 GCA_038117205.1 Rhodospirillales bacterium | reverse complement strand
GTGCTGGAGCCGGTGACGCTGCCGGTGCCGGAGCGGGCGCGGCGGCGGAAGCGGCGCTGGCGTCCTCGCCGTCGGCGAGCAGGATGGCGATCGGCGTGTTGACGGCGACGCCTTCGGTGCCTTCGGCGACCAGCAGCTTTCCGACGACGCCTTCGTCGACGGCTTCCACTTCCATGGTCGCCTTGTCGGTTTCGATCTCGGCGAGGACGTCGCCGGCTTCGACGCTGTCACCCTCCTTGACCGCCCACTTGGCGAGCTTGCCTTCGGTCATCGTCGGCGAGAGCGCCGGCATCAGGACTTGGATCGGCATGATGCGTCCTCCCTCAGGCGTAGCAGACGGATTTGACGGCCTCGACCACATTGTGCGGTTTCGGCAGGGCCATCGCTTCCAAATTCGCCGCATACGGCATCGGCACGTCGGTGCCGGCGACGCGGACCGGCGGCGCGTCCAGGTGATCGAACGCGTTCTCGATGACGACGGACGTCACTTCCGAGCCGATACCGCAGGTCGGCCAGCCTTCGCCGACGCTGACGATGCGGTTGGTCTTCTTGACCGAGGTGACGATGGTCTCGACGTCGAGCGGCCGGATCGTGCGGAGGTTGATGACTTCGGCGTCGATGCCCTCCTCCGCCAGCTTCTTGGCCGCTTCCATGGCGATGCCGACGGCGATCGAATAGGCGACGATGGTGACGTCGGAACCCGAACGCTCGATCTTCGCCTTGCCGACCGGCACGGTGAAGTCGGGATCGGTCGGCGCCTCGAAGGTCTGGCCGTAGAGGATTTCGTTCTCCAGGAACACCACCGGGTTGGGATTGCGGATGGCGGTCTTGAGAAGGCCCTTGGCGTCCTCCGCCGACCACGGCGCCATGACGATCAGGCCCGGGCAATGCGCGTACCAGGACGCGTAGCACTGCGAGTGCTGCGCGGCGACGCGCGACGCGGCGCCGTTCGGGCCGCGGAACACGATCGGGCAGCCCATCTGGCCGCCCGACATGTAGAGCGTCTTGGCGGCGGAGTTGATGATGTGGTCGATGGCCTGCATGGCGAAGTTGAAGGTCATGAACTCGACGATCGGCTTCTGGCCCTGGAACGCCGCGCCGACGGCGAGGCCGGCGAAACCGTTCTCGGTGATCGGCGTGTCGATGACGCGGCGCTCGCCGAATTCCTCGAGCAGTCCCTGCGACACCTTGTAGGCGCCCTGGTACTGCGCCACTTCCTCGCCCATCAGGAAGACGCGGCCGTCGTTGCGCATTTCCTCGGCCATGGCGTCGCGCAAGGCTTCGCGTACCGTCATGGCGCGGGTCTCGCCGGTGTAGGCGCTTTCCGTGGGCGTGACGTGTGCAGCCGGCTTGGGCGCGGCCGGCGCCGGGGCCTCTGCGGCGGGCGCGGGTGCCGGTGCCGGTGCGGGCTGAGCCGCCGGCGCGGGGGCCGCGTCGGCGCTTTCGCCGTCCGCCAACAGCACCGCGATCGGCGTGTTGACGGCGACGTTTTCCGTTCCTTCCGGGATCAGGATCTTGCCGAGCGTTCCCTCGTCGACCGCTTCCACTTCCATGGTCGCCTTGTCGGTCTCGATCTCGCACAGCACATCGCCGGAAGCCACGGAATCCCCTTCGGATTTCAGCCACTTGGCGATCTTACCTTCGGTCATGGTCGGCGACAGCGCCGGCATCAATACCTGGATGGCCATGTAATTAACCTTTTTTCAGATAATCTGGACGGTCGCGCCGCGATCAGGCGTCGACCATGACGTCGGTGAACAGTTCCGCCGGGTCCGGTTCCGGACTCTGCTGCGCGAACTCCGCCGCCGCCGTCACCACCGTCTTGATGTCCCGGTCGATGTCCTTGAGCGCGTCCTCGTCGGCGTACTTGCCGTCCAGGATCATGGCGCGGAGGTTATCGATGGGATCCTGCTCCTTGCGCATCTTCTGCACTTCTTCCTTGGAGCGGTACTTGGCCGGGTCCGACATGGAGTGGCCCCGGTAACGGTAGGTCTTCATTTCCAGAATGTACGGCCCCTTGCCGGTGCGGCAGTGCGCCGACGCCCGTTCGCCGGCCGCCTTGACCGCCAGAACGTCCATGCCGTTGACCTGCTCGCCGGGAATGCCGTGCGCGGCGCCCCGGTGCGACAGGTCGACGGTCGACGACGCCCGCTCGATGGACGTGCCCATGCCGTACTTGTTGTTCTCGATGACGTAGATGACCGGCAGCTTCCAGAGGCTCGCCATGTTGAAGGCCTCGTAGACCTGGCCCTGGTTCACCGCGCCGTCGCCGAAATAGGCCTGCGCCACGCCCTTGTCGTCGGAGTACTTGTGGCCGAAGGCGAGACCGGTGCCGATCGGCACCTGGGCGCCGACGATGCCGTGCCCGCCGAAGAAGTTCTTCTCGCGGGAGAACATGTGCATCGAGCCGCCCTTGCCCTTGGAATAGCCGCCGCGTCGGCCGGTGAGCTCGGCCATGACGCCCTTCGGGTCCATCCCGCAGGCCAGCATGTGGCCGTGATCGCGGTAGCTGGTGACGACGGTGTCCTGCGGCTCCGACGCCGCCATCATGCCGACGACGACTGCTTCCTGCCCGATGTAGAGGTGGCAGAAGCCGCCGATGAGGCCCATCCCATACAATTGTCCGGCCTTCTCTTCGAAGCGCCGGATCATCAACATATCGCGATAGAATTTGAGAAGTTCTTCGCCGGTGACGGCGGGTTTCTTCTTGGCCTTTCCGGCGGGCGCGGTCTTGGCGCCGGCGGACTTGCCGCTTTTTGCGGTCCTTGCCATTGGTATCCTCCCAACTCAACGGGCGCGGTCATGGGCCGCGTACCCTTGAGAGTATGTGAAGGTTGCACCGTTGACAAGATTCCGGGTGCGAAAAACGCATCCGTTCCTGTTTTATTTCAGAAACTTAACTCAGGTTAAATTAAGCGGCCCGGATCGTGAAGTCGTATTCAACCACATTCGAGCGTTCCGCGCGCTGCACGGCGTCGAAGGCGTCCGCCAGCCACGGCCACAGGCAGCCCTCGTGGCAGACGATGCTGTCGGCATCGACGCGCGCCGGGACGCGCTGGGCCACGCTCTTGCGCCACTGCTGGATGGCGCTGGCCCGGTCCCAATAGCAGACAGTGTACTTGGCGCCGTCGCGGATAATTTCCTCGATACCGAGGAAGCCTGGCTCGGCGGCGGCGAGACCGATCATCATCTCGCCCGCGTCCAGGTACTGGCCGGCGTCGACGCCCTTCGGCGCGGTGCGGTTGAGGACGGCGAAATACGGCGGATCGTTAAGTTCGGGAAGGATGTTCATGATCCCTGCTCCTCGGTGTCAGACGTAGCGCCAGACCGTCTTGCCGTCCTCGGCGACGGCGACGTCGGCGGGCAAAGGCGGTTCGTTGCGGTTGGCGACCTTGCGCACTTCGAGCGGATGCCTCGCCGTCGGGACTTCGGCGCGCCAGCCGTCGATGTCGGACATGTCGCGCCAGTAGCAGACCGTCAGCGGGCGGCCGTCTTCGGCGCGCGCCGTCTCGAGGCCCAGGAAGCCCGGACGCCGGACCGCCGTCGTCACCATGTGGTCGGTGGCGTTGATCGGTTCGTTCGCGTCGGTGTGCTGCTCGTTCTCGATGATCGCCGCGTAGTACGGCGGCACCAGGTTATCGGCGAGGGAGGCCATGTTCTTTGTTCCTTTCCGTTTCAAGAACGACGAGATCGCCCGCTTGCGCGTAGCCGAGCATCGCTCGCACGCGTTCATCGAGCATGTCGGGGTCGAGGCTGGCGGGGTTCAGCAAATGGACACGCCTTTCCCAGGTGTCCCGCTCGCGCTGCAGGGCCATCAGGCGACGCTCGGCGTCGTCGACCCGGTCCTTCATCTGCATCCATGCCAGGAAGCCGCGATCGCCGTGCACCGTGTGATAGGCGAAGTAGCCGACCACGACGATTCCCAACAACGGCCCGACGACATGACGCGCCCGCCTCTTAAGTTCGAATAGCAGTCCCATTGGACCGTGGGTGTCCTTTCAACACGTTCTGTGCCGCCACAGTCCCAACCCGGTCCCACGTTAGGCCGGGAATTCTTAACAACGTGTTAGCGGGGAGATCGGCGTCGCGACGGGTGTCGGCGTGGGGGGCCCCCGGGGCCCCCCCGCGGGGGGGGGATTGTTTTGTGGTGGGGGGGGTTGGATTTTTGCGGAAACCCCCCCCGGGGCCCGGGGGGCCCGGAATGG
>JAYOFL010000024.1:0-40690 GCA_038117205.1 Rhodospirillales bacterium | reverse complement strand
TGGGGGGGTGTCGGGCGCGGCTCGGGGGGTGGGCGGGTGCCCCCCGGCACACCCCGGGGGTCACGATAACCTTTTGGCCGGGCGGGGTTTTCCTTTTCCCCGTCACCCCGGGCTCGTCCCGGGGTCCACTGATTGCGGCACGGTCAATGTCTGCGGGCAGCCCCTATCCCCTCTCCCCCATGCTGGGGGAGAGGAACGAGCGTGCGTACCGACCTAAGTCACGGCCGCAGGATCAGCGTGTCGCCGCGCACCTCGAAGGACTTGAGACGCTCCAGGAAGCTCATGCCGAGCAGCGATCCCAACTGCGCGCCACGGTCGGCGACGCTGCCGCGCACGTCGTTGACGACGATGGGGCCGAGCTTGATCTCGCCGATCCGGACCGGCGCCGTCCACGCCTCGCCGTTCGCCGTCCTGACCCTCTGCGTATAGGCCAGGTCGACGACCTCGATGCCGACCTTCACCGCGTCGTGGTGACTGAGCGCGACCACCGTCGCGCCGGTGTCGATCAGGAAGCGGACCAGCGTGCCGTTGACTTCCGCCTGGACGCGGAAATGGCCGTCGTTGTCGCGCCGGAGCGTCACCTCGCCGCCGTCCTGGACCACCGGGATGGAGGGCACCAGGGCGCCGAACACGCGCCGCCCGAAGTCGCCGAGATCGTCCTTCACCACGTAGCCGCCGAGGATCATGGCGCCGATGAACAGCCATGCCACGAGGGCGCCGGCCGCCCCCTTCCACTTGCGGCGCGGGATGAACAGGACGCCGACGGAAACCAGCCCCAACACCATGACGGCGCGGACCAGATGGGCGACGTCGCTCTCGGTTTCGAGCGCGCCCGGAAACCGCGTCGCCAGCAGGTAGACCACGAAGCCCAGGGCGCCCGCGCCCAGCAGGTAGAAGAACAGCCTCGGCGGCATGGATCACTCGGAGTTGATAGGACCGGCTCCATAAATCGCCCTATCCTGCCCCCGGTTCAAGCTGCAGGGAGGAATTGCGAACCATGAACGAGATTTCCAGACGTCGCGTCGTCACCGCGCTGGCCGCCGGCCTGCCGCTCGCCGCCGTGCTGGCCGACCCGCTGCTGGCGCGCGCCGCCGCGGCCGGGTTGGAGACGGTCAACATCGACGGTCCCGGCGGCATGAAACTCTCCGCCGCGCTCGCCAAGCCGAAGGCGAAGACGGCGCCGGCGGTGATGCTGATCCACGAATGGTGGGGCCTCAACGACCAGATCAAGGCGGTGGCCGCCGATTTCGCGCAGCAGGGCTACATGGCGCTCGCCATCGACATGTACGGCGGCAAGGCCGCGCCCGACGGCGACCGCGACGCAGCGCGCGCGCTGATGCAGACCGTCACCGCCGAAGGCGGCGGCGCCACCTGCGGCGCCTGGGTCGACTGGCTCCGCGCCAACAAGTCGGTCGCCGGCAAGGTCGGCACCGTCGGCTGGTGCTTCGGCGGCGGCTGGTCGCTGAACGCCTCCATCGAGCGCCCGGTCGAGGCGACGGTGGTCTACTACGGCCGCGTGACGCGGAAGGCGGAAGACCTGGCGAAGCTGAAGGGACCGGTGCTCGGCCACTTCGGCAGCAAGGACCAGAACATCAACAAGCCGATGGTGGACGGCTTCGAGGCCGAGATGAAGAAGGCCGGAAAGACGTTCACGACGCATTGGTACGAGGCGGATCACGCCTTCGCCAATCCGACCGGCGCGCGCTACGACCAGGGTGCGGCGAAGGAATCCTGGGAACGCACGACGGCGTTCTTCAAGAAGCATCTGGCGTAGGTTTTCGCCACAGAGGCACAGAGACACAGAGTTTGGACTGGATCGAGCCGGCACCGCCGGCTCGATCTTTTTTCGGCGTGTGTGTCCAGTGCGGGGTGCCGGCCGAGAGTTGGCACGGTGCGTCATCGCTTTCATCCGTCGCCCCGGACTTGATCCGGGGCCCATGTGGCGGCCACACCGCACGGGTCCGGAAGTATTCCAGGGAGCAGAGTTGTTCCGCCCGGCGCAATTCTGCTTGCCCGACGAGGAGAAGATGGACCCCGGATCAAGTCCGGGGTGACGAATGGGGAAGCTGCGGCGGCGGCCCATCCCACCCGTCACCCCGGGCGTGTCCCGGGGTCCAATGCTTGCGTCAAGAATATCGTTGAAACGTTTCCCCCTCACGCTTCCCGCGGATTGAAGACGCGCGGCGGAAAGATCGGCCGCTTGAACGGCTGCGGCTTCGGCGGCTGGATTTCCGTGTTGAGATCGCCGAGGTCGTCGTCGGTCTTCGGGCCGAACGGATCGCGCATCAGCAGCCGGCCGCCGCGCCGAACCGTATCCTCCACCTCCGTCTGCAGCCGCTCGGCGAAGCGGAGGCTCCACGGAAAGACGTAGTACGCCGGCTCCAACGAGCCGTCGATGCGGAGCCACATGTAGATCGCCTTTCCTTCCCGGAAACTGACGGCGAGGATTTCCGCCTCCTTGGCGTGCCGTTTCAGCCATTCCAGCGACTGCGGCTTCGGCCGGCTCAGCAGTTCGACGTATTGCAGATAGCCGAGCGGCAGCAGGAAAAGAGCCAGCGTCAGCGCCGCCCAGCGCACCCGCGACCGACGCGGCGCCCAGATGGCCAGCGTCGCGAGCGACGCGGCGAGCGCCACCGTGGCGATGAAGAGGTAGAAGAGGATGTCCATCGTTACCTCCCGGTGATCAGCGGCGTATGGAGCGTGCTGACGCTCCCCGGCACCAGATCGCTGTCTTCGTTGAGACGGAAGCGGAATGCGGTGATTTCCTGGTTGTGGCGGTTCAACGTGACCTCCGTCTGCAGGATTTGCACGGTGTCCTCGCGCGGCTTCTTGACGCTGACGATGACGCGCACCGGCACCGGCTTGCCGTCCCAGAGAACGCCGTACATGTGCACGTTGGCGACGTATTCGCCTGGCGGAATGCCGCGGCTGTACGAGACCTCGTAGTTGAGATTGCTGGCGTCGCCCTCGAAGCCCAGGTCGTCGCGCAACAGGTTGAACACCTTGCCGCCCTGGTTGAAGAAGCCGACCGGGCTGTCGCCGGGCGCGCGGACCCAGAGATCGACGTCGACCGGCATGTCGTTCGGCCAATGCATTTCGACGATGACGTTGCCGGGCGCGTGGTGCTCCTCGGTCTGCTTCTTCTTCGGGCTGACGTGCGGCAGCAGCATGACGACCATGGCGATGAAGCCGAGCAACGCCAGCATGATGACGTCGCGGAAGACCGTGCCGGGCTGTCCTCTTCGTCGAAGTGGTCGAACTGCTCCATGCCGTCAGGAGGCCCCCTCGCCCCGCTCCAACGTCGCCGTCAGCAAATTCAGCGTGCCGCCGGCGAGCAGCCGGTAGTCGACGATCAGCCAGACGTAGAGCACCGCGCCGACGAGCGTGGTGTTGAGCGCCACCGACATGCCGGCGATCAGCTTGGTGACCATTTCCGACGTGCGTTCGGCGTTCGACGCGCCGGCCGGGTCGACGCCGGCGAGCGCGATGATGAAGCCGATGACGGTGCCGATCAGGCCGAGAAAGACGAGCGCGTTGGCGACGTGCCGGACGATGGCGATGCGGCCCGTCAGCTTGAGCCGGAGCACGCTCTGCAAGGTCTCGCGGTTGGCGCCGTCGGCGTAGCGGATGGCGGCGAGGTAACGGCCGGGTGCGGAGTCCGGATCGGCGGCCCCGTCCTTCACGTCGTTCAGTTGCCGGCTGGCCTGGCAGATGCGGAACGCCGCGAGGATCAGGCCGTACAGGAACACCAGCGCGATGGCGCCGCTGAGTTCGACCAGTTCCGCGTTCAGCAGGGGCTTCATCCAGCCTTGCAGCTAGCACGCGCCGAGCAGCGCGACGGCGACCGCGTTGTAGAGGACGAACCGGACCAGAAGGAGATAACGAAACAGCATCGGACGGATATCCTCCCCTATTGCGCCTCGCCGAGTTTCGCGAGCGCGTCTGCCGCCGGCTTGACGCCGGCCTTCGCGGCCTTCTTCAACCATTCGACGCCGGCGCCCCGGTCGCGCGGCACGCCATCGCCGTTCACCAGCAAGGCGCCGAACAGGTACTGCGCCGGCGCGATCCCCTGCCTCGCCGCCTTGCCGGCCCAGAGCGCGGCCTTCGCCTTGTCCTTCGCCGCGCCGTTGCCGTCCCAATAGGCGCGCGCCAGCACGAACTGCGCCTGCGGATGGCCGGCCTCCGCCGCCTTCGTCAGCCACTCGACGGCGGTTTCCGGGCTGGCGTCCGGCAGCGTGTTCTGCAAATGCAGCAGCGCGAGCTGGAACTGGTCGTTCGGATCGCCGCTTTCGGCCAGCCGCTCCGCGTTCGCCGCCAGTTGCTTCTGCCGGATCGATTTCGACAGCTCGATGGCGCGGCCGGCGACGCCGCTTTTCCGGAGCGCCTCGATGTAGTCGAGATAGTCCTCCAGGATGCCCGGCACGTCCGGGTTCAGCCGTTGCCAGAGCGCGAGGCGCTTCGGCCGCTCCTTGCCGAGCCAGCTCCGGAACTCGTGGCACCACTTGCCTTCCAGCGTCTTGCGGAACGCCACCATGCGGTCGCCCACCTTGTCGAAGCCGAGGTCCTGGTACGCCTTCTCCTGATACAGGTACGCCTCGCATTCCAGATCGATCTCGCGCACGTGTTCGAGCCGGCCGCGGAAATGCTGCATGCCGTGCCCGGTCAGCTCGTGCGCGATCACCGGCGCCAAATCCCGCGCCGACCAGCGGCCGCCGAAGCGGCCGACCACGGTCACGAAGTCCTTGCCGGACTTTCCCTCGGCGTAGAAATCGGGGAAGAACGCGGCGATGGTGAGCGACGCCCAGTCGCGCGCCGGAAACGCCGGATCGTAGATCAGCACCACGCGGCCCTTCGCGCCTAGCCGCTCGATCGCCTTCGCCGTGAACGGCGATTTGTCGATCAGGATGTCCATCGCCTCCTTGACGCGCCGGATGCCCTCCGCCGCCGGCGTAATCGGAATGTCGTAGGTGGCGTCCGCCGGCGGATCCTTGCCGACGAACAGCACGCCCTTGTGCTCGAATTGGACGGGAGACGCCGCGGCCGTTGCGACGCAGAACGTCAGCAGAGCGGCCGCGAGCCGTTTCATGGCCGGCGCCACTCGAACATCATCAGATACGTTCTTTGCCGGTCGCTGAAGTTGTCGTCGGAGATCAGATAGATCAGGGTCTCGCCACTGGGGCCGCGGCGCGCCTCGATGCCTTCGAAATTGTCGACGTTCATGGGCGGCGCGAGGGTGGCGATGATCTCGCCCTTCAATTCCGCGCCGGGCGCGACCGTGGACGCCGCCAGCCGCTTGACGCGCACACGCACGCCGTTCCGGGGCGTGTAGTAGCGCTCCAACACCGCCACGTCGCCGTCCGGCAGGGTGGCGGCTCCGGTCGGCCGAAAGCCGTCCGAGATGGCGTAGGTCATGACGTTCCAGCCGCGCTGGTCGCTGACCCAGGCGAGCGTGGTGTTGCCCCGCTCCGACCCTTCGGCGAACGCCAGCAGCCGCCCGTCGTCGAGCAGCGTCAGCGCCTCGATGCCGGCGTTTTCCGGCATGCCCTCGGCCTCGACCGGCAGCGGCAAGGGGCGCGGCTGCACCTCGCCCGGCAGATAGCGCCAGATGCGGTGCTTGCCCTCGAAGGCGATGATGATCTCGCCCTGGACGCCGGGGCTCATGGCCTCCGCGTCGGTGAAGTAGCGGCCCTGCAGCGGCGAGCCGTCCTCGTCGGCGAGCGAGCCGAGATCGGCGTTCGCGACGCCGGCGAGTTGGCCGTTCTCGTAGGTCAGATCGAGCGAAAGGCTCATCCCCCGGTCGGAAACGCTGACCAGCCGGCTGCCGTCGGCGCTGACGCCGAGGCCGGAGAAGCCGCCGAAACGCGGATCGCCGGAACGCAGCCAGAGACCGCCTCGGTAGTGCAGCGGGCCGACGGAGCGCACCTCCGGCGCATCGGGCGATAGCGGCACGGGCGTGGCCTCGACGCGGATGGATTCCGCCGCCGCCACACTGGCGAACGACGCGGCGACGATGGCGCCGATGAAGCGGACGGCGCGATGCGGGTTCATGAAAACGGCTCCAAAGGCGCGGCGGTCGCCCGGACGACGCCGGGAACACCATTAGGTTATCGTTTCGTTTTGGAAATTCAACGGCGCGGACTAACATCCCATGAGGGAGAGAGTTACTTTGCGTTCTACGATCACAGCACATCTGCTGGCGTTTCTGGTGTTTTTCGCGGCTCTTGGCGGCGTTTTCGTTCTCGACCGGCTCGAAGAGTCGCGGGCGTATTCGTCCGGCGTCGAAAAGCTGAACGCGGAAACCAAGGTCGTCAGCGTCAGCCTCAAGGCCACCGTGGAATTGCACCTGGCGCATCTGCACGCCATGGCGGCCTTCGCACCGGTGCACGACATACTGTCCACGGACCATATGCAGTCGTTCGCCGACGCGCTGCACCACGGCGAAACGCTCGGCTACGCCATGCGGAATGTCGGCGTCGTCCGCGGTGGACGGGTCATGCTGGCGAGCCTGCATAACGAGAGCCAGTTGCGCGACGGCATGGCGGTGGGCGACGTTCCGGCGCTTTCGCGGGCGTTGGCTACGGCCTGGAGAGACGATCAGACCGCGTTCGAAGCCACGAAGACACCGGACGGCAACGACGTTCGCGTATACGCCGTGCAGTCCCTCGCCGATACGAGCAAGGCGCATGTGGGGAGCGGCGGGCATACCCATCCAGAGAACTTCGATGCCGCGCTGGTCGAGCTTGACCTTCGCAGCCTCGTCATCGCCGCCGGCGTCGTCGGCCTGCCGCACGGCGTCAACGTCGCGTTGGTGGGTGTGCGGAACGGCCGCGACGGCACGTATTTCGTCGGCAATTCGGCGGCCCTGGATAAGGCGTTCGCGCGAACGTTGATGCCCCTCGGCGATTGGGATCTCCGCATATCGCCGGAATTCGATCCGATCGAGTTGACGTTCCACGGCGGGCGCGACGCGCTCTGGGCGTTTGGGTTCTCCTTGGCCGTGTTGTTGTACGCGTTGACGTACATCGTCGTCGAACGGCCCGGCCGGCTCGGCGCGGCGGTCGGCAAGGCGACGGAGGCGCTTCGGGAAAGCGAGGCCCGGCTCCGCGATTTCGCAGAGGTTTCCTCGGACTTCCTGTGGGGAATGGACGAAAATCTCCGGTTCTCCTACTTCTCGGAGCGGTTCGAGAAGATTTCCCGTGTTTCGCCGGAAACCCTCCTCGGCAAGACGCGCGAAGAGACCGGCATACCGGGCTGTCCGCCGGCCCGGTTCCGCGAGCACTTGGAAGATCTAAAGAATCATCGGCCGTTCCGCGATTTCGTCCATCCGCGAACCGGCGACGACGGGCGGACCATCTGGCTCTCGATCAGCGGAAAGCCGTATTTCGCGGAGGACGGAAAGTTTCTCGGATACCGGGGCAGCGGCGTCGACATCACGGCGCAGCTGGAAACACTCGAGGAATTGCGCAACGCCAAGGAAGCCGCCGAACAGGCGGCGCGCATGAAGATCGAGTTCCTGGCCAACGTCTCGCACGAGCTCAGGGCGCCGCTGAATTCGATCATCGGTTTCTCCGAGATCATGCGTCAGGAGATGTTCGGCGAGCTCGGCGACCGCCGCTACACCGACTAAGCCGAGAACATCCACAATTCCGGGACGCATCTGCTCGAGGTCATCAACGAAATCCTCGATACCGCGCGCGTCAACACCGGCATGCTCACGCTCCACGACGAGCCGATCTCCATCCCAAAGGTCGTCGGCGCCGTCCTGACCATGATCCGCGACCGCGCCCGTCAGCAGGGTTTGCGGCTCGTCGTCGACATCTCGCCCGATTGCGGGGCGCTGCTCGCCGACCGCACGCGCATCAAGCAGATCCTGCTGAATTTGATGTCGAACGCGGTCAAGTTCACGCCACCCGGCGGAACGGTGACGCTCCGGGTCGCCTTGAGCGACAACGGCGGTATCCGCTTCCAGGTCTGCGACACCGGGGTCGGCATCGCGCCGGCCGATCAGCGGCGCGTCTTCGAGCCGTTCACGCAGGTGCAGAGCGTGTTCGCCCGTTCGCACGAAGGAACCGGCCTCGGCCTGCCGCTGGTCAAGTCCCTGGTCGAGGGCCATGGCGGCGTCGTGACGCTGGAAAGCGAGATCGGCGTCGGAACGACGGTGACGGTCGACATGCCGGCGGAACGGACCCTCGGCCGCGACGTAGCGGCCGGATGATCGCCGTTACGCGCCCGATACGGAGGTTTTCTTGAAATTCATTCACTTGACGGATCCGCACATGACGGCGGACGGCAGCCTGTTCGGAATCGACCTGGTGACGCGCCTCGACGCGGCGGTGCGCTCCGTCAACGCGCAGCACCCGGATGCCGCGTTTTGCATGGTGACGGGCGATCTGGCGCATTGGGGCGAGCCGGCGGCCTACGCCAGAATTTGCGAAAGCCTCGACCGGCTGTCCATGCCGTGGCATCCGCTGATGGGCAATCACGACGACCGCGGCGCCTTCCTGGCCGGATTGCCGGCGGCCAAATCAGACGCGGCCGGGTACGCGCAATTCACCCTCGACGCCGAGGCCGGGTTGTTCGTCGCTCTCGATACGACGGAACCCGGCACGCACGGCGGTGTTCTCGACGCCGTCCGCCTCGGTTGGCTCGACGCCCGGCTCGCCGAAGCGGGCCGCCGGGACGTGTTCCTGTTCCTGCACCACGCGCCGATGGCGACCGGTCTTGCAGGGCTCGACGCCATCATGCTCGGCGACGCGGACGCGCTGGCGCGGGTCCTGCTGAAGCATCGTCCGCCCCGGCACATCTTTTTCGGGCATATGCACCGCGCCTGTCACGGCAGTTGGTGCGGCATCCCCTTCTCGACCGTCAAGGCGACGGCGCACCAGATTCATCCCGATTTCACGCCGGGCGCGGGATTGACGGCGAGTTCGGAAATGCCGGCCTATGCCGTGGTCCTGATCGGCGCCGACTTGGTCGTCGTGCACGACGTCAGCTATTTGGAGGAAGACGCGGCCTTCACCTACGACCGCGACCGGGGAAAGCGGGCAAGCTGACCGCCGGCGCCGTTTCCCGCCCCTTTTCCGTCCCCATCTTGGCCGTCACGGAAACTTCACCCGACCTTTGGCGCTATTTCGTGTAGTCGGAACACCTTTCCCGCGAGCTCGGAGTATACGGATGGGTTGGCTACTGACCCTGATCTTGGCGTTGCCGCAAGGGGGCGCGAATGTCGAATTCGGCATGTGGTTCTCGCAGAAATCCTACTGCGAGTTCGCCGTAGAGAAGTTCAGCGAGCAACCCTACCGGATAAAATTTATCGACGGTCGGTCAGCTTCCGGTAAGCCGTTAGACCTAAGCTGCCGCGAGCTGCAACCTGACGAGTTGCACCTTATCCCCCAGCATCTTCAATATAAGATGTTGCAAAAAAACGATGTATTTGCAGTTCCGCTATCCGGCAATTGATTTATTGATACACATCAATGAGAATGAATTCGGTTCAATGAGATATTACATTTGTAAGTTGTAAAGTTTGCGTCTGTTGAACGTTGGACTAGGGGTGCGATGTCCGAAATCATTACGAAATTGCGTCAAGATCACGCACGCATGTCGCGGTTGCTGCGCTACATGGAAAACGAGGTCGCCGACCCCGTTGCCGGTATTGCGCCCAATTACGAACTGCTCCTGGCGATCCTCGAGTACGCCTCCAGCTATGCCGATTGGGTGCACCACCCGGTCGAGAACGCCATCCAGGAATGCCTAATCGAGAAGGCGCCGAAAACGGCGGAAACGATCGGCGATCTGGTATACGAGCACCGGCATCTAGCGGCCCTCAATCACCTTCTACGCTCGACCATCGCGACGGCCATGGCCGAGCCGAAGAGCCCGCCGGAATCCCTCGCCGCCGTCGTCAGGGATTACGTCGATGCGTCCAGGAAGCACATCCGGATGGAAGAGACCCTCTTCTTCCCGGCGGCGCTGGCCGCCCTCGACGACGAGGATTGGCGGCAAATCGTCCGTGCCGAGCCCAGGGCCGCGGAGCCCCTTGTTTCGAGCGGCACGAGCGGCTTGGACGTCGTCGCCAACGCCATCAAGGCCCGGGAAACGAGTACGGCCGTCTGACTCAGATCAAGGACCGGTTTCGCGGTCCGTCCTAGCCTCCCAGAAAAAAGATCAACGCTTGGGAGGCGACAATGGACGACATTCTCAAGAGACTGCGTGACGACCATGTCCGGACGGCCGGTTTGCTGCGCCTGATCGAACAGGAGATCGCGGCGTTCCAGCGGGGCGCCCGCCCGAATTACGAGCTCGTCGAAAACATCGTCGACTATGTGCTGACCTACCCCGACCTCGTGCATCATCCGCTCGAGGATCTGGTGCTGAAGCGCCTGCTGAAGAAGAAGCCCGACATCGAACTGACGGTCGGCGACCTGACCATGGAGCATCGCCGGCTCTCGGCGCTGACGGGGCGCTTCCATGCCGCGCTCGCCAACATCCTGACCGACGCGACGCTGCCGCGCGACTGGTTCGTCGGCGTCGCCAGGGAGTACGTCGACTACACGCGCCGGCACATGCAGATGGAGGAAGTGGTGTTCTTCCCCGCCGCGGAAGGCGCGCTCGACGCCGCCGACTGGAAGGCGGTCGCCCGGGCGATGCCGAAAACCATCGACCCGCTTGCGCTGGAAACGCCTGGACAGGCCTTTTCCGCCCTCAAGCAGGCCCTGGCGGCGACGGTCTGATCCAGGGCTCCGGCGTTCGTCGAACGCGCCGTTGACCCTTGGCCGCCCGCTTGCGAAGGTCGCGCCCGACATTTGCAACGGAGGCGGGTATGACGCGGTTTACGTTCCGGAAAACGCAGCTTTCGAGCGGCGACGAGGTCTTTTTCGATCACGTCGCCTGGATGGTGGCCGACATGGACCGCGCGTCCGAGGCGTTCGAGCGGCTGGGGTTCATCCTGACCCCCTACTCCGAGCATGCGAACACCGACAGCAAGACCGGCGTCCGCACGGTGCAAGGGACGGCGAACCGGCTGGCCATGCTGGAAACCGGATATATCGAGCTGCTCACCAACGTTAAGGGCGTCGACAATCCGCTGACGGCCAACTTCCGGGGCTCGCTCGGCCGCTACGAAGGCGTGCACCTGCTGGCGTTCGGGATCGACGATCCGGAAGGCGCGCACGCCCGCATCGCCGCCGCCGGCATACCGGTGCAGCCGCTGGTCAACCTCCGGCGCGACGTCGAGGCGGCGGACGGCAGCGCGGCCGAGGTCGCCTTCACGGTGCTGCGCACCGGTTTCGACGCCTTCCCGGAAGGCCGCATGCAACTTCTGAAGCACCTGACGCGCGACCACATGTGGCAGGACCGCTACTTCGCCCGCGCCAACGGGGTCGTAGGCTTGCATATGGCCGTCGTCTGCGTCGCCGACCCGGCGGAGGCCGCCGGCCGGTTGGGCACGCTTCTCGGCATCCGGCCGACACCGGCTGAAGACGGCGACGTCGCCGTCGCCTGCGTCCGGGGCGGTGTGCTGTTCGTCTCGCCGGCAACGCTCGACCGGGCGGTACCGGGCGCCAAGGCGCCTTCGCTTCCGTATGTCGCCGCCATCGGCTTCGTCGCCGACGATCTGGAAAAGTCGCGGGGCTATTTCGCCAAGGCCGGCGTTCCGACCGTCGACAATGGCGAGCGCATCGTCGTTCCCGCCGCCGAGGCGCTGGGTACGGCGATGATCATTCAGGCAGTTTAAGGTTCAGCCGAAGGCGCGTTTACCGGCGGCGCGGAGCGCGTTCCCCGTGTCCTCGTCGAACAGTTCCGCGAGGCGCGTCATCACGGTGCCGCCCAGGTCTTCCGCGTCGACGATGGTGACGGCACGGCGATAGTAGCGCGTCACGTCGTGGCCGATGCCGATGGCCGTCAGTTCCACGTCCGACTTGGTCTCGATGAACTTGATGACCTCACGCAGGTGCCGTTCCAGGTAGTTGCCCGGATTGGCCGACAGCGTCGCGTCGTCGACCGGTGCGCCGTCCGAGATGACCATCAGGATGCGGCGCTGTTCCGGCCGGCCGAGCAGCCGGTTGTGCGCCCACATGAGCGCCTCGCCGTCGATGTTCTCCTTCAAAAGGCCTTCGCGCAGCATCAGACCGAGGCTCTTGCGCGCGCGGCGCCACGGCATGTCGGCGGCCTTATAGACGATGTGGCGCAGATCGTTGAGCCGGCCCGGGTTCTTCGGCTTACCCTGCCCGACCCACTTCTCGCGCGACGAGCCGCCCTTCCAGGAGCGCGTCGTGAAGCCGAGGATTTCCACCTTCACGCCGCAGCGTTCCAGCGTGCGGGCCAGGATGTCGGCGCTCATGGCGGCGACGGTGATCGGCCGGCCGCGCATGGAGCCGGAGTTGTCGATCAGCAGCGTCACGACCGTGTCGCGGAATTCCGTGTCGCTTTCCAACTTGAAGGACAGCGGCGACACCGGGTCGATGACGACGCGCGACAGCCGGCCGGCGTCGAGGATGCCTTCCTCCAGATCGAACTGCCAGGAACGCGTCTGCTTGGCGAGCAGCCGGCGCTGCAAGCGGTTCGCCAGCTTGGCGACGACGCCCTGCAGGTGCGAGAGCTGCTGGTCCAATTGGTGGCGCAGCCGCGTCAGTTCCTCGGGATCGCAGAGATCCTCGGCGCCGACGATCTCGTCGTATTCGACGGTATAGGCGGTGTACTGGTTTTCCGCGTCCGAGCTGTTGCGCTGCCAGTTCTCGTCGTAGCGGCTGGGACCGGCCGGCTCTTCCTCACCCTCGCCGGGCGAGAAGTCGTCTTCCGAGAACTCGGTGTCGAAATCCATGCCGTCGGTGCCGTCGGTTTCCTGCATCTCGCCGGACATGGCGCCCTCGGCGTCCATCTCGGCGTCGCTGGCCTGCTGGTCGTCCGACGCGTCCTCGCCGTTCTCGCTGTCGTCCTGCTCGTCGTCGTCGGCCTGGTCTTCCGGCGGAAATTCGTCGATCAGGTCGAGCGCCTTCAGCATCCGCGTCACGGCGTCGGCGAAGGCCGCCTGATCGCCCGCCACCTTGGCTAGGTCGTCGAGCTCGCCGCCCAACTTGCCCTCGATGTCCTTGCGCCAGAGATTGACGAATTCCTTGGCCGACGCCGGCAGTTCGCGGCCGGTCATGTGCTCGCGGACGATCAGCCCGACGGCCTCCGCCATGAAGGCGTCGTCCTTTTCCTTGATGCCGTTGTAGCCCTTGGCGCGGCAGCGTTCTTCCAACAGCGCCTGCAGGTTCTCGGCCGCACCGGCGAGCCGGCGCGCGCCCAGGGCCTCGCAGCGGACTTGTTCGACGGTCTCGTAGATGCGCCGGGCCTCGGCGCCTTCCGGCATGCGCTTCTTGTGCGTGTCGGCGTCGTGGTGGCGGAGCCGAAGCGCCAGCGCGTCCGACATGCCGCGGAAGCGCGCCGCGGCTTCCGCCGGCATCTGCGCCGGCGGCTGCGGCAGGTGCGCCGCGTCGGCGGTCAGACCGACCGAGCCCTGGCCGAAATCGACGTTGAGTTCCCGCGCGTGCCCGACGGCGCGCAACGACGAAGCCGTCACGCGTTTCCAGAGTTCCGTCGGGTGTTCCTTGGACACGGGCCCGCCGTTACTGCAGGACGGCGTTGGCGGCCGATTCCGGCAGGTCGCTCCCCATGGCGCGCTGATAGTACTCGGCGACCACCGGGCGTTCCAACTCGTCGCACTTGTTCAGGAATGTGACGCGGAAGGCGTAACCGACGTCCTTGAAGATGTCGGCGTTCTGCGCCCAGGTGATGACGGTACGCGGCGACATGACGGTCGAGATGTCGCCGTTCATGAAGCCGGCGCGGGTCAGGTCGGCCAGTTCCACCATGGCGGAGAGGCGCTCCTTGCCTTCCGGCGTGGCGTAGCCCGGGCACTTGGCGGCGGCGATCTCGACTTCCGCGTCGTGCGGCAGGTAGTTGAGCGTCGTCACGATGTTCCAGCGGTCCATCTGGCCCTGGTTGATCTGCTGCGTGCCGTGATAGAGGCCGGTGGTGTCGCCGAGACCGATGGTGTTGGTCGTCGAGAACAGCCGGAAATACTTGTGCGGGCGCATGACGCGGTTCTGGTCGAGCAACGTCAGCTTGCCGTCGACTTCCAGCACGCGCTGGATGACGAACATGACGTCCGGCCGGCCGGCGTCGTATTCGTCGAACACCAGCGCCGTCGGGTTCTGCAACGCCCACGGCAGGATGCCCTCGCGGAATTCCGTCACCTGCTTGCCGTCCTTGAGGACGATGGCGTCCTTGCCGACCAGGTCGATACGGGAAATGTGGCTGTCCAGGTTGATGCGGATGCACGGCCAGTTGAGGCGCGCCGCCACCTGTTCAATGTGCGTCGACTTGCCGGTGCCGTGATAGCCCTGGATCATGACGCGGCGGTTGTAGGCAAAGCCCGCCAGGATCGCCATCGTGGTGTCGCGGTCGAAGCGGTAGGCGTCGTCGACTTCCGGGACGTGGCTGTCGGCCACCGAGAACGCCGGCACTTCCATGTCGCTGTCGATGCCGAACATCTGGCGCACAGAGACCGTGATGTCCGGTTCCTGCATGGCGAACGCCTGGGTGTTGTGGGACGAGTCCATTTAGCACATTCCTACTGTCTGGACCGCCCGCGTCCGGCCGGCGGTACCGTTGGCATTTCCTGAAACCCAAAAGAGGATCGGAGTTATCTCGTGTTAAGTACTCGACCGCCGGGCGTCAAGCAAAGGCTTGCCGGATTCGCCCCGCGCGGCCTCAGATCGCCAGGAATTGGCGGATCGTCTCGTAGGCTTCCCGGATTTCCTTGAATTTCTCTTCCGCCGCCTTGGTGCCGCCGTTGGTGTCGGGGTGGTGCTGTTTGACGAGTTCCTTGTAGCGGGATTTGAGGGTATCGGCCGTGACCGGCATCTTGAGGCCGAGCACGGTGAGCGCGGCCCGCTGCGACTTGCTGACGGTCACGGTCGCCGCCGCGGCGGCCTCGCGTTCCTCGTCGAAAATGCCCAGTGGATCGTCGAAAAAGTCCGGATCGATGCCGAACGGCCCGTTGCCGGCCTTCGGGCCGCGCCGGGTACCGCTCGCCTGCCTTTCCTCGACGCTGTCGCCCAAGGGCCAGGACGGGCGGTTCCAGACCGTGTCGCGGCGGCGGTCGGCCTCGATCTCGTCCTCGGACATGCCGTCGTAGTAGTTCCAGCGGCTGTTGTAGACGCGGATATGCTCCTTGCAGAACCAATGGTACTCGCGAAGCTGGCTGCGGGATTTCGGCGCCCGGTGTTCGCCGTCGAGGGCGCAGCCGGGCCAGTCGCAAGGCTTGGCGTCGCCTCGCGACACCGCGCGCGCGGCCGGTACGAACGGAGAGCGTTTCGCCTTTCCCATGCCGGTACTATGAGCCGAGCGGGCACCGCTACGCAAGGCGGGCCGGCCCCCGCCGGCGGACGCTGTTTCCGGCGACAGCGGCCACGTGACTTCGGACGATGCTGCGGGTACAGTTTTCCGCGATTTCGTAGGCCCCTAACCTCGTACCGGACGGCATGGACGCGAAAACACCCACCGACGACGCCGGCCCGGCCTCCGACCGCTACGAGGCGCTGTTCGGCCGAATCTCCATGGCCAATGCCGAGCCGGCGCGCGAACCGGAAGCGCCGAAGACGTTCTGGCAGAAACTTGCCAGTGACGAGCGTTACGAGAAGGTCAACCTCGTCGCCACCTACGTGGCGGTCTTCTTTGCGCCGGTGGTGGCCTGCGGGGAAATGCTCTTCGGGACGGCGCCGGGCGCGCTGCACTGGTCCGTCGAGGCCGCGCGCTGGGTCGAACTGGCGATGGGCGTGTTCTTTGCCCTCGACATCGTCGTCGGCGCCATGGCCGGCGGATTGGCGTATCTGCGCACGCCGGCGTGCTGGATCAACGTGCTCGCCATCGGCGCCACGGCCGCGTCCTATCTCGCCGCCGACATCTCCATCGCCAACCCTCGCGTGCTCCGGGTGCTCCGGACGGTGCGGGCCGTCGCCAAGGTCGGCCTGGCGCAGAAGGTCGGCGCCAAGGAAACCGTCCTCGGCGCGGAAATGCTGCGCCAGATGGGCCGCGACGACGCCTGGTACGCGGTCGGCATTCTGCTGTTGGTCAGTGTGCTCGGCGATTTCTCGATCGGCCAGTATTCGCATTTCTCCGACCCGATCCTGGAATTCATCATCTACGGGGCGCTGGTCTTCGCGGTCGCCTGGAAGGCGGAGCGCAACGTCGAGCGGGTCGGCCGCATCTTCATGGACCGCCTGACCGAGGCGAACGCCGTGATCCTGAACAAGATGCGCGAGATTCCCGGCCTGGAAGACGCCGACGCCCTGATCAGCCGCCGCGCCGAGGAGGTCGAGCGGCAGGGCCGCAAGCTCAACGAGATCGACACCCTGATCGAGGCCATCGGCATGATCATCGCCAATCTCAGGCGGTTCATCAGCCGGCGCGCCTTCCTGGAGGCCAAGGGCGAGCGCGTCATCCCGACCCGTTCGCCGGTGGCGTTGATGTTCACCGACGTGGCCGGCTTCAAGGACCTGACCAGCAGCCTGGAAAAGGACGTGCTGCCGGTCTTGAAGAGCTATCTCGGCGAAATGAACCGGGGCGTCGTCGCGCACGGCGGCGACATCGACAAGTTCATGGGCGAAGGCATCTTCGCCTATTTCCACGACAACGACCGGCCGGAAATCAGCGTCAACGCGGCGCTCGACGCCGCCGTCGCCATGCGGAAGACCAGTGAGACGCTGAGCGTCGCCGGGAGCGCCCTCGCCCCCCTGATCGCCGCCGACGCGGCGTTCGCCGACGAGCGCATCTTCGATACCCGTTTCGGCCTGCATTGGGGGCTGGTGGTGGCCGGCCCGGTCGGCGACGAGGAACGGGCCGATTCCACCCTCATCGGCGATAACGTCAATCTGGCCGCCCGTTTGGAGGCGTTGAACCATCTCTACGGGACGAAGATCCTGGTCAGCGACGATTTCCAGAAGCGCCTGTCGGCGGATCGCCGGGTGCTGTGCCGGCGCGTCGACCGAATCCTGGCGCCGGAGCGTCCGGACGCGCCGATGGACCTCTACACGGTCGACATCCAGCCGTTGCCGGTGAATTTCCTGCTCACCTACGAAAAGGCGCTGAAATCCTATATCGTCGGCGATTGTAGCGACGCCATCGACGGCTTCCGCGCCGCCGCGAAGGTCCTCGCCGACGCCGGCCTGGAGCCCGATCCGGCGACGGCGACGATGCTGGACCGGATCGAGGCCATCAACGGCTTCTGGCAGAAGGCGGTGGCGCACCTCCGCGCCCGGGTGCCCGAAGAAATCACCGAGGCGACCGCCAATTCGCTCGCCGAGCGGCTCGGCGGCGAAACGTGGCTGCCGCCGCACGAATGGCGCGGCTACTGGCGGATCGACGATTGAGGCGGCTTCGGCCCGCCCGAACGGTCCTGGCCGCCGCGGCGGCAATGCTTTTCGCCCTTCCCGGCCATGCCGCCGAGGACGCCGAGCCGGCCGCCTGCCGGACCCAGGCCACCACCGTCGAGATGATCGAATGTGCCGACTGGCAGCTCAGGCGGGCCGACCGGCAGTTGAACGAGGCCTACGCCGTCGCCACGGCCGCCCTGGACGAGGAAGGCAAGCGCCTGTTGCGCAAGGCGCAGCGGGCCTGGATCGCCTTTCGGGACGCCGAATGCCTGCGCGCCCGCGACGAGGCCAGGGGCGGCACCATGGCGGCGGTGCTGGAAATCGCCTGCCTGACCGATCTGACCGAGCGCCGGGTGGTCGATCTGGTGCCCGACGCCCCGGCGGCGGCCAAGCCCTGACCCCGCCCGGAACGTGCGCATCCAGGCTTGACGGCATGGGCGCAACCCCCTAAAAGACGCCGCCAACGGGCGCTTGCGCCCGAAATCATTTTCATGTCGGCGGACCGGGCTTTCGCCAAGCCGCCCAACCAGGATAACGACCATGTCCAGACGTTGCGAATTGACCGGCCGGACCGTGATGACCGGCAACAACGTGAGCCACGCCAACAACAAGACCCGGCGCCGGTTCCTGCCGAACCTGCAGGAAACCTCGATCTGGAGCGAGACGCTGGAAACGGCTGTCCGCTTCCGGGTGTCGACGCAGGGTCTCCGCACCGTCGAGCATAACGGCGGCCTGGACGCCTATCTGCTGTCGACGCCGGACCGTAAGCTCGGCGTCGAGGCCCTGAAGGTGAAGCGCCGCATCCGCCGCAAGCAGGCGAACGCCGCCGCCTGATCCTTTGGCGAGTAGAGTTTAAAAAGGCCCGCTTCGGCGGGCCTTTTTCGTTTCTAGTGGCTTTCCTGTTCGCCCTCGCCGTGCCGGCGGCGGTGCTTCAGCCGGTGCAGCAGGTGGAACGGAAACTCGGCGGCGGCCCTGAGCCCGGCGATGGACGATACCGTGCGGATGGTGCGCCGCGTGTCGGTCAGCAGTTCCTTGAGGACGGTCCGGTGGTCGAATTCCCCGGCCTCGTTCACCTGCGCGAGGCGGTGCAGCGAATAGAGCCCGATCAGCGCCGCTAGCACGAAGTAGAAATCCCAGTGTTCGAGTTGTACCGACTCGAACAGCGTCTGTTCCTTGTTGCTCTCCCAACTGAACATCAGCGACAGCTTCTGCGAGGCGAAAAAGTCGGCGCAGAGGCCGCCCAACATGGGCGCGGAGCCGGCGGACATGGAATTGACGAGGCTCGACGTCGCCAGGAACGCGGTGGCGTTGCCTTTCGGCGCCAGTTTCATGGCGATGTTGAGGGTGGCGATGCTGACGCCCGCCGTCGCGAAGCCGGTCAGCACGTGCACGGCGCCCAGGATCGCGAACACCGCCCAGCGTTGCTCCACCGCCGTCGTGAATATCCAGGCGAAGGTGCAGGCGACGAACAAGGGCGCCGCCACCGTTAGGACCGCCTTGTTGGAGAAGCGGTCGGCGAGACGACCGAAGGACTGCAAAACCAGGATGTTGGTGAGCTGGCTCAGCATGGCCAGCACCGTGACCGGGAACAGGTCGATGCCGAGCCGCGTCAGCATGTGCACGGTGAAGAACGGCGCCGCCAGGTTGGCGGCGAAATGCCAGGACGCCAGGAAGGCCATCAGCTTCCGGAAATTCTCGTCCTTGAAGGGCGCGGCCAGGCGGTCGCCCAGGTCCAGCGGCCCTTCCGAGGGCGGCATGCGCGGTTCCGCCATGCCGGTCATGGTGAAGATGCCGACGACGCCGGCGATGAACGAGCAGACGAAGATCGACGCGTAGGCATAACGGATCGGTCCGCCGAACCACTGCGTCCAGTGGTCGATCAACCCGGCGGCGAGCAGGCTCACGAGCATGCCCATGGAGAGCATGTAGGTCAGCCGCCGGCCGACGAAGGCCCCCCTTTCCTTGTCCGAGATCAGGTCCCTGACCCAGGGATTCCAGCTCGCGCCGACGATGGCGCCGAAGCCGTAGCGGACGGCGATGCCGACGAACAGCAGCGGCAGCGCGACCTCAGGCGTGCCGATGATGGCGGCGGCCGGCAGGAACAGGAGGCCCATGCGGCCGAAGGTGGCGCCGACGACGCAGACGAGGCGCCGGTTGCGCGCCCGCTCGGCGATGTAGACACCGCCCAGCTGGCAGACGGCGGCCATGTGCGGCACGGCGGCGAGCAGGCCGATATAGGCGTTGGACGCCCCCATATGCAGCGCCAGCGCCGTCAGGAACGTGCCGATGGCCAACGTTTCCATGACCTGCGCGGCGATGCCGTTCCACATCAGCCAGCGCTTCGAGGATTCGTAGAGCTCCCCCTCGACGACGTCGACGGGTTGCAGCCGGTCTCGGAGGCGTGTTGCCAGGTTCATCGCTGGTCTTCGTCCGGATTGGTGTTTCCGGCGCTTAGCTTACGACGCGCGTCCCCCGCCGCAAGGGAAAGCTCGATGCCTCCTACCGTCCGGGAGCGCCTGCGGTGGGCGGTTTCGCCGGAATTGGCAGTGGAACCCCGGGACCCCGGGACGAGCCCGGGGCAGGCGAGCCCGGGGTGACGAATGAGTGTGAACGGCGTGGGGACCGGACACAAAGAGGCCGGCCGGGGCTTGGGCGGACCCCATCGAAACCCACCCCGTCACCCCGGGCTTGTCCTGGGGTCCACTTGTCGAAGAGTCGTTTTCAGGACGGCGCGCGTGCGCCGCCCGGAATGAAGAGCGGGATCAGCCCTTGAGGATCGAGCGGCCGGCGTAGACAGACGTGCCGCCGAGCTCTTCCTCGATGCGGATGAGCTGGTTGTACTTGGCGAGCCGGTCGGAGCGCGAGAGCGAGCCGGTCTTGATCTGGCCGGCGTTGGTGGCGACCGCGATGTCGGCGATGGTCGCGTCCTCGGTCTCGCCGGAGCGGTGCGAAATCACCGACGTGTAGGACGCCCGATGCGCCATCTCGACCGCTTCCAGGGTCTCCGAAAGCGTGCCGATCTGGTTGACCTTGACCAGGATCGAGTTGGCGACGCCCTTCTTGATGCCGTCGGCGAGGCGCTTCGGGTTGGTGACGAAGAGATCGTCGCCGACCAGCTGAACCTTCGAGCCGAGCGCGTCGGTGAGCGCCTTCCAGCCGGCCCAGTCGTCCTCGGCCATGCCGTCCTCGATGCTGGCGATCGGGTACTTTTTCACCAGATCGACCCAGTATTTGACCATGCCGGCGGCGTCCAAGGTCTTGCCCTCGCCGGCCAGCACGTACTTGCCCTTCTTGAAGAATTCGGTGGAGGCCGCGTCGATGCCGAGCATCACGTCGTCGCCGGCTTTGTAGCCCGCGCCCTTGATCGCCCTCATGACGAAATCGAGAGCTTCCGTGGTGCTTTTCAGCGACGGCGCGAAACCGCCCTCGTCGCCGACGTTGGTGTTGTGCCCGGCGGCGGCCAGCGCCTTCTTAAGGGTCTGGAAGATTTCCGCGCCCATGCGGATGGCGTCGGCGCAGGTGTCGGCGCCGACCGGCATGATCATGAATTCCTGGATGTCGATCGGATTGTCGGCGTGCGCGCCACCGTTGATGATGTTCATCATCGGCACCGGCAGCACGTGCGCCCGCACACCGCCGATGTAGCGGTAGAGCGGCTCCCCGGATTCCTCGGCCGCCGCCTTGGCGCAGGCCAGCGAGACGCCGAGGATGGCGTTGGCGCCGAGCTTGCTTTTGTTCTCGGTGCCGTCCAGCTCCATCATGATCTCGTCGATGGCCATCTGCTCCTCGACGTCGAAGCCGACCAGCACGTCGTGGATGCGGTCGTTGACGGCCGAAACGGCCTTGAGGACGCCCTTGCCGCCGTAACGCTTCTTGTCGCCGTCGCGAAGCTCGACCGCCTCGTGCTTGCCCGTCGAGGCGCCGGACGGCACGGCGGCGCGGCCCATGGTGCCGGTCTCCAGCAGGACGTCGACCTCGACCGTCGGGTTGCCACGGGAGTCGAGAATTTCACGGGCGGTGATGTCGATGATGGCAGTCATGGGAACTCCGTTTGCGTGTCTTGCCGGCCGGCGGGCCGGTCAATCAATTGGCGGTCAGGTCGATCGGATTGGGACGCGATTTCGCCAGCCGATCGAATTCCATCAAATCCTTAAGAATGGATTCCAACCTATTGAGCGGAATCATGTTTGGGCCGTCGGAGGGCGCATTGTCCGGGTCCTGGTGCGTTTCCATGAAGACGGCGGCGACGCCGACGGCGACGGCGGCCCTGGCGAGCACCGGCGCGAACTCCCGCTGGCCGCCGGACGATGTACCCTGCCCGCCCGGCTGCTGCACCGAGTGGGTGGCGTCGAAGACCACCGGGCAGCCGGTGTCGCGGGCCATGATCGGGATGCCGCGGAAGTCGGTGACGAGGGTGTTGTAGCCGAAGCTGGCGCCGCGTTCCGTCACCGTGACCTGCGTGTTGCCGGTGGATTCGATCTTCGCGACCACGTTCTTCATGTCCCAGGGCGCCAGGAACTGGCCCTTCTTGACGTTGATCGCCTTGCCGGTGTTGCCGGCGGCGAGCAGCAGGTCGGTCTGACGGCAGAGGAACGCCGGTATCTGCAGGACGTCGACGGCGTCCGCCACGGCGGCGCAGTGCGCCGGCTCGTGCACGTCGGTCAGGACCGGTAGGCCCGTACTGTCGCGGATTTCCCGGAAGATCGGCAGCGCGTCCTCGAGGCCGACGCCGCGCGTGCCGGCGACGCTTGTCCGGTTGGCCTTGTCGTAGGACGTCTTGTAGACGATGCCGAGCCCGAGCTTGTCTGCCAAGTCTTTGAGGGCGCGCGACATTTCCAGCGCATGTTCGCGCGTTTCCAACTGGCACGGCCCGGCGATGACGGTCAGCGGCCGGTCATTGGCGATGGCATACGGCCCGACATTGACGGTGCGGTTCTCGGTCATTCGGCGCTTCTCCGGCAAGGCACCTTGAAATACCCCCTCGCCCGGCCCGGTGAAAGGTAAAAACGCCGTCCGGGATCAGGGAAACCGGTTCTTACGGGCGCGGATCGTCGTCGATGAATTCGATGATGCCGCCCTGCTGCATGGGCGAGCCGGACTGCATCACCGGCACCTCGCGTTGTTCCGACACGAAGACGCCGAAAACATGCGCCGGCCGGTCTTCGTCGTTGAGCAGCGGAAACACGATCCGCCGATAGCTGAGATACGTCCTGTCCACCGGGATCGTCCGGGTCCGCTTGACCCAATAATCCGGTTCGAGGGTTTCCAGGACCGCATCGTATGAGTTGATGGCGTCCCGCACGCCCGCTTCGTTGTGCGTTTCGTGCAGATATTTGCCCGTCGCTTCGATGCCGGTGTGGTCGCGCACGCCGGTCCCCCAGTAGCGCCAGCGATACAGCGTCTCGCCGTCCAGCCCCTCGATCCGGTCGGCGATGAAGATGTTCCGGGCGGCGCCATATATCGACATCAGGTCGATCTCGCGCAGCCGCGGCACGCGCCCGTGCTCGTCCTTGAGGCGGAGCCAGTAATCCGTGACGACCTGCAGTTCGGGATCGAGGTGTTCAGGCAAATTTCCAAGCATCGCCGGCAACTATAACGAAAAAAGCCGGCTGCCGACGCCGAAAATACTAGACCAGTCTGGACTGGTTGACGGCGGCCCGGATGAACGACGTGAACAGCGGGTGCGGGTCGAACGGCTTCGATTTCAGTTCCGGATGGAACTGCACGCCGACGAACCACGGATGGTCCGGAATCTCGACGATTTCCGGCAGAACGCCGTCCGGCGACATGCCGGAAAAGCGGAGCCCCGCCGCTTCCAGACGTTCCTTGTAGTCGGTGTTGACCTCGTAACGGTGCCGGTGCCGCTCGGAAATCTTGTCGGACCCGTAGATGCCCCGGACCCGGCTGTTCGGCGCCAGCACGCACGGATAGGTGCCGAGCCGCATGGTGCCGCCGAGATCGCCGCCGGCGTTCCGCTTCTCGAGCGCGTTGCCCTTCAGCCATTCGGTCATCAGGCCAACCACCGGTTCCTGGGTCGGGCCGAACTCCGTGGAGCTCGCCTTTTCGATGCCGACCAGGTTCCGGGCCGCCTCGACCACCGCCATCTGCATGCCGAAGCAGATGCCGAAATACGGCACACCGCGTTCGCGCGCGAAGCGGACGGCATTGATCTTGCCGCGCGAGCCGCGCTCGCCGAAGCCGCCCGGCACCAAAATGCCGTGCACTTCCTCCAGATGGTCGAGCGGACGGTCGTCCTCGAATATCTCGGAATCGATCCAGTTCATCTTGACGCGGACATTGTTGGCGATGCCGCCGTGATCGAGCGCCTCCGACAGCGACTTGTAGGCGTCGAGCAGCCCCGTGTACTTGCCGACGATGGCGATCGAGACCTCGCCCTCCGGCTTGGTCTTGCGGATGTGGATGTCCTTCCACACGGTCAGGTTCGGCGGCGGCGCGTCGATGCCGAAGTGCCGGCAGACGGCGTCGTCCATGCCTTCCTTGTGATAGCGGATCGGCACTTCGTAGATGCTCTGCGCGTCGAGCGCCGGAATGACCGCGTCCTGGCGCACGTTGCAGAAGAGCGCGATCTTCTTGCGCTCGCTCACCGGCAGCTCGTGCTCGCAGCGGCAGACCAGCATGTCCGGCTGGATACCCAAGGACAGCAGCTCCTTCACCGAGTGCTGCGTCGGCTTGGTCTTGAGCTCGCCGGCCGCCGCGATGAACGGCACCAGGGTCAGGTGGATGTACATGGTCCTGGCACGGCCGATATCGGTGGCGATCTGACGGATCGCCTCCAGGAACGGCAGGCCCTCGATATCGCCGACGGTGCCGCCGATCTCGACCAGGACGAAATCCTCGTCCTCCAGGTCGGCCTGGACGAACTTCTTGATGGCGTCGGTGATGTGCGGAATGACCTGGATGGTGGCGCCCAGGTAGTCGCCGCGGCGTTCCTTGGCGATGACGTCGGAATAGATGCGGCCCGTCGTCACGTTGTCGGATTTCCGCGACGCGACGCCGGTGAACCGCTCGTAGTGTCCGAGGTCCAGGTCGGTCTCGGCGCCGTCGTCGGTGACGTACACCTCGCCGTGCTGATACGGGCTCATGGTGCCCGGATCGACGTTGATATAGGGGTCCAGCTTACGAAGCCGGACCTTGAACCCGCGCGCCTGCAGAAGAGCCGCCAGGGAGGCGGAGGCAAGGCCTTTTCCGAGGGAAGAAACCACGCCGCCGGTGATGAAGATGAACCGCGTCATGGGCGGACACCATACACCAATGATCGGTGTCGCCAACACGCCAGATTCAGGCATTGCGCCGCCGTCGCGGCGGACCCCGTCGCGGTCACGTTCACGCCTTGAAAAACAATCAGTTGGGCTTGGGAGCGGGCGGCGCCGCCGGCACCTGCGGGACGCTCGGAACGGCGCTCGGCTGGGACTTTTGCACAGCCGGCTTGTCGAGGATCGATCCCGATTCGCGGCCCGCATTCGCTAGCACCGCGAGCAGGATCGAGGTGACGATGAAGCACGTCGCCAGGATCGCGGTGGTGCGGGTCAAGAGATCCGCCGTCGCCCGGCCGGTCATGAAGCCACCCATGCCGCCGCCGCCCATGCCGAGCGCGCCGCCTTCGGAACGCTGCACGAGAATGACGCCGACGAGCGCCACGGCGAGGATCAGGTGGATGACGAGGAGAACGGTCTGCATGTCGGGCTCCGAAACGCGAATTCGGCGGTCTTTTAATGCCCTGGGGCGGCTTTGGCCAGCGCCAATTGCCGCCGCGGCGTCGCGAAGTCCGTGACCGAATACCGGTCCGGATGAATAATTACCGTCATCCCCGCTTAGACCTCCGGTCCGCTTCGCGCACGCGGGGATGACGAGAGGGGCTACCGGGCTGCATTCGCGGGTGTGGCGGGGTAGGACTTACCCGGCCGCTTCCGCGCAGGCCCAGAAATCTTCCGCTTTGAGGCTGGCGCCGCCGATCAGGCCGCCGTCGACGTCGGGAAGTGCCATCAGGCCCTTGGCGTTGGAGGGCTTCATGGAGCCGCCGTAGAGGATGCGGACGCCGTCGGCGACCGCCTTGCCGAAGCGGGACGCGAGCTCGGCGCGGATGGCGGCGTGCACTTCCTGCACCTCGGCCTCGGTCGGCGTGCGGCCGGTGCCGATGGCCCAGACGGGTTCGTAGGCGACGACCGTGTCGGCGGCGGTGATGCCGTCCGGCAGCGAGCCCTTCAACTGGCCGGTGACGACGGCGATGGTCTGGCCGGCGTCCCTCTCCTTCTCGGTCTCGCCGACGCACACCACGGCGACGAGGCCCGCCGCATGCGCCGCTTCCGCCCGTGCGCGCACCATGGCGTCGGTCTCGCCGTTGTCGGCGCGCCGTTCCGAATGGCCGAGCAGGACGTGCGTGCAGCCGACGTCGGCCAGCATCTTAGCCGCCACCTCGCCCGTGTGCGCGCCGCTTTCCGCGGCGTGGCAGGTCTGCGCGCCGAGTTGAATGCCGCTTCCTTCGATCATCGCCGCGGCGGCCGCCAGATACGGGAACGGCGGGCAGATCAGCATGTCGAAGGCGGGCGTTCCCGCCCCCTTCATTTTGACGACGAGCGCGCCGGCCAGTTCGGCGGCCATGGTCAGGCTGCCGTTCATCTTCCAGTTTCCGGCGATCAGGGGTCGGCGCATGGATATCTCCTCGTCTCGATCTTGGACGGCCGCTCTTAACACGAGCCGTCCCGGCCTTCAATTTTCCCTGGCCGGCGCCTGGCCGGCGCAAGTCGGAAATGCCGAAAGTTAAGGCCCGAGATGTGTTGCCCGGCCCCGGCCGCTTCCCTAAGATGCGCGCCCGCGCGGACTGGGCCGCGCAAGTACCGAAATTCGCCGTAAACCGCTGGATCCCCGTCATGCTGCAGAAGATCAGATCGAAGACCGCCTCCATCGTCGCCAAGGCCCTCGCCGGCCTGCTCATCATCAGCTTCGCGGCCTGGGGCGTGAACGATTTCATCGGCCAGCGCATCTCCGACGTCTATGTCGCCAAGGTCGGCGACATCGAGATCAAGCCGGATCACTTCGAGACCGAACTGCAGAACGAGACGCGGCGCATGCAGCAGGCGTTCGGCAACGCCCTCACCCCGGACCAGCTCCGGAACTTCGGTCTCGGCGCGGCGGTACTCGACCGGCTGGTCAACGACGCGGCGCTGACCGTGACGGCCAACAAGCTCGGTGTGGCCGTCGGCGACGACGACATCCGCCGCACCATCCAGCGCGATCCGACCTTCAAGGGTTTCGACGGCAACTTCTCGAAGCAGCGCTTCGACGAGGTCATGCGCGCCAACAACCTGACCGAACAGGCCTACGTCGAGCGGGTCCGCCACGCCATCGCCACCGATCAGGTGATCGGCGTCGTCAACAACGGCGCCGCCGTGCCGAACCTATTGCGCGACCGTATGGTCGGCTTCCGCTTCGAGCGCCGGAGCGCCGAGACCCTGCTCGTCAAGGCGTCGGCCCAGACCGGCATCCCGGCGCCGACGGACGCGGAACTGGACGCCTATCACAAGGCGCATCCGAAGCCGTTCACGGCGCCCGAGTATCGCGATCTGACGCTGGTGCACCTGGATCCGGCCAAGCTGGTCGACGGCGTCAACGTCACCGAGGACGAGATCAAGGCCGCCTACGGCGCGCACGAGCAGGAATTCGTCCGCGCCGAGCGCCGGACGCTGCGCCAGTTGATCGTCGATGAGCAAGCGAAGGCCGACACGGCGGCGAAGATGCTGGCCGAGGGCCGCGATTTCGTCGAGGTCGCCAAGGAAGTCGCCGGCATGGAAGCGGCGGCGGTCGACCTCGGCTCCGTCGCCAAGGGGGACCTGCTGCCCGATCTCGCCGACGCCGCCTTCTCTGCCGAAAAGGGCAAGCCGACGGCGCCGGTGAAGTCGCCGCTCGGTTGGCACATCATGCTGGTGACGGACGTTCAGCCGGGCCTGACCAAGACGATCGCGGACGTGAAGGACCAGCTTCGCGGCATCGTCGCCAAGGAAAAGGCCTTGGACGCCGTCTACAAGATCGCCAACAAATTCGAGGACGCCATCGGCGGCGGGGCGACGCTGGAAGAGGCCGCCAAGGAAGTCGGCATGGCCGTCGTCACCGTCAAGGGCGTCGACCGCGAGGGCAAGATGGCGAGCGGCGGCGCTGCCAAGTTCCCGGATCTCGCCAGCCTGCTGCCGGTAGCGTATTCGACCGAAAAGGGCCTGCTGAGCCCCCTCACCGAAGCCGGCGACCGGGGCTTCTTCATGGTCCGCGTCGATGCCGTGACGGCGCCGGCGCTACGCCCGCTCGCCGACGTGAAAGCGCAAGTGGCCGAGGCCTGGTCGGAAACCAAGAAGGACGAGAAGGCCCTTGCCGTCGCCAAGGACATCGCCGCCAAGGTCGCCGCCGGCGCGCCGCTCGCCGACTTCGCGGCCCAGGCGGGCGGCGAGGTCAAGACCGTCGGCCCGCTGGTCCGCAGCGACAATGCCGTCGAGCGGACGGTGGTCGGCAAGATGTTCGAAATCGTGCCCGGCAAGGCCGACGTCGCCAAGGTCGCCGAGGGCTACGACGTCGTGAAGCTGACGAAGATCGAAGGCGCCGACGCCAACGCCGAGGCCAAGCAGGCACTGGTCGACCGCCTCAAGGCGCAGATCATCGACGACGTCGCCGTGCAGTTCATGAACGCGACCCGCGATGCGGTCGGCGTCGGCATCAACAAGCGCGTCTACGACGCCGCGCAGAAGCCTGGCGGCTTCCGCGCCAACAGCCAGTCGTGAACCAGTCGTGATCCGGGGCCAGCGATGAAACTCACGCCGGACGCCAACGCGTTCGCCCAGACGTTCAAGGCCGGCAAGCCGCAGGTCGTCTGGACGGAACTGATCGCGGACCTGGAGACGCCCGTCTCGGCGATGCTCAAGATCGCCGGCGGCCGTCCGAACAGTTTCCTGCTGGAATCGGTGGAAGGCGGCGCCATCCGCGGCCGCTATTCCTTCATCGGCCTCAACCCGGACCTGATCTGGCGTTGCTACAAGGGCCGCGCCGAGATCAACCGCACCGCGCTCACCAAGCCGGACGCCTTTCTCCCCTGCCCGGTCGGCGAGAAGGAGAACGCGCTGGCGTCGATCCGCGCCCTCGTCAACGAGTGCCGGTTCGATCTGCCGCGTGGCGTGCCGCCGATGGCGTCAGGTCTCGTCGGTTACATGGCCTACGACATGGTGCGGCTGGCGGAAAAACTGCCGGACGCCAATCCGGACACCATCGGCGTGCCGGACAGCGTTTTCCTGCGCCCGACCGTGATGGCGATCTTCGACTCGTTGAAGGACTCGATCTTCGTCGTCACCGTCGATTGGGCGGCGGGCGGCGACGCCGACGCGGCCTTCGCGGCGGCGGAAGCCCGCATCAAGGACGTGGTCGACAACCTGCAGCGCGACCTTTTGTTGCCTCGCGCCGGTTCCGACACCGAGACGACGCCGCTCGATCCGAAGTCGAACATGACGCGCGAGCAGTTCCACGACATGGTCCGGCGCGCCGTCGAATACATCAACGCCGGCGACGCCTTCCAGGTGGTGCCGTCGCAGCGTTTCGCCGTGCCGTTCAAGCTGCCGCCGTTCGCGTTCTACCGCTCGCTGCGCCGTCTCAATCCGTCGCCGTTTTTGTTCTATCTCGACTTCGGCGGCTATCAGGTGACGGGGTCGAGCCCGGAAATCCTGGTCCGCGTGCGCGACGGCAAGATCACGCTGCGCCCGCTCGCCGGGACGCGGAAGCGCGGCGCGACGCCGGAAGAGGACGCGGCATTGGCCGCCGAGCTTCTCGCCGATCCGAAGGAACGCGCCGAGCACCTGATGCTGTTGGATCTCGGCCGCAACGACGTCGGCCGCGTCGCCAAGGTCGGCACCGTGAAGCCGACGGAACAGTTCATCGTCGAATACTACTCGCACGTCATGCACATCGCGTCGAACGTCGAGGGCGAGCTCGCCGACGACAAGGACGCGCTAGACGCGCTGTTCGCCGGCTTCCCGGCCGGCACCGTCTCGGGCGCGCCGAAGATCCGCGCCATGGAGATCATCGACGAGCTGGAACCCGTGCGGCGCGGCGTCTACGCCGGTTGCATCGGCTATTTCGGCGCCGACGGCGACATGGACACCTGCATCGCGCTCCGGACGGCGGTCATCAAGGACGAGACCGTCTATATCCAGGCCGGCGGCGGCGTCGTCGCCGACAGCGATCCGGAGTTCGAGTTCCAGGAGAGCGTCAACAAGTCCCGTGCGCTCGTCCGCGCCGCCGAGGACGCCGTGCGCTTCGCGCCGGGGAACCGCGACGGCGGGCAGTGACTCCTCTCGTCACCCCGGATTTATTCCGGGGTCCACACTTGGACAATCGCTCTGACGCAATCAGTGGACCCCGGGACGAGCCCGGGGTGACGGTTTTTGGTTGATTGGGCGCCGCCTTCTTCCCATCTCCCCCATGGATGGGGGAGAGGAACGCATAGTCGCTACTGCCCGCCCTGTATCCGCGCTACGGCGGAGATCGGCACCAGTTGCAGTCCCTTCCCGTCCAGCGACTTGAGCCAGCCCTCGAGCACGTTGAGGGTTTTCTCGCGCGGATGGCCGATGGCGATGGCGAGGCCGGTCTCCCGCGCCACCCGCTCGACCTGCGCCAACTGGCGGCGGATCGCCGCCTCGTCGTCCTCGTGATCCAGAAAGACGTTGCGGATGGCGAACGGGATGCCGGCGTCCCGCGCCGCGTCGTGCGCCACGGAGCGCCCGGAGGTGAGCGAGTCGAGGAACAGCAGCCCGCGCTTCTTCAACTCGGCGGCCACCACCTTCATGCCGTCGGCGTCGGACGTGAAGCGGCTGCCCATGTGGTTGTTGACGCCGACGTAGCCGGTCAGTTGGTCCAGGTTCCAGCGCACGCTTTTCAGCAACTCGTCCGTCGGCATGCCGGTCAGCAGTACGTTCGGACCGGGATCGACGTTGCCGGCGCCCGGCTCCATCGGCACGTGCAGCATCAGCTCGTGGCCGGCCGCCTTCCCCTTGCCGGCCTGCGTCGCCAACTCGTCGGCGTAGGCGAGAAACGATAGGGTCAGCGGCCCCGGCAGCGTGATGGTGCGCCGGGTGTGCGGCCGGTCCAGCCCGAGATCGTCGATGACGATCACCACCTTCGGCTTGGACGACCATTTGACGGCGACGGCGTTCTTTCGCCACGTGGGCGCGTCCGCCAGGTCCTTGTGATCGCGGTCGTAGGCCTCGATCGCCCGGAGCATCTTGGCGGCGGGAGCCGACGCGACTTCCTTGGGCGCCGGTTTCGGCTGCACCGGCGCCGTCTTCACCGGCGTCTCGGGCTGTTGCGGGGCGGCTTCCGCCGGTTTGGCGGCCTCCAGGGCCGGCGCGCCGCCGACGTCCAGGGACTTGCCCGGCTCCGGCAGCGCCAGGCGGGTCAGCACCCCGTCCCGTTCGACGACGATGTTGCGCGGCAACTGTTGCTCGTAGCGGTCCGGCAGGCCGTCGCCGGCCGGCTTGGCTTGCGCCGGCTGCACCGGTTGGGCCGCAGGCTGCACCGGTTCGGTCGCGGCCGGTTGCGAGGCCGCGGGCGTTGTCGCCGGAGGCTGAGCCGGGCGCAGATACCGGCCGGCGAAATAGCCGCCGAATATGCCGGCGAAGGCGAGAACGATGAGAATCCCCATGCGCGCCTTGTTGAGGCCGATGCTAGCGCCGACCTTGCTCGCCGGACGCGGCCAGCCGGTCGGTTTTCCGGCCTTCTTGATGGGGGAATCGTCGGCTGCGGCCACGTCGGTTTCTCCGTTCGGGTGCGGTCTGCGTAGCCAACGCGGGCCGGCCCGTCAATCGCGCCCTTTGCAGGCCGCCGCATCCGACGGTTGTCAGAATTCCGTCAGGAAGATGTAAGCCCCACGGGGTAGGAGTCCGCGTGCTTTTGAGAGCGGGGAGACCGCCGCAATGAAGTCCTACAACCTGGAGCGCCTGACCATCCTGGTGCTCGAGAAGCATTTGCTGATCCGCAACATGCTGACGGAAGTCTTTAAGGAATTCGGCGTCGCGACGGCCCACTCGACCGCCGACCCGGACACCGCCTTCGATATTTTCTGCCGCACGGACCCGGACATCGTGCTGTGCGACTGGACGCCCAACCTCGACGGCATGGGCTTCCTGTACCAGATTCGCAATTCCGCCGAGAGCCCGAATCCCTATGTGCCGGCGGTCGTCGTGACGGCGAATACCGAGCTCCGGCACGTCTGCATCGCCCGCGATACCGGCATGACGGAGTTTCTGGCGAAACCCGTTTCGGCCAAGAGCGTCTATCAGCGGATCTGCAACGTGATCGACAATCCACGCCCGTTCGTCCGGATTCGCGACTTCTTCGGGCCGGACCGCCGCCGCCGGGGCTTGGAATTCGGTGGTCAGGAACGCCGGAAGCTGGTCGCCAACGCCCGGTAACGGCGGATTTTTCGGCTTTATCCACCGCCGGTTGATTTACTTCCGGCCGCCTGTTCGGTATAACGCTCTACCTATCGCGAAGGCCGCGTGTCGCGATTTGGGGGAGCGGCAATTGAAATCCTATAACCTCGAATCACTCTCGATCCTCGTCCTCGAGAAGCACGTCCTCGTGCGGAAGCTTCTGACCGAGGTTTTCACGCATTTCGGCGTGCCGACGGTCTACTCCACGCCGAACCCGGACGAGGCCTTCATGCTGTTCCGCGAGATGGAGCCGGACCTGATCCTGTGCGACTGGACGCCGGATCTGGACGGCATGGGTTTCCTCTGCCAGGTGCGCCAGTCGCCGGACAGCCCGAACCCCTACGTACCGGTGATCGTCGTCACGGCCAACACGGAACTCCGTCACGTCTGCATCGCCCGCGACATGGGCATGACGGAATTCCTCGCCAAGCCGGTGTCGGCGCGGACGATCTATCTCCGTATCTGCAACGTCATCGAGCACACCCGTCCGTTCATCCGCGTCCGCGATTTCTTCGGCCCGGACCGCCGCCGCCGCAAAGGATTGCCGATGAGCCAGGAACGCCGCAAGAAGGCGGCGAACGGCTGACCCCCTACCGCCGCGCCGACTTGACCGCCTGGGCCTGGGGCGGCATTGTGCCCGACGTTTCCGGATGGGCCGTGCCATGTTCCTGTTGATCGATAACTACGACAGTTTCACCTACAACCTGCTCCATTATCTGGGCGAGCTGGGCGCCGAAGTCGTCGTGCATCGGAACGACGACATGACGGCCGCCGAAGCCATCGCCTTGAACGCCGAAGGCATCGTCATTTCCCCCGGTCCCTGCGACCCGGACAAGGCCGGCATCTGCCTCGACCTGGTCGAGATGGCGGCGAAGCGCCGCGTGCCGATGCTCGGCGTCTGCCTCGGCTTCCAGGCCATCGGCCAGGCCTTCGGCGGCAAGATCGTCCGCACGCCGAAGCCCATGCACGGCAAGATGAGCGCCATCACGCACGACGGCACCGGCGTGTTCCGCGGCATTCCGTCGCCGTTCCAGGCGACCCGCTACCATTCCCTCGGCATCAAGCCGGACACCCTGCCCGATTGCCTCGCCGCCAACGCCCACAGCGACGACGGCGTGATCCAGGGCATCCGCCACAAGGAATTGCCGATCCACGGCGTGCAGTTCCACCCCGAAAGCATCGCTTCCGAGCACGGCCACGAAATCCTCCGGAATTTCATCGAATTCTCCCGCCACCGGGAGGCCGCATGAGCGACGCCATGAAGCCGATCCTGAACAAGGTGGCGACGGGCGCGAAGCTCGACGCCGCCGAGGCGGAGGCCGCCTTCGGAATCATCATGTCCGGCGAGGCGACGCCGGCGCAGATTGCCGGCTTCCTGATGGCGCTCCGGGTGCGCGGCGAAAGCGTCGACGAAATCACCGGCGCCGTCCGCACCATGCGCGCCAAGATGACGACCATTTCGGCGCCGGCCGACGCCATGGACGTGGTCGGCACCGGCGGCGACGGCTCCGGCACATACAACGTTTCGACGGGCGCGGCGTTCGTGGTCGCGGGCGCCGGCGTGCCGGTCGCCAAGCACGGCAACCGGGCGCTGTCGTCTAAATCCGGCGCCGCCGACGTGCTGTCGGCCTTGGGTGTCAATCTGGACGCGGACTTCAAGCTGATCGAGAAGGCCATCGCCGAGGCGAAGATCGGCTTTCTGATGGCGCCCCGGCATCACAGCGCCATGCGCTTCGTTGGCCCGGTGCGCGTCGAGTTGGGCATCCGCACCATCTTCAACATCCTCGGTCCCCTCTCCAACCCGGCCGGCGTGAAGCGCCAGTTCACCGGCGCCTACTCCAAGGATTGGATACGGCCGATGGCGGAGACGCTCAAGAACTGCGGCTGCGTCTCGGCGTGGGTCGTCAACGGCTCGGACGGTTTGGACGAGATGACGACGACCGGCGTCACGCACGTCTGCGCCCTCAAGGACGGCAAGATCACCGAGTTCGATGTCTCGCCCGCCGACGCCGGTCTGCCGGTCGCCAAGGCGGCCGATCTCAAGGGTGGCGATCCGGCCGTCAACGCCGCCGCCATTCACGACCTGCTCGCCGGCAAGCCGGGCGCGTACCGCGATATCGTGCTGCTGAATGCCGCCGCGTCGCTGATCGTCGCCGGCAAGGCGGACGATCTGAAGGTCGGCGTGAAGCTCGCCGCCGCCGCCATCGACGGCGGTGCCGCCAAGGCCGCCCTCGACAAGCTGGTGGCGATCACCAACTCGGCCGCGTGAGGACCGTCGTCGTGCGCGACGTGCTCAAGGAAATCTGCGAAGTCAAACGGCGCCACGTCGCGGCGTGCAAGGCGCGCACGACCTATTCTGAGGTCCTGCGGGCCGCCAAGGCGCAAAAGCCGGCACGCGGTTTCGCCAACGCGCTCAAGGCGGCCATCGGCCGCGGCACCTACGGTCTGATCTGCGAAATCAAGAAGGCATCGCCGTCGAAGGGACTGATCCGCGCCGATTTCCATCCGCCGTCGCTGGCGCAAAGCTATGTCGCCGGCGGCGCCGCCTGTATCTCCGTGTTGACGGACGCGCCCTATTTCCAGGGTGACGACGCCTACCTGACCGTGGCCAGGAACGCCGTGACCGTTCCGGCACTGCGCAAGGACTTCATGCTCGATCCATATCAGATCGTGGAATCGCGCGCACTCGGCGCCGACTGCATCCTGCTCATCATGGCGGCGCTTTCCGATACGGAAGCGTCGGAACTGGAAGCGGCGGCCTTCGAGATCGGTCTCGACGTGCTGGTCGAGGTGCACGACGCGCCGGAAATGGAACGCGCGCTCAAGCTCAAGACGCCGCTCATCGGCGTCAACAACCGCAACCTCAAGACGCTCACCATCGATCTGGCGACGACCGAGCAACTGGCGCCGATGCTGCCGGCCGACCGCCTATTGGTCTGCGAGAGCGGCCTCGCCGTCCGCGCCGATCTGGACCGCATGGCGCGGGTCGGCGCCAACTGCTTCCTGATCGGCGAGTCGCTGATGCGCCAGAGCGACGTGATGGCGGCGACGCGCGCCCTGCTGACGCCCGACGCCTCTTCCGACGCGGCCGAGTAGCATGGCGGACTTCACCCATATCGACGCCGAGGGCAACGCCGTCATGGTCGACGTCGGCGAGAAGCCGTCGACGGAACGCACCGCCACGGCGCGGGCCAGCGTCGTCATGCAGCCGGAAACGCTGGCCAAGATCATGCAGGGCGGCGTCAAGAAGGGCGACGTGCTCGGCGTCGCGCAGTTGGCCGGCATCATGGGCGCCAAGCGGACGCCGGACCTTATCCCGCTCTGCCATCCCCTCGCCCTCACGTCGGTGAAGGTGAACCTCACCTGCGAACCGGACCGCAACGCCGTCGACATCGAGGCAACCTGCAAGCTGACCGGCCAGACCGGCGTCGAGATGGAGGCGCTGACCGCAGTGTCGGTCGCGGCGCTCACGGTCTACGACATGTGCAAGGCGGTCGACCGCGGCATGCGGATCGAAAACGTCCGGCTGGTGCACAAGTCGGGCGGCAAGTCCGGCACCTACGAGGCGGAATAGGAAACATGCTCTCCGTCGAAGAAGCCCTGGCGCAAATCCGCGCCCGCATCGTTCCGGTCGAGACCGAGGAAGTGCCGCTCGCCGACGCCCTCGGCCGCGTCCTGGCGGCGGACGCGTTGGCCGAGACGACGCATCCTCCCGTCACGGTTTCGGCCATGGACGGCTATGCGCTCCGGTGGGACGACTGCCTGACGGTGCCGGTGACGCTCCGCATGATCGGTGCGTCGGCCGCCGGCAATCCGTTCACGGGCACGGTCGGCAAGGGCGAGTGCACCCGCATCTTCACCGGCGCCGCCCTTCCCGACGGCGCCGATGCCATCGTCATCCAGGAAGACACCGACGCCGACGGCGACGCCATCACCATGAAGGAATCGCCGAAACCGGCCGATTGGGTGCGTCCGGCCGGGCTCGACTTCAAGGCCGGCGATGCGCTCCTGAAGGCCGGCCGCCGCCTTTCGGCGCGCGACCTCGGCCTCGCCGCCGCCATGGGCCTGACGTGGCTCCGCGTGCGCCGGAAGCCGCGCGTCGCCGTGCTCGCCACCGGCGACGAGGTGGTCATGCCGGGCCGGCCGCGCCGGGCGGATCAGATCGTCAGCTCGAATTCCGTCGCCATGACGGCCTATGCGCGGGTCCTTGGGGCGGAGGCCGTCTCCCTCGGCGTGGCGTTGGACCGGCCGGACGATCTCCGCGCCAAGCTCGCCGACGCGCGCGGTTACGACATCCTGCTGACGTCGGGTGGCGCGTCTGTCGGCGACCACGACCTCGTGACGTCGGTGTTCGGCGACGAAGGGCTCGACCTCGGTTTCTACAAGATCGCCATGCAGCCGGGTAAGCCGCTGATCTTCGGCACCATCCGCGACACGTGGTTGTTGGGCCTGCCCGGCAATCCGGTATCGACCGGCGTGACGTCGGCGATCTTCGTCAAGGCTGCCGTCGAGGCCATGCTGGCCCTCGAACCGGGTCCCATGTACATCGCCGCCCGGGTCGGCGCCGATCTGCCGGCCAACGGCAAGCGGCAGAACTATCTGCGTGCCACCCTTTCCTACCCGCCGGACGATCTGCCGGTGGCGACCGCGTTCCAGCGCCAGGATTCCTCCATGCTGGCGCTCTTCTGCGACGCCGACTGCCTGCTCATGCGGCCGATCGGCGCGCCGGCGGCGAAGGTCGGCGATCTCTGCCAGGTCGTGCCGCTCCGCTTCGGCGCGGAGACGTTCTAGTCCAATTTCCTAGTCGAAAAGGCAATATCCCCGTCACCCCGGATTTTTTCCGGGGTCCACTATTTGCGTCGGGCCGTGTGTTTGAGTGTGGACCCCGGGACGAGCCCGGGGTGACGGATGTGTGAGTCGAGACGGAGATACAATCACCCCCGTCACCCCGGATTTTTTCCGGGGTCCACTCTTTGCGTCGTGCAGGGTGTTTGAGTGTGGACCCCGGGACCCCTGGTCTGAGCCCGGGGCAGGCGTGCCCGGGGTGACGGGACGGAAAACCAGCCCCAACATGTTGACAGGATGTGCGAACTAAAGTAGAACGCACACAAATGTTTGTTGTTTGTTCCCATTTTGATCGGCAAACGACCGCATATTTCGTGCCCCTGATCTCGCGAGGACCGGCGCCATGTTGACCAAGAAGCAATACGAACTCCTGATGTTCATCGACGAGTCGTTGAAGAAGAACGGCGTGTCGCCGTCCTTCGACGAAATGAAGGAGGCGCTGGACCTGAAATCGAAGTCGGGCATCCACCGGCTGATCACCGGCCTTGAGGAACGTGGCTTCATCCGCCGCCTGCCGCACCGGGCGCGCGCCCTCGAAGTGGTCAAACTGCCCGAGAACATGGCCCCCATTACCCGCGCCAATCCGGTCCGCGCCGAGGCGCCGGCGTTCAGGCCGAACGTGATCGAGGGCGGGTTCACCCTGCAGGGCGCGGCGGTCGCGGCGGAAGCCGCCGACTCGGTGCAGTTGCCGCTGTACGGCCGGATCGCCGCCGGCACGCCGATCGAGGCGCTGCGCGACCATTCCACCTTCGTCGACGTGCCGATGATGTTCCTCGGCAACGGCGACCACTACGCCCTCGAGGTCGAGGGCGATTCCATGATCGAGGCCGGCATCCTCGACGGCGACACCGTCATCATCAAGCGCGGCGACACGGCGGAAAACGGCTCCATCGTCGTCGCCCTCGTCGAAGAGGACGAAGTGACGCTCAAGCGTCTCCGCCGCAAGGGTGCCTCCGTCGCCCTGGAACCCGCCAACAAGGCCTACGAGACCCGCATCTTCGGTCCGGACCAGGTAAAGGTTCAGGGCACGCTCTGCGGTCTGCTCCGTCGGTATTGATCGGGCCGCTACCGATCCCGTCTCCGCCGGTTCTTCTCCCGTAACGGTACCCAGGGCCGCCGGCCGCGCGTCTCCGCGACGGTTTCGACGCGCACCGTGTCGGCCGCGAAATAGAGCGCGTGCGTACCCATCCGCCAGAGATCGAAGCGGTCCACCGTCCGGCCCCGGCGGCAGAGCCCCCGCGCCGGCACCAGACTGATGACGAAACCGCCCGACCGGCAGTCGTCCTCCAACGCCGCCTCGTCGAACACGATGGCGATCCGAAGGTTTCCGGTTTCGTAGCTGCAACCTATAGCATCGCAGCGAAGCCCTCCCCTCGGCCGTTCCGGGTCCGTCGGCCAAGCCCGTGGTTCTTCGGCGCGGCCGAGCAGCCGGCCCCAGGTTTCCGTCTCGAAGCGGGCCCGCCTAACGCTCGACGCGCCGTAGCCGCTTTCCGTGTCGACGATGCCGACGGCGCGCGCCCGGCCGTCGACGACGATATCGGGGCGCGGGCTCAGGGCTGCCCACGGGAGCGCCGCCACCATGGCGACCGCGCCCAGCCAGCGCGGCCGGCCGCGCCAGAGGATCAGCCACAACGCACCCAGGACCAGAAGCGCCAGGGGCTCGACATCGAGCGTCGGCGGCGGGGCGAACGGCGACGGCCAATCGGCGGCGGTCTCGACGGCGGCCAGCATCATGCGAATGCCCGCCGCCATGACCTGCAACGGAACCGACGAGAGCCCGAACGGTTGAAGGACGAGGGCCAGGAACCCGGCCGGTATGATCCAGAGCGCCGCCAGCGGCACGGCGACGGCGTTGACCACGGTGCCGAGGCCGGCGACGTGCTGGAAATGATGGATCGCGAACGGCGCCGTGGCGGCGCCGGCGACGCAGGTCGTGCCGAGCACGCCCCAGACGTAGCGGAGCGCGGTCCACAGCGGCCCCTGCCGGCGCGGCGCCTCCAACCCTTCCAGCACCCGCCGCCGCCGCCGCGCCGCCCAAGATCCATAGGCCGCGATCAGCGCCGTCGCCGCCGCGAACGACATCTGAAACCCCGGCGTGGCAAGGCTTTCCGGCGCCGCCGCCAGGACGGCGAGCGCCGCCCAGGCGACGCTCCGAAGCGACACCGCGCGCCGGTCCAGCAGCACGCCGGCCAGCAACAGCGACAGCATCAGGAAGGCGCGCTCCGTCGGCACCGAGAAGCCGGCCGCCAGCGCATAGCCGAAGGCGGCGATGCCGGCCAGCAATGCCGCCTGCTTCTTCGTCGCCAGGTGCCGGCCGGCGCCGGGCAGGAGCGCCAGCGCTAGGCGGAGCCCGACGAAGACCGTGCCGGCCACCAGTCCGACGTGCAGTCCGGAAATCGCCAGCAGGTGCGCCACGCCGGCGTCGCGCATGGCGTCCAGGGTTTCCTCCGGTATCCAGCCCCGGATGCCGGTCAGCAGCGCCACCGTGACGGCCCCTTCGACGCCGGGGATCGTCCGGACGATGTCGTCGGCGAAGCGGTGGCGGAAGTCGGATACGGCGCGGGTTGCTATCGCCTTCCAGCCGCCGTCCGGTGGGCCGCGGATGCGCGGCCGGGCCAGCACGAAACCGTAGCCGCCGATGCCCTGGAAGAAGGCGTGGCGCTGGAAGTCGTAGGCGCCGGGCATGGCCGGCGGCGGCGGCGGCGAGACGCGGGCCAACACCTCGACGGCGGCGCCGAGCGGCGGCCGCGCCTCGAGCCGCGTGTTTCCCTTGAGCGTCACTCTGAGACGGCGCGGCGTCCGCGCCGCTGGGACGTCCGGTAGATGGCCGACGTCCAAGGTCAGCTTGTCGCCGCGGAGGGTCCGTTCGTAGTCGGCGACGCGGCCGTTTATCTTTAAGGGACCGAACGGTCCATTCAGCATCGGCGTGCCGGCGGCATCGGCCCGGTAGAGCGCCGCCGCGAGGCCGACCCCGGCGATCGCCGCGCCGCAGCCGAGGAATTCCAGGGCCGCCATGCCGGCGCGGACGGCCATCCAGCGAACGGCGAGACCGCCGGCGACGGCGATCCAGGCGGCGGCCGGCGGCGGCTCGGCGGCGAGCGAGAAATAGACCGCGACGCCGATCCCGAAGGCGTCCGGCGCCCACGGCACCCAGCGGTCCCGCTCGGCGGCGATCCAGCGATCCACGGCAGCGAGCATGCCGATACCTCCCCTGCTCCCCCATGGAAGGTCCTGGGCCGGAATCACGGATATCAACCGCCAGGAAAGACTGTCGTTCCGGCATTATTGCTGCACATGCTCAGTTTGTATGATAGATAACCGCACCGCCTGCCTTTGAGGATTCCGCACCGCATGCCCGTCGTGACCCGCTTCGCCCCTTCGCCGACCGGATTCCTGCACATCGGCGGGGCGCGCACGGCGCTCTTCAACTGGCTTTTCGCCCGACATCACGCCCGGCACGGCGACGGCGGCACCTTCCTTCTCCGGATCGAGGACACGGACCGGGCACGCTCCACCGACGCCGCCGTGGCGGCGATCCTGGACGGGTTGTCGTGGCTGGGATTGCAGTGGGACGGTGACGCCGTCTCGCAGTTCGAACGCAAGGACCGGCACGCCGAGGTCGCCCATGCCATGCTGGCCGCCGGGCACGCTTACAAGTGCTATTGCTCGCCCGAGGAATTGGAGGCCATGCGCGCCGAGGCCAAGGCCAAGGGTCTCAAAAAGATGTACGACGGCCGTTGGCGCGACCGCGACCCGTCCGACGCGCCGGAGGGCGTCAATCCGGTGATCCGCCTGAAGGCGCCGCTCGAAGGCTCGACCGTGATCGAGGACCGAGTTCAGGGCCGCGTCGAGGTCGCCAACGAACAGCTCGACGACATGGTGCTGCTGCGCGCCGACGGCACGCCGACCTACATGCTGGCGGTCGTCGTCGACGACCACGACATGGGC
>JAYOFL010000023.1:0-47007 GCA_038117205.1 Rhodospirillales bacterium | reverse complement strand
CACCAGCCGCAAGATCGGCACGGCCGTAGAGCGCACCCGGGCGCGCCGCCCGGCACGGCCGGGGTTGTCGTGGGGGCCGTCGTGGCCGAGGGGGCGCCCGGCATCGCGGGTGCCGCGCCCCGAACCTGCTGCTGCGCGGTCTGCTGCTGCGCCTGCTTGGCCGCCTCTTCGGCGGCATGCTGCCCCGGCTTGTTCTCGACCTTCACGAAGAATTCGAACCCGACCAGGATCATGATCGAAAGCGCGATCGCCAGAATGAAATTCTTATTGTCGATCATGGGTGTTGATGACCTCTATCTGAGCACGTCGCAGGGGTGCCGGCGCTGTCCGGAACGGGATCGTAGCCATGTCCGCCGAGCGGATGGCAGCGCGCCAGTCGTTTAAGGGTGAGCCAGAGGCCCAGGAACGGGCCGTGCCGGCGAAGCGCCTCGTCGGCATAGGCGGAGCAACTGGGGTGAAAACGGCAGCCGCCGGGGATGAACGGCGACACGAACCATCTGTAGCCGGCGACGACGCCGATCAGGATCGTCCGGAGCGCGCCTTCAAGCATCGACCGTGTCCTTGGCGGCGAGGGCACCGAGCTTCGCGAGGCTCCGGCGGAAATCGGCCTGCAACGCGGCGAACGGGCGGTCGATGGTTGCCTTGCGGCCGATCAGGACGATGTCGAGGCCGGGCTTCAAGGCGCCGGGACCCAAATCCGTCTGCAATGCGGCGACGCAAGCCCGCAGCCGCCGGCGCGCCCGGTTGCGCTCTACGGCATTGCCGATCTTGCGGCTGGTGGTGAAGCCGACGCGGATATCGGCGTCGGAACGCTCGTTTTCGGCGCGCGGACGCGCCTGGACGACCATGCCCGGTTGCGCCCATTTCTGCTGCGCCCGTTGCACGGCAAGAAACTCCCGGCGCTTCTTGAGGCGCCCGAGGCCGCGTTTTGCGGAATGTGGGAACATGCGCTGCGGACGTGAGCGACCGCCGCGCGTCAAGCGGACAGGCGCTTACGACCCTTGGTGCGACGGCTCGCGATCACCTTGCGGCCACCCACGGTGGCCATGCGGCTGCGGAAACCGTGACGGCGCTTGCGAATGAGCTTGCTCGGCTGATAGGTGCGTTTCACGGACTTTCTCCTACCCGAAATCGCCCGCTGTATACGGGCTCGCCGCCGCCAAGTCAACGTTCGCCGACGGTGAAATCGTCGGCGCGGATTTCCGGCCGGAAAGGGCCGTTTTCCGCAATTTCACGATAACTTGACGGAATGTCATCGGAACGCCTGTTGTCGGCGGCGGGTGTATCTGAAAAAACATAACGGGAGCGCCGCGTGGGGCGCCGGCTGGCTGGCCGGCGGCGGCAAGGGAGGTATCGACGCTTGGCTGAAAATGGCGGAATTTCCCGGCCGACGACGCCCCGTGGCGGCAGCAAGCTCGCCCGGCTGGCGCCGCTTCTGCTGGTCGCCGGCGCCATCGCGGCCTTTTTCGCCCTCGATCTCGACCGTTACCTGACGTTCGAGGCGCTCAAGGAACACCGGGGTTTCTTGCAGCAATGGACGGCGGAGAACCGGGTGCTCGCCATCCTGCTGTTCACCGCCGGGTATTGCGTCATGGTGGCGCTTTCGCTGCCGGGCGCGGTCTGGGCGACCCTCGCAGGCGGCTTCGTGTTCGGCATCCCGCTCGCCGCCGTCTGCGTCGTCGTCGGCGCCACGCTGGGCGCCACGTCGATTTTCCTGATCGCCCGCTACGCGCTCGCCGATTTCTTCCGCGCCAAGGCCGGCGCCGCCATCCGCAAGATGGAGGCCGGCTTCAACGCCAACGCGCTCAGTTACATGTTCGTGCTTCGGCTGGTGCCGCTGTTCCCGTTCTGGCTGGTGAACCTGGTGCCGGCCTTCCTGGGCGTGCCGGTCCGGACCTTCGTGATCGGCACGTTCTTCGGCATCATCCCGGGCAGCATCGTCTATTGCAGCGTCGGCAACGGCCTCGGCGCCGTGTTCGACAGCGGCCAGGCGCCGGACCTCGGCATCATCTTCAAGCCGGAAATCCTTGGACCGATCCTCGGACTCGCCGCATTGTCGCTGATCCCGGTGATCTACAAGCGGTACCGCGGCGGGGCGTGACACCGTAAAATGGCGCGGCGAGGATACGGAACGGCATGAGCGAGAGCATCGAAACCGACATCTGCGTCATCGGCGCCGGCTCCGGCGGCTTGTCGGTCGCCGCCGGCGCGTCGCAGATGGGCTCGAGCGCCGTCCTGATCGAAAAGGGAAAGATGGGCGGCGACTGTCTGAACTACGGCTGCGTGCCGTCGAAGGCGCTGCTGGCCGCCGGCCACGCCGCTGAGGCCGTGCGACGGGCGCCGTGGTTCGGCGCCGAGGCGGGAGAGCCCACGATCAACGCCCCTCGCGTTTTCGGCCACGTGCACGCGACCATCGCCGCCATTGCGCCGAACGATTCCGTCGAGCGGTTCACGGGCCTCGGCGTCAACGTCATTCAGGCGGCGGCGCGGTTCCTGGACGCGAACACCGTCGAAGCCGGCGGACAGCGGATCAAGGCGCGGCGCTTCGTCGTCGCGACGGGGTCGTCGGCGTTCGTGCCGCCGATCCCCGGGCTCGAAGAGGCGGGCTACTACACCAACGAGACGGTCTTCGAGGCGACCGAACTGCCGAGCCATCTGATCGTCATCGGCGGCGGCCCCATCGGCATGGAGATGGCGCAGGCGCACCGCCATCTCGGCGCCGAGGTGACGGTGCTGGAGCTCTTCACCGTCATGCCGAAGGACGACGCGGAGCTGGTGGACGTGGTGCGGCGGCGTTTCGGCAACGACGGCATCGCCATCCGCGAGGGGGTCAAGATCCTCCGCGCCGAGCGGGCCGGATCGGGCGTCGCCGTCGTCATCGAGCGGGACGGCGCCGAGGAAGGGATTTCCGGCTCGCACATCCTGGTCGCGGCGGGCCGGCGGCCCAACGTCGCCGGATTGAACCTGGAAGCCGCCGGCGTCCGGTATTCGCCGAAGGGGATCGAGGTGGACGCCCGGCTGCGCACGTCCAACAAGCGCATCTTCGCCATCGGCGACGCCGTCGGCGGGCTTCAGTTCACGCACGTCGCCGGCTACCATGCCGGGGTCGTCATCAAGAACGCGCTGTTCCGGCTGCCGGCCAAGGCGGACCATTCCTGTGTGCCGTGGGTGACGTACACGGCGCCGGAGCTGGCGCAGGTCGGGCTGACGGCGGAACAGGCCAAGGCGAAGGCCGGCGACATCCGCGTGCTGCGCTGGCCGTTCCACGAGAACGACCGGGCGCAGGCGGAGGGCGAGACCGAGGGTCTCGTCAAGGCGGTGACGACGGCGAAGGGCGTCATCCTCGGCTGCGGCATCGCCGGCCCGCACGCCGGCGAACTGATCCAGCCCTGGGTGCTGGCCATGTCGCAAAAGCTGAAGATCGGCGCCATGGCGCAGATGATCGCGCCGTACCCGACGCTCGGCGAGGTCTCGAAGCGCGCCGCCGGCAGTTTCTACACGCCGTCGCTTTTCTCGGAGCGGACGCGTAAGATCGTGAAGTTTCTGGCGAAATTCGGTTAGGGCGACGCTCCGGCCGGGACCCGGGGAGCGAAGGCGGCATGGCGCTACAGGGCGGCGAGCGGATCAATCCGATGAAGAGTCTGTCGGCCCGGCTGCTCGTCCTCACGGTGCTGTTCGTCATGCTGGCGGAAGTGCTGATCTGGACGCCCTCCATCGCTCGGTTCCGCAAGACCTACCTCGAGGACTTCGTCGCCCGCGCCTATCTTTCCATGCTGGCGTTGGACGCCCTGCAGGATACGGAGCCGAACGCCGATCTGGAGAACGCGCTCCTCTATCACACCAAGGCGCTGGCCATCGTCCTCAACCGCGCCGACCGGCGCATGCTGATGGTCGGCGGCGACATGCCGCCGGAGATCAACTACTCGACCCGGATCGGTCAGGAATCGTTCCTGAAACTGGTCATGGACGCCTTCGAGACGCTGCGCCGCGACGACGACCGGGTGATCCGCGTCATCGGCATGCCGCCGACGGACACCGCCGTCACGGTCGAGGTATTGCTGTACGAAGCGCCGCTCCGCGCCGCCATGCTCGACTTCTCGTGGCGCATCCTGAGCCTCTCCATCGTCATCTCGCTGTTCACAGCGTCGCTGGTCTATTTCTCCCTGCAATGGTTCCTGGTCAGGCCCATGCGGCGGCTGACCCGCTCCATGACGCGGTTCCGCGAAAATCCCGAGGACGAGCGCCGCGTCCTGCGGCCGAGCGGCCGCGCCGACGAAATCGGCGAGGCGCAGCGGGAACTGGCGGAGATGCAGGAACAGGTGCGCACGGCGCTCCGTCAGAAGGACCGGCTGGCGGCGCTCGGCGCGGCGATGGCCAAGATCAACCACGATCTCCGCAATACGCTGGCGACGGCGGTGCTGGCGTCCGACCGTCTGCAGACCATCGAGGACCCGGAGGTGAAACGCCTGACGCCGCGCCTCATGAAGGCCATCGACCGGGCCGTCGATCTCTGTTCGCAGACCCTCAATTATGCGTCCGAGACCGGCATCGTGTTGCGGCCGGAGTCGTTCTCGCTCCGCGATCTCGTCGACGAGGTGGCGATGGGCTGCGATGCCGCCGAGGACGCGGCGCCGGCGGAATGGCGGAACGGCGTCGGCGGCGACGTGCAGGTCTTCGCCGACCGGCGGCAACTGTTCCGGGCCTTTCATAACCTCGGCAACAACGCCATCCAGGCCGGCGCTGCGACCCTCGCGGTCGAGGCCCAGACGGCCGGCGGCCTGCTGACCATCCGCGTCATCGACGACGGCCCCGGCCTGCCGCAGAAGGCGCGGGACAAGCTGTTTCAACCGTTCGCCGGATCGACGCGCCGCGACGGCACCGGTCTAGGGCTCGTCATCGTCCGCGACATCGTGCGCGCGCACGGCGGCGACATCGCTCTCGAAGCGTCGTCGGAAACCGGCACCGTGTTCCGGGTCACGCTACCCCTGGCTGCGTGATTTGCCGGCCTGATTTGGCGGCGTGATCGCCTCAGCGGCCGAGGACGACCCCTTCGCGTCTCGGATCGGCGCCGCCGGCGAGGCCCGTCGCCGTCACCTGGATGCCGTGCAGGCCGCTCGTCATGCCGCGGAAGCGGACGTCGTGGCCGAGCTTGGCGAGCGCCGGGGCGATCGCGGCGAGCGGCGTCGCGGCCTCAATCTCCGTCGGGCCGTTGCGGTTGACCACATTCGGCGCGGCGATCGCCGTCTGCACGTCCATGTCCCAATCGAGAACGCCGACCACGGTCTTGAGCACGTATCCGGCGATGCGCGAGCCGCCGGGCGAGCCGATGGCCAGCACCATGCGGTCGTTCCTGTCGAAGACGAGGGTCGGCGTCATGGTACTTCTCGGCCGCTTGCCGGGCTCGACCCGGTTGGCGATGGGCCGGCCGTTCTCGGACGGCAGGAAGGAAAAATCCGTCAGCTCGTTGTTGAGCAGGAAGCCCGCGGCCATCAGCTTCGAGCCGAAGCCGCGCTCGATGGTGGCGGTCATGGAAACCGTGTTGCCGAACCCGTCCCGGACCGCGAGGTGCGTCGTCGAGGCGCCCCGTTCCGGACCCCGGTCGGCGGCGAGGCCGGCGCTCGCCTTGGCCGGTCGGCCCGGCTCCGCCTCGCCCATGCTCCTCGTGCGGTCGATCAGCCGCGCCCGGCTTCTGAGATACGCCGGATCGAGAAGCCCGGCGACAGGCACCGCCACGAAATCGCTGTCGGCGAGGTAAAGTTCCCGGTCGGCGAAGGCGAGCCGGCTCGCCTCCATCATCAGGTGCACGGCCTCGGCGGAAAACGGCGGCAGCGCCGCGAGGTCGAAGGATTCCAGCATCCCCAGCGTCTGCAGAAGCGCGACGCCGCCGGATGACGGCGGTCCCATGGAGCAGACTCGCCAGACGCGGTATTCGCCGCAGACGGCGGCGCGCGGTTTGGCTTCGTAGGCGGCGATGTCGGCGAGCGTCATCGGCGCCGCATTGACCGGCGCGTCCGTAACGGCGCCAGCGATGGCGGCGGCGATGGGGCCCTTGTAGAAGGCGTCCGGGCCACCTTGCTGCAGCGTGCGAAGCGTTTCCGCCAGCGCCGGGTTCTTCAACGTCTCGCCCGCTTCCAGCCGCTTGCCGCCCGGCCGGAAATAGGCGGCAGCGGCCGGGATGCGCGGAAAGTCGCGATCGGCGCCGGCCGCCTCGGCGAGCCTGGGCGAGACGGGGAATCCGTTTTCGGACAGCCGGATCGCCGGCTCGAATAGCCGCGCCCAGGGAAGCCGGCCGTGCCGGGCGTGCGCCAGGCCGAACATGCGGATCAGGCCGGGAACGCCGACCGACTGGCCGCCCAGCGCCGCGTCCGAAAAGGCGCGCGGCGTGCCGCTCGCGGTTTGGAAAAGACCGGGCGTCGCCGACGCCGGCGCCGTCTCGCGGCCATCGTAACTGTCGATGGTGCCGCTCGCCCCGTTGTGATGCATCAGGAAGGCGCCGCCGCCGATGCCGGACGATTGCGGCTCGACCAGCGTCAGCACCAGCTCGGCGGCAATGGCGGCGTCGACCGCGCTGCCGCCGGCGTCGAGGATCTCCATTCCCGCCTCGGCCGCCGCCGGATGCGCGACGGCGATCATCCGCCGCCCGGCGTCCGGCGGCATCGCGCCGGCGCAGGCGCCGAGCAGGGTCAGGCAAAGAAGGGAGAAGATGTTTCTAAACAAGGGCATCGGTGCATTTTCCGCGACGGCGTGGCAACAGTGAGGTTGAAGCCGAAGGTTGTCAAACCGACCGGACAGTTGGCACCATCGGCGCATGGCCGACTTCATTCGCGAGTACCAAGTCGTTCTTTTATTGGCGCTTTTCGCTGGCGTCCTGTACTGGGCGTTCGATCCGAAGCGCTGCCGGCGCCGCCGCGACGGGTCGGCCGGCCAGGGCGACGGTGCGCAGCGGGACCGCGATCGCTAGGATTCTCAACCGGTTATTCACAAGAGGCGGTGAAGTCACGCACATAGGAACAAGGTGTAATCCTTTGTTTCACAAGTGACTTTCCAGATATCCACATAATTCGACTATTGTGCAGTGCGAAATAAAGTGGATACTTCCGCCTCGGTCGCTTGGGAGCGATGGGGAGAGCCGATACCGTGACGACGACGTCGATCCGCTTGGACGGCGAAGACATCCGCGTCCGCAAGGGTGGCGAGCGGATCGTCTGTCTGACCGCCTACGACACGCCGATGGCGCGCCGGGCCGACCCGCATTGCGATCTCATCCTGGTCGGCGATTCCCTCGCCATGGTCGTCTATGGCCTGGAGACGACGCGGGGCATTTCCCTGGACACCATGATCGCGCACGGACAAGCCGTCATGCGGGGCTCCGAGCGCGCCTGCGTCGTGGTCGATCTGCCGCATGGGTCTTACGAGAATTCCGTCGATCAGGCCGTCGCGACCGCCCGCCGCGTCGTCGCCGAGACCGGCTGCCAGGCCGTCAAGTTGGAGGGCGGCGTCGAGATGGCCGACACCATCGCCGCCATCGTCGCCGCCGGCGTGCCGGTCTTCGGCCACATCGGGCTTCTGCCGCAGAAGGCGGAACACCGGGGCGGCTTCAAGATTCAAGGCAAGGGCTCGGACGCCGAGAGAGTGATCCGCGACGCCGACGCGGTCGCCGCCGCCGGGGCCTTCGCCATGGTCATCGAGGGGACGGTCGAGCCCGTCGCCCGCGCCATCACGGCCCGCGTTGCGGTGCCGACCATCGGCATCGGCGCGTCGCCGGCCTGCGACGGGCAAATTCTCGTGACCCAGGATATGGTCGGCCTGTTCGCCGACTTCACGCCGAAATTCGTCCGGCGTTACGTCGAGGCCGGCAAGCTCATCGACACGGCGATCGGCGAGTACGCCGCCGACGTCCGCGCCGGGCGGTTCCCGGAGCTGAAGCACTGCTTCGGCGTCGAAAAAGTTGGAGGGTGATCCCTTGGAAGTCGTTCGCACCATCGCCGATCTTCGTTCCCGCGTTTCCGGCTGGCGCAGGCAGGGTGCCCGCATCGGACTGGTCCCGACCATGGGCGCGCTGCACGCCGGGCATGCGTCCCTCATCAGGTGCTCGGCGGCGCGCGCCGACCGCACCATCATCAGCATCTTCGTCAATCCGACGCAGTTCTCGCCGCAGGAGGATTTCGCGACCTATCCCCGCGACGAGGATCACGACCTCGACATCATCGAGCGCGAAGGCGGCGATCTGGTGTTCGCGCCGGAGATTCTCGAGGTCTACCGCGAGGGGCACCGCACCAAGGTCGAGGTGCAGGGCCTCGGCCAGACGCTGGAAGGCGAGTTCCGGCCGCACTTCTTCATCGGCGTCGCCACCGTCGTCGCCAAGCTGCTGATCCAGGCGCTGCCGGACGTGGCGATCTTCGGCGAGAAGGACTATCAGCAGCTCTGCGTCATCCGCCAGATGGCGATGGATTTGGACATCCCGGTGGAAATCGTCGGCGCGGCGACGATCCGCGAACAGGACGGCCTCGCCATGTCGTCGCGCAACCGCTACCTGACGGCCGAGGAGCGCGCCATCGCGCCGGCCATCTTCGATGCCATCAGCCGCGCCGCGTCGCGCATCGCCGGCGGCGCCAACCCGGCCACCGCCGCGGCGGAAGCGGTCGGCGAGGTCTTGAGCGCCGGCTTCCAGCGTGTCGACTACGTGGCCGCCAGGGACGCCGAGACGCTGCGCGAACCGGTGCGCGGCCGCCCCATGCGCGTACTGGCCGCGGCCTGGCTCGGCAAGGCGCGTCTGATCGACAACGTCGCGGTCTGAGACGCGCTCAGAAACCGCCCCGCCTCATTTCTTCTTCTTGGCCTTGCCCTTCGGCTTCTTCGGCGGCACGTCGAGGCGGACGACGATCCCCTTCAGCTTCGCCGACGCCGGCGGATAGTAATCCATCACCAGCGGGTCGTGCCCCGGCACGATGCGGTCCGGGTCGCCGCCGGCGAGCCGGAACAGCTTCTGATGGCCTTCCAGCATGTCGCCGACGTTGAAGACCGTCGGATAGGGGTTCGCTTCCATGAAGTTCGGATACATGTGCGCCGCGTCGGAGGCGACGACGACGATGCCGCGCTTGGTTTCCACCGTCACCGACTGCAGACCCATGGTGTGGCCGCCGATGAAGTGGAGGCCGATGCCCGGGAACAGCTCGACGTCGCCGGAATGGAAACGTACCCGGTCGGCGTAGACCTGGCGCACCATGCCGACCACGTGCTCGATGTCGTAGGGCTTGCGGAACGTCTTCTGGCGCATGTGCCGGCCGGTGGCGTAGCTCATCTCCATGTCCTGCAGGTGGAATGTCGTCTTCGGGAACAGATCGAAGTTGCCGACGTGGTCGTAATGCATGTGCGTGACGATGAGGTCCGTCACCTTCTTCGGGTCGACGCCGACCAGCTTCAGGCTTTCCGCCGGGCAGCGGTAGAGATCGCGCTTGCGCTCGTCGGCGGCCTTCTGGTTGAAGCCGCAGTCGATGACGACGGTGCGGTTCTTGTTCTTGGCCACCCAGACGAAATAGTCGATCGGCATCGGCCCGTGATGCGGGTCGGGATCGCCGATGAAGTTGTCGGTCGCGTCGCGCTGGTGACGCGCGTACTTGATGGCGAAAAGTTCGTAGATTTCCTTGCTGGCCATGTGGCTCGTTCCTCCCGAAATTTCGGCGATCTTGCCACCGGCCTTTGGCCATGGCCAGACCGGAAGGGTCATTGGGCTGGTCATTGGGCTGGCCAGGGTTGTCCGCGCCCGGTCCGGCGTGCGAGACTCGTTCCGACAACGCCTCACCCGGAGAACGCACATGGCCCTCGACGACTTGGACGCGGAAATCGCCTATCTGATCGACGTGATGGAGGGCGATCTCGGCGATCTGCACGAGATCGAGTTCCGGTTGCAGCAAGCCATCAACGCCTTGCGCGCCGAGGGCTTGCCGGTGCCGGAAGATCTGCTGCGGCTCGAGGCCGAGTTGGACCGGCGTCTGTCGAGCCGGGACTAGTCGGCGGCGCTGTCGCCGGCGGCGGACGGATCGGGATCCGCTGCCGATTTCGCGACGGATTTCTCCACGCTCACCCTGTTCCGTGACGGCGTCTCCGGCGCGCCGATCTCGTCGAGATCGCCGTGCACCCGCCCGCCTTCCTCGATCGACAGGCGGCCGTATCTGATCTTGCCGTTGACGTTGCCGGACGCGTGCACGACGAGGCGTTCGCGCGCCGTCAGCTCGCCCTCGAAGCGGCCGCGCACGATGGCGGTGTCGATCTCGACCTTGCCCTTGTAGACGCCGCGTTCGGAAATCTCGATGACGCGGCTGTCCATGGACGCCTCGACGTAGCCCTCGACGACCAGCGTGTCGCAGTCCTCGATCTCGACGCCCTTGAGCTTGATGTTCGGCCCGACGGTGAGGCGGCTTTCCGTCGGCGCGGCGCGGGCCTCGTTGGGCTGGTTGCGCCAGTTCGCCGGCGGCAGGTCCGTCTGCGGCAGGCCGAGCAGGTGCGGCGCGCGCGCCGGCGGGCTTTGCGGTTGCGTCGGCGGCGTGTCTTTTCCGAATAGCGCCATGGGGCGTCTCCCTCCGTTGCTGTGGTGCCGCGCGTCGGCGGCCGCACCTGGGATCGCATGGCAATGGGGCCGGGCCGGGGCGCCGGCGTGACCATTTCGGGGCAGGCTATTTCGTCGCCGTGACGCGGTAGAGGACGCCGGCCCGGTCGTCGGAAATCAGCAGCGCGCCGTCCGGCAATTCCTTCACGTCGACGGGACGGCCCCAGGCTTCGCCGTCGGCGCCGAGCCAGCCGCTGACGAACGGCTCCCAGCCCTCGGCGCGGCCGGTTTTCTTGTCGATGCGGACCCGGGCGACGCGGTAGCCGTCGGGCACAGTTCGGTTCCACGATCCGTGCTGCGCCACGAAGGCGTCGCCCCGGTAGGCGGCGGGAAAGGCGTCGCCGCGATAGAAGGAAATACCGAGCGCCGCCACGTGCGCGCCGAAGGCGACTTCCGGGAATTGCGCGGTCTCCGGCAGTGGCCGGCCCTTGAAGTCCGGCGTCCGGTCGCGTCCGCCGCCGAAGTAGGGGAAGCCGAACCACTGGCTGGGTTGCGTCGCCCGATTCAATTCGTCGGGCGGGCTGTCGTTGCCCATGTTGTCGGCGCCGTTGTCGGTGAACCAGAGATGCCCGGTGCCGGGCTGGAAATCGAAGCCGACGGAATTGCGGACGCCGCGCGCGAATATTTTCGGTGCGCCGCCTTCCGGTGCGAACGAGACGATAGTGCCGGCGATGCCGTCGATCGGGCAGATATTGCAGGGCGAGCCGATGGCGACGTAAAGCCGCCCGTCCGGCCCGAACCGGGCGTAGCGCCAGCCGTGCCAGGAATTGTCGATCAGCCTGTCGTAGAGAACCTCCGGCTTCGCCGACATCAATGTCTTGAGATCGGGCGCCCGGTACCGGACCAGCCGGTGCTGCTCGGCGACGTAGAACCAGCTGTCCTTCCAGGCGATGCCGTTGGCGAGCTTGAGGCCGTCGAGGACGCGGACCGTCCGGTCGATGCGGCCGTCGCCGTCGTCGTCGACGGCGGCGTGCACGAAGGGTCCCCGGCTGCCGACCAGAACGGCGTTCCAGTCCCCCATGACGACCATGCTGCGGGCGGCGGGCACTTCGGCGTAGAGCTCGATCCGGAAACCGTCCGGCAGCTTCAACCGCTCGAGGGGCAGCGCGGCGGCGCCGCCGGCGAGGAACGCCGACACAGCGACCGAAAGGGCGGCGAGCAGATGCTTATACATAAGTGCGATATGGCAACGCCCCGGGCCGCCGGCAAGCCGTCAGCGCGGATCGGCGAGGGGCCGGGCGTATTGCGGCTCGGTGTCCCAGGGGAAGAAAATCCAGACCTCCTGCTCGATCTGGTGCACGAAGGTGTCGACCAGTTCGATACCCTTCGGCTTGGCGTAGACCGTCGCGACGTGCGCGTTCGGCAGGATACGCCGGGCCTCGCGGAGCGTGGTGCCGGTATCGACCAGATCGTCGATCAGCAGCCAGCCCTTGCCGCCGTCGTCCTTGAGGGCGGCGTCCGGCATCTTCAGCACGTTCAGCCTGCCCTGCACCTGTTCGTCGTAGCTGGTGATGCAGAGCGTATCGACGACGTGGATCGACATCTCGCGCGCGACGATGGCCGCCGGCACCAGGCCGCCCCGGGTCAACGCGACGATACCGCGCCACGGCCCCTGGCCGAGCAACCGGCGGACCAGGACGCGGGTATCCCGGTGCACCTCGGCCCAGGTGACGATGTGATGCTCGATGTCGTCGCGAAGTTGAACCATGTCCGACCCTGGAAAAGCGAGAGGCCGGCTACGTCAGCAACCGGCCTCCGGAATTTCTGCGCTCCGCTGCCTCAGCGAACGTAGAGGTGCACCTCGTTGGCGCGCGCCTGATCCATGGTCTTGGCGGAAACCGCGACCCGGTTCGGCGGCAGGCCCATTTCGGTCAAGGAGCGCATGACGCTCTCGGCGTGCTGGCGCGCCTTGTTGGAGTTGAGCGCGACCCTGGCCGCGCCGCCGGCGGTCGGCGCCACGGCGACGAGGTCGAAGAAGGCGTCCGGCCGGCGCTCCAGCGCCTTCGAGACGGCGGTATAGAGCGCCTGCTGATACGGCACGTTGGCGCGGTCGAAGCGGATAACGACCAGCGGCGCCCGGCCGGCGGTGTCGAGCGGCATGCCGGCGGTCTGCGGACCGCCCGCCGACGACAGCACCGCCTTGTTGACGAGGCTGCCGCCGAACATCTCGCCCGACTTGATGCCGGCGGAGATGAGGTTGAGGTTCGAACGCTCCGTCGTCACGTAGTTGGTCTGGCGCCGGACGTCGGCGGTCAGTTCCTTGAGCAGACGGTCGATCAGGACGGCGGTGCGGTTCACCTCGTCCTCGAGAATGGCGAGCTGGCGATGGTCCTCGTCGACGGCGCCGGACACCGTGAAGGCGGCGCGGGCCGATTCAGACAGATAGGACGACAGGGTCGAGTTGTTGGAAACCGACGCCGCTAGTTCGTTCATGCGGTTGATTTCCTCGGCGATGCGGTCGAGGTCGACCTGGGCGCTCTTGAACTGCTGCACCAGGATCGGGTTGCCGGGCGTGGTGCCGACCTGCAGGCGCGAATTCACCGCCGCGATGGTGCCGTGGTACTGCTGCGAGCTTTCGACCAGATTGGTGCGCAGCCGCTGCAACTCGTCGTTCTGGGCGCCGATGGATTCCTGCAGTCGAACCAATTCGTTACGCAGTTCTCCTACCTTGGCGCCGACGAAGGTGCCGGTCGACGGCCCGGGGGTCACGCCGGTGGGCACGAAATTGGTGTTGCCGAGGGGCGGCTGCGAGGTGCCGACCGGCTGTGCGGCAGCGGCGGGCGCGGGCTGCGCCGACGCGGCGGCGGCTTCCGTCTTGCCGGTGGCGGGATCGGACGCTTCCAGCGACGGCCACAGCGAATCGCTGCTGAAGGAACAAGCGCCGAGCAGGAATACCGTCCCCAACGCCGCCAATCGCAATTGCGAGAAATCTTTCAAGACCATCCCTGACGACCGCCCTTCAAACCGTAAATTTTTTGCGATTCCGCCGACCTTGCCGCATCGTTTCGATGCGGCGCCGACGACAAACCGTCCCCCTGTTTCGAACCGATATTACTCAAACCACTTTATAGCGACAAGGTGATTGTTTTGCCTAGTGAATCTGACTTCGATTCATTTACGCCGAAGGTCCGGCGGTGAACCGGTCGGGAAATGTTTCCGGGGTCATTCGACGGTCGGCATCGGGACTTGTCAGGGGCAATTCGCTGGAGTAGGTTCCCCCGCCTTCGCAAAGGCTAGGCGCCCGTAGCTCAGTTGGATAGAGCGCTTGACTACGAATCAAGAGGTCGGGAGTTCGAATCTTCCCGGGCGCGCCATTCTCCCAAAGGTTATTCTTCCCAGCCGGCGACCGTCGTTCGCAACGTTCGCCATGATCGCAAAATTTTTCGATCCGCTTGGATTCAACCTTTGATCGCCATTGATCGGTCGCCCGTAAGACCCAAATAGGGTAGGTTGATCGACCGATATCCTGTTAATGTCCGCTCGCCTGATCCGGATCAGGGGTGCGCCGGGGTCGTGAATTATGTCGCAACTAGCTGATGGCGGTCGTTTTCTCGACGGCTGCCTGGTCGAGGAAACCGCCGAGTGTAAGGGCGAGATACCCAGCCGTCTGGTTGCCCATTGGACTTATTTGTGTTCGGTCTCCGACCCCACCGGGCCGCATTGGCGCGATCTCGATCTCATGGCGATCCACGACATCGCGTCCAACATGATCGTGAAGGACATCGTCGACGACGGCCGGGAATACCGGAACCGCTTCTGGGGAACGCGCGTCGCCGAGGCCTTCGTTTTCGTCGGCACCGGGCTTTTGCTGCACGAATACTACGATGCCCGCCACGTCGAGCAGTTGCGGAAACTCTACGAGATCGTCGTCGCCGAGAAGCGGCCGATCCGCCTGCACGGCGAGGCGGAATTCTTCGCCGACCGGGAATACGTCAGGTTCGAAGCCGCGCATATGCCGCTCTACGACGACGACGGAAAGCCGTCGCACGTCATCATGGCCTACGACTTCTTTCCCGTCGGCGAGTTGTAACTCGGTCCGTAACCCGCCGGCGATTGCCGCCGCGAATTCCGAGCCCGATCAGACGGCCTTGATCGGCGTCCGCTTGATCTTGTCGGTGTTCTTGCCCTCGATCCGGATCAGGCGCGTCGGCCCGGCCCGATAGGGCGCATGCACGGCGCCCGTCGGATAGAGATGGGCGTCGCCCGGCACCAGCTTATAGCTCCGGGTTTTCTCGACCCGGGCCGGCGCGTCGCCCGACGCCGGAGAGACGATCTTCCAGTCCGTCATTTCCGTCTCGCCCGCCGCCTGACCGTAGATGGCCCAGGTCGGCCCGTGGTCGTGCGGCTCGCCGTTCTTGGCGCCCTTGTAGACGTGCGCGCAGATGCAGAAGCCGAAGTCCGGATCTTCATAGAGCACGCTGCGCTCCTTCTCGGCGTCCGGCGAGACGTATTTGGCGACGAATTCGCCGTCCTTCAGGACCGACGAAACCAGGGCGCGCACCGCTTCCTGACCGGCCGGGCCGGAATCGGCCTTGAGCGCGTCGCGGCAGGCGGAGGCAAAACTCTCGAGTGTCTGGGACATGGTATTCTCCTCCCGAATTTTGTGAAAATATTAGTCGACGGCCCCGGGAAATCCATCTTTCTCTTTCGGCGCCCGTCATGTTTTATCGGTTCCCTGGCTGGGAGCGGGAGGAGAGCCCGGATGAACGCGCTTGGACGCGGCGGACTGGCGGCGGCGTTGTTTCTGTCGTCAGCCGCGGGGCTGGTGCTGGAAATCGTCGCGGCGCGGCTGATCGCGCCCTACGTCGGCATGTCGCTCTACACCTGGACGGCGATCATCGCCGCGGTGCTGGCCGGCATGTCGGCGGGGCATTGGATCGGCGGCCGGCTCGCCGGCGCCTCCGACAGCCGCGTGCTCGCCCGCGTCGCCGTGCTGTTCGCCTTCTCCGCCCTCAACGTCCTGGTGGTGCCGGTGCTGCTGCGTTGGACGGCGCCCCACATCCTGGGCGATCCCGGCAACATTCTTTTGGCGGTGTCGATACTGACGGCGGTGCTGTTCTTCCTGCCGAGCCTGCTGATCGCCGCCGCCTCGCCGATGCTGACGCGGGTCGCCATCGACGCCGAGCCCGACAACCGCGGCATCGTCCTCGGCCGCATGTTCGCGCTGGGCGCCGGCGGCGCCATCCTCGGCACGCTGGCGGCGGGTTTCCTGTTCATCTCCTGGATCGGCTCGCAAGGAACCCTGATGGCGGTCGCCGGCGTCATGGGGTTGATGGCCGCCGCCTTCGGTCTCTGGGCGCGGCGTCAGAACATCGGCCCGGCGGCGGCGCTGCTCGGTCTCCTCGTCGCCGTCGCCGGCGTCACCGGACACAAGCATCTGATGGCGAAGTTCTGCACCATCGAGAGCGACTATTACTGTATCCGCGTCATCGACTTCAGCCGCGAGACGGGGCGCGACAGCAAGCTGATGGTGCTCGACCACATGGGACACGGCATCAACGACCGCCTGGACCCGCTGCTGATCCACAGCTCCTACGTCGAGCTGACCGACGTCATCGTGCGCGAGCGGTTCCAGGGCCGCCGCGACGTCTCCAGCTATTTCATCGGCGGCGGCGCCTACACGCTGCCGCGCGCCTGGGCGGCGCGGTTTCCGGACGGCCGCCACACGGTGGCCGAGATCGATCCGGAGGTGACGCGGGCGGCCCGCGAGCAGATGTGGTACGAGGACGTTCCCACCGTGGCCATTCGCCACGCCGACGCGCGCATGCTGTTGCAGTCGCTGCCGGCGACGCCGCAATTCGACGCCGTCGTCGGCGACGCCTATCACGACTTCTCCGTGCCGCATCATCTGGTGACGCTGGAATTCGCCCGCGAGGTGCGGTCCCGCATGACGCCGGACGGCGTCTTCGCCATGACCGTCATCGACGGGCGCAAGGAGCCGAAACTGCTGCTGGCCATGCTAAAGACCATGCACGAGGTCTTCCCGGCCGTCGAAATCTGGGCCGATGCCGCGCAGGCGTCGTCTTCGAAGCGGCTCACCTATCTGCTGGTCGCCTCCGGCCATCCGGTCCCGCACGGACGGTTGTCGTCGCTCGGCGGCACCGGCAAGTCCTGGGTGCGGCTGTCTCCCGGCGCCGTCGCCGGCCGGCTCGGCCCCGACGATCTGCCGGTGCTCACCGACGACTTCGCCCCGGTCGACCGGCTGCTCGGCGCCATCGTCGCCAGCGAAGACTGAGGAGCCCGGCCATGAACCCGTTGCGGGGCATTCGCGTGCTCGATCTGACGAACGTGCTGGCCGGGCCGTTCTGCTGTCATCAGCTCGCGCACATGGGCGCCGACGTGATCAAGGTCGAGGTGCCGGGCTCGGGCGATCTGGCGCGTCAGTTGGGCGGCGATCCGGACCTCAACAAGAAGATGATGGGAATCTCCTTCCTGGCGCAGAACGCCGGCAAGCGGTCCATCACCATCAATATGAAGAGCGCCGCCGGCAAGCAGGTGTTCCGGAAGCTGGTGGCGACCGCCGACGTGGTGGTGGAGAATTTCCGCCCCGGCGTCATGGACCGCCTGGGTGTCGGCTACGAGGTGCTCAAGCAAGACAATCCGAAGCTGATCTATTGTGCCATCTCCGGCTTCGGTCAGGACGGGCCGCTCGCCGAGATGCCGGCCTACGATCAGATCGTGCAGGGCATGTCGGGTGTCATGAGCATCACCGGCGCCTTGGACACCGCGCCCTACCGCGTCGGCTACCCGATCGCCGATACCGTCGGCGGCATGACGGCGGCCTTCGCCGTCGCCGCCGCGCTTGCCGACAAGAACCGCGAGACCGGCACCTTCATCGACGTCTCGATGCTGGAAGCGACGCTGGCGACCATGGGCTGGGTCGTTTCCAATTATCTGGTCGCGGGCCTGCTGCCGGCACCCATGGGGAACGAGAATTTCACGGCGAGCCCGAGTGGCACCTTCAAGGCCAAGGGTGGGCTGCTCAACATCGCCGCCAACAAGCAGGAACAGTTCGAGGCCGTCTGCGACACGGTCGGCCGGCCCGATCTGAAATCGGACGAGCGGTTCTCCGAGCGCCAGGCCCGGCTCAGGCATCGCGCCGAGTTGAAGGACGAACTGGAGAAATCCCTCGCCGCCCGGCCGGCGGAGGAATGGGTGCGGCTCCTGAACGAAGCCGGCGTGCCGTCGGGGCCGGTCCTCACGGTGCCGCAGGCGCTGGCCACGGAACAGGTGGCGACGCGCGGCATGATCGCGAGTTTTCCGGACGCGCCCGGCGTCGGGCGCGACATCTCGCTGGCCAGGACCGGCTACAAGCTGGACGGCAAGCCGGCGGCGGTGGATGCGCCGCCGCCCACGCTCGGCGAGCACACGGACGCGATATTGGCCGAGCTCGGTTACGACGCGGCGGGCATCGAGAAATTGAAAGCGGAGAAGGCGATATGAGCGCGAACGGCGACGACGTCGACAAGAAGGTCCGTGACTGGTGGCGCACCGACATCACCGAAATGGCGCCGGGCATGCTGCGCTATCACGGCTACGGGATCGAGGACCTGATCGGCAACGTCGGCTTCGCCGGCATGGTCTGGCTGCTGTTGAAGGGCAAGCTGCCGTCGGAGGGACAAGCCAAGTTGCTGGAGGCGGCGCTGGTCTCCGGCGTCGATCACGGGCCACAGGCGCCCTCCATCGCCGTTGCCCGCATGGCGGCGACTTGCGGCGTCGGGCTCAACAACGCGCTGGCGTCGGCCGTCAATGTCTTGGGCGACGTGCACGGCGGCGCCGGCGAGCAGGCGGTCGAGATGTACCGGGAAATCCTGGCGGAGCAGAAAAAGTCGGGCGCTTCCGCCGCCGACGCGGTCGGCGGGTTCCTGGACCGGTTCTTCGCCGATGGCGGCAAGTATCTGTCGGGCTTCGGGCACCGCTTTCACAAGGTCGATCCGAGAACCGGCCGGCTGATGGCGCTGGTCGAGGAAGCCCGCAAGGCCGGCGTCGTCGACGGCGGCATCGCCGCCATCGCCGCCGAGATCGAGAAGCAGATAAGTGCCCGCAAAAGCCGTGAGATCAACATGAACATCGACGGCGCGACGGCGGTCGTATACGCCGAGCTCGATTTCCCGGCGGCGCTGGCGAGGGGCTTCTTCTGCCTGTCGCGTTCCGTCGGCATCCTGGCGCACGCCTGGGAACAGATGCAGCAGGGCGGCCGCAACAAGGGACCGATCCCGCGCGACATGATCTGGAGCTATACCGGCAAGCCGCATCGGCCGGTCGAGCGGTGACAACCCCGGCCCGAGCGCCGATAATGTTCCGCCCGATCAACCGGGGGTGAGAAGGGGGAAGGACATGTCGGCGGCTTGGAGCGGGGTCTTCCCCGCGTTGATGACGGAATTCAAGGAATCGGGTGAGCTCGATCTCGGCGCGACGCAGCGGCACATGGAACGCTGCATGGCGGCGGGCGTATCGGGCTTCGTCATGCTCGGCACGCTGGGCGAGAACACATCGCTGACGGCGGACGAGAAGGAAAGCGTGCTCAAGGCCGCCGTCGAAGCGGCGGCGGGCCGGGTGCCGGTGCTTACCGGCGTCGCCGAATACACGACCGACTTCGGCCTGCAGTTCGCGAAGCGCGCCGAGCGGGCCGGCTGCGCCGGGCTGATGGTTCTGCCGTGCCTCGTCTACAAGCAGGATTCCCGGGAAGCCGTGCGGCACTTCCGCACCATGGCCGGCGGCACCGATCTGCCGATCATGATCTACAACAATCGCGTCGCCTATAACGTCGACCTGACGCCGGAAGATTTCGCGGCGCTGGCCGACTGCAAAACGATCGTCGCGGTCAAGGAATCGTCGCACGACAGCCGCCGCATCACCGACATGGCGAACGTGGTCGGCGACCGCTACGCCGTCTTCTGCGGCGTCGACGACCTCGTTTTGGAAAACGCGCTTTTCGGCGCCGTCGGCTGGGTTTCCGGCCTCGTCAATTCCTTCCCGGTCGAGGCGGTGGCGTTGTTCGAGCGCGCCCGCAAGGGCGACGTGAAGGGCGCTTACGATCTCTACAAGTGGTTCATGCCGCTCCTGCACTTGGATTGCGACGTAAAGCTGGTGCAGATGATCAAGCTCGCCAATCAAATGGCCGGCGAGGGCGCCGAATGGGTGCGGGCGCCGCGCCTGACGCTCGAGGGCGAGGAGCGGGCGCACGTCGTCGCCGTCGTCGAGCGGGCCATGGCGTCCCGGCCGAACGTCTGACGTCCGCTTGAGTACCCGCGTCGTCATCGTCGGCAACGGCATCGTCGGTCTCGCGACCGCGTTCCAGTTGCGTCGCAACGGGCACGAGGTGATCGTCGTCGACCGCGGGCCGGTGGACGAGGGCACGTCGACCGGCAACGCCGGCGGAGTCGCCGGCGCCGACTTCCTGCCGATCCCGGAGCCGGGCCTCTGGAAGCGGGTGCCGGGCTATCTGCTCGATCCCCTGGGGCCGCTCACCATCCGCTGGCGCGATCTGCCGTCGCTGACGCCGTGGCTCTATCGTTTTCTCCGCGCCTGCCGGCCGGCGGCGCATGCGCGCGGCATCGACGCCATGGGAACGCTTCTCGGCACGGCTCTGGACGCGCACCTCGATATGATCGGGGAAGCCGGGCTCCGGCACATGCTGAACCCGGTCGGCGCGCTGTTCGTCTACCGCTCCGACGCCGCCCGCGCGCGCGAAGACGAAGGTTGGGCGCACCGCGCCCGGCATGGAGTCGAATTCGAGACGCTGGACCGGCAAGGCGTGCTCGCCCGCGAGCCCGCCCTCGGACCGGAAGCGCACTGCGGCTACTTCGTGCCGGGCTGGGCGCATTACCGGAACCCGCGCGAGCTGGTGACGGCGCTCGCCGCCCATCTGGCCGGCAAGGGCGTCGAGTTCCGGACGCACGAGGTGGCGGGGTTCGAGGTCGGACCGGAAGGGCCGACGGCGCTCCGCCTCAAGGACGCCGACAATCTGCCGTTCGATCATCTCGTGGTGGCCGCCGGCGCGTGGTCGGCCAGACTCTCGGCACTGCTCGGCGATCCGTTTCCGCTGGTCGCTGACCGCGGCTACAACACCACCCTGCCGACGCCGGGCGTCGCGCTCAACGGCATGATCACCTTCGCCGAAGACTCCTTCGTCGTGACGCCGATGTCGATCGGGCTCCGGGTCGGCGGCGCCGTCGAACTGGCGCGGCCGGAAACGCCGCCGAATTACGAACGCAGCAAGGCGCTGGTGCGTCTGGCGCGGCGCTATCTGCCGGATCTCGACACGACCGGCGGCACCGAATGGATGGGTTGGCGGCCGGGGACGCCGGACTCGGTTCCCGTGATTTCCCGCTCGTCCCGGCACGGCAACGTCTTCTACGTCTTCGGGCACGGGCATCTGGGGCTCACCGGCTCGCCGGTCAGCGGCCGTCTGATCGCCGACATGATCGCCGGGCGGACGCCCAACATCGACATGGCGCCCTACCGCATCGACCGCTACCGTTAGGTGGGAGGAACCGACCGATGACCAGCCACACCTTCTTCTGCATCGACGCCCACACCTGCGGAAATCCGGTCCGCGTCGTCGCCGGCGGCGCGCCGGCCATCAAGGCCGCCAGCATGATCGAGCGCCGCGCCACCTTCATGGCGGACTACGACTGGATCAGGACGGCGCTGATGTTTGAGCCGCGCGGCCACGAGGTGATGTCCGGTTCCGTTCTCTATCCGGCCACCCGCGACGACTGCGACGTCGGCATCGTCTATATCGAGGTGTCGGGGTGTCTTCCCATGTGCGGCCACGGCACCATCGGCACCGTCACCGTCGCCATCGAGCGCGGCCTGGTGCAGCCGAAGACGCCGGGCGTGCTGCGGCTCGACACGCCGGCCGGTCTGGTGGAAGCGTACTACGACATGGTCGGCGAGCACGTGGAGAGCGTGCGCATCGTCAACGTGCCGTCGTTCCTGCACTCCGAGGGTGTGAAGGTGGAGGTGCCGGGCTTCGGCCCGCTCAGCGTCGACGTCGCCTACGGCGGCAACTTCTACGCCATCGTCGATCCGCAGCCGGGCTACGGCGATCTGTCGGATTTGCGGCCCGCCGACATTCAGCGCCTGAGCCCGCTCTTGCGGGACGCCGTCAACGCCGCCGGGACGTTCGTGCATCCGGAAGAGCCCAAGATCAACCGCGTCACGCACATCATGTGGACCGGCAAGCCGACGAAACCGGAAGCGCATGGCCGCAACGCCGTCTTCTACGGCGACAAGGCCATCGACCGCTCGCCCTGCGGCACCGGCACGTCGGCGAGGCTGGCGCAACTGCACGCCAAGGGCCGGCTCAAGACCGGCGACACCTTCGTGCACGAAAGCATCATCGGCAGCCTGTTCACCGGCAAGGTCGAGGCCGACGCCCGCGTCGGCAACGCATCGGCCATCGTGCCCTCCATCGCCGGCTGGGCGCGCATCCACGGTCTCAACACCATCTTCGTCGACGACCGGGATCCGTTCCGGCACGGCTTCATCGTGACATGACGAAGGCCCCGCCGTTTCCGGCGGGGCCTCCCGGCATCCGGCCGCGGCCGGTCAGTCGGCGGCGTTGGCGACGGACGCCTTGCTGCGGAGATACGCCAGCATGGTGTCGGCGTCGGAAACCTCGAACGGATCGGTCGGGCAGTTGTCGCCGAAATCCGGCTCGACGAACATGTGCTCGATGACGCCGTCATCGACGACCATGGAATAGCGCCAGCTGCGCATGCCGAAGCCGAGGTTCGACTTGTCGACCAGCATGCCCATCTTGCGCGTGAATTCGCCGTTGCCGTCCGGCAGCAGGAACACGTTCTTGGCGCCGAGCTGCTTGCCCCACTGGAACATCGTGAAGGCGTCGTTGACGGAAAGACAGATCACCGCGTCCACGTCCTGGGCGCGGATGTCCTCGTAAAGTTCCTCGTAGCGCGGCAGGTGCGTCGACGAGCAGGTCGGCGTGAAGGCGCCGGGCAGCGCGAACAGCACGACGCGCTTGCCTTTGAAGACGTCGTCGCTGGTGAGGTCCTTCCACTCGAACGGGTTCGGGCCGCCGAGGGCTTCGTTGCGGACGCGGGTCTTGAAGACGACGTAGGGGACTTTCTTCGACATGACTGACTGACTCCTTTGGTGTGAATTCATTGCCGCCCGTCGGCGACACGCGAAAGATGGCAAAGGCCGGACGATTTGTGAAATTGATCTTTCCGATGAAAACGATTGGTAGTGCCGATTGAGTTGGCGGCGCGCCGCCGCCGCGCCGATCCGCCTGCTTTCGGACACCGGTCGCGGTGCTGGACAGGGGCGCTCGGGTCTGGAATCGTGCCCGCATGGGTACGACGTTCCATATCCGCCGGGCGGTTTCCGTGGGCCTCCTGACCGCGATTTTCGCGGTCGGCGCGCTCGGCGCCTGCGACCGGCTCTCGAAGCCGGAAGTCGTCGCCGCCTCGCCGACGGCGATCACCATCCGCTCGAACCGGCTGACGGAGCCGAAGGACATGGCCGACGCGCATTGCAAGGCGCAGGGCAAGAAGGCCGTGGCGCGGGGCGCCATCAAGCTCGGCGAACCGGCCTACGCGCTTCTCTACGGTTACGACTGCGTCGCGCCGTAAAAGGCTCGGCTTAGCCGCATGACCGACACGTCCCGCCCCATCGTCGTCTGGTTCCGTCAGGACCTCCGGCTCGCCGACAATCCGGCGCTCGCGGCGGCGGTCCGCTCCGGCCGGCCGGTGCTGCCGCTTTATGTTCTCGACGACGAAACGCCGGACGTCCGGCCGATCGGCGGCGCCGGGCGCTGGTGGCTGGCGGGCTCGCTCACGGCGCTCGCGGGCGATCTCGCCGCGGTTGGCGGCGCACCGTTGGTGCTGCGCCGGGGGAAGGCCGAAGGGGTGATAGCCGATCTGGCACGTGAGACGAACGCGGCGGCCGTGCATTGGAACCGCTGCTACGAGCCCGGCGCCATCGCCCGCGACACCCGCATCAAGCGCGCGCTCGCGGACGCCGGCGTGCAGGCGGAAAGCCACAACGGCGCGTTGCTGTTCGAGCCGTGGACGGTCAAGACCAAGGCCGGCGGCTTCTTCAAGGTCTACACGCGCTATTGGCAGGCCTGCCGGGCGCTCGGCGATCCGCCGAAGCCGGAACCGGCGCCGGAGCGGATCGCCGGCCACACGGGCGCGGCGTCCGACGATCTCGGCTCATGGACCCTGCGGCCGAGCGCGCCCGACTGGGCGGCGGAATTCGGCGCCCGCTGGCGGCCCGGCGAGCGGGCGGCGCTGGCGCGGCTCGAGGACTTCCTGGACGACCGCCTCGACGGCTACGCCACGGGCCGCGACGTGCCGTCGGAACCGGCGACGTCGGGGCTATCGGCGCACCTGCATATGGGCGAAATTGGACCGCGCCAAATCTGGCACGCGACCCTCGCCCGGCACGGCTGGTCGGCGGCGACCGAAGCGTTCCTCAAGGAGCTGGTGTGGCGGGAATTCGCCCACCACGTCCTCTATCATCTGCCGGCGCTGCCGACGGAGCCCATGCAGCCGAAGTTCCAGGCATTCCCATGGGCGGAGGACGCCGCCGCGCTCCGCCAATGGCAGAAGGGCCTGACCGGCTATCCGATGGTGGACGCCGGCATGCGCGAGCTCTGGCGTACCGGCACGATGCATAACCGTGTGCGGATGGTCGTCGCGTCGTTCCTGGTGAAGCACCTGTTGCAGCCCTGGCAGGCCGGCGAGGCCTGGTTCTGGGATACCCTCGTCGACGCCGATCTCGCCGCCAACAGTTTCAACTGGCAATGGTCGGCCGGCTGCGGCGCCGACGCCCAACCCTATTTCCGCATCTTCAATCCGGTCGCGCAGGGGGAGAAGTTCGATCCCGCGGGCAAGTACGTCCGGACCTACGTGCCGGAAATCGCCGCGCTCCCGGACAAGTATCTGCATGCGCCGTGGACGGCGCCGGATCATGTGCTGGCGGAAGCCGGGATCAGGCTCGGCGAGACCTATCCCCGGCCCATCGTCGATCACAGGGAGGCGCGGGATCGCGCGCTCGCCGCCTTCAAGTCGCTCGGATCACAGGAATAAATAGCGGACCAGATCGGTCGCCAGCAGCGCCCAGGCGGCGGCGGTGATCAGGACCGCCACCAGCGGCTGGCTGGCGGCATTCCGGAACTTGGGCGTCGGCGGCTGGTTGGCGAACACCTCCTGGCCGCCTGTCCGGCCGTCGGAGCGGCGAAGCGTCCGCAGCGCCTCCGCCTGCACGTCGTCGAAATCGTCGCGCATGCGGTTGAAGAGCCGATAGAGCGGCACGACGATGCCGAGGAACATCAGAAGGGCGGCGGCGATCGACAGCCACGGGTCTCGCCCTTCCTTGACCAAGTGTCCGATGTAGGGACCGGTCAGCACGATGCCGGCGAAGTTGGCCATGATCAGCCGGGACACCAGTTTCCGCTGCCGATCCTCGCGCGTCACGCCGCCCGCCGCCCCGGCTTTTCGAGGATCAGCGTCGCCCAATCCTCAATGACGATCCGCCGCACGAAGCGGAGCCCACGCGCCCGGTGCGCCTGCGCCACGTCGGCGGCGTCGCGGACGATCAGGCCGGACAGGATGGCGCTGCCGCCGGGCGCCAGGTGCCGGGCGAGGTCGCCGGCCATCGCCTTGAGGGGCCGGGCGAGGACGTTGGCGACGATCAGATCATAGGGCGTGGCCTCACCGACCGCCGATGTCCGGTAGCCGGGGCCGCAGGCCAGCCGCACCCGTTGGCCGAGCCGGTTGATGCGGGCATTGAGCCGGGCGACGCGGACCGCTTCCGGGTCGATGTCGACGGCGACCACATGCGGCGCGCCGAGCCGGGCGGCGACGAACGCCAGAAGGCCGCTGCCGCAGCCCATGTCGAGGACGCGCCTTATGCCGCCCCTGACGCCGCCTGGCCGCATGGCGTCCTGGATCGCCTGGATGCAGCCGGCGGTGGTCGGATGCGCGCCGGATCCGAAGGCGGTGGCGGCGTCGATTTCCAGCGGCAGGGCGCCCGCCGGAGCGCGGCCCTCGAAATGACCCGGGTGCACGAAGATGCGGCCGATGCGTTTCGGCTCGAAGCTCGCCAGATTTTCCGCCAGCCAGTCGCGCGGCGTCAGCAATTCGATGGAGAGCGCCGGCAGGGCGATGCCCAACGCCTCGGCGGTCATGCTGAGGCCGTCGGCGATCGCCTGTTCGTCCGGTGGCGTGTCGGCGTATCCCTCGATCCGCCAGTGATCGCCCGGTCCCTCGAAATAGCTGACGGCGGCGCACGCCCCTTCCAGCGCCGAGGCCATCGCCGGCGCGGCGGCGGCCGGCGCGCGCACCTCGATCCGCCACAGCGTTCCGGCCGGAACGGCGATCATGCCGGTTCCACGAAGTTAGCCATGACACGCTTGTCGCCGGCCTTCTCGAAGTCGATCTGCAATTTGTCGCCGTCGGCGGCGACGATGCGGCCGTAGCCGAATTTCTGATGGAACACCCGCTCGCCGGGTTGGAAGGTCTTGGCGGGCTGGCGTGCCGCCGGCGCCCAGGAGCGCGAGCCGCGCCCCTCGACCATGCGCCGGCGCGACCGGTTGAGGCTGTCGCCGTCGATATAGGGATCGTCGACCACGGCGAACGCCGTGTCGCGGCCGGCGTAGACGCCGGGCTCGGAGACGATGTCGACGTTGTCCCTCGGCAACTCGTCGATGAAGCGCGACGGCGTCGCGCTCTGCCATTGGCCGTAGACGCGGCGGTTGGCGGCGAACGACACGATGGCGCGGCGCCGGGCCCGGGTGATGCCGACGTAGGCGAGGCGGCGCTCTTCCTCCAGCGCGGCGAGCCCGCTCTCGTCCAGCGCGCGCTGGTTCGGAAACAACCCTTCCTCCCAGCCGGGCAGGAACACGGTGTCGAACTCCAAACCCTTGGCGCCGTGCAGCGTCATCAGGTTCACCTTGTCGATGCCCTTCTGCTCCTCGTTCTCCATGACCAGGCTGACGTGTTCCAGGAACGCGCCCAAGGTCTCGAAGTCCTCGAGCGCCACCACCAGTTCCTTCAGGTTGTCGAGGCGTCCGGGCGCGTCCGGGTCCTTCTTCATCCGCCACATGTCGATGTAGCCGCTCTCCTCCAGCACCTCGGCGGCGAGATCGGCCGGGTCGCGGAGCGACGCCGTCATGCGCCAACGCTCGAAGGTGGCGAGCAGGTCGGCGAGGGATTTCCGCGCCTGCGGCCGGAACTCGTCGGTCTCGACCAGCGACGCGATGGCGCGGGTCAGTGACACGCCCTCGGCGCGGGCATAGGCGTGCAGCGTCTGCATGGTCGTCTTGCCGATGCCGCGGGTCGGCACGTTGACGATGCGCTCGAAGGCGAGGTCGTCGTCCGGCTGCGCGATGACGCGAAGATAGGCGACGGCGTCGCGGATTTCCTGGCGCTCGTAGAAGCGCGGGCCGCCGACGATGCGGTACGGGATGCCGAGCGTGATCAGGCGTTCCTCGAACTCGCGGGTCTGGAATCCGGCGCGGACCAGCACGGCGATCTCGTTCAGGGTCTTGCCGTGGCTCTGCGCCGATTCGATCTCGTCGCCGACCATGCGGGCTTCCGCCTCGCCGTCCCAGACGCCGCGCACGCGCACCCGCTCGCCGTCGTTCATGTCGGTCCAGAGCGTCTTGCCGAGCCGGCCCTCGTTGTTGGCGATCAGTCCGGACGCGGCGGCCAGGATATGCGGCGTCGAGCGGTAGTTGCGCTCCAGCCGCACGACACGGGCGCCCGGGAAATCCTCCTCGAAGCGGAGGATGTTGCCGACCTCGGCGCCGCGCCAGGAATAGATCGACTGGTCGTCGTCGCCGACGCAGCAGATGTTGCGGTGCGCCTGCGCCAAAAGCCGGAGCCAGAGATACTGCGAGACGTTGGTGTCCTGGTACTCGTCGACCATGATGTAGCGGAAGCGCCGCTGATAGGATTTCAGCACCTCCGGCTGCTCCTGGAACAGCTTGAGGCAGAGCAGCAGCAGATCGCCGAAGTCGGCGGCGTTCAGCGTCGTGAGCCGCGCCTGGTAGTCCTTGTAGAGCTCGAGGGTCTTGCCGTTGGCGTCGCCGGCTTCCGCCGCCGGCACCTTGTCCGGCAGGTAGCCCCGGTCTTTCCAGCGCTGGATGATGCCCGACACGACGCGGGGCGGCAGCCGCTTCTCGTCGATGTCGTGAATCTCCGCCAACTGCTTGACGAGCCGGAGTTGGTCGTCGGCGTCGAGGATGGTGAAGGAGGGCTTCAAGCCGACCGCTTCCGCGTGTGCGCGCAAAATCCGCGCGCCGATGGCGTGGAAGGTGCCGACCCACCAGCCCTCGACCGGCCGGCCAACGAGGCGGGAGACCCGCTCCTTCATCTCGTTCGCCGCCTTGTTGGTGAAGGTGACGGCCAGCATCTCGCCCGGCGAGGCGCGGCCCTGCGTCAGGATATGCGCGAGCCGCGTCGTCAGCACCCGGGTCTTGCCGGTGCCGGCGCCGGCCAGCACCAGGACCGGGCCCTCGACGGCCTGGACGGCGGCGCGCTGGCTCTCGTTCAGGCCGTCGAGATAGGTCGGCGGACCGGAAGGCCGTGCGGGCGCCTGGACCGTGGGGCGCGCCGGCGGCGCGTCCTCGAGATCGCCGAATTCGAAGGAATCGCTCATGCCCCGCGGTTATAGCACGCCCGGGCGGATGGCAAGCGGCCGACGGCGCATTCCGTCGGGTTCGTTGCCAGCATTCCGGCGGCATGTCAGGCTTCCGGCGGCGGTCGAATTCCGCCCGCCGACGGCGCAACCAAAATGAAGGTGCTCAAGTGATTGGAATAAAGACCATTATCGGAGCCATCACCGTCATGGCGGTTTTCGCCGGTCCTGCAAGCGCGCAATCGCTGTTCGATCAGGGCAAATCCCTGATGAAAAACCTTGGCGGCGGCGGCACGTCGACGCCGGCCGCGGGTCTCGGCGCCGAGGAAATCGCCGCCGGTCTCAAGGATCCGCTTCGCGTCGGCACGGAGCGGGTGGTCGCCACGCTGGGCCGGACGGACGGCTTCAACAAGGCCGCCGACGTGCACATTCCGCTTCCCGATTCGCTGAGAACGGTGAAAAGCGCGCTCGGCAAGGTCGGCCTGGGCGGCATGGCCGACGATTTGGAGCTGAAATTGAACCGCGCCGCCGAGGCGGCGGTTCCGAAGGCGACGAAGCTGTTCGGCGACGCCATCCGGAGCATGAGCATCGACGACGCCAAGGGAATTCTCGACGGCCCGAAGGACGCGGCGACGAGTTATTTCCGCGACAAGATGTCGGCGCCCCTCGCCGCCGAAATGAAGCCCATCGTCGACGAGCAACTATCGGGGGTCGGCGCCATCGCCGCCTACGACGCGCTGATCGGTAAGTACAAGTCGCTGCCGTTCGTTCCGGACGCCAAGGCCGACCTGACGACGCACGTGCTGACGAAGGGGATCGACGGTGTATTTACCTACCTCGCGCGGGAGGAGGCGGCGATCCGAGAAAATCCGGCGAAACGCTCGACGGAACTGCTGCAAAAGGTCTTCGGCCAATAAGAGCTGGACGGTCCCGGTTCCGCCGGGACGTCACTGCTGATTGTGCTCTTCGTGGCGGATCGTCAGCAGCGCCTGCGTGTAGGCGTTCATGACGTCGCGGTGGTGCAGGCAGCCGACGAAGATCATGCTGTCCTTATCGGTGACGACGGCGATGTGATCCTCGCCCGATTCGCGCATGGTGCGGAGCGCCTGCTCCAGGTTGTCGTTCTCGGTCAGGAACGGCGGATGCAGGCGCGCCACGTCGGCGGCGCTGATCAGGGCGTCGCAGTCGTTCTCGAACAGCGTCTCGCCGCAATCGCCGAGCGTAATGGTGCCGTACAGCCGGCCGGTCTCGTTGACGACGAACAATTCGCCCCAGGTGGCGCGGCTCAGCCGGTCGCGCAGCGCCGACAGCGGCACGCCGAGGCCGACCGTCTCGCGCTCGACGGCGGCGCCCCGGTCGACGATGCGGCGCACGAAGACGGTTGAAAGGATTTCCTTCTCGAAGCCGTCGCGGAGGTCGATCTCGCGCCGGTTCAACTGCACGGCAAAGAACGACTGGCCGAAGAAATGATGCGTGATCTCGGTGGCGACGACGATGGCCAGCATGACGGCGAGGGATAGTTTGTAGTCGCCCGTGATCTCGAACACGATCAGCGTCGTCGAGATCGGCGCGCCCAGCACCGCCGCCGCCGTCGCACCCATGCCGACCAGCGTGTAGACGCCGATGCCGGACGCCAGGTCGGGGTAGACCGAGGCGGCGATCAGGCCGTAGGCGGCGCCGGTGACGGCACCGATGACCAAGGACGGCGAGAACACGCCGCCCGAGAAGCCGAAGCCGAGGCAGAGTCCGGTCGCCAGGATCTTCGCCGCGGCGATGGCGATCAGCATGTTCAATTCGAACTGGCCGAGTATCGACCACTCGACGACGCCGTAGCCGATGCCGAGCACCTGCGGTAGGCCGAGCGCCAGGATGCCGACGCCGAGCCCGGCGACGGCGGGACGCGTCCAGGGCGGGATCGGTGTCTGCTCGGCGATTCCTTGCGCGAGAAAGATGGCCCGCATCATGGCGATGGCGGCCAGCGCCGACACGACGCCGAGGCCCATGAAGGCCGGAAACTCCAGGAACGACGCGACGTGGCTGTCGCCCAGGAAAAACACCGAGGCGTCGCCGAAATGCAGTTGCGACAGCGCCGTGCCGGCGACGCTGGCCATGACGACGGGGGCGAAGGTCTTGAGCGCGTACTGGCCGACCACGACCTCGCTGGCGAACAGCGCGCCGGCGATGGGGGCGTTGAACGACGCACTGACGGCGGCGGCGACGCCGCACCCCAGGATCGTGCGTGTCAGCGAGCGCGATAGGTGCAGCCGGCGGCCGATCCAGCCGGCGAGCGACGCGCCGAGATGCACGGCCGGCCCCTCGCGGCCGACCGAGGCGCCGGTGCCGATGGAGATGGCGCTGGCCAGCGCCGAGACGACGCCGATGCGCGACGACATCTGCCCGCCCTTCAAGGCGCAGGATTCGATGACGTCGGCGACGCCCTGCGGCCGGCCGCCCGGCATCAGCTTGCGCACCAGGAGGCCGACAATCAGGCCGCCGGCTACCGGAAGCAGAAGGATCTGCCACCAGGGCAGCGTGACCGCGTATTGCGCCATGCGGTCGGTCTCGACGCCGAAGCCGAGCGTATGCACGAAGGCGATGGCTTCGCGGAACGCGATCACGGCGGCACCCGAGAAGCTGCCGACGATCAACGCCAGCACAACCAGCACCAGGTGCTCGTTGCGTATCAATCCACGGACGGCGGATTGGATTTTTACATACGTGAAGCGGGTATCGGGCATCGCTCCCCCATGTGGAGCCTATGCCCGAAATTCATAAAGAAAAGAATAATGTAGCGCCAGAAGCCGGTGGCCCCGGCGGCGGCCGGCGCCGACCGCGCCGGCACCGGGTTCGCGTGCTCAGTACTTGGCGGCGTCGAGCGAATAGCCGGCGGAGCGGACGGTGCGGATCAGGTCCGTCTCGCCGCCCTCGTTCAGGGCCTTGCGGAGCCGGCGGATGTGCACGTCGACGGTGCGGAGCTCGACGTAGATGTCGCGGCCCCAGACCTTGTCCAGCAACTGCTCGCGGGTGAAGACCCGGCCGGGCTTTTCCAGGAACGTCTTGAGGAGCCGGTATTCCGTCGGTCCCAGCTTGACCGACCGCTCGCCACGGGTGACGCGGTGCGATTCCAAATCCATCTGGATGTCTTCGTAGGAAAGGGAATTGCCGGCGCCGGCCGGTTGCGCGCGGCGCAGCACCGCCTTGATGCGGGCCGTCAGTTCGGCCGGCGAGAACGGCTTGACGATGTAGTCGTCGGCACCGGTTTCGAGGCCGCGGATGCGATCCGTCTCCTCGCCCTTGGCGGTCAGCATGATGACCGGGGTCTGGCGGGTTTCCGAACGCTGGCGCATCTGCCGGCAGATCTCGATGCCCGACACGTTCGGCAGCATCCAGTCCAGCACGACGAGATCCGGGTCCTGCGAGCCGATGGCTTCCAACCCGCCCTCGCCGTCGCGGGCGACGGCGACGTCGAAGCCCTCGATCTCGAGGTTATAGCGCAGAAGCTCGACCAGCGACGGGTCGTCTTCAACGATGAGGATGCGTGACATTTCCGACATTATATCTCAATCCGTTTCTTTGGCCTATTCCGCGTTGACCACGGTGTAGCTCGACTCGTCGCCCTTCGGACGGGCGCTGCCCGGCAACTCGCCGTGCACCAGGAAGTGCACCTGCTCGGCGATGTTGGTGGCGTGATCGCCGATGCGCTCGATGTTCTTGGCGACGAACAGGAGGTGCGCGCACGCCGAGATGCTGCGCGGATCCTCCATCATGTAGGTCAGCAGTTCGCGGAACAGGCTGGTGTGCAGCGCGTCCACTTCCTCGTCGCGGAGCCGGACGTCGCGGGCCATGTCGGCGTCGCGTTGCAGATAGGCGTCCAGCACCGTCTTGATCATGCCCTGCACGACGTTGCCCATCCGCGCGATGGTACGGGTCGGGCCGACCGGCGGCGTCTGCGTCAGCGCCACGGTCCGCTTGGCGATGTTCTTGGCGTAATCGCCGATGCGCTCAACGACGCTGGCGATACGGAGCGCCGTGATGACGACGCGGAGGTCGTTCGCCATCGGCTGGCGTAGCGCCAGCATGGAAATGGCGTGACTGTCGACCTTGGACTCCAGCTCGTCGATGCGCTTGTCGCTGACGACGACCCGCTCGGCCAGTTCGCCGTCGCGCTTCACCAGCGCCGTGATGGCGTCGGCGAATTGCACTTCGGCGAGACCGCCCATCTCGGCGATGACGTTGTCGAGTTCGCGAAGGTCTTCGTCGAACGATTTGACGATATGATTCGTGGCCATGTCGGTTTTTTCCTTGGTCCTAGCCGAAGCGGCCGGTGATGTAGTCCTGCGTGCGCTGGTCGACAGGGTTGGTGAAAATCTGCTCGGTCTCGCCGACCTCGACCAGATAGCCGAGGTGGAAGAACGCGGTTCGCTGCGAGACGCGCGCCGCCTGCTGCATCGAGTGGGTGACGATGACGATGGTGTAGTTCTCGCGCAACTCGTCGATCAATTCCTCGATCTTCGCCGTGGCGATCGGGTCCAGCGCCGAGCACGGCTCGTCCATCAGGATCACTTCCGGATGCACGGCGATGGCGCGCGCGATGCAGAGCCGCTGCTGCTGGCCGCCGGAAAGCCCGGTACCGGGCGCGTCGAGGCGGTCCTTCACCTCGTTCCAGAGACCGGCCTTGATCAGGCTTTCCTCGACGATCTGGTCGAGATCGGCCTTGCCGGAGGCGATGCCGTGGATGCGCGGTCCGTAGCAGACGTTCTCGTAGATCGACTTCGGGAACGGGTTCGGCTTTTGGAACACCATGCCGACGCGGGCGCGCAGGTGCACGACGTCGATCTCGCGCGAGTAGACGTCGATGTCGTCGAGGATGATGTCGCCGGTGACGCGGCAGATGTCGATGGTGTCGTTCATCCGGTTCAGCGAGCGCAGATACGTCGACTTGCCGCACCCGGACGGGCCGATCAGCGCCGTCACCTCGTTGGAGAAGATGTCGAGATCGACATCGAACAGGGCCTGCTTTTCGCCGTAGTAGACGCAGACCTTGCGGGTGTGAAACTTGGTGTCGCGCGCGCCGGCGGCGGTGAGCGCCGCATCGGCCGGCGCGACGGCCGTCTTGATGGTTGCCGATTCCATTTTTTATTCCCTCTCGTTACCAGCGGCGCTCGAACCGCTTGCGGAGCACGACCGCCAGCGCATTCATGAAAACCAGGAAGCCGAGCAGCACCATGATCGCCGCCGAGGTGCGCGCGACGAACGCGCGCTCGGGGCTGTCGGCCCAGAGATAGACCTGAACCGGCAGCACCGTCGCCGGGTCGGTGACGCCGCCCGGAATGTCGACGATGAAGGCGACCATGCCGATCATCAGCAAGGGCGCCGTTTCGCCGAGCGCCTGCGCCATGCCGATGATGGTGCCTGTCAGCATGCCGGGCATGGCCAGCGGCAGCAAGTGGTGGCTGACCACCTGCACCGGCGAGGCGCCGAGACCGAGGGCCGCTTCGCGGATCGACGGCGGCACCGCCTTCAGGGCGGCGCGACCGGCGATGATGATGGTCGGCAGCGTCATCAGCGCCAGCACCATGCCGCCGACCAGCGGCGCCGAGCGCGGCAGGCCGAAGAAGTTGATGAAGACGGCGAGGCCGAGCAGACCGAACACGATGGACGGCACGGCGGCGAGGTTGTTGATGTTGACCTCGATGACCTGGGTGATGCGGTTCTTCGGCGCGAATTCCTCGAGATAGACGGCCGCCGCGACGCCGATCGGGAACGACAGCAGCAGCGTCACCAGCATCGTGAAGAAGGAGCCTGTAACCGCGCCCCAGATACCGGCGAGCTCGGGCTCGCGGGAATCGGCGGCAGTGAAGAAGGTGGTGTTGAAGCGGGTCGAGACGATGCCCTTGGCCTTCAGGTCGTCGAACCACGCCATCTGTTTGTCGTTGACCCGGCGGTCCGCCGAATCGGTGCCTTTCTTGATCACGCCCTTCTCGTAGAGATCGACGTCGGAGGACACCGGCACGGTGATCTTGATCTTGGAGCCGATCAGGGACGGGTCGTCGACGACCAGCTTCTGCACCTGGAAGCTGGCGCCCCGGCTCAGCATCGCCGTCAGGTCGCGGCGGTCGTTCCGGCTGGTGACGTCGGGGAACATGCCGCGCAGCGAATTGAAGACGAGCGCCCGATAGTTGGCGGTGGCGAGAGTCTGCGGATTGCGGGTTCCGTCCGGGTCGATCACGGAGGCGTCGAGGTCGACCTCGAGCTCGATCACGGTCGCCCGGAACGCCGACATGCCGCTGGAAATGATGGTCGCGAACAGCGTCGTCAACGCCAGCATGGCGAAGATGACGGCGGCGATGCCGTAGGCCCGGAACCGGGCCTCGGCGGCGTAGCGGCGCTTCAGGCTGCGGCGCACCGCTTCGGCGGCGGTCGCACCCTTGTGCGCGGTCGGCGGCGCGTTCATTTCGGACGAATCATTCATCGTGATATCAGTCATATTGCTCTCTGTATCGGTTGACCACAGTCAATGCGATGACGTTGAGGACGAGGGTGACGCAGAACAGCACCAGGCCGAGCGCGAACGCGGCCAATGTCTTGGCGCTGTCGAATTCCTGGTCGCCGACCAACAGCGTCACGATCTGCACGGTGACGGTGGTGACGGCTTCGAAGGGATTGGCGGTCAGATTGGCGCCGAGACCGGCGGCCATGACGACGATCATGGTTTCGCCGATGGCGCGCGACACCGCCAGAAGCAGGCTGCCGACGATGCCGGGCAGCGCCGCCGGCAGGATGACGCGCCGGATCGTCTCCGACTTCGTCGCGCCGAGGCCGTAGGAGCCCTCGCGCAGGCTTTGCGGCACGGCGTTGATGACGTCGTCGGACAGCGACGAGACGAATGGAATGATCATGATGCCCATGACCATGCCGGCGGCGAGCGCGCTTTCCGACGAGATGTCGAGGCCCATGAAGGCGCCGCTGTCGCGGAACATGGGCGCGATGGTCAGTGCCGCGAAGAAGCCGTAGACGACGGTCGGGATGCCGGCGAGGATTTCGAGCGCCGGCTTGACCCAGCCGCGGATTTTGCGCGGCGCGTACTCGGCCATGTAGATGGCGGAGAGCAAACCGATCGGCGCCGCCACGCACATGGCGATGAAGGAAATCAGCATGGTGCCGGCGAACAGCGGAATGGCGCCGAACGACCCGCTGGACCCGACCTGGTCCTTGCGTAGCGCCGTTTGCGGGCTCCACTCGATGCCGAACAGGAACTCGATCGGCGAGACCTTGGTGAAGAACCGGGCCGATTCGAAGACCAGCGAGAAGACGATGCCGACCGTGGTCAGGATGGCGATGGTCGACGACACGATCAGGATCGCCATCACCGCCTTTTCGACGCGGTTGCGGGCGCGCAGCTTCGGGTCGATCTTGCTGCGGGCGTAGATGATGGCGAGCACCGCCAGCGACAGCACGACGACGGCGGCGGCGAGGGTGCTCAGATGCTTGAGGCTGTTGTAGTGATCGGCGGCGGCCCTGAGCTCGGCGGTGACGTCGCCGGACGTGATGTTGCCGCTCGCCAGATTGCGGATGTCGTTCAGCAACAGCGACATCTGCGACGGCTCGTAAGCCTGCAGGTCGGCCGGCAGATCTGAAATCACCAGGGTCTGGACGATAGCGGGCTCGAAGGCGAGCCAGGCGCCGAGGATCAGCACCGCCGGCACGCCGCACCAGAGCGCAACGAAGTATCCGTAATAGTGCGGCCGCGAGTGCAACGCGCGCGGGCTGCCGCCGACGCTGGCCAGGGCCCGGGAGCGGCCGAGGTGGTAGCCGGCGATGGTGAGGACGACCAGAGCGGCGAGGATGAGCGAGAAAGACATTCGTCAAATTTCCGTCTGTGGTTCCGAGCGGCCGGCGAAATGGCCGGTCGGCGCGGGAAGGAAGCGGGAGGCTTTAAAGGATCAAAAAAATACGTCGTCGAAGGAAGTGTCCCCGGTGGCGGACCACCGGGGACATCCGGGATTACATGCTGATGTTGTTGGCCATCGCCTTGCCGTCGGCCATGAACTTCTTACGTTCGGCGTTCGGCATCGGGATCAGACCCTTGGTCGAGAGGTAGCCGTCGTCGCCCCAGGCCTTCTCGCTGGTGAACTCGGCGACATATTCCTTGATGCCCGGAACCTTGCCGACGTGCGCGCCCTTCACATAGAAGTAGAGCGGCCGCGACACGACGTAGGAACCGTCGGCGATGGCTTCGAACGCCGGCGCCTTGCCGTCGACCTTCGAGCCCTGGATCTTGTCGGCGTTCTGATCGAGGAACGAGAAGCCGAAGATGCCGAAGGCGTCCTTGTTGGCTTCCAGCTTGCGGACGATCAGGACGTCGTTTTCGCCGGCTTCCACGTAGGCGCCGTCTTCACGCACGCCCTGGCAAACCGCCTTGTGCTTGTTCTTGTCGGACTTCTTGAGCGCCTTCAGATCGGCGAACTCGTCGCAGCCCTCTTCCATGACCAGCTCGACGAAGGCGTCGCGCGTGCCGGAGGTCGGCGGCGGGCCGAGGACTTCGATCTTCGTCTTCGGCAGCGACTTGTCGATGTCGGACCACATCTTGTTCGGGTTATCCATCAGGCCGCCCTTGCCGTCGGAGACGGTCTTGGCGAGGGCCAGGAACAACTGCTTGCGGGTGACGTTCATCTGCGGCGCCGCCTTCGAGTTGGCGAACACGATGCCGTCATAGCCGATCTTGATTTCGGTGATGTCCTTGACGCCGTTCTTGGCGCAGCTTTCGACTTCCGACTTCTTGATGCGGCGAGACGCGTTGGTGATGTCCGGGTGCTCGACGCCGACGCCGGCGCAGAACAGCTTCAAGCCGCCGCCGGAACCGGTGCTCTCGACGACCGGGGTCTTGAAGCTGGTCGTCTTGCCGAACTGTTCGGCGACGACGGTGGAGAAGGGATAGACGGTCGACGAACCGACGATGCGAATCTGGTCGCGGGCCTCGGCGGCCGAACCGGTCGCGGCCACGGCGGCGACGACGGCGATCCCTAGGGTCTTGCGAAACATGGCGGTACTCCTGCCTTGGAAGAAGAAAATGTAGAGGAGACGGTCTCCTGCTGCGTTACCCGCGGACGCGGAATGCGCCCTGCGGCTTCAGCAAGCGGAAGTTATGAGCGGGCGGAGTCCCTATTGTGACAGTCGAGTGACATTTTTATTACGTTGCCGGCCGGGCTGTGGAAAATCGCCCTAAACATCTGACATATTTAAATTTCCTGCCGCGGACTTTACCGTTTCTTTGCCGTTTCGCGACACCCGGACGGCGCGGTACGGACCCCCTACGGGGCGGGATTTTGCACCCGGCTCGGCAGATAGACCGTGAAGGTGCTGCCCTCGCCCAACTTGCTCTCGACGGCGAGATGGCCGCGGTGCCGGCTGACGATGTGCTTGACGATGGCGAGACCGAGGCCGGTGCTGCTCATGCCGCCGGCGGTATCGTGCGTGCGGGCGCGGTCGACCCGGAAGAACCGTTCCGTCAGGCGCGGGATCATTTCCTTGGGGATGCCGGGCCCGTTGTCGGTGATGCCGACCGCGACGCCGGTGCGGGGCGATCCGGGAATGCGCTCCATGGTCCGAACCCGGACGTCGATGCGGCCGCCGGAGCCGCCGTACTTCATGGCGTTCTCGATCAGGTTCCGGAAAACTTGGTTGAGCTGGTCGGCGTCGCCGATCACGCGGGCCGGGGCGTCGTCTTCGTCGACGGCGATGGCGATGCCGCGTTCTTCCGCCTGGCGTTCCAGCACCTCGACAACGGCATTCAGCACCTGGCGGACGTCGACGTCGCCGCGCGGCGCCACGTGTTCGTTGATCTCGACCCGCGAAAGCGACAACAGGTCTTCGATCAGCCGCGCCATGCGCCGGGCCTCGCGCAGCATGATGTCGAGGAAGCGGACCTGCGCCTCGGTGTCGTCGCTGGCGGGGCCGCGTAGCGTCTCGATGAAGCCGAGCAGCGCCGTCAGCGGCGAGCGCAATTCGTGCGACACGTTGGCGACGAAGTCGGCACGCATTTCCTCGGCCTTGCGGCTCGCCGTCACGTCGTCGAGCACCAGGACCGCCATGGACCCGTCGGCGGCCGGCGCGCCGGCGATCCGCTCGGCCCGGAAGGCGAGGCTCCGGGATACCGGCACCGGCAGCACGATCTCGCCGCTCCGCTCGCCGGTGCCGGCGAGGACGGCGTCGATGGCGTCGAGCACGTTGGGGTGGCGGAAGCTCAGCGCCAGGTCCCGGCCCGGCGCCGAAGGACCGAGGACGTCGAGCGCGGCGCGGTTGGCGTGCAGGACGCGCCGGCGCGCGTCGACGACGACAACCGGCGATGGCACGCAGTCGAGGGCGGCACTGGGAACGTCGGCCATGGCCTCAGATTTCCATGTTCAGGCGCCGACCGAAATGTCGGCGGCGTTCTCGCCGTTCGGAACGTCGGCCTCCGAGCGGACGCAGTTTCGTCCGGCGTTCTTCGCGGCATAGAGCGCGCGGTCGGCGCGGCCGATGAAAAGGCCGATCGGCTCGCCGAAGGCGAACGCCGCGACGCCGGCGGAAATGGTGATCTGGCCCAGATCTTCGCCGGTGCGGCGGTTGCGGACGACCTTGCCGCCGATCTCCTGGCGAATCCCGTCCGTCAGGCGGACCGCGTCGGCGAGGTCCATGCCCGGCGCGACGACGGCGAATTCCTCGCCACCGTAGCGCGCCGACAGGGTCGCGCCGGCCGAATTCCCGCCCACCATGTTACCACCTGTGGGGACCTCGCCCAGCGTGGCGGCGACCAACCGGAGCACCTGATCGCCCGTCTGATGGCCGTGCGTGTCGTTGAAGTTCTTGAAGTGGTCGATGTCGAGCATGGCGAGCGCCAGCGGCTCGCCCGTTTCCATGGCGTCGACGACGGCTTGCCGCAGCGCCTGATCGAACATGCGGCGGTTGGCGATGCCGGTCAGCGGGTCGAGCAGGGCGTCCTCGCGCAGGGATTCCATGTCGCTTCTGAGGCGCGTCACCTCCGCCGCCGAATGGCGCAGCTTTTCTTCCAGCGCCCGGTTCTTCATCTCCATCGACTTCGTCGTCGTCAGCACCGACGCCAGCGCCAGGTTGAGGTCTTCAGACGATTCGCCCGTCACCATAGATTCGATCGCCTTGCCGAGCTCGAGGCCGTAGCTGCCGGCATCCTCGCCGGCGGTGGAAATGTGCCCGATGACATGCGTCATCTCGGCGTTCAGTTTCGCCGCCGTATCGGAGATGGCCGCTTCCTCGGCGTCGGCGGTGAAGAACCGGCCGTGCAAGTCGGCGTTGTCGCGTTCGCTGAAGGGGCGGCCAGCGTCGTCCAGGTTCTGCAGCGCCTGACTGAGGACCGGCATGCGCGCCGAAACATGCATGTACCAGACGGCGAAATTATTCGGCGTCGGGGGAATGGCGCGCCGGCGCATTTCGTCGAGGGCGCGGGCGGCGAAGTCGGCCGCCTGTTCGGGTGTGTCGCCGTATTCCAAGATCAGCGTCCGTTCGTCATGTTACGGGCCGCTCCGCGACGCGAGCGGCCGCCGCCGTCAGTGTGGCGTAGGGGCCGAAGCCTGTCCAAGTCATTTTCCCGGCGCCGCCGCGTCCCCTTTCGCCGGCGGAATGGCGATGCGGCGGCCGGCTTCGGGCGGCCGGACGAGATGGGACTGCCGTCCGGCGATCTCTGCGATCCGCTCCGCCAGGGGAGGCGGGAAGGGCGCGACCCGCCGGGCGTACAGGTCGACGTGCAGGATCATGATCTCGTTGCTGGCGCAGAGCGCATCGTCGTCCGCCCGATGCATGCGGTGGAAAAGATGCAGCCGCTTGGCGTCGTGGCCGAGCACCTGCGACGTCACGTAAACCCGCTCGCCTTCCGTCAGTTCCCGGTCGTAGGTGACGTGCGCCTCGGCGACGAAGACGGAACTGCCGGCGCTTTCGCGGAAATTCGCATCGAGACCGATCATCTCCAGAAATCCGTCCGTCGCGTGGTCGAAGACCAGCACGTAGTACGCGACGTTCATGTGACCGTTGTAGTCGATCCACACCGGCTCGATCGTCGCAGCGTGCGTCCGAGCGGGTCCATCCATGCGCGCCTCCTTGCCGATGCCGATTTAGCCCTAGACGAGCAGGCGGCGCTTGTCGAGGGACGGCGACCGGGCCACGATACGCCATGCTCAAGGTGTCCGATTTGACCCGTTCCGGATTGGAGCCGGCCGACCTTTCCGTCGAAGGCGGGCAGTGCGCCGTCGTCCGCGGCAAATCCGGGTCCGGCAAGTCGTTGCTGCTCCGCGCCATCGCCGACCTCGACCCCAACACGGGGTCGGTCTCGCTGGACGGCCGCGACAGGGATTCCATGCCGGCGCCAGACTGGCGGCGGCAGGTGACACACGTCGCCGCGGAATCCGGCTGGTGGCGCGACCGGGTCGGCGACCATTTCCCGGACCCGGCCGGCACCATCGGCGGTCTGGTGCGGCTCGGATTTCCGTCCGACGCCTTCGATTGGCCGATATCGCGGCTGTCGACCGGCGAAAAGCAGCGATTGTCGCAGCTCCGCGCCATGTCGGCGGCGCCCAAGGTGCTGCTGCTGGACGAGCCGACGTCGGCGCTCGACGCGGAAGCCGCGGCCAGGGTCGAGAGCATCCTGCACGAAAAGCTCGAAGACGGCGTCGCCATCGTTCTCGTCACGCACGACAAGGCGCAGGCGCAACGCATGTCCGACGTGCGCTTCCTCATGCGCAGCGGCCGCCTCGAGCCGGACGACGACGCATGAGCGACTAAACGACACCTACATATGTGGACGTGGCGCTGGCGGCGTCGCTGCTGGTGGTCAATGCGCTGCTTTCCATCTTTTACCGGCTCGGCGTCGAGAAGCGCCTGATCGTCGGCGCGGTGCGCATGGTCGTTCAACTGACGCTGGTGGGTCTCGTCCTGAAGGCGCTGTTCGCGGCGGCGTCGCCGTGGCTGACGCTGCTGGTCGCCATGATCATGGTCGGCTTCGCCGGGCGCGAGGCGATGGCGCGTCAGGAACGCCGCTTCCAGGGACCGTGGGGATACGGCCTCGGCGCCGGTGCCATGATGGCGGGGGCCGCCATCGTCACCGTCTTCGGCCTGACGACGCAATTGCACGCCGACCCCTGGTACGACCCGCGCCACGCCATTCCCATTCTCGGCATGATCCTCGGCAACACCATGAACGGCGTCAGCCTCGGCCTCGACCGTCTGCTCGCCGAGGCCGACCGCGGCCGTACCGCCATCGAGGCCCGCTTGGCACTCGGCCATCGCTTCGGCGAGGCCATGCGCGAGCCGGTCCGCGCCGCCATGCGGGCGGGCCTCATTCCGACCGTCAACGGCATGGCGGCGGCGGGCGTCGTCTCGCTGCCGGGCATGATGACGGGCCAGATTCTTGCCGGCGTGCCGCCCGTCGAGGCGGTCAAATACCAGATCCTGATCATGTTCCTGATCGCCGGCGGCACGGCGCTCGGCGTCTTCGCCGCCGTTTCCCTCGGCGTCCGGCGTCTCGGCGATGGCCGGCAACGGCTTCGGCTGGACCGGCTCGAACTGCCTTAATGCGCTGATTCATAGGGTTTACGCCCGTTTTCCCGCGGTTTTTGTTGGCCTCGCCCGGACCGGCGTTGTAAAAGCGGGGCGCCCGAAAAGCCCAGGCGGCAAGACGTTCCAAGGAGACCGCGCCCGAAATGGCCGACGCCGGTCCTGACATCCGGATTCCCGAGCTTTGCGTCGTCGTTCCCGTCAAGGACGAGGCGGAGAACGTGGCGCCGCTGATCGACGAGATCGCGGCGGCGCTCGCCCCGTTCTGTCCGTTCGAGATGGTCTTCGTCGACGACGGCAGCACCGACGCGACGCCGGCCCGCCTGGCGAACGCCCGGGCCCGTCATCCCATGCTACGGCCGGTGCGCCACCGGCATTGCCGGGGTCAGAGCGTCGCCGTCGTCACCGGCGTCCGGCATGCCCGGGCGCCGCTGATCGCGACCCTCGACGGCGACGGCCAGAACGATCCGGCGGACATACCGGCGCTCGTTCGCCGCTACCGCGAGGAACATGCCGCTGGTTCCGGCCCGGTGCTGATCGCCGGCTGGCGCGCCAAGCGCCGCGACACGTGGCTGAAGCGGATGTCGTCCAGGATCGCCAACAGCGTTCGAAGTGCCATGCTGCGGGACCGGACGCCGGATACCGGTTGCGGTCTCAAGGTGTTCGCGCGCGACGACTTCCTCGCCTTTCCGGCCTTCAACCACATGCACCGGTTTCTGCCGGCGCTGACCATCCGCGCCGGCGGCCGGGTCGTGTCGGTTGAGGTCAACCATCGGCCGCGGGCGCGGGGCCTTTCCAAGTACGGCCTCTTCAACCGGCTGGGCGTCGGCATCGTCGATCTGTTCGGCGTCGCCTGGTTGTTGCGCCGGCCCGTTCGGGCGGATGTGATCGAGGGCGAGATCGCGGATGCCGACGGGACGGAGGAGCGGCCGTGAATTTCCGTCTCGTCCTGCGTGGCGTCCTTTTGTTCGCCACGGTGATCGGCATCGGCGCGCTCCTCAAGATGACGCCCGTCGGCGATTTCCTCGACAAGGAATGGATCGACACCGCCGTCCGCGGACACGGCCTCAGGGGCGAGTTGCTGTTTCTCGCCGCCGGCACGCTGGTGACGGCGGTCGGCTTGCCGCGCCAGGCCGTCAGCTTCTTCGCCGGCTACGCCTTCGATATCTGGATCGGTACGCCGCTCGCCGTCCTCGCCACCACGTGCGGCTGCATCTTCACCTTCGCCTATGCCCGGTTCCTCGGTCGTGACCTCGTGCGGCACCGGTTCCCCGATCGCATCCGTCGCTTCGACGCCTTCCTGCGCGAGAACCCGTTCACGACGACGCTGCTGATCCGCTTCCTGCCGGCCGGCTCGAATTTTCTCACCAACCTGATCGCCGGCGTATCGAGCGTACCGGCGGTACCGTTCGTGCTCGGTTCCAGCCTCGGTTACATCCCGCAGACGCTGATCTTCGCGCTCGTCGGCAGTGGGTTCGCGGTCGGCGCCAACGTCAAGCTGGTGCTGAGCGTGCTGCTGTTCGCGGCGTCGGGCCTGCTCGGCCTGACGCTTTATCGCCGCTACCGCGACAGCCATCACTTGCTGAACGCGGGCGTCGTCGATGCGGACGATGTCGGCGACAGCGAGGCGGGGCGCTCGTGACGTCGGGCTCGGGCAATTCAGCGCTCCGCTACGGCTGGCTGCTGTGCTGGCTGGCGACGGTGGCCGCCGGGCTGGCGCTCAGGCCGCCGCTGCCGGTCGACGAGACGCGCTATCTCGCCGTCGCCTGGTCGATGTGGCTGGACGGCGACTTTCTGGTGCCGCACCTGAACGGCGAGGCCTATCACCACAAACCGCCTTTGCTGTTCTGGCTGATGAACGCGTTCTGGGCGTTATCCGGCGTCAACGACTGGGCGCCGAGACTGGTGGCGCCGCTGTTCGCGCTGGCGGCCCTGTTCCTGACCCGGACGCTCGCCCGCGAACTTTGGCCGGACGGCGACGCGGCGGCCGATCTCGCGCCGACGCTGCTGGCGGGGGCGCTTTTCTGGACGCTGTTCGGCACCCTTACCATGTTCGACATGTTGCTCGCCGCCTGCGCACTCGCCGGCTTGCTCGGATTGGTTCGGGCGTGGCGCGGTGGCGGCCGGCGCGCCTGGTTGCTGGTGACGCTCGGGATCGGCATCGGCGTCCTCGCCAAGGGGCCGGCGATCCTCCTGCACATCCTGCCGGCCGCGCTGCTGGCGCCGCTTTGGGGGCCGCGCCTCGCGTGGGCACCGTCGCCGCCCGCCGCCGGCTGGGGCCGCTGGTACGGCGCCGTTCTCCTGTCCGTTCTCGGCGGCGCCGCCATCGGTCTCGCCTGGGCGGTGCCGGCCGGCATCCACGGCGGCGAGGAATACCGCAACATGATCTTCTGGGGCCAGTCGGCCGGCCGCATCGTCGAGAGCTTCGATCACGCCCGGCCGTTCTGGTGGTACGCGGCGGTGCTGCCGCCCTTGTTGCTGCCCTGGACCATCTGGCCGGCGCTGTGGCGCGGCCTCGCCGGGAACGTCCAGCGGCGTGACGGCGCGTTGCAGTTCCTGCTCGCGTGGACGGTGCCGGCGTTCGTCGTCTTCTCGGCGATCAGCGGGAAGCAACTGCATTACCTGCTGCCGGAATTTCCGGCGCTGGCGATCCTGTTCGCCCGCGCCCTCGGCGGTTCCGGCAAGGCCTCCTTCAAGGTGCCGGCGCTCTTCTTTCTAATGCTAGGCCTCGCCTGGGCGTCTCTCGCCATATTCGCGCCGCCCTTCGATGCGCCGGATTGGTTCGCCGATCTGGCGCCGGCCTGGGGCGGGCTCATCATCGCTGCCGGCGTCGGACTGTTCCTCCTCCGGACGGCCGCCGTCGGCAACATCGTCCTGGCGGGCATGGCGGCCAGCGGCATCCTGGTCGTAGCCCTGCACCTGACGGCGGCGAAGCCGCTCACCGTCGCCTACGATCTTCGCCCGTTGGCGCAGCACCTCAAGACACTCGAGGACAAGGGCATGGGGCTCGCCAATTTCGGCACCTATCACGGCCAGTACCACTTCCTCGGCCGGCTCAGGAAGCCGATCTTCGAGGCCGGCCTGCAGCAAGTGGATACCGACGCCTTCATCCGCGCCAATCCGGGCGGCGCCATCGTCACGTACTACGACAACCCGCCCGCCGGCCCCGCCGGCATCGAACCGCTCGGTCGTTATCGGCTCAAGGATTTCACCGTCCTCATTTGGCCGGTCAGGGCCTTCGAGATCGATCCCCGCATCGGCGACCGGCGCTGAGTCACGACATCGGCGGCATCGGCGCCATGCCCTTCAACGGCGCGGCCTGACCTAAGCGGACGAGGCCGAAAGCCTTCCGTCCCCGCCGCGCCAAGGCGCGCCAGGCACGCCCGAGCACGCTCACGAAGCAGCGCGACCGCAGCACGTGCGCCGTCCGCACCCCCGCCGCGATGGCGGCCGGTGTGGCCGATCCGCCGGCGCTCATTGGAAGAACGGCGAGCGCATGTCGCGGCTCGCGTCCTCGACAACGGCGGCATCGAAAATCCTGACCGTGTAGGCGGCGCCGAGTTTCGCCGCCGTCTTCGGAAAGCTCTCAAGCGCGAACGCCTTGGCGTTTTCCACGCTGTCGAAGGCGTCGATCCCGCCCAACGACTGGGTGCCCGCGCCGCTCAGCCAGGTCTTCGACATGAGGCCGGGAACCGTCTTGAGAACGGCGTTCCGGTCCGGCCAGGGAAAGCCCGCGAAGGGAACGCCGACCTGCACCTCGGAGTAGACGAAAGCGCCCGGCTTTTCCGGCAGCCGGTGTCCGTAGTGGACAGAAGACATGTCCCGGCTCGCGTCTTCCGTCAGCGCCGCGTCGAAAATGCGGGTCGACGGCGCCGCGTCCAGGGCCGCCGCTTCCGACGCGAAATAGCCGGTCACGAACCCCCTGGCCGCGTCCAGGCTGTCGAAGGCGTAGAAGCCGCCGATGGAATTGTTGCCGACGCCGGCGAGCCACGTCTTGTCGATCAGGCCGGGCTGCTCGCGAAGCGCCGCGTTGATGGCGCGCCACGGCGCGTCCGCGAACGGAATGGCGGCCTGCAGTTCGGTGTAGACGAAAGCGTTCAGAGACATGTGGTCCTCCATCCGATATATACTTGCAAATTGCAAGTTAAAGGCCGTAAAGCGGATTTTAATTGCACAATGCAAGTAGTTTGTTTATGCCTGTCCGCATGGCCCGATCGGCGAAGAAGCATTCCAGCGACTGCCCCGTGGCGCACGGCACCGACACCTTCGGCGACCGTTGGACGCTCCTGGTGCTGCGCGACATGATCCTGCACGGCAAGCGCCGCTACGGTGACTTTCTGGAGTCCGAGGAAAAGATCGCGACCAACATTCTCGCCGACCGGCTCTGCCACCTCGAGAACGAGGGGCTGATCGAGAAGGCACGGGACCCGGACAACCGCCGCAGCTACATCTACACGCTGACGCGGAAGGGGCTCGACCTGACGCCGGTGATCCTCGAGATCATCCGCTGGAGCGGCCGCTACAAGTCCATGAACAAGCGCCGCCGCGATCTTATCCATAGGATCGAGACCGACCGGGCGGCCCTGATCGCCGACATCTACCGGCGCGAAGGCGTGCCGCAGTCCTAGGCGGCCGGCCTCTCCCTCCCCGCCGGGTCAACATCCGGTAATTTCTTCAAAGGGTTGACATCGCCCGGGCCGACCTCTACATCCCTGGCACTCAAGCGGTACGAGTGCTAACAGCCGCCTAATTTCCTGAACATTCAACTCATTATGGAGAGATATCCATGAAGTTTCGTCCTTTGCACGACCGGGTGCTGGTGAAGCGCGTCGAGCAGGAGCAGAAGACCGCCGGTGGGATCATCATTCCCGACACCGCCCAGGAAAAGCCGATGGAAGGCAAGATCATGGCCGTCGGTTCCGGCCACAAGGCGGAAGACGGCAAGGTCACGCCGCTCGACGTCAAGGCGGGCGACCGGGTCCTGTTCGGCAAGTGGTCGGGGACCGAAGTGAAGGTCGACGGCGAAGATCTGCTGATCATGAAGGAATCCGACATCCTCGGCATCATCGGCAAGTAAGCGGCCCTTGGTCGCCTCTACGGCAACACGTTAACGAACGAATAGAGAAGGAAAGAACCAATGGCTGCTAAGGAAGTCAAATTTTCGGCCGATGCGCGCGAGCGCCTGCTGCGCGGCGTCGACATTCTGGCGAACGCGGTGAAGGTCA
>JAYOFL010000022.1:0-48434 GCA_038117205.1 Rhodospirillales bacterium | reverse complement strand
CTGCTGGTCGGCGGCTCGACGCGGCGGCGGCGGTTCACGGCCGACATGGCGCGGGAATTGGCGGCGCTCGCCGACAAGGCGGCGGCCGCAAGGCGCGGTGGCCTGATGGTGACGACGAGCCGCCGCACGGGCGACGCGGTCGATGCGCTCGCCGCCGGCCTGCACGCGCCGCACCGGCTCTACCGCTGGGACAGCGGCGAGGAAAATCCGTACCGGGGGTTCCTGGCGCTCGCCGACGCCGTCATCGTGACGGGGGATTCCGTCTCCATGTGCTCGGAGGCCTGCGCGACCGGCAAGCCGGTCTACATCTACGCGCCGCCGGCGCTGGTGACGCCGAAGCACGCCCGGCTGCACGAGGCGCTTTATGCCGGCGGGCACGCGCGTCCGTTCACGGGCGATATGGATGGCTTCGCGGTGACGCCGATCTCGACGGCATCCGAAATCGCCGACGCGATCCGGGCGAGGGGGCTGCTTTAAACCGCCACCGAATGCTTGGCCTGACCGGTTTCCAAGTAGGCGTCGAAAGCGGCGGCGATCAAGCGGACGAGGGGGCGGCCGCGTTCGCTGACGCGGATGCGCCGATCCTGCAAGTCCAGGAGACCTTCCGAGCCATACGCATCGAGATTGCCGAGCGACGTATCCAATTCGTCCTCGCGGAAGCCATGCCGCCGGCAAAGGGCGCCGACATCGACGTCCAGATCGCACATGACCGCGTTGATGACGTCGCGGCGTAGCCGGTCGGCGTCGGTCAGCCGCCGGCCGCGCGAGGTCGCCAGTTCGCCGCCCTGGACGCGGTTCACGTATTCCTTGATGGCGGCGACGTTCTGCACGTAGCCCTGCGGCAGGGTGCCGATGGCCGACGCGCCGAGACCGATCAGCGTATCGGCGCCGTCGGCGGTGTAGCCCTGGAAATTCCGGGCCAGACGGCCGTCGCGGCTAGCCGTCGCCAATGTGTCGGCCGGATGCGCGAAGTGATCGAAGCCGATCCGCTCGAACCCCGCCGAGGACAGCATGCCGGACGCGATCTCGTATTGCCGCCAGCGGCTTTCGGCGTCGGGCAGTGCGTGTTCCGGGATCAGGCGCTGGTGCGACTTCATCCACGGCACGTGTGCGTAGCCGAACAGCGCGATGCGGTCCGGCTCGAACTCCAACGCCCGCGCGACCATGGAGACGACGCGCTCTGTGCTTTGGTGCGGCAGCCCATACATGAGATCGAGGTTGATCGAGTCGATGCCGGCGTCGCGCAGCCAATCGACGACGCGCCGCGTGACCTCGAAGGGCTGGACGCGGTTGATCGCCTGCTGCACCTCGGCGTCGAAGTCCTGGACGCCGATGCTGACGCGCGTCACGCCGGCGGCCTTGAGGGCGCCGACGTAATCCCGGGTCGTGGTGCGGGGGTCCATTTCGACGGCGACGTCGGCGTCCGGCGCGAAGGCGAACCGTTCGCGGAGCCCGTCCATCATGCGCCGCCAGTCGTCGGCCTTGAGCATGGTCGGGCTGCCACCGCCCCAATGCACGAACGAGACGGAGAGCGGCTTGCCGGCGCGTTCGGAAACAAGAGCCGCCTCGGCGAGCAGCGCGTCGGCATACTCGCGGACGGGATCGTAGCGGTTGACGATCTTGGTGAAGCAGCCGCAGTACCAGCACATCTCGGCGCAGAAGGGGACGTGCAGATAGAGCGAGACCGGCGCCTTGCCGTCGAGGCGTGCCAGCCAATCGGCATAGGTGTCCGGGCTCACGTCGGCGTTGAAATGCGGCGCCGTCGGGTAGCTCGTGTAGCGCGGAACCTTGGCTTGCGACCGGGCGATGCTGGATGCGTTCATGCCCTTCTTTTCCCGCATGCCCGCCGGCGCGGCATTGACCTGGATCAAGGTTTGCGGATGCGGCATAAGGAGAGCGGAGACGCCATGCCGAAATTCGCCGCCAATCTGATGTATCTCTATCAGGAACTGCCGCTGGCGGCGCGGTTTCAGGCCGCCCGCGACGCCGGGTTCCGGGGCGTCGAGTACAATTTTCCCTATAACGAAGACCTCGCCGTCATGCAGGAGGCGCTGTTCTCGTCGGGTCTGGAGATGGTGTTGATCAACGCGCCGCCCGGCGATTACGCCGGCGGCGAGCGGGGGATCGCCGCGTTTCCGGACCGGGTCGGCGAATTTCAGGACAGCTTCGGAGAGGCGCTCGGATACGCGCGGGAGCTCATGTGCCGGCGCATCCACGTGATGTCGGGCGTCCTCGGTCCGGACGACGCGCCGGACATGGCGATGGCCACCTACGCCGACAATCTTCGCTTCGCGGCCAGGCAGGCGGCGGAGGCGGGCATTCAGGTCCTGGTCGAGCCCCTGAACGGGGTCGACGTGCCGGGCTACCTGCTGACGCGGGTCATACCGGCGCGCGCCCTGATCGCCATGACCGGCGACGACAACGTGGCGCTGCAATTGGACGCCTATCATGCGCTGGTGAACGGCGACGATCCGCTGGAACTGCTGCGGGGCAATCTCGATATCGTCGGACACGTGCAGATCGCCGGCTATCCGGGCCGGAACGAGCCCGTCGGCGCCCCCTACGAGGGGCCGGGCGGATTCTTCGAGACGCTGGATATGCTGGGCTACGCCGGCTGGGTCGGATGCGAGTACCGGCCGCGCGCGGGAACGGCGGCCGGTCTCGGGTGGGCGTCCGTCTACGGGATCAGCGCTTAACGCGTCCCATGGCGTGCTTCTGTTCGCCGAGTCCCTCGATGCCGAGGGTCACGGTCTCCCCGTCCTTGAGGAACCGCTGCGGCTTGCGGCCGACGCCGACGCCGGGCGGCGTGCCGGTGGCGATCACGTCGCCGGGCATGAGGGTCAGGTACTTGGAAACGAAGCTGACCAGATAGCCGACGTCGAAGATCATGGTCTTGGTGTTGCCGTCCTGGACCCGCTCGCCGTCGATGGCGCACCAGATCTTCAGGTTCTGCGGATCGGCGATCTCGTCCGGCGTAACCATCCAGGGGCCGAGCGGGCCGAACGTCTTGTAACTCTTGCCCTTGGTCCATTGCCCGGTGCCTTCGAGCTGCCAGGCACGCTCGGAAACGTCGTTGAAGACCGAGAACCCGGCGACGTGCTTCATGGCGTCGGCGCGCGACACGTTGTCGGCATGCCGGCCGATGACGATGGCGAGCTCGACCTCCCAGTCCGTCTTTTCGGACTCGGGCGGCATCAGGATCGGGTCGTTTGGGCCGGAAAGGCAGTGCACGGATTTCATGAAGATCACGGGCTCGGTCGGGATCGGCATGCCGACTTCCGCCGCGTGGTCGGAATAGTTGAGGCCGATACAGACGAGCTGCCCGACGCCGCCGACGGGCGCGCCGAGGCGGACGTTCTTGTCGACGGTCGGCAGGCCGTCCGGATCGAGATTCGACAGGCGCGCCAAGCGGTCCGGGTCGAGCGTCATGCCGGCCAAATCCTCGATCTGGCCGGAGAGGTCGCGGTAACGACCGTCGTCGTCGATCAGCCCCGGTTTTTCGGCCCCGGGTTCACCGTAGCGAATGAATTTCATGATGTTTGTTCTCCTCGGCGAGAGAGAATACCCGCCGCCGCCGCCATGTCCATGCCGAAGGTTAGTGACGGGCGTCATAGCCCGGCCCTGGTATTTTCCCTAGGTATCAATCGACCTTGGGGGCAAGGGGTGTGAAAGATGGATCAGGACTTCCGCGACATCGCGCGGCTGATCGAGCGGTTGCATCGACGACTTCTCGACGCCGTGCGCGCCGACCTCACTCGGGGTGGCATCACCGATCTCAACAGCGTGCAGGCATTGTTGCTGGCCAACATCGGCGATACGGAAATCGCCGTCCGCGACCTCATCGAGCGCGGTTACTATCTCGGATCGAACGTTTCCTACAATCTGAGAAAGCTCACGGAGCTCGGCTATTTGGAGCAGCGCCAGACGCCGCACGACCGGCGATCAGTGACGGTGCGTCCGACCGAGAAGGCGGCGCTCGCCATTTCCGCGCTAAAGGACGGGGAGGCCAATCAGGCGCGGCTCTTTGCCGCGGCCATCGATGGGCTTTCGAGCATGGGCCATGTGCGGGAGGCGTTGCGCCGGCTCGATATCGTTTGGACGGAAAGCCTGGCGACGCCGGCAAGCGGATATTAGACGGGTCGATGCCCGTCATACCCGCGAAAAGGTTCCGATGATACCGAACGGCGGGCAGAAGGAAATCCGGACCGGCCGCCAGCCGGCGTCCGTGGCAAGCCGCGACAACGCGGGGCCGTCGAAGAGGTTGATCTCGAACCCGTGCCGGCGATGAAAACGGCGGTATATCCGGCCGATCAATGAAGGGCGCGGTCCGAACACCACCATCCTCGCGCCGGGCTCGGCATGACCGGCCGCGTTGGCGAACAGGCCGGCGGGATCGGGCAGGAATTCGATCACCCCGGCGCTCAGGATGACGGGGAATTTCCGCTCCAGCCGAAAGGCCGCCGCGTCCCCCTGGACGGTCGTGATGCGGGGGTCTTCGAGTTGGCGGAGCATCGCCGCCGACAGATCGACCGCCCACACGTGCCGGGCGCCCGATTGCAGCAGCCGCCGCGTATAGAAGCCGGCGCCGCAGCCGATCTCCAGCACGTCCTGGTCGCTAACATCTCCCAACCGTGCGAATACGGCGTCGCTTTCCAGGCGCCTGACAAGGCGCAACGGCCCGCTTTCCGTGAGGCCGTCGTAGCCGGCGGCTTCGCGTTCGAAATAGTCTGTTACGGCATCTCGAGGCTGGTCGGCCATGCGCGCCACAAGGAAGTGTTCAGATCAAACGTCCAGATCCTGGACGAAACGGGCGTGTTCCTGGATGTAGGCGAAACGAAGTTCCGGCTTCTTGCCCATCAACTGTTCGACGAGGCGCGCAGTCGCCTTGGCTTCGATCTTGTCGTCGTCGGTATGATCGCCCGGCAGGGTCACGCGGATCAGCGTGCGGTTGGCCGGGGCCATGGTAGTTTCCTTCAACTGCGCCGGCGGCATTTCGCCCAGGCCCTTGAAGCGGCTGATCTCGACTTTGCCGCGGCCCTTGAACTCCTTCTCCAGGAGCGCGTCCTTATGGGCGTCGTCCCGCGCGTAGATGCTCTTGCCGCCCTGCGTCAGGCGATAGAGCGGCGGCATTGCCAGATAGAGATGCCCGGTGTCGATCAGTCCGGTCATCTCGCGATAGAAGAAGGTCATCAGAAGGGACGCGATGTGCGCGCCGTCGACGTCGGCGTCCGTCATGATGATGATCTTGTCGTAACGGAGATCGTCTTCCATGAAGCGGTCGCCGGTGCCGCAGCCGAGCGCTTCCGTCAGGTCGTTGAGTTCCTGGTTGGCGCGGAGCTTGTCGTTGGTGGCGCTGGCGACGTTGAGAATCTTGCCGCGCAACGGCAGCACCGCCTGCGTCGCGCGGTCGCGGCCCTGCTTCGCGGAGCCGCCGGCGCTGTCGCCCTCGACGATGAAAAGCTCGGTGCCGTCGCGGGTCGACTTGGTGCAGTCGGCGAGCTTGCCGGGCAGCCGCAGCCGCCGCGTCGCGGTCTGCCGCTTGGTCTGCTTGTCCTGGCGCTTGCGGAGCCGGATTTCGGCGCGCTCGATGGCAGCTTCTAGGAGGGCGCGAGCGATTTCCGGCGCCGCCGAGAGCCAGTGGTCGAAGTGGTCGCGCACGGACCCCTCGACGAGGCGCTGCGCGTCCACCGTCGACAGCTTGTCCTTGGTCTGGCCCTGGAACTGCGGATCCTTGATGAAGACGGAGAGCATGACGTCGGCGCCGCCGACCACGTCTTCCGCCTGCAGCTTCGACGCCTGCTTATTGTTGATCAGCTCGCCGTAGGCGCGAAGCCCCTTGGTCAGGGCGCCGCGCAGGCCCAATTCGTGCGTGCCGCCCATGGGCGTCGGCACGGTGTTGCAGTAGGAGTTGAAGAAGGCGTCCTCGTCGACCGGCCAGGCGACGGCCCATTCGACACGGCCCTGGCCGCCGGCCAGCTTGGCTTCGCCGGCGAACGGTTCCGGCGTCAGCGTCTTGCGGCCCTTGAGGGTGGACGCCAGGTAGTCGCCGAGGCCGCCCGGAAAGTGCAGGGTCGCCGTTTGCGGGGTGTCGTCGTCGGACTTGAGAACCTTCGGATCGCAACTCCAGCGAATCTCGACGCCCCGGAACAGATACGCCTTCGAGCGGGCCATGCGGAACAGGGTTTCCGGCTTGAAACGGGCACCGGGGCCGAAAATCTTCGAATCGGGCTGGAACGTGACCGTGGTGCCGCGCCGGTTCGAGACGGCGCCGGCGTCCTTCAGCTTGCCCTTCGGTTTGCCCCGTTCGTATTCCTGCGTCCACAGCCGCTTGTCGCGGGCGACCTCGACCGTCAGGCATTCCGACAGCGCGTTGACGACGGAAAGGCCGACGCCGTGCAGACCGCCGGACGTCTCGTAGGCGTCGCCGCCGAACTTGCCGCCGGAATGCAGCGTCGTCAGGATCACTTCCAGGGCCGACTTGTCCTTGAATTTCGGGTGCGGGTCGATCGGGATGCCGCGCCCGTTGTCGCGGACGGTGAGGGCATAGTCGGCGCCGAGTTCGATCTCGATGCGGCTGGCGTGGCCGGCCACGGCCTCGTCCATGGAATTGTCGAGGATTTCCGCCGCCAGGTGGTGCAGCGCCCGCTCGTCGGTGCCGCCGATGTACATGCCCGGACGCCGGCGCACCGGCTCCAGGCCTTCCAGGACCTCGATGTCGCGGGCGGTATAGGTTTCCTTGGTGCGGCCGCTGCCGGCTTCCGCGGGCTTCGCCGCTTTGGCCGCCGGCTTGGATTTGCCGCGTCCGCCAGAACGGCCGCCCGCATCGTCGTCCGCGTGCCCGAAAAGGTCCGCCATGTCGTCGCTGCGCTCCATCCTTTAATACTCCGTCGGGCCCGTTCACCGGGCGACCCGGCCGCCGCATCCTATAACCGGCATATTAACGCTTCAAGGATCATAAGGTATATGCCGTTTCCGACGGCACCCATATCTTGTATAAAAATCACTCGACAGGAAACCGGGGAGAACCGAGCCATGGCGGCCAGCGACCAACCCGCATCGGCGCCCAGGGGCGAATTGTCGCTCCGCACGCTCGCCATGCCGGCGGACACCAACCCGTCCGGCGACATCTTCGGCGGCTGGGTCATGGCGCAGATGGACATCGCCGGCGGCATCACCGCCTGGACCCGCGCCGACGGCCGGGTGGCGACGGTCGCCGTCGACGGGTTCACCTTCCACCGGCCGGTGTTCGTCGGCGACGTGGTCTGTTGCTACACGGAGGTCGTCAAGATCGGCCGCACGTCGCTCACGGTCCGTGTCGAAGCCTGGGTATTGCGCGGCCGCAAGCCGGAGAACCGGATCAAGGTGACGGAGGGCATGTTCACCTTCGTCGCCATCGACGCCGACGGACACAAGCGCGAAGTGCCGCCGGCGGAATAGCCGTCTTCAGACCAGCCACATCGAAACGTAGGCGGAGGCGAAGAGGGCGGAGAGGGCGAAAAATTCACTGAGGAAGCGGGTCGTCTTGGGCATGGTCTCATCCTTTCTTTCGTTCTGAAATGTCCCTTTAGGGGCGTCGGAATATAAGATCATTAAGAGAACAATATAGAAACATAAAAAGAACATCAAGCAAAAAAATCTAACCGGGGTTGATTTGGCCCGGACATGGACGCAGCTTTTTCAGGCATCGTCGCACGCAAGGAAAAAGGCGCCGGAACCGATGCCGCTTCGGAGATTTTCGAGACTGATCGTGTTGGCCGTGGCCAGCGCCGGTGCGATGTATTTTGCCGGCGTGGGGTCGGCGAAGGCGGGTTCGCCGGCCGTGCTATTCGCGGAAGCGGTCGCCAATTCGGACGGTACCTATGCGATCACCGCCACCGTCACGCACCGCGACGAGGGATGGACGCACTATCTCGATCGTTGGGATGTACTCGATCCGTCGGGGCGGGTGCTGGCGAGCCGGACTCTCTATCACCCGCACGTCGACGAACAGCCGTTCACGCGCAGTTTAGGGCGCGTCGAGGTGCCGGTCGGTGTCGCCGAGGTCACTATCCGCGCCCACTGCAAAGTCGACGGTGACGGGACGAGAACGTTCACGCTGAAACTTCCGCCGCGCCGCTGAAGTCTCTCCGGCGTGCTTGTCGTCGAGCCGTCCGTAGCTTTCCAGGAATTCCCAATGCTCCAGTCGCTCGCGCAGCGTGCCGCGGTATTCGATGATCAGCATGGCGGCGATCACCGGCGACAATAGCGTCGTGCCGATGGCCATCATCCAGAGATAGAGGAGGGGGAGTTCGAAGATGCCGCCCAGATAGGCGCGCGCCGGGTCGAGGGCCGTCAACGAGAAGGTGATGGCGACCGTCGCACCGATGAAGATCGCCAGGAGCAGCATGCCGGCCCGGATCGCCAGGAGTTTCTCCTCGAGGAGTCGCGACTGTACCGGCGAGAAGATCAGCCGCAGGTTGTCGTCGCGGATCACCGGTGTCGGCATGTTCGGTGGTTTCCTTTCCGCCGGCTCATGGCTGGAAAATTCGTTTCGGTTTCGAATTGATTTTACGGACTTATGGAAGTCCACCTATGACGGCCATCACTACTGCCGAAAAAAATGCCCCCGCCGTTGCCGGCGGGGGCAGTCTTCGTTGGAGCCGAAGCTCCGTCGATCGTGTTAGGAGGAATAGTACATCTTGAATTCGATCGGGTGCGGGGTGTGCTCGAAGGCATAGATTTCCTGCCACTTGAGCTCCATGTACGCCTCGATCTGGTCCTTCGTGAAGACGTCGCCCTTGAGCAGGAAGTCGTGGTCCGCGACGAGCGCGCCCATGGCTTCGCGGAGCGAGCCGCAAACCGTGGGCACGTTGGCCAGTTCTTCCGGCGGCAGGTCGTACAGGTCCTTGTCCATGGCATCGCCCGGATGGATCTTGTTCTGGATGCCGTCGAGGCCCGCCATCAGCATCGCCGAGAAGCCCAGGTACGGGTTGGCGATCGGATCCGGGAAGCGGATTTCGACGCGCTTGCCCTTCGGCGAGTTGGCGAACGGGATACGGCAGCTGGCCGAGCGGTTGCGCGCCGAGTAGGCGAGCAGCACCGGCGCCTCGAAGCCCGGGATCAACCGCTTGTAGGAGTTGGTCGTCGGGTTGGTGAAGGCGTTGATGGCCTTGGCGTGCTTGATGATGCCGCCGATGTAGTAGAGCGCCGTGTCGGACAGATCCGCATAGCCGGAACCGGCGAAGGTCGGCTTGCCGTCCTTCCAGACCGACTGGTGCGTGTGCATGCCCGAGCCGTTGTCGCCGGCGACCGGCTTCGGCATGAACGTCGCGGTCTTGCCGTAGGTGGCGGCGACCATCTGCGTGCAGTACTTGTAGATCTGCACGTTGTCGGCGGAACGGACCAGCGTCGAGAAGGCGAGGCCGAGCTCATGCTGCGACGGCGCCACTTCGTGGTGATGCTTGTCCATGGTCAGGCCCATTTCCAGCATCGTCGACACCATTTCGGCGCGCAGATCGTGCGCCTGGTCGACCGGCGGAACCGGGAAGTAGCCGCCCTTGATGCCCGGACGGTGCGCCAGGTTGCCTTCCTCGAACATGCTGCCCGACACATACGGACCTTCCTCGGACGAGAAGGCGTAGGTGCACTCGTTCATCTCGACCTTGTAGCGCACGTCGTCGAACACGAAGAATTCCGGCTCGGGACCGAAATACGCGGTGTCGCCGATGCCGGTGGTGCCGAGATAGGCTTCCGCCTTCTTGGCGATCGAGCGCGGGTCGCGCTGATACGGCTGACCGGTCGTCGGCTCGACGATGTCGCAGAACAGGATCAGCATCGGCTGCGCCGAGAACGGGTCCATGACCGCCGTGGCCGCGTCGGGGATCAGGGTCATGTCGGATTCGTTGATCGCCTTCCAACCGGCGATCGACGAGCCGTCGAACATGATGCCGTCCTCGAAGGTGTCTTCGGCGATGAACGGCGACGTCATCGTCAGATGTTGCCACTTGCCGCGCGGGTCGGTGAACCGCAGGTCTACGTAACCGATGTCGTTGTCTTTGATATACTTAACAACGTCGGCCGGGGTTTTGATGTCCAGTGCCATTGTCGTCCTTCCTTCCTAACTCGATGGTGGTTGGTTTTTTGTGAGATTTCGTCGTCGGCCCACGCCTCAGATGGCGTCGGTCCCGCGTTCGCCGGTTCGGACGCGGATCGCTTCTTCGATGTTGCTGATGAATATCTTGCCGTCGCCGATGCGTCCGGTCTGCGCCGCCTGCTGGATCGCCTCGACGGCCCGTTCCAGCATGCCGTCGTCGACCACGACCTCGATTTTCACTTTCGGCAGAAAATCGACCACGTATTCGGCACCGCGGTATAATTCCGTGTGTCCCTTCTGCCGGCCGAAGCCCTTCGCTTCGATGACGGTGATGCCCTGAAGGCCGACTTCGTGGAGTGCTTCCTTCACCTCGTCGAGCTTGAACGGCTTGATGATCGCCTCGATCTTCTTCATTCGGTTGAACCCCTTCCGCACCCGCGGCCGGTATGAATTTCACCACAGGTTCCGCCCGGGGCGGAACCACTTCGCCCCCACGTTCGCACGGATCATGCCAGTTTGCATGATTCTCTTTTATGACTGTTTTTCAAATGGTTACGCGAGAATCCCGGGGGCGGGCAGCGGCATGGGACGGCCGGTATGTGAGTATTTTTTAACCATTAGCGAAAAATTTGGGCAGCTCTTATGGTCGCCAGAGGAAACCATTTATGACGAATCGTACCGAATATTCGGATTGGCGCGGTGGACTTTTCTTAAGAACTATGAAACACTATATCCATATCGTAGGTGTCATTGAAAAACATTCCGGGGGCTGAGACATCAGCCCTTTTTCAATCATCCGCGTCGCGCGGAGACGGGCATGTTGCGCTGCAACATTTTTGTTGCGGCAATGTGACAATTACTGTATCAGGCGGGCGCCTCATGAAGGACCGCGAAAGGAAAGTGCGCCATGTACGCTATCGAACTGGTTAAGTATATGACGGAAACCGCCGGCGAGTTGCTCGACACGACCGAAGGCACCACGGAAATGCGTACCGAATGCGCCGCCGGAGCGGCTGAACTTTTGCACCTGGGAACCCGTATCCTTCGTCGCGCCCAATCGGCGCAGAGCAAGATTGAACCGGTGATCCAGGAGGCCGCCTAATGGCATCTCGTAGTTCCGATAACAAGAAGCCGACGTCAGATCGGCCAGAACAGCATAAGAAGCGTAAGTGTCTGATGTGCGGCGAAAAGTTCATGTCACATCATTACGGCGAGCGGGTGTGTCCGTCCTGCAAGGGTACGGCCGCATGGCGTGAGGGCGCCGCCGCCTGACATTCGGCTTCGACCGCGGTTACAAAAGGCCCCGGCCCCACCGGGGCCTTTGTCGTTAGTGGGCAAATGCCGGCGCCGCGCGGTGGCCCCGTCGTCGCTTCAACGCCAACCGATACGATCGAAGAACGCCCGGATTCCCGACGCTGCCAGGTCCGGCACCTCGCGGTGCGGGAAATGCCCGACGCCCGGCAGCATGGCGAGGTCGAGATCGGCGAACGTCTCGCCCATGCGGTCGGTCCAGGCATAAGGGAATAGGGGGTCGTGTTCGGCCCAGCGGACGCAGGTCGGCGTCTCGATAGGGGGCAGGGCCGGCGCCCGGCCTTCCATCATGGCGATGCGACCGGCATGGGTGGCGCGATAGTGCGCGAAGCCGCCGGCGAGGTTGCCGGGTTTCAGGAAATTGTCGACGAAGGTCTCGAGCACATCGTCGAAAGCGTCCTTGCGGTGCGCCCAATGCCGCAGGAAGTGGCCGATGTAGAGCCGGCAGCTTTCCCGGGTCGCGCCGACCAGTCCCGGCGCCATGTCCATCTGATTGAACGACTGATACCAGATCTCGCTCAGCCGGTCCGGCGTTCCCATGCGGGAACCGATGCCGGGATAGACGAAATCGAAAAAGAAGAGGCCGGCGATCCGCGCCGGCGCCTTGCGGGCGAGCGCCTGCATGGCGGCGCCGCCGACGTCGTGTCCGATGATGCCCACCCGCTCGATGCCGAGCGCATCCATGAGCGCCAGCATGTCGGCGGCATGGCCGTCGGCGCCGAACGGACCGTCCGGCTTGTCGCTGTCGCCGAACCCGCGCAGATCGGGCGCGATGAGCTCGAAGCGGTCGGCGAGCCTGTCCATCACCGGCTGCCAAGTCAGCCAGAACTCAGGCCAGCCATGCAGCAGCAGCAACGGCGCGCCCCGGCCCGTCCGCACCACGTGTAGCGTCGTTCCGTTCGCTCCGATCCTATCGTGACGCATGTCCGCCGCGGCCTCCTCTGGCTGACGTTTGGCCCTTCGGATGGTAGGCGGTCGCGCCTTCCCCGTGCAACGTCGGGCGGGACGGCGCCACGACACCAAGTCGACACCGGCGCTTGCAACCGTATCCGTGGCGGGCCTTAATTCCCGGACGAGGAAATGTCATGCTGGTTCATATTCCAAAGGTCCTGAGCGAGGAGAAACTGGCCGAGATCGACGCGCTTTGGGCGCGCGCCGTTCGTCGACGGCGCGGCGACGGCGGGTCAGGTGGCGGCCCAGAGCAAGCGCAACCTGCAGATCGACCGCGCGGCATTTCCCGAGGCCGCGCAACTCGACAAGCTCGTCGGCCAATCCCTGGTCGACCATCCGACCTTCCGCATCTCGGTCCTGCCGGCGCGTGTCCTGGCGCCCAGGTACGCCAAGTACGAACAGGGCATGTCATACGGTCCGCACGCCGACAATCCGCTGATGCAGCAGGGCACCGGGTTCGTCCGCACCGACATCTCGGCGACGGTGTTCCTCAACCGTCCGGAAGACTATGAAGGCGGCGAGCTGGTGCTGCGCTGGGACATGGGCACCCGGCGGGTGAAATTCGCGCGCGGCGACGCCATCGTTTACTCCACCAACATCCAGCACGAAGTCACGGAAGTGACGAGCGGCGAACGGCGGGTCGCCGTCACGTGGGCGCAGAGCATGATCGCCGACGAGCGCCAGCGGACCACCCTTTACGAGCTCGACCGGACCATCCAGGCCCTGCGGCGTCGGCCCGAGCTTCGGGACGGCGCGGAAATCCGCTCGCTCATCCAGACCTACGGCAACATGTTCCGGATGTGGGCGTCGTTCTAACGTTCGCCCGCCGTTTTCAGCCCATTCACTGCAAGATCGGCGATCAATTCGGGAAGTCTGGCGTCCAATCCGATTGGGCCGGCGTCCACGACGTCGCGGCGCTCGGTCGCCGCCAGCGCCTGCCCGACGTCGTCGATGGCGTGTCCGCCCGGCGCCGTGAACAGGCCGACCACGGCGGCCGGGCCGGGGATGCCGGCGATGGCGTCGACGATGGACGGCGGTTCCTCGATAAAGGCGACGCGGACGCCGGCGAAGAGCGCGGACGCCGATATCCGTCCGGCGTGGCGTTTGGCGTTGAGGCGATTCCTGCCGTCGTCTGGAGAACCGTGCGACACCAGCACGACGTGCGCCGCCCCGGCGTCGATCCCGGCCGCGTCCAAGGCCGCCCGGGCTCGGCCGGCGGCGATTTCAGGTATCCGCTCGTCCGTGCCGAGCGGAGCCGTCGCCGCGACATCCTTCGTCGGCGACAAGGCGGCCCAGACACGCGCCAGCATGTCGTCCACCAGTTTTCCGTCCGACATGACGAGCGGCAGTGCCAGGATTCGCCCGGTTTCGATATTCGCCAAGGCATCGTCGAGGGAAGGTTCGCCCTGCACGCATCCGAGCCGCACGTCCGCGAAAATGCCCCGCGCGGCGACGGCGTCGGCCATCTGGCGCAGATGAGCGTTCGCGGCCGGGTGACGGCGCGAGCCATGCGCCATCAGAATCAGTGTCGTGTCGCGGCCGTCAGTCGGCGGTGCGGGCGTCATCCCTGGAAAACTCCCCGGCAGACTCGTGGAGCGGCACCGCCGTCCGATTTTGCCGATGCGGCGGCCGGAGGCGGCGATGCAGCGTCATTTCCGATATGGCCCGGCCCGGCGCGATTGACAACGTTTGCCGGCGACGAGCATTATTTCTCTCAATCCGTTCGCGGTTTTCTCGGTCTTTCGTTCGAGGGGGCTCCCTCGCAAGGAGTTTTGATATGCGGTTTTTCTCGACAATTCTGGCGGCTTCCCTGGTCGTCGCAACGGCGGCGCCGGCGTTCGCCCACACGGGTGCCGGCGGCACGTCCGGCTTCATGCACGGTTTCATGCATCCGATCGGCGGTCTCGATCACGTTCTGGCGATGGTTGCCGTCGGTCTGTTCGCCTTTCTGCTCGGCGGTGGCGCCAAATGGCGGGTTCCGGCGGCGTTCGTCGCCATGATGGCGGTCGGCGGCCTGCTCGCCGTCAACGCGGTCGCGGTTCCCTTCGTTGAGGTCGGCATTGCGCTCTCGGTGGTCGTGATCGGCGCGCTGGTCGCGGCGGGTCGCGGCATGCCGGTCGCGGTGGCCATGGCCGTCGTCGGCCTGTTCGCCGTGTTCCACGGTCACGCGCACGGGCTGGAAATGCCGGTGACGTCGAGCGGCATCGGTTATGGCCTCGGCTTCATGCTGGCGACGGCGCTGTTGCATGGCGCGGGCCTCGGCGTCGGATATCTGGCGGCGCTTTCCAGCGCCCGGCACGGCAACCGGATGGTCCGCGTCGGTGGCGCGGCCACCTGCGCGCTCGGTGTCGCCATCCTCGTTGGGGTTCTCTGAGGTCGTCCGAAGAGGGAGTCGGTTCCCCGTTTTTCCTACGCCCGGCCTAGTCGCGAACGCGTGTCAATTACTCTTCATTTGCGTCAAAAAGCGGCTCGGTGTATGTGTAAGACGGTTTAGAAGTCTTGGTCCTGTTATCGACCTTGAGGTTACGCGGCACGACTCCTGACGATCCTGAACCTATTCGAGGCAGGTGGTGGCACCATTTGCCTCAATTCGATTGCCTATCGGAAAGGAACTGTGACAATGCCTACCGGAACTGTGAAGTGGTTCAATACGACCAAGGGTTATGGGTTCATTCAGCCGGATGACGGCGGCAAGGACGCCTTCGTTCATATCTCTGCCGTCGAGCGTTCTGGCCTGGACCGTTTGGTCGAAGGTCAGCGCGTGAATTTCGAACTGCAGCGCGACCGTAACGGCAAGATGGCGGCGGCGGAAATTTCGGTCGTCGAGTAACCGTCTACTCATGGTCGACCGCGCCGGGGCGCCCGGCACGGATCAGAGCTCAAAACCACGTCTAGGCCTCCGCTGAAGAAGCGGGGGCCTTTTCGTATTTGCGGATCGGGTGGGCCGGTATCAGGTGGCGGGCAGGAGGGCGTCGACGATCAGCCTCGCCGCTTCCTTGGCTTCCTGCGCGGCGTTCTTGTTCGAGCGGACCTGGCCGTCGACGATCGCACCCTCGGTGAGCAGGAAGATGTGCGTGCCGAGCCGCTTGGGGTCGGCGGCGCCGGCGTTCTCGGCCAAACCGCAAATGTAGTCGAGCACGAGGCGCTTGTGTTCCGCCGCGATGACGTGCACCGGATCGGTTGCCTGGGCGAACTCCGCCGAGGCGTTGATGAACATGCAGCCGTAGAAATCCTCGCTGCGGATCCATTCGTCCAATGTATCGAAAACAGCGAGCAGGGCATCGCGCGGCGACGTGGCGCGGGCATTGGTCCGCGCCTGGAACCAGTCGCGGAAGCTCGTGTCGCGTTTCCGGAGCGAGGCGAGGATCAGTTCGTCCTTGGAGTCGAAGTTGCCGTAGAGGGTCATCTTCGAGACCCCGGCTTCCTCGAGAAGCTGCTGGATGCCCGTGGCGTGGAATCCGTTCTTGTGAAACACGCGCATGGCGGTATCGACGAGGCTTTCCGCTTTCCCGGTGCGGACGAGACGAGGATGCTGCATGGGGCCTTCCGCCAAAATGGAATTCGATATCCCTAATACGTAAGATAATAGGGAACGGAAACATAATTTCACACAAAGATAATGGCTTTAGAACGAGTCTAAAAGGAAAATTCGCTGATCCCGGACAATTTACCGGAATCCGGTCAATCTCCGATTTCCGGAATTCGACATTTCCTGCCTATGCGGCGAAACTGGGCATGGAATCGGCGGTGTGGCGGGGCGATGACGAAGACAATTGTTCGCGGACGGACGGTAATTGCGGGAATCGGCGATGACGGCAAGGCCGTCGAGGTCGGGAACGGCGCCATCCTGATCGAGAACGGCGTGATCTCCGCCGTCGGAGCCGCCGAGACCATCCTGAATCAGGCAGGACCTGACGTGACGGTCATCGGTGGCGACGGCTTCGTTGTGTTTCCGGGCTTCGTCAACGCGCATCACCATGTCGGCGTGACGCCGTTTCAATTGGGCGCGCCGGACCTGCCGCTGGAGCTATGGCTGATCGACCGCATGGGCACGCGCGCCGTGCCGTGGCGGCTGGACACGCTCTATTCGGCGTTCGAGCTGGTGCGTTCCGGTGTGACCACCGTCCAGCATCTGCATAACCGCGTGCTGGGCGGCCCGTCGGAGGTCTGCGAGGCCGCCGGGCAGGTGATCGGCGCCTATGCCGAGGTCGGCATGCGAGTGTCCTATTCCTATTGCCTGCGCGACCAGAACCGCATCGTCTACGGCGACGATGACGCCTTCCTGGCGACGTTGCCGGCGGACCTGGCGGCGGAACTCCGCGCCGCCATCGACCCGCTGAAACTCAGCATCGACGGCAATATCGAGGCGTTCGAACGGCTTCGCGCCGCCTATGCCGATGCGGACCGTGTCGCCATCCAGTTGGCGCCCTTGAATTACCAATGGTGTACCGACGAAGCGTTGGAGCGGATCGCCGACGCGTCGGCGCGGACCGGCGCCTGCATGCACATGCATCTCCTGGAAACGCCTTATCAGCGGGCGTTCGCACGCAAACGCTCCGGCGGGTCGCCGATCCGGCACCTCGAACGCGCCGGGCTCCTCAACGAGCGGATGACGCTCGGCCACGGCGTCTGGACGACGGAAGACGATCTCGACGCCATCGCCGCCGCCGACACGCGCATTTGCCACAATTGCTCATCCAACATGCGCCTGAAAAGCGGCGCCGCGCCCGTGAATGCCATGCTGTCGCGCGGCATCAAGGTCGCCATCGGCATCGACGAAGCCGGCGTCAACGACGACCGGGACATGCTGGCGGAAATGCGCCAGGTGTTGCACGGGCATCGGCCGCCGCGCTTCGAGGCGCCGGCGCCGACGGCGGGCCAGGTGTTCCGCATGGCGACGGAGCACGGCGCCTTGACCACGGGCTTCGGCGCCGACATTGGCCGGATCGAGGTCGGCCGCGCCGCCGACATGGTGCTGCTGAAGCACGCGCAGATCGCCGAGCCCTATCTCGACCCGTCCGTCTCCATGCTCGACGCCGTCGTCGCCCGCGCCAAGACGTCCGGCGTCGACACGGTCCTAGTGGCCGGCGAGCCGATCCTGAAGGGTGGCCGCTTCACCCGCATCGACGAGCCGGCGGCGCTTCGGGAACTCGCCGAGCGGCTGGCTGGCCCGCGCACGGCGGACGAGGAACGCCACCGCAGGATGGCGCGGCGGACGCTTCCGTATGTCGAGAAATTCTACGCGGGTTGGCTCGACGACGAGCCGTTTGAGCCCTACGAGCCCCGCAACTCCAGCATCTGATCCGTCACTTCGCCGTCAGATAGTCGAACGCTGCGAGGGCGTGCGTGCGCATTACGTGCAGGAAATCCTCGATCGGCACGTGTTCGTCCGGCATCGACATGGTGGCGGGCGAGGGGCCGTAGACGAACGACGGCACGCCCTTGTAGCGGAAGAACTTGCAGTCCGTCGCGCCGATGCCGGTGATGGCCTCGGGCCGGTGCGGGCTGTGTTCGGCGATGACGCGCTTCAGGATGCCGAGCATCTCGTGATCGGGCTCGCTGGCGGACGCCGGATTGCTCGCCGCTTCCTGCACTTCCAACGTCACTTCCGGATAGCGTTCCAAGATCTTCTCAATGGCGGCGAGAACGTCGGTCCTATCGACGCCGAACGGCAGGCGGATATCGGCCTCGACGCGGCAGTTGCCCGGCATCATGTTGACCTTGAGCCCGCCCCTCACGACGCCGACGTTAAGCGTGACACGCGTCGCCACGTCGGCGGCGCCCTTGCCCATGACGCCGTCCATGCAGGCGCGGACTTCCGGCCGCGACAGGATTTCCGCCATCTTCGGCGGCATGTTGACCGGCAGGTCATTGATGGCATCGAGATCGCAGATCAGCGACGCGGCGATGCGGTTGGCGTTCTTGCTTCGGTGTGGATAGGCGCCGTGCGCGCCCGGCGTCTCGACGATGAAGGTGAGGCGGAGCGTGCCTTTTTCCGCGAAGCGGACGGAGTTGAGGCCGCTCGGCTCGGCGTTTAGCACGCAGTCACCGACGCAATCCTCGGCACGGTGGTCGAGCAGGTAGCGCGTGCCCCACTTGCCGCCGGTCTCCTCGTCGGAGACGGCGGTCAGCACCAGCTTGCCCGGCCAGTGCGTCTTGAGCCGGGACAAATAGACGAACGCCAGGATCGACGCGCTGGTGCCGCACTTCATGTCGGAGGCGCCGCGTCCCCACACCTTGCCGTCGGCGACGTCGCCGGACCAGGGGCCGTGCGTCCACTTCTCGTCCTCGCCGACCGGGAAGACGTCGATGTGACGGTTCATCACCAGGTGCCGGCCGGGGCCCGAACCGTTCGTGACGGCGACGATGTTGGGCATGTTCTACATCGGCGCGACGATGTCGTGCGGAATGCCTTCGTTCTTGAGCCAGTCGGCGACGAAGGCCGTGGCCTCGCGGGTGTCGCCGGGCGGATTGGCGGAGGGCTTCGAGAGAAAGCCGCTCAGGAAACCGACCAGCTTGTCGCGGTCGGCCTCGATCCAGTCCAGCAGCTGTTTGCGGGCGTCGTTCGTCTTCGTGCTCATGCGCTGTCTCCGGTCACTTGGCGCGGGCGCGGGCGAAATCGGCGAGATGGGTGGCCAACTCACGCAGGTGCCGGCGGATTTCGTCGAAGCGCGGCCCGCGCAGATAGGTGTCCTCGTTCATGTAGACGCCGCGGTTGATCTCGATCTGCAGGCTGTGCACGCCGCCGGCGGGATTGCCGTGCTTGCGCACCGACTCGGCGCCGGCGAAATGCTCGTTGAGCGTCACGTGATAGCCGCGCCCGCCCAGGAACGAGACCACCGCGTCGGCGAACGCCGGATCGCAGGTCGTGCCGTGCCGCGTGCCGATGTCGAAGTCGGAGCGTTTCCGCCCCGGATCGGCGACGGCCTTGCCGCCGACGCTCGACATGCTGGGGCAACTGACGTGAAAAGCAACGCCCTGGGTGGCGGCGAAGGTCTCGAGGATTCCGCGCAGCCTGTCGTGATAGGGCCAGTAGTATGAGACCAGCCGGTGCTGCAGATCGGCCGCCGTGATGGGGTCCACCTGCAACGCGACGTCGCCCTTGCCGCAGACGCGCGGGATCAGGCCCATGCCGCGCATGGACTTGTCGGAGGGGTCCAACGGCACCGGCCAATCGCCGGCCACCCACTTCGGATCGACGTCGAGCTCGTGCCGGTTGGCGTCGATGTAGACGTTCGGGAAGAGGGCATAGAGCCACGTCGCGCCGGCGTCCGTCGCCAGGACGTACAGTTCCTGCACGTACATGGAGACCGACCGCCGGACCGCGTCGAACAGCGCCGGGCTATGGAAGTCGCAGGGGTATTCGTTGCCGCTGCGCGGAATATCGAAGACCAGCGGCACGGCGCCGCCGACCGGTACCCGGCAATGCAGGACGCCGGGGATGTAGGTGTCGTCGGTTCTCGCTTGCGGCATGTCTTTCCTCCTTAACTTCGCATCGAGACGGGGAGCTCGATATCCGGGGATATTTCGCCGAGGCGTCGCCAGGCGGCGCGTGTCGCCTCCTGCGCCTCTTCTATGACGTCGTTTTCATTCATGGACAGCACCTTGCCGTCCTTCATCAGGAAGTTGCCCTCGACCACGACGTCAGTGACCACGCCCGGGTGGCCGTAGTGCACGATGTTCGAGACGAGGTTGATCACGGGGCGCAGGCTCGAATGGTTGAGGTCGAGGACCGTCAGATCGGCGCGCTTGCCGGGCGTGATGGTGCCGAGATCAGCTTCCCGGCCGAGTGCCTTCGCGCCGTTGATGGTCGCCGCCTGCAGCGCGTGCAGCGGTGCCGGATTGACGCCGCCGCCGCGCGCGCCCCGGTGCACGATGGAGCCGATCTTCATCGCCTGGAACATGTCCTCGGTCATGTTGTCGGTGCCGAAGACGACATTGACGCCGGCGTCGATGATCTTGTCGGCCATCACCTTGTGCGGGCCGCGTCTGGAGGAATTGGCCGGGCAGTGCGCCATGTGCACGCCGCGCTCCGCCAGAAGCGCGATGTCGGCTTCCGTGCAGTAAGTCCAGTGCGCCGCGATCACGTCGTCGGCGAGCCAGCCGTTGTCGTCGAGATATTCGGCCGACGTGCGGCCGTAGGCGTCGCGCACCTGCTTCAGCTCCTTCGGGCTCTGCGACAGGTGCACGGTACGCGTCAGGCCGTGCTTCGCTGCCAATTGGTTCAGCTTGTCGAGCATCCACGGCGAACAGACGTCCGGCGCGTGCGCGGAAACCTGGCACTGCACGCGGCCGCCGTCGGCACCGTGGAACCTGTCGATCATGTCGACGGTGCGGTCGAGGAATTCCTGTCCGAAGCCCCGGTCGTATTCGTAGATGCCGTGCCGTATCTTCAGCGTCAGGGCGTCGGCGGCGTTCTCGCCGAAATAGAGCCTGAGCCCGCTCTCGATCATGCCGTCGGCGTAGCCGGTGATGAAGCGGAACGGCTCGACCAGCGTCGTCGTGCCGGAGCGGATCGCCTCCAGGCAGCCGAGGCGGCCGAGCGCGCGCCGCTCGTCGTCGGTCATGGCGAAGCTGATCGGCGTCATGTAGCCGAAGATGGCGTCGCCGCTCATGTCCTCGACGGTGCCGCGCAGCACGAGCAGCACGCAGTGTGTGTGCGAATTCATCAGGCCGGGCAGGACCGCCTTGCCGCGGCCGTCGATGACGGCGAGATCGGGATTGGCGCGGGCGAGCGTCTTGCTCGGGCCGACGCCGGCGATGCGGCCGCCGCGCACGGCGACGGCGCCGTCCTCGATGATGCCGTCGCCGCCTTCGAGGGTGACGACGGTGGCGCCGGTGATGATCCAGTCGGTCTCGGCGGTCATGTCAGGAATTCTCCGTATCCGGTTGCAGGAGAGCTTGCAGGCGTTCGGCGCGGGCTTCGCCCCAGCGGGCGAACAGATAGGCGGCCAATGACATCACGGCGAAGAAGGACGCCATCCAGATCGTCGGCCATATGGTGCCGTCGATGATGACGCCCATCAATTGCGAGGTGCCGGCGGCGATCATCCATTGCGAAAATCCCATCATGCCGGCGGCGCTGCCGGCAAGGTCGGGACGGACGCCGATGGCGCTCGATGTGGCGCCGGGCTGGCTGATACCCTGACCGAGCACGATCAGGCCGAGCGGTATGAACATGGAAAGCGCACTAGGCGTGCCGAAGCCGTTCCAGAGATAGAGCGGGATGCAGGCCGAGATGGCGATGGTCGCGCCGGTGACGATCAGGCGGTTGGCGCCCCACGGCGTCGCCATCCGGGACGTCACCAGATTGCCGAGTGTGTAGCCGATGGCGAGGATCGGATAGTAGTAGCCGTAGGCGGTCTTCGGCAGGCCGAACACTTCCACCAGGACAAACGGCAGCCCGGCGAGCATGGCGTACCAGCCCGATAGGGTGCAGGCGCCGTGCGCCGCGTAACCGACGAAGGCCGGGTTCCGCAGCAGCCGCACGCCGTCGGCGAAGGTCTGCAGGATGCTCCGGGCCGGCGTGTTGCTGGGGCGGGTTTCCGGCAGCCACAACAGGCAGATGGTGAAGACGACCGAGCCGAGGGCGGCGGTGAACACGAAACTCGCCCGCCAGCCCATCCAGACGTCCAGGAAGCCGCCGATGGCCGGCGCCGCCGCCGTCATCGCCGACGAGATCATGGTGACCGACGCGATGACGCTCGCCGCCTTGTCGCGTCCGTGCAGGTCGCGGGCGATGACGCGGGCGAACATCAACCCGGCGCAGCCGCCGATGGCCTGCAAGGCGCGGCCGGCGGCGAGCGCCTCGATGGAGGTCGCTTGGGTGCACAGGAGCGGCGCCACGGCATAGATGCCGATGCCGGCCAGGATCACCCGCCGGCGGCCGAATTTGTCGGAGAGGGGCCCGTAGCAGAGCTGCGCGATGGCGAAGGTTCCGATGTAAAGACTAACCGTAAGTTGTACGGCTGCGGGGGTCGAATTGAAGGTGTCGACCAGCCCCGGCATGGACGGAACGAAGACGTGAAAGGCAAAGGGGTTGGTCGCGCTGAGACTGATAAGTAACAACGTTAACCAACTGTCCGAAATAGGTTTTTTCAATCTTTTGGCACCGATTTTTCGATCTTACCCACTTTCGTCTTGCACGCTTTGCGGCTATGCTGCGACGGCAATCACGTCGCTGTTTGTGTTTCGGCCCGTCCACGCCCGCGCAGAAAGGATACAACCATGAAGATAGAGCGATTCCGCAAGTTCAATACCCGTGACGTCTATCCGGGCGGGCGGCTCGACAACGACATGTGCATGACGGTGAAGGCCGGGAACCGCATCTTCCTGCGCGGCCAGACGGGTCTCGACCTGAACCAGAAGATGGTTGATCCGAACGACGCCGGGGCGCAGGCCGATCAGGTCATGAAGAACGCCAAGATTCTGCTCGAGGAGGCGGGATCGAGCCTCGATCACATCACCATGGTGACGACCTATCTGACCGATCCGGCCTACCGGGTGCCGGTCTACAAGACCGTGGCGCAGCATCTGCGCGGCAACCACACGGTTGGCACCGGCTTGATCGTGAAGGGCCTCGCCATGCCGGAGATGAAGGTCGAGATCGACCTCGAGGCTTACATTCCGCCCGCCGGCGGCTTCAAGAAATTTCGGCTGATGAATTCCAAGGACTGGTACGGGCAAGGCGAGATCAACCGCGATTCCGCGTGGCTGATCGACACCGGCGACGAGATTTTCCTGCGCGGCCAGACAGGCACCGAGTTCGACGGCAAGACCATGCACGGCACCGGCTATACGATCGAGGACGCCGGCTTGCAGGCCGACAAGGCCATGCGGAACGCGCGCGATCTGCTGGAAGAGGCGGGCGCCAGCTTCGACGATGTCTGCAAGACGCGCATTTATATTGCCGACCGGGCGTACCGGGAGCCCGTCTATCAGGCCATCGGCAAGTATTTCGGCGACACCTATCCGTGCTCGACGGGTCTCATCATGAACGGCTTCGCCCGTCCGGAAATCCTGTTCGAGATCGACATGTTCATCACGCGGACGAACGGCACACCGCACACGCGCTTCCGCAAGTTCCACACCGACAACGAATACAAGGACGGCCAGAAGCTCGGCATGAAGTTCTGCAAGGCGGTCCGGGCCGGCAACCGGGTGTACCTGCGCGGCCAGACCGGCTCGACGCTCGACGGCAACTTCACCGCGCCCGGTGACGCCGGCGCGCAGGCCGATCAGGCGATGAAGAACATCAAGGTGCTGCTGGAAGAAGCCGGCGCCAGCATGAACGACGTCGTCAAGATCAGCACCTACATCCTGCACCGCGGCCACCGGGAAGCCGTCTACCAGGCCATCGGCAAGCACGTGAAGGGCGTGCATCCCTGCGGCACCGGCCTGATCGTCAACGGTTTCGCCAAGCCGCACATCCTCGTCGAGATCGATGTCGACGCGGTGATCCAGGACTGATCGGAGATGAGCATGAAACTCGAACGCTTCCGCCCCTTCAACACGGCCGACGGCCACGCCGGCCGTACCGCCAAGGGGCTCAACGCATCCTCCATCGTGAAGGCCGGCAACCGCATCTTCATGAGCGGCCAGACCGGCCAGGACATCGGCGGCGGCATGCCGAAGGACACCGATCCGGCGGCGCTGGCCGAACGCGCCATGGCGTCCATCGAGGCGTTGCTGGCGGAAGCGGGCGCCGGGCTCGCCGACATTTGCAAGGTGACGACGTGGCTCGCCGACCGGGCGTATCGGCCGGCGGTCTACAACACCGTGGGCAGCCATCTGGCGAAGGTGCCGACCGTGGCGACGGGTCTGGTGGCGCGGCAACTGGCGTTGCCGGAAATAAAGCTCAACCTCGGCATCGAGGCGGTGATCGCCGGCCCCGAAGGACACAAGAAGTACCGCACCTTCGACACCGGCAACTGGTTCGGCCAGAGCAAGATCGCCCGGCAGTCCTGCATGACCATCAATACCGGCGACGAAATCTACCTGCGCGGTCAGACCGGCACGGCGCTCGACGGCTCCAAGCAGTACGGTCCCGGCTTCACGCCGAAGGACGCGGCGGAGCAGGCGGAAGCCGCGCTCGCCAATTGCAAGACGCTTCTGGAAGAGGCGGGGGCGAGCTTCGCCGACGTCTGCCAACTGCACGTCTACATCCAGGACCGGGCGTACCGGGAGGCGATCTATCAGGTGATCGGCAAGAATCTGGCATCGACGGCGCCGGTCTCGACGGGGCTGATCGTTCGCGGCTACGCGCGGATGCCGATCCTGTTCGAGATCGACATGTCGGTGACGCTGTCCAAGGGGACGCCGCACACGCGGCTCCGTACCTTCGAGACGACGCAGCAGTACAAGGACGGGCAGGATCTCAGGAGCCGCTTCAGCATGGTCGTGAAGGCCGGCGACCGGGTCTATCTGCGCGGCCAGACCGGTCTCACCTTCGAGGGCGGCTTCACCGGCCACGGCGATGCGGCGGCGCAGGCCGATCAGGCGATGCGGAACGTCGCCGTCCTCTTGGACGAGGCCGGCGCCAAGGCGGATGACGTCTGCAAGGTGACGGTCTATCTCACGGACCGGGAATTCCGCGACGAGGTGGAGGTGGTGATCGCCAAGCACTTGGGCGACGTCCGGCCGTGCTATTCGCTGGTCGTCATCGACGGCCTCGCCATGCCGTGGATGCTGGTCGAGATCGACATCGACGCCGTCATCCAGAGCTGATCCGTTCGGGTCGGGCCTTCGTCTCATCCGGCGAAGGCCCCGCCTTCGGCGACGAGGCGGCCCCGCTTGAATACCAGCCGCCGCTTCGGATGCCGCGCCACGGCCTCCGCCGGCGTTTCCGCGGTGACGGTGCAGAAATCCGCCGGCGCGCCGATGACGATGCCGCCGGCGTCCAGGCCGAGGACGCGCTTGCCGGCGAGCGTCGTGCAATCCAGCGCGATTTCCAGATCGGGATCGGTGCGATAGCCGGACCGCCAGGCGATCAGCATGGCGCGTTCCAGCATGTCGCCCTCGCCGAACGGCGACCACGGGTCGCGGACGTCGTCGTTGCCGGCGAACACCTCGACGCCGCGGGCGCGCAGCCGCTTCACCGGCGGCAGGGGCGAGGCGCCGCCGCCGTGCGTCACCAGCGACACGCCGGCTTCCGCCATGGCGTCGGCCAGACCGTCGACGATGCTGTCGGCCGCCGCGCCGAGGCAGAAGCCGTGGCTGACGGTGACTTTCTTCGCCATGCCGTGCGCGCGGGCGCGTTTGGTGACGCCGTCGATTTCCTTTTGGCCGTTCTCGCCCGCGTCGTGCAGATGGATGTCGATGCCGACACCCTTGCGTTCGGCCAGCGCGAACAGGAAATCCAACTGGCCGTCCAGGTCGTCGTCCACGGCGATGGGGTCGATGCCGCCCAGAATATCGGCGCCGGCGTCGAGCGCGGCGGCGAGCAGATCGCCGACGCCCGGTTGGCGGAACACGCCCGACTGCGGGAAGGCGATCAGTTGCATGTCGACGGCGTCGGCGAATTCGCGCCGGACCTCGAGCAACGCCTCGATGTGCTCGATGCCGATGGTCGGGTCCACGTCGACGTGCGTGCGGATCGCCGTCGTGCCGTTGGCGATGCAGAGCCGCACCAGGTTGGCGGCGCGTTCCGCCGGCGGCGGCAGGCTGGCGCGGAGCGTCTTTTCCGTCTCGATGCGGCTGCTTCGGTCCGGGCCGGCGCGGTGCGGCATCCACGGCGTGCCGGTGAGGGTTTTGTCCAGGTGCATGTGGCCGTCGACGAAACCGGGCAGGACGAGATCGCCGCCGCCGTCGATGGGCTCGCCTTCATCTTCCCGGCGCCGGAGCGACGGGCCGATCTCGGAAATGATGCCGTCGGTGACGCGGATGTCGGCGATCGCGCCGTCCGGCATGCGAAGGGTGCGGAGAAGTGCGTTGCCGCCGCTCATGACCGGCCTACGACGCCGATCAGCCCCGTCAGGTCGCCGACGTCGTTCAGGGACTCGAAGCCTTCGAGGGCGCGCCGCACGGCGACGGCGCGGCTTCTATCCGGCAGCACGGACATGCAGTCGTCGTACTTGCCCCACATTTCAGCCTCGCTGAGCGGGTTCTGCAGGACGCCCTTGGCGTGCTGCATGAACTTCGAGAGCTTGCGGCCGTCCTTGAGTGTGACGAGGGTTTCCGCCGGTTCGCAGCCGTTGGTCGCCGTCGGTAGGGGATCGGCTTCCGGCGCCATGGTCATGGTGATCTTCGGATACCAGGCGCGGACCACCGCGTCGCCGACGGCTTCGGGTGTGAAGTCGGCGAGTTTCAAGCGGCCCCGCACCAGCGCGAGCGCGATGGCGTAGTGCATGCTGAAGCGGGCTTCCATCTCCGTCTTCGGGTCGTCGAACATGAGGTTGTCGTAGCTGACCTTGTTGACGACGGTTTCAACCGTCGCGATGTCGTCGGCCTGGATGTTGTCGAGGCGCATCAGATCGAGCAGCGCGTCGACGGCGGTATGCACGCTGGCGCAGCAAGGATGGATCTTCACCTTGAGACCGTAGCGTTCCAGCGCCGTCGGGCTGCCCAAGTCCTTGGCGGCCTCCGCGTAACCGGGGGAATTCTCGCCGACGTAGAGATCGCGGAAGCCCCACATGCCTTCCAAGGGTTCCGGCGTCGCGGAAATCCCGGCGGCGGCGTAGCGGGCCGCCAACAGGCCGTTCATGGCGGCCATGCCGGCGTGCAGCGGCTTGGTCATGGTGCCGAACTGTTTCTTCGAGCCGGCGGCGGTGCTGAAACCGATGCTGAGCGCGCGCACCGTCGTCTCGGTGTCGAAGCGGCAGAGACGGGCGGCGGCGGCGGCGACGCCCATACCGCCGATGGTGCTGGTGGTGTGCCAGCCCCGTTCGTAGTGCGCCAGGTTGACGCCGGTGCCGATGACGCTCATGGCCTCGAGGCCGGCGACGTAAGCGTCGAGGATTTCCGCGCCGCTGGCCTGCCGCTCGTCGCCGAGCGCCAGTACGGCCGGCGCCAGTACCGCCGTCGCATGCCCGGCGAGGGGGTGATAGTTGTCGTCGAAGTCGAGGGCGTGCGCGGCGACGCCGTTGACGAGCGCCGCCTGCGGCGCGGGCAGTCGGGCGCCGCTGCCGACGACGCGGGCCGGCCCGACGCCGAGATCGACGACGGACGCCAGCGCGCGCCGCGTCGCCTCGTCATCTGCACCGGCGACCATGCAGCCGACGATGTCGATCATGGCGTTACGGGCAAGGCGAAGCGTCTCGCCGCGCACCAGCGGCGGCGCCGACGCGATCCATTCGGCAATTTCTTCGGTAATGGACATGATGCGGCTTTCCTCCCGTGGACACTTCCGAAGCGGCGTCCTAAACTTTTCCCAATCGAAGGGCGCGGCGTTCCGACCGCGCCGTCATTTTCGGAGTTCTCATCAGATGACTTTCTCGTTGGTTGGCATGTGCAAGCGGACCGGCATGGTCGGTGCCGCCGTCACGACGTCGAGCATCGGCGTCGGTTCCCGTTGTCCGTATGCCCGCGCCAAGGTCGGCGCGGTTCTGACGCAGCACCGGACGGACCCGGCGCTCGGCCCGAAGGGGCTCGATCTTCTGGCGGCGGGAAAATCCGCCGAGGAAACCGTCGCGGCGCTGGCGGAGGGCAACGACACCATCGGCTGGCGTCAGCTCGCGGTCATCGACGCCAAGGGCGGCACGGCCTATTACCACGGCAAGCACATCGTTTCGGTGCATTCCGGCGTCAACGGCGACCATTGCTGCGCCATCGGCAACATCATCCGCAACGACGCGATCCCCGGAAAGATGGTCGAGGCCTTCGAGGGATCCGAGAACGAACTCCTGGCGGAGCGCCTGGTGCGGGCGCTGGAGGCGGGATTGGCGGCGGGCGGCGAGTACCGCCAGCTCAAGTCGGCGGCCCTCATCGTCATGCATGAGCAATCGTTCCCGTATGTCGATCTGCGCGTCGAATTCGACCGGTCGCCGCTGGAGGAGCTTCGGTTCCTCTGGGAGGTGTACAAGCCGCAGGCCGATCCATACGTGACGCGCGCCGTCGATCCATATTCCATCCCCTATCCGGAAACCTGATCGCGGCGTTTGGCGTAATAGGTGGATTTGCCGTCCTGACGCGGGATGCCGTCGGCGCCCTTGTGGACGTTGACGGCCTCCAACGCCTTGCGGCCGTCCCAATCGTTGAGCCATAGCCGCATCAGGTGGCGCTTCAGTGCCGGGTCGGCGTCGTCGTCGAAGCCGGTGCGGCGGTGCAGGATCCAGGAATTGTTGAAGAGGGCCGCCTCGCCGCGCTCGAGCCGGAAGCCGAGCTGGAAATCCGGGCGGGTGCCGATCTCCTCGAACAGGTCCATGGCTTCCTTGTCGCTCTCGCCGAACGGTAGGCCGAACTCCGCGACCGCCATGTCGATGTAGCCGCGCATGAGAATGGCGGTGGGATTGCCGTCCCGGTCGGAAATGATCGGGATCGGCACCGGCGAGTAGGGAAGCTCTCCCGGCAGTTCCTCGCCGAAGCGGTGCAGGTGAAAGCCGCGCCGGAGCGGTTCCGCGAGGTCCGGCCGGGTGCGGACGATCTCGTTGTAAATGGCGAGCGCGCTGGCATAGCCGGAAATCCCGCCGCTTTTCGCCGGCCGGACGCAGAACATGCCGACGACGTCGCAGCGGTCGGTGTGCAGTTTGAGCTCGCGGGCGTTGCGGTATGCCCGCTCGCGGGCGTCCTGGCCGCCGACGTTGACGACGTGGCCGATCAGATCGCCCATGGCGCTTTGCGACACGCCACGGCCGAAATGGGTGCCGAGGCCGAACCAGACCAGCTCGGTTTCTTCCTGCGTCCACCGGTCGACCGGAAAGCCCCTGAGCACGATCAGGCCGCGTCCGTCCAGAATGACGTCCCGCCACTTCGCGACGTCGTCGGCGATACCGGACAGTGGAAAGTCGCCACGGCCGATTTTCGACGGCTCCGTCTTGCCGGCGGCCTTGATGGCGGCGAGGGCGCTCTGCAACGCGGTCACGTGGCGCGCGTCCAGATCGACCGTGAAATCCTCCTTGCCCCGGAAGTCAGTCGCCTTCCAGGCAGCCGGATGATCGAAGGGTTCGAGACGTGGCATTCCGTGTTCGCCCCGTCGGGATGTCGCGCTCAAACGACGGGGGCGTCGGAACCGGCGTAACGGATCACCGGTTTCATGCGCTCCAGTTCTTCGCGCGGAATGTGGCAGTAGATTTTGTGCGTCGGTCCGAATTCGTGCAGCGGCGGGTCCTCGCGGTCGCAGAGCGCGACGATACGGCGCGGGCAGCGCGACGCGAACCGGCAGCCGGGCTTCGGATTGACCGGGCTCGGCACAGGACCTTCGAGACGGATGGTTTCCTGTTCGATCAGCGGGTCGGGGATCGAAATCGCCGACAGCAGCGCCTCGGTATAGGGGTGATAGGGCGGTACGAAGACGTCTTCGGGCGTGCCGATCTCGGCCAGCTTGCCCATGTACATGACGGCGATCATGTCGGAGAGATAGCGCACCACGGACAGGTCGTGTGAAATGAACAGATACGCTGTCTCCGACTTCTTCTGCAGATCGACCAGAAGGTTCAAGATCGCCGCCTGCACCGACACGTCGAGGGCGGAGAGCGGTTCGTCGCAGACGATCAGCTCCGGCTCGGCGGCGAAGGCACGGGCGATGGCGACGCGCTGCTTCTCGCCGCCGGACAATTCGTGCGGATACCGCTGGGCGTATGATTCCGGAAGGCTGACGCTCCGAAGCAGTTCGTGCACTCGTTCCTGCTGCTTGTCTTCCGGCACCAGATTGAAGAGCGACAGCGGCCGGCCGATGGCGTCGCCGACGGATTTCTGCGGATTGAGTGTCGCGTCCGGGTTCTGGAAGATGATCTGCACGCGGCGGCGCAAGTCGGGCGTGCGGTCACGGGCGAGGCCCGTGAGTTCGCTGCCGGCGAAGATCAGGCCGCCGTCGGTCGCCGTCTGCAGGCCGACGATGGCGCGTCCGAGCGTCGTCTTGCCGCAGCCGCTCTCGCCGACCACGGCCAGTGTCTTTCCCTTGCCGAGGCGGACGCTGATGTCGTCGACGGCGTGCACGAATTTCTGCGCCGCGCCGCTGACCACTTCGGTGATGCGGCGGCGAACCGGGTAGTAGCATTTCAGATGCCCGATCTCGAGGACTGGCTTCGACGTATCCGCGGCGGCGGTGCGCGGGCCGCCGCTGCTGTGCCGGTCGAAAACGAAATTCGGCAGATCGTTCCAGCGGACGCACCGGACGTTGGCGCCGTCATCGCCGGCGGTTTCCAGCCGCGTTTCGGTTTCCGTGCAGACATCGGCGCGGTGTTCGCAGCGCGCCGCGAAGATGCAGCCTTTCGGCAGGTCGGTCAGATTCGGTAGCCGCCCCTCGATGGCGCTCAAGCGCCGGTCGGTCTTCGACAGATCGAGCCTCGGAATGCAGGTGAGGAGGCTCCGCGTGTAGGGGTGCGCCGGGTGCGTGAAGACGCGCGACACTTGGCCTTCCTCCAGCACCTCGCCGGCGTAAATGACGGCGACGCGGTCGCAGAAACGCGCCACCACGCCGAGGTTGTGCGTGATGTAGAGGATCGCCGAGCAGTATTCCTGGCGCAGCTTGGCGACAAGATCGAGAATGTGCGCTTCCGTCGTCACATCGAGGCCGGTCGTCGGCTCGTCCATGATCAGGAGCTCGGGATTGCAGGCGAAGGCCATGGCGATGAGCACGCGCTGCTGCTGACCGCCGGACAATTCGTGCGGATAGCGCTCGGCGACGCCGGCCGGATCGGGCAGGTTGACGCCTTCGAGAAGATGCAGGACGCGGTCGCGCGCCTCGGCGCTCTTGAAGGACGTATGCTCGCGGACGACTTCGCCGATCTGATCGCCGATCCGGAACGCAGGGTTGAGCGCCGTCTGCGGGTCCTGGAACACCATGGCGATACGCGAGCCTTGGATTTTCCGGAGTTCCTTGCCGTCGAGGGCGAGGAGGTCGATGTCCTTGAAGCGGATCGAGCCCTTCATGACGCGGCCGGCGGCGTCGAGGCCGCGCATGGTCGAAAACGCGACGGAGCTTTTGCCGGACCCGCTTTCGCCGACGACGGCCAGCGTTTCGCCGGCATGCACCGTCAGATCGACACCGCGCACGGCGCGTGTTTCCTGACCGCGCGCGAAATAGGATACGTGCAGGTCGCGGATCGCCAGCACCGGTTCGGCGTCGTTCGCGTCGGCCGTCATGGGAGCTTCCATCACCGTCGTGCCACCGTCACTCATCGGCCACCTTCCGGGCCGCGAGGTATTCCCGCATGCCGTCGCCCAAGAGGTTGACCGCGATGATCAGCGTGATGATGGCGCCGGCGGGCGCCAGGACCACCCACGGGCCGGAGACCAGGAAGGCGCGCTCCTTGGCGATCATCAGGCCCCAATCCGGCGCCGGCGGCTGCGCGCCGAGGCCGAGATAGCTGAGCGAGACGACCAGCAGCACGGCGTAGCTGAGGCGGATGCAGCTCTCGACGATGATCGGAGGCCAGATGTTCGGCAGGATTTCCCGGAAGATGATGAACGACCGGCTCTCGCCCCTAACCTGCGCGGCTTCGACGAACTGCACGTGACGGAGTCCGAGCGTCGCGCTCCGGACCACGCGCGCCACCTTGGGCGTGAAGACGATGCCGATACTGATGACGGCGTTGATCTCGTTGGCGCCGAGCGCGGCGACCACGAGCATGGCCAGCAGCAACCCGGGGAACGACATGGCGATGTCAGTGATCCGCATCAGCGCCTCGTCGATCCAGCCGCCGATGTAGCCGCTGAACAACCCGATGACGACACCGGCGACGACGCCGATCAGGGTGCCGGCGCCGGCCATGAAGACCGTCAGGCGCGCGCCGGCGATGACGCGGCTGAAGATGTCGCGGCCATAGCGGTCGGTGCCCCACCAGAACTCCGCCGACGGCGGCGCCATGCGGGTCTTGAAGTGGAACTGATCGAACGGGTAGGGGGAGATGTAGGGGCCGATGATGGCGAGCAGCAGGAAGGCGGCGACGACGCTGCCGCCGATGATCAGGCTCAGCGGCACCCGGCGCGGCTTCTTCACCGCCGGTTTGGCATCGGTCGTCGTGGCGAGTGTTCCATCGGGCATCGGCGGCCGCTCCCGTCAGGAATACCGGATGCGCGGGTCGAGCAGCGCATACGTGATATCGGCAAGGACGTTGGCGACGCAGTAGCCGCCGGCGACGAAGAACATGCTGGACTGCAGCAGCGGCAGGTCGCGCTGTTGGATCGCGAACAGGACCAGACTGCCGAGGCCGGGATAGCTGAACACCTGCTCGACCAGGACGACGCCGCCGAGCATCCAGCCGATGTTGAAGGCGATGACGGTGACGGTGGGCAGCATAGCGTTGCGGAGCGCGTGCTTGAACAGCACCTTCTCGCGCGGCAGGCCCTTGAGTTTGGCGGTCCTGACATAGGGCGTCTTGAGGACCTCGATCATGGAACTCCGCGTGATCCGCGTGAGGTGCGCCAGCGATTCGATCGTCAGCACGGCGATGGGCAAGGCCAGCACGTAGGCCCAGTGGAAAAAGCCGGAGCCGGTTGACAGCGAACTGGTGGACGGGAACCAGCCGAGCCAGGCGGCGAAGACGAGGATGAAGATGGATCCCATGATGAAGGCCGGGACCGAGACGCCGGTCAGCGTCAATACGGTGATCAGGGTGTCGACGACGCCGTTCGGGCGGATCGCCGCGATGACGCCGAGCGCCAGGCTGATCACGACGGAAAGAATGAGGGCCGGGATGGCCAGCCGGAGGGAAAATCCGAGCCGCTCCAGCAGGATCGGCGCCACCGGCGCATCCATGGAGAGGCTGCGGCCCATGTCGCCTTGCAGAATCTTCCAGAGCCAGCTGAAGTACTGTTGATACCAGGGAAGATCGAGGCCGAGAAGTTTGCGGAGATGCTCATGCTCGCCGCCGGTCGTGCTCGACCACGCCCCGAGTATCTGGTCCGCGGCGTCGCCGGGCAGAATCTGCAGAATGAGGAAGATGAGCGCCGAGATACCGAGCAGCGTCAGTGCCAATAGCCAGCATCTACGGATAAGGTATTTCAGCATCCGCGCATCCCAAAAGTGCCGCCCCCGAACCGGCGCCCGGTGGGCGCCGGTTCGACGGTCGGCAGGGAGAAGATTACCGCTTCACCCAGGTTTCGCGGAGGTCGACGTACTGCACGGGGATCAGTTTATAGTTCTGAACCTCCTTGCGGACGGCCGACACGTAGTTCTTGAAGTACGGAATCACTTCCGTGCCTTCGTCGTAGAGGATCTTCTGGATCTGATCGTAGAGGACGCGGCGCTTCGCCGTGTCGGCGAGTGACTTCGCCTCGTCGAGGAGCTTGTCGAGTTTCGGATCCGAGATCTGCGAATAGTTCCAGTTGCTCTTCGTGTAGTAGTATGGCGAGAGCGACTCGTCGATGGTCGGACGGCCGAACCAGTTGTTGTGCGCGATCGCGAAATCACGCGGCACCGGCAGGATGTCCTTGTAGAGGCGCGCGATCTCGATGCTCTCGATCTTCACGCGGAAGCCGGCTTCGGCGAGGGACTGCTGCGCGACGACGGCGGCGGGCTCCAGGCCCGGACGTTCCGTCGACGTGTAGAAGGTGATCTCCATGCCGTTCGGATAGCCAGCCTCGGCAAGCAGCTTCTTTGCCATCGGCACGTCGCGCTTACGCTGGGGCAGGTTCTTGTTGTAGTAGGGGTTGGCGGGGCCGACCGGCGAGTCGTTGCCGAGCGCGCCCAGACCACCCGTCGCCGCTTCCATCATCGCCTCGCGGTCGAGCGCCAGACGCAGCGCCTGACGGACGCGGACGTCGTTGAACGGCTTGTTCTGCGCGAACATGACGATCGGCTGGAAGGACGGCGCCGCCGTCTGCAACACGTTGATGTTCTTGTCGGCCTTGAGCTCCGGCATCAGTTCCACCGGCGCGAAGTACATGATGTCGATTTCGCCGGTCTTCAGCGCCGAAACCTGCGCCGCGTATTCCTTGATGTAGACCTGATGCACTTCGTCCAGGACCGGAATGCCCTTTTCGAAGTAGTTCGGGTTCTTCACCAGGATAGCGCGGTTGCCCGGCGTGTATTCCTTGAGGATGAACGGTCCGCTGCCGATCGGCTTGGACGAGATGTCCTCGACGTTTTCCTTGGCAATGATGCGCCCGAACGTGTTGCCCAACTGCAAGGGCAAATCGGCGTAGGGACCGTCGAGCTTGATCACGACCGTGTGAGGGTCCTTGGCGACGACTTCCTTGATTGGGCCCATCGCCTTGGCGCCCTTCGACGCCGTCTTCGGGTCGAGGATGCGGTCGATGCTGTACTTCACGTCATCGGAGGTGACAGCGCGGCCGTTGTGGAATTTCGCGTTCTTCACCAGATGGAAGGTCCATTCGGTGCTGTCGGCATTGGCTTCCCAGTTCGACGCGAGCTGCGGTTGCGGGTTTAGTTCGTGGTCGATCCGGGTCAGGTTGCTGAAGATCATCGCCGTCAGCATGTACCCGTCGCCGGTCGAGGTCCGCGCCGGGTCGAGGCCCGGACGCACGCTGGGCGTGGCGAACTTGAGAACGCCGCCCTTCTTCTGTGCGTCGGCCGGATGTGCGCTCATGAAGAGCGCCAACGCGGCGACGATAAGCGATAGACGATTGAACATGGTCAGCCTCCTTGTCTGGGCGCCCCGCTTGTCGAAGCCGAAAGGAGACCGTTGGCCGCGCAGCCGGGCTTATTTCAATGGCCGGTTCTCGCGGGTGGCGAGTAGGGCCATCGCACCTGCGAAAGCATAATGAGTGAAATTACAAATAGCGTCGAATTAATTATTTTTAGATACGTATAATGGTTGCTTATAGGCGTCGGGCGCCCGGCAGCGACATGGCGTCGGCGTTCCGCCACAGGTATTCGTCGATGAATATCTTGGCGAGCCGCGAAAGCGGATTCGCCTTTGCATATGAAAGCATTACGGCCACGCGCAGCTTGCTGCGGAAGGGCCGGATGACGATGTTCGGCATGCTGTTTCCGTATAGCGCGAACTCGTCGACGATGGCGACGCCGACGCCCGCGTTGACCAGCGTGCAGGCGGAAAAGCAGTACCGCACCTCGATATCCGCGTGCTGAACTTCGCCGTGTTCGCGAAAGGCGTCGTCGATGATGATGCCGATGGGCGAGAAGCGGGGATAGGAAATGAAAGTCGTATCCGCGAAATCCTTCGGCTGGATGGATTTCTTGCGGGCGAGCGGATGGTCCTTCGGCATGGCGCAGACGAGCCGGCCTTCGCGAAGCAGCCGGCTTTCCAGCGCCGGGTGGTCGACGGCGGTGATGGTGAGCCCGAAATCCGCCTGATGGCTGTCGAGATGCGTCACGATGGTCTCGTTCGGCGGCGTGTCGAAGCCGATCTTGACCTCGGGCCGGTCCTTCACGAAGGCGGCGATGGCCGGTGGCAGGACAGATTGTCCGATGCTGGGGCTGGCCAGGATCTTGAGCGTGCCGACCTGGGAATCCCTGAGATCGTTGACGAGGTTGTCGACCGCGTCGACGCTGGCGAACACGCGTTCGAGGTTCTTCGACAGCACCTTCGCCTCGAGCGTCGGGTGCAGCCGTCCGCCGATCCGGTCGAACAGCGGAAAGCCGAGCTGATCCTCGAACTGCTTGACCATGTTGCTGACGGCGGGCTGTGAAATCCGCAGCAGCCGCGCCGCGTTCTTCGTCGTGCCGCCGTACATGACGGCCTGAAAGACTTCCAACTGCCGCAAGTTCATCGCACGCCTGCCTATAATCTCTATGAATACGTGGGCCAGAAATCTTAATTCGACATTGTATCCCGATTTTGATGAAATCCAACGCCGTCGGAATGGTGTCGCTTCGTCGAACGAGTCCGGCGACCCGCGAAGGCCGCCGCCCGCCGCAGAGGCAGCACATCCATAACGAGTATGGGGAGGAAGGAGAATGTCCCAGGCCAGCGTCGTCGGCCAGGGCACGGAGTACGCCGCCGCCGCGGCATTGCTCACCGAGTTGGTGCGTCTGCCGAGCGTCAATCCGCCGGGCGGCGAGGGGCCGGTCGCGAAGGTGATGGCGGCGCGTCTGCAGAGGCTGGGCTTCGAGACCAGGACCGTCGAGGCGCGGCCGGGACGGCCGAGCGTCATCGGCAGGCTCAAGGGCGCGGGCACCGGCCCGACGCTGCTCTTCAATGGACACATGGACGTTCAGCCGCCGGGCACGCATTGGACGCGCGATCCGTTCGGCGCCGTCGTCGAGGGTACGCTGCTCTACGGCCAGGGCGCGATGGACATGAAGGCGGGACTGACCGCCATGGTCATCGCGCTCGAGATGCTCGCCGATGAAGGCGTGCGGCTGAAGGGCGACATCGTCGTCACCGCCGTCGCCGACGAGGTATGCGGCGGGCATCTCGGTACCGGCTTCGTCGTCGAGCAGGGATTGGCCGACGCCGACATGGCGGTGGTGTGCGAGCCGACCGGCGACGTCGTGCGCGTCGCGCACCGCGGCGCGCTCTGGCTGGAGATTGAAATCAAAGGAAAATCGGCGCACGGCGGGCGTCCGTGGCTCGGCGTCAACGCCGTCACCAAGGCGGCCCGGATCATCGCCGCCATCGAGGACGAATTGCTGCCGTCGCTGCAGGACCGCACGCATCCGCTGTTGCCGGCGCCGACCATCAACATCGGCCGGCTGAACGGCGGCACCAAGTTCAATCTGGTCGCCGACAAGGCCGTTCTGGAAATCGACCGCCGCATGGTGCCGGGCGAGGACGTGGACGCGGTGCAGCAGGAGGTCGTCGATCTGTGCGAGCGGCTCCGCGCCGCCGACAAGGATCAATGGTCGTTCGAGGTGCGCCGCGTCATGCACGTGACGCCTGGCGAAATCGACCTGGAGGCGCCGATCGTTCAAGCCTGCCGAAAGGCACATGCCGCGATCACCGGCGAGGAAGCCGCCATCGGCGCCACCGCCGGTTTCGAGGACGCGCATTTCCTGTTCGACGCCGGTATCCCGACGGCCATGTACGGACCGTACCGGCGGACCGAGAAGAACGCGGATCCGTTCTTCACGAATTCCGGCATGGCCGACGAGTCCGTCGATATCGACGACGTCGTCCGGGCCGCGAAAATCTACCGGCAGTTGATTCTCGACGTGGTGGGAGCGGCGTGATGGCGTACACAACGACGTGGGAAGAGATCAAAAGTCATTACCGGGTGAAGGACCGCGACTTCCCCATGCTGGCCGACGACATGCCGACCTTCATGGGTGTGCCGCACGCGAAGACCGACGCCGATCTGAAGGGCGCCGACGTGGTGATCATCGGCGCGCCCTATGTCGCGGGCGCCAAGGGAAAGTATGCCGGCGTCGACAAGTCGGAATGGAAACTGGCGCCGAAGCGCGTCCGTCAGCAATCGATCCGTTATCCGTCCGGCTACGTGCAGGACTTCGATCTCGACATCTTCGAGCATCTGAAGGTGGTCGATTTCGGGGACGCCGACATTCCCGAGGAAGCGAACCTCAATCCGACGGCGGAGAATATCCTCAAGGCGCAGGCGGCGGTCGAGGTGAAGGTCGGCGCAGCGCTCGACGCCGGCGCCATTCCCATCGTCGTCGGGCAGAATTCGCCGTGCAGTTCCTACGCCATCGCCAAGCCGATCGCCGAACGCACGACCGGCAAGGTCGGCATGATCAGCCTGGATACGCATTGGGACGCCAAGCTCATCGACTGGCTGACCAAGGACCCGCGCATCGCCGGCAGCGGCAACTGGAAGGCCAAGACCTACGAATTCCACGACAACTTCTCGATCCCGAACCTTGTCGACATCGGCGAGCGCGGCATGCTCGAGGCGAAGGAGATCGTCCGCTATTACCTGGAACGCGGCGCGCACTTCATTCCGATGTGGAAGGTGCGCACCGAACTCGGCATCGACGGGCTCTGCAACGAACTGCGCCATGCCTACGACGGCACGGCGGCGCAGTACGTGCACTTTGACATGGACGTGATCGGCGGTGCGGGGCCGGCGCAGGGCGACATCCTGGGCGATCTCGCGGAGCCCATCGGCATGACGGATTACGAAGTGATCCGCGTCGCACACGAGATCGGCAAGCGCGGCCTGACCGGCATGTCGTTCATCTGCATTCCGCCGGGATCCGCCGTCGTCTACCGGCTAATCGTCTACATCATCGCCTATCTGATGGTCGGGCTCGTGTTCGGCCGCAATCAAAGGAACTGACGATTTGAGCAATAAGAAGGACGTATTTCTGGAAGAAGCGCGGCTCGGACCGCGCACGCAGGTCCTGGTGGAGTGCGAGGAAATCCCGCACCTGCCGCGCCTGATCCGCCGCTTCCGCGAATACGTGCTGACCGATCTGGCGCACGCGGTGATGTTGACGGAAGCCGGAATCCTGACGCCGGAGCGGGGCGCCAAGCTGCTGGGTGGTCTCGTCGAAATGTACGACAGCGACGGCAAGGGGTTCCCGTACCTGCCGAACGTCGGCTCCTTCCTAGTGCAGACGGAACATTTCCTGGGCGAGCGCATCGGCGAGGACATTGCCGGGCGATTGCAGACCGGCCGTAGCCGCAACGATCAAAGCGCGGCGGCGGAAAGGCTCTATCTCCGCGACTTGCTGCTCATCGTGTCGTGCAAGCTGATCAAGGTGCAGAAGGCGGTGCTCGACAAGGCCGACGAGCATGCCGACGCCTTGATGCCCGGCTACACGCACCTGCAACACGCGCAGCCGGCCACCTTCGGCCATCATCTGATGCGCTACGCGGCGGCCTTCGACCGCGATCTCGGGCGTCTCGCCGACACTTACCGGCGCGCCAACCTCTCCAGCCTGGGCGGCGCCGCCATGGCCGGCACGTCATGGCCTGTCGACCGCAAACGGACGGCGGAATTGCTGGGTCACGACGGGGTCGTCGTCAATTCGTCGGACGCCGGCGGCTTCGCCCGGGATTACATCGAAGAGGTGGTGGCGACGGTCTCCATCGTCATGTCCAACCTCGGCCGCCTCGCCAACGACCTGTTCGTCTGGCATTCCTGGGAGTTCGGCTACGTCGAGGTGGAGGACGGCCTCGCCGGCACGTCCAGCATCATGCCGCAGAAGAAGAACCCGCATTCCTTGGAGCGCATCAAGGCGCTGGCCGGACAATCGGCGGGATGGATGCCGAGCGTGATGGGGTGCCAGCACAGCGTCTTCTCGACGGACTTGGACTTCACGTTCGCGGACGATCTGATGACCGGCATGGGCGACGCCACGATCCAGGCGCTGCGTCTCGCCGAAGCCAGCATCGCGACGATCAAGATCAACGAAAAACGGATGGCCGACGCCGCCGGCGCGTTCTGGAGCACGACCAGCCATCTCGCGGACGAACTGGTGCGTCGCTACGACCTGTCGTTCCGCGCAGCGCATCACGTCGTCGGGCGCTTCGTCAGGGACAGTCTCGCCGCCGGCCGCACGCCGGCCGACGTCGATGCCCGGGACCTGGCGCGGGCCGGCAAGAAAATGGCCTCCGCCGCCATCGACATGACGACGGCGGAATTGCGCGACGTCCTCGATGCGCGCTCCTTCCTGACCAGCCGGGCGACGCAGGGCAGCGTCCATCCCGACGAGACGCGGGCGCATGCCAAGGGGCTGGGCAAGGCGCTCGCGGCGCATCGCAAGTGGATGGAACAGGCGCACGCGCGGACCATCAGCGCCACGTCCGATCTGTTGACGCGGGCGCGCGAATTGTCGGCGGGGAGGGGAAGGTCATGACCGATCCACGCCGCCTGATTGACGCCATCGACGCCAAGGGCGCGCTCGATTTCCTGGCCGAGATGATCCGCTTCAAGAGTTACAGCGGTGAGCCGGGCGAGAGCGAATTGGCGCGGTTCCTGGTCGGGCGCATGCGCGAGCTCGGTCTGTCCGCCGACACGCAGCCGGTCGTCGGCGAGCGGTTCAACGCCATCGGTACCATGCAGGGGGCGGGCGGCGGCAAGAGCCTCCTGTTCAACGGACACATGGACACCAACCCCGTGACCGGCGGTTGGACGGTCGATCCCTGGGGCGGCATCTACGACGACGAATTCATCTACGGCATCGGCGTATCCAACATGAAGGCGGGGGACGCCGCCGCGTTCATGGCCCTGAAGACGCTGATCGACGCCGGCGTGAGGTTGAAGGGCGACGTCACGCTGGAATACGTCGTCGGCGAATTGCAGGGTGGCATCGGCACCGTGAAGGCGATCGAGGGCGGCGTGAAGGCCGACTGCTTCGTCAACATGGAGCCGACCGACCTCAACGGCTTGACCCTGCATGCCGGCAGCATGCACCTGGATATCGAACTCACCGGTGTCACGCGGCACATGTCGAAACGCGAAGAGGCGGTCGACGCCATCGCGGCGGCGGCGGTGCTGATACCGCGCTTCAACGCCATGGTGTTCACCGGCGCCGCCAATCCCGAGCACGCCAGCGTCAACCGCGCCAACATCGGCGTCATACGAGGTTCGCTGTCGCCGGAATTCCATGACTGGCGGCCACCGCAGGTGGCGGATTTCGTTCGCCTGTCCGGATCCGTGCGGTACGGACCGAGCCAGACGGAGGAAAGCGTGCTGGAGGACGTCCGGGCGCTGCTCCGCCAGCTCGAAATGGAAATGCCGGGGCTGCAAACCAAGGTCGGCAAGCAATACGCCGGCGAACGGCCGTCCATGATGCCGTTCGAGGTCGACAGGAACGCGCCGATCGTCAAGGCGGTCAGCGGCGCCTTCAAGACGGTGCGGGGTGCCGAACAGGCGCTCGGCCCCGTGAAGCCTTATTGCTTCTACGGCACCGACGCGGCGCATCTGCTGCACCGGGCCGGTATGCCCGGCATCGTCTGCGGGCCAGGCGGCCGCTACAACACCATGCCGGACGAGCGCGTCGACATCGTCGACTACCTCGACATGATCAAGGTCTATCTGCTGACGATCCTCGACGTTTGCGAGGTGGCGTCATGAGCGGGTTGTTCTCCCGGGCTGAGTACGACGACCGGATCGGACGGTTGCGCAAGGTCATGACGGACCGCGACCTCGACGCCGTGATCGCCGACGAAACGGAGATGCTGAACTACTTCACCGGCTTCTCCATTTCGGAGAACCTCTATCGCGCCGTCGTCATTCCGAGGGAAGGATCGCCGCTGATGATCGTCCGCAAGCTGGACGAGCAGCCGTTCCTGAACGCGGCCTGGTTCGACCGGCGGCGGACGTTCCACGATCTCGAGGATTCCATCGTCGCCCTGTCCGAGGTTCTCGCGGAACTCGGCGCGGGGGCCGGCCGCGTCGGCCTCGACATGAACTCCTATTGCATGACGGCGAGCCGGTTCCGGCAACTCGAAGGGCTGCTCGGTGATGCGACGTTCGTCGATCTGAACGACGTCATGCGCTCGCTTCGGCTCAGGAAGTCGCCGAAGGAAATCGAGCTGATGCGAAAGGCGGCGTGGATCGCCGACGAGTCAATGCGGCGCGCCATTGCCGCGGCGGGGCCGGGCGCGTCGTCCCGGACGGCGGCGAACGTCGCCTCCAATTCGTTCATGGAACTCGGCGCCGACTTCGGCCGCACCGGTCCGATTACGGTCGGTCGCGGCTGGAATTTCCTGCACGGCAAGCCGTCGACGGAACCGATGCAGCCGGGCGACATCCTGCACATCGAACTGGTGCCGAAATTCAACGGCTATTGTTCGCGCCTGATGCGTCCGGCGGTGATGGGTGAACCGTCCCAGGAATTGCGGGACGCGTCGGCGAAGCTGATCGCGCTGCAGGACGAGCAGATCGCCGCCATGGTGCCGGGCGCGCGGGCCGGCGACGTCGACGCCATCCTCCGCAAGGGGGCGGTCGAGCAGGGGCTCCGGCCCGACTACGTCAACAACACCGGCTACACGCTCGGCTACTATTTCGAGCAGGCGCCCCGCACCAGCGACTTCACGCGGCTTTTCACCGCCGACGCGGATTGGATCCTCGAAGCCGGCATGACGTTCCACATGTACACCTCGGCGTCCGCCGGCATCGCCTTCAGCGAGACCGTGCACGTCACCGACAACGGACCCGAACGATTGACGAAGACCGAACGCCGGCTTTTCCGGTGCGGGGAGGGCAAGCCGTGATGGACGGACTGACAACGGAAATCATCGAGACGGCGGGCGCCGGGGGAAAGGCCCTGTCGGAACTCGATGCCATCTGCGCCACCGGCGGCCGCTTCGCCGGCAGTGAGAGCGAAATAGCGGCCAGGGAATATCTGGCCCGGCGTCTCAAGGAACTGACAGGCGCCGAACCCTTTCGCATGCCGATCGAGGACATGGGATGGGTCCGTGAGGACGCCTGGATCGAATTGCTGGGCGCGAACGGCGGCGTGTTGCCTTGTGAGTCGCTGGTGCGTTCGCCGTCGACGCCGTCGGGCGGTCTGATCGCCGACGTGATCGACCTCGGACGCGGCACCGAAGCGGATTTCCGGACCATGGGCGCGGAGATTCCGGGCAACATCGTCATGGTCCGTCACGAGTACATGTTCGCGACCGACACCATTCATCGGCGCAAAAAATATCAATGGGCCATGGAGCGCGGCGCGGTCGGGTTCCTGATCGCGTGCCCGCTGCCGGGCGATCTTCCGGTGACGGGGTCGTCCGGCGCGACGCCGGTGTACGGCATCCCGGCGGCCGGGATCAGCGCCGAAACCGCGAAAGCCCTATCCGCCGGCGGGCGACGCCGCATCCGCCTCACCGTCGCGGCGGGCAACATGCCCAGGCGCACGGAAAACCTGATCCTCGATATTCCCGGCCGTACCGACGAGTGGGTGGCGTTGTCGGCGCACATCGACGGCCATCACCTGTCGGAAAGCGCCATGGACAACGGCACCGGCCTCGCCGCCGTGCTGGCGATCACGGGCGCGTTGGCGCCGCATGCCGACGCCTTCGAGCGCGGCCTCAGGATTTGCTTCTTCACTATCGAGGAATGGGCGCTCGCCGGCTCGGCGGCCTATCTGGACGCCATGAGCGAGGCCGAGCGCGCCAAGATCATGCTGAACGTCAACCTGGACACCATCGCCGGCAGTCCGAACCTGACCGCGTTGACCAGCGGTTACGCCAAGGCGGAGAGGTGGTTCGTCGATTGCGCCGCCCAGCAAGGCCGCCGTCTTGGCGCCTTCAGGCCCACGATGGCCAATTCCGACCATTACAATTTCGCCCGGCACGGGATTCCGGCGGCCCGCTTTGTCTGCGGCTTCGACGAGCCGTATTCGGAATTGCGGTACCTGCTGACGCCGATGGACAATCGCGACAGGATCGACGCCGGCGATCTGGCGGCGGCGACGAAGCTGGTGGCGGGGATCGTCGCCGAGGCCTGCCGTGCGCCGGAACTGCTATTGCGATGACGATTGACGAAACCGCTCGTTGTTCGGCATGGGACAGCGGACGGAAGGAAAGAATGAATACGGGGAGAGACGGATGAGCAGAGTAATAACGGTCGGCGCCGCCCAGTTGGGGGCGATCCAGAAGGCCGAAGACCGCCGGAGCGTCGTCAACCGCATGCTGGCGCTGATGGAGAACGCGCACCGCAAGGGCGTCGACTTGATCGTCTTCCCGGAACTGGCGCTCACCACGTTCTTTCCGCGCTGGTACATGAAGGACCAGGAGGAAGTCGACACCTGGTTCGAGACGACCATGCCCAGCAACGAGACGCAGCCCCTGTTCGAGGCGGCGAAGCGCTACGGCATGGGATTCCACCTCGGCTATGCCGAGAAGATCGAGGAAGACGGCGAGACGCACCGCTACAACACGGCGATCCTGGTCGACAAATCGGGTGCGATCGTCGGCAAGTACCGCAAGGTGCATCTGCCCGGCCACGACGAGTTCGATCCCGAGCGTGCGTTCCAGCACCTGGAAAAGCGCTACTTCGAGATCGGCAACCTCGGCTTCAACGTCTGGAAGACCTTCGGCGGCATCCTCGGCATGTGCATCTGCAACGACCGGCGCTGGCCGGAAACCTTCCGCTGCATGGGCCTGCAAGGTGTCGAGATGGTGGTGCTCGGCTACAACACGCCGACGACCAACTCGCAGTCCGACGAGTCGCCGCACCTCCGCTGGTTCCACAACCTGCTGTCCATGCAGGCGGCGGCCTATCAGAACAGCACCTGGGTAGTCGGCGTCGCCAAGGCCGGCAACGAGGACGGCCACGACCTGATGGGCGGCACCTCAATCATCTCGCCGAACGGCGAGATCGTCGCGCAGTGCCACACCACGGGCGACGAACTGGTCGTCGCCGATTGCGATCTCGACGACTGTAACTTCGGCAAGGCGACGGTGTTCGACTTCAAGCGGCACCGCCGGATCGAGCACTATGGCCGTATCACGTCGCAGACCGGCGTGACGTTGCCGGAATGACCACGGGATCGATGGGCGGGGACAGGGCGCATGGCTGAATTCGATATCATCATCCGGGGCGGCACGGTCGTGACCGCCGCCGACAGCGTGCAGTGCGACGTCGGCATCAAGGACGGCCGCGTCGCGGCGCTCGGCCACGACCTCGGCAAGGCCAAGCGTACCATCGACGCCGGCGGGCTCCTCGTGTTGCCGGGCGGTGTCGAGGGGCATTGCCATATCGAGCAGAAATCCGCCGTCGGCGGCGTCATGAACGCCGACGATTTCTTCACCGGTACGCGCTCCGCCGTGTTCGGCGGCACGACGACGGTCATTCCGTTCGCCGCGCAGCGGAAGGGGGCGTCGCTCCGCGAAGCCGTCGAGGACTACCACGCCTGCGCCGGGCCGAAGTCGGTGATCGACTACGGCTTCCACCTGATCGTCAACGATCCGACCGAGCAGGTGCTGGGCCAGGAACTGCCGGCGCTGATCAACGACGGCTTTACGTCGTTCAAGGTCTACATGACCTATGACGCGCTCCGCCTCGACGACTGGCAGATGCTGGACATCCTGGCCTGCGCGCGCGAGCACGGCGCCTTCGTCATGGTGCACGCGGAAAACCACGAGATGATCAAGTGGCTGAGCGCGCGTCTGCTCGACAAGGGCTACACGCAGCCGAAGTATCACGCCATCAGTCATGCCCGCATTGCCGAGAGCGAGGCGACGCACCGCGCCATCAAACTCTCCGAGCTGTTGGACGTGCCGATGCTGGTCGTGCACGTGTCGTCCGAGGACGCGATGGCGGAAATCCGCCGTGCCCAGTCGGCGGGCTTGAAGATCTATGGCGAGACCTGCCCGCAGTATCTGTTCCTGACCGCCGACGATCTCGACCGCGACGGGGCGGAAGGGGCCAAGTTCTGCTGCAGTCCGCCGCCCCGCGACAAGTCGTCGCAGGAGGCGATCTGGCGCGGCCTCGCCAACGGCACCTTCCAGGTGTTCTCGTCGGATCACGCGCCTTACCGGTTCGACGAGACCGGCAAGCTGAAGGCGGGGCCGAACCCGTCCTTCAAGCAGGTGGCGAACGGCGTGCCGGGGATCGAGCTTCGCCTGCCGCTGTTGTTCTCGGAAGGGGTCGGTAAGGGCCGTATCGACATCCACCAGTTCGTCCAACTGACGTCGACCAACGTCGCCAAGTTGTACGGCCTGCATCCGAAGAAGGGCACCATCGCCGTCGGCGCCGACGCCGACATCGCGCTGTGGGACCCGACGCTGGAACGCAAGATCACCTGGGACGACCTGCACGACAACGTCGGCTACACGCCCTACGAGGGCATGACGCTGAAGGGCTGGCCGGTCATGGTATTGAGCCGCGGGCGGATCGCTGTGGAGGACGGCGAGATTCACGTGGAGAAGGGGTCGGGCAACTTCCTGCCGCGCGCGAAATCACGCGCGGCGGAACCGCTCGGCCGTCTTGCGCCGGAATTGGACCCGGCGCGTAACTTCGGCGCCAGGATATTGCCGGGCGCGTAACCGGGGTGCGAACGAGGACATCGGGGAGATAGGGGAACAGGGATGGCCAAGGGAAATGGGAACGGCAATGGCCGGCACGGCCGGATCGTCGTCATCAACCCCAATTCGTCGGAAGCGGTGACGCGCGGTATCGACGCGGCGATGCAGCCGTTCCGCTTCGCGGAAGGTCCCGTCTTCGATTGCGTGACGTTGACCGAGGGACCTCCCGGCATCGCGACGCAGCGCGACGTGGACGGCGCGGTGAAGCCGGTCTGCGATCTGATCGGCCGCGAGGACAATGCCGCCGACGCCTTCATCATCGCCTGCTTTTCCGATCCCGGTATCCTGTCGGCCAAGGAAACCACTTCGAAGCCGGTCTTCGGCATCGGCGCGGCGTCCTATTCGGCGGCCATGCTGCTGGGCGAGAAATTCGGCGTCATCGCCATTCTCGAGGCATCGGTCGGGCGCCAGAAGCGCTCCATCCGCATGCTCGGCCTGGAAGACCGCTATGCGGCCAGCCTGCCGATCGGCGTCGGTGCCGAAGGGCTGGAGGCGGACGGCGTCTCGGCCCGGATGATCGACGTCGGACACCGGCTGGTCGAGAAGCACGGCGCCGACGTTCTGATCATGGGCTGCGGCGGCATGGCCAAGTACCGCGCCGAGGTCGAGGACAGGCTCGGTGTGCCGGTGGTCGATCCGACCCAGGCAGCGGCGGCGCAGGCCCTGGCCGCCGTCAGGATCCTCCGCCACTAGGCGCCGAGAAACTCCGCCAGCGAACGGGCAACGGCCAACGTCGCTTTCCTCAGGTCTTCGAGCGGCACTCGCTCGTCGGCGCGGTGCGCGTTCGCTTCCTCGATGGTGCGCGGACCGGCGCCGTAGAGGATCGTCGGAATGCCGCGCGCCGAATAGTGACGCGCGTCGGTATAGAGGGGTACGCCCACTTGCGGCACGTCGGCGCCGATGACGGCGGCGGCGTTTCTGGCGAAGGCGCCGGCAAGCCGCTCGATATCGCCGACCGGCTTCAACGGTTCCGCCAGCATGACGCGGCGGATGTCGACGGAAATGCCGGCGAAGGGGGCGGCGGCTTCGGCGATGAGCTTGCGCAGCGCCGCTTCGACGTCGGCGGCGTTTTCTTCAGGGATCATGCGGCGGTCGATGCGGAGCGACACCTTGTCCGGCACCACGTTGGTGTTGATGCCGCCCGAGATCAGGCCGACGTTGATCTTGGCCGAGCCGATGCCGGCGACCTTGGACGCGGATTTCGCGAGCGCCGGGCGCATCGCGTAGATCGCGTTCAAAACCGCCGTCGCCGCTTCCAGCGCATCGTGGCCGGTTTCCGGCTTGGCGGCGTGCGCCGACTTGCCCTTCACCTCGACGTTCAGATGCAGGCACCCGTTGTGCGCCGTCACCACGGCGTAGGAGAAGCCGGCGGAGACGGCGTAGTCGGGTTTCGAGATGCCTTCGTCCAGCAGCCACTTCGGGCCGATGGCGCCGCCGACTTCCTCGTCGTAGGTGAGATGCAGTTCGACGGTGCCGTTGAGCTTCGCGCCGACGGCCTCGAGTGCCTTCAGGGCATAGGCGTAGGTGGCGAAGTCGGACTTCGAGACGGCGGCGCCGCGGCCGTACATCCAGCCGTCCTTGATGACGGCGGCGTAGGGATCGACGGTCCAGCCGTCGCCCGGGCCGACCACGTCGCCGTGCGCGTTCATGGCGATCACCGGTCCGTCGCCGTATCTCTGGCGCACCACCAGATTGACGGCCGAGATCATGCCGTTGTCGCGGCAGAGTGCGTCGGGCACCGGATGCCGCTCGACGGTGAAGCCCATGCCCTCCAGGAGCTCGGCCGCCCGCGCCGCGTGCGGCGCGCAATCGCCGGGCGGGTTGTCGGACGGCACGCGCACCAGTTCGGCCAGGAACGCGACCTCGCGCTCGAAATTGTCGTCGACGGCGGCGGCAAGCCGGGTGTTCAGGTCTTCGGTCACGTTGTCGGGCTCCCCTCGAAATTTCGGATGACGTCCATGAGGATGCGGGCGGCGGTTTCGGCGTCGGCGGCGGTGATGTTCTCGGCCGGATTATGGCTGATGCCGCCCTCGCAGCGGACGAACAGCATGCCCATGTCCGTCAAATCGGCCATGGCGGCGGCGTCGTGGCCGGCACCGCTCGGCAACTCGCGGACGGCGAGACCGGCGCGGCGGATGGCG
>JAYOFL010000021.1:0-48829 GCA_038117205.1 Rhodospirillales bacterium | reverse complement strand
GTCAAGCTGGCCGCTGTGCGAATTTGGCTACGCGTTAATGAGTCCATGACCTAGTCACTGGACGGGGCGGCGCCTGCGGGCCATCTTCGGCGAAAGGGCGGCGTCCGCCGCGAGGAGAACGGCCATGAGCGACAAGATCAAGAAGTCGAACGAGGAATGGATGCAGCAGCTCGATCCGGATTCCTTCCGGGTGCTGCGCATGAAGGCGACGGAACGCGCCTTCACCGGCAAGTACCACAACGACAAGACGCCGGGCATGTATGTCTGCAAGGGCTGTGGGCAGCCGCTGTTCGCGTCCGGGACCAAGTTCGATTCCGGCACCGGCTGGCCGAGCTTTTACGAGCCCGTCGCCAAGGACGCCGTCGGCGAGGAAACCGACCGCAGCTTCTTCATGACGCGGACCGAGGTGCATTGCAGCCGCTGCGACGGCCACCTCGGGCACGTGTTCCCGGACGGCCCGGCGCCGACCGGGCTCCGCTACTGCATCAACTCGGCGTCGTTGACGTTGAAGCCGGAGAAGGAATCCTGAGCGTTTTCTAGCAGGGAAGCTCGTCGCGAACCCAGGGCGATTGACGGGTTCGCTCCTTCGTTGATCAGTTCTCTATCGTCACCCCGGACTTGTTCCGGGGTTCATACTCGCGTGGCGGGGCCGACGGTGCTTGGATGCCAGCGCGCTCTGGAAAATGCACTCCACCAATTCGCTTTGGAGTCCACATGGGCCCCGGGTCGAGCCCGGGGCGACGAGTCGATTTAATTCGAGGGACGACCTTCCGTCCGGTCTTTACGTCGCCGGCCGCCAGTGCGGATCGCTCTGTTCGTCGTAGCCGGCGATGAGCGCCTTCGGGTAGGCCGGCCGCGCCTGGATGCGCGCCCACCAATCGGCGAGGGCGGGGCGTTTGCCGGCGCCGACTTCGGCGGGTGCGATTTCCTCCAGCCGACGCACGTAGGGGACAGCGGCGATGTCGGCCAGCGAATAGGCGTTGCCGATGATCCAACCGTCCCACTCGGCGCCGGCCTCGATCCGGTCGGCCATGTCGATCAGGATATCGAGCGCCGCTTGAAGTTCCGCCTCGCTGTAGGGCTCGCGCGCCATCCGGTACCAGACGCGCCGGCGTTCCTCGGTCGGGCAGGCGGCGAGACGCGCTTCCAGTTCCTCGTCCGACCATTTCTCGGCGACCGGACGCATGCGCCGCATCCAATTGTGCTTCTGCACCGCCGGCAGGCAGGTGCCGTCGATGTAGAGCGCGAACAGCCTGATCTCGTAGCGTTGGCGCGGGTCGGCCGGCATCAGCGCCGGCTCGGGATAGGTCTCGTCCAGATACTCGTTGATGATGTTGCTCTCGACGAACGGCACGCCGTCGATCAGCAGCGCCGGCACCTTGCCGGACGGATTGAGCTTCTTGAACCAGTCGGAATGGTGCTCGAAGGACAGGATGTCGATGTGGCGGCCGTCGTAGTCGAGGCCCTTCTCGGCCATGCAGAGCCGCACCTTGCGGGACGCGCTCGATGTCCAGCCGTGAAAGAGCACGAATTCGGTCATTGGTTTCCTCCCCGGAATTTGCGCGAAGTCTATCCGAGGGCCGGGGCGCGGGAAACGACGATCAGCCGAAGTCCGACTTGGTGATCGGCACGTAGCCCGGCAGCGCGGCGACACGGCCGAGCCAGGCGCGGATCGCCGGGTAGGGCGCGAGGTCGAAGTCGCCCTCGTCGGCGACGTGCGTGTAGGCGTATAGCGCGATGTCGGCGATGCTTGGGCCGTTGCCGACGAACCAGTCGTGATCCGCGAGATGCTTTTCCATGACGCCGAGCGCCTGGATGCCGTTCTCGCGCTTCGCCGGCATCTGCAGTTTCTGCAACTCGGTCAGCTCCGGCAGATGCATCCAGAAGCGCACGGTGGCGATGTTGGGTTCGTGGCTGTACTGCTCGAAGCACATCCAACTGATGACCTGGGCGTGCGCCAGCGGGTCGGATGGCAGATACGCCGTCCCGTCCGCCAGGTAGTGGATGATGGCATTCGATTCCGCGAGCGGTGTGCCGTCGTCGAGGATCAGCACCGGTATCTTGCCGTTCGGATTGATGGCCAGGAACTCCGGCGTCCGAGTCGCGCCCTTGACGATGTCGTGCTCAACAAGCTTGAACGGCCGGTCGAGGAGCGACAGCAGCAGCCGCGCCTTGTAGCCGTTGCCGGAGAGTAAGTAGTCGTGCAGTGTCAGCATAATTCAAAACACTAGGGGAGAAACTGACATGGATAAATCGAAAATCGCCATCGTCACGGGTGCGGGCAGCGGCATCGGCCGGGCGTCGGCGCTGGCGCTTTTGGAGGACGGCTGGTCCGTCGCCTTGGCCGGCCGCCGCGAGGACGCGCTCAAGGAAACCGCCGACATGTCGAAGGCCGGCAAGCGGGCCTTGCCGGTGCCGACGGACGTGACCGATCCGGCCTCCGTGAAGGCGCTGTTCGCCAAGACGGTGGAAACGTTCGGCCGCGTCGATCTGCTGTTCAACAACGCCGGCGCCAACGCGCCCGGCATTCCGCTGGAAGACCTTTCCATCGAACAGTGGAAGACGGTCATCGACGTGAACCTCACGGGTTCGTTCATCTGCCTGCAGGAAGCCTTCCAAGTCATGAAGGCACAGACGCCGATGGGCGGTCGGATCATCAACAACGGGTCCATTTCCGCGCACACGCCGCGCCCAGATTCCATTCCCTACACGGCCTCCAAACACGCCGTCACGGGCCTCACCAAGACGGCGTCCCTGGACGGGCGCAAGTACGACATCGCCGTCGGCCAGATCGACGTCGGCAACGCCATGTCGGAAATGGCGGCGCGCATGGCCAAGGGCGTGAAGCAAGCGGACGGCAGCATCAAGCCGGAGGCGATGATGACGACGGCGGAGGTGGGCCGCGCCGTCGTCCACATGGCGAGCCTGCCGCTCGACATGAACGTCTTCACGATGACCATCATGGCGACCAAGATGCCGTTCGCCGGCCGCGGCTGAGGCGCCGAACCCTACCATTCGCCGATCGCATCGGCTTCGGATCGGGCGGTTCCCAATCGCATTTCCTGGGGCCGCCCGATCTTTTTTGATCCAAATCAGTTTTTGAGAATAATTTTCATTTGCGCAACCGGGCAGGGTGCGCTATCGATGTTGCGAATGATTATCAATGTTGACCATTTCTGGACGGCGCCATGTGCGTGAATTGCGAACCGGCGCATGAGCCCGAGGTGCGGACCCGCCGGCAACGGATTTGGGAACTCGACAGCGGCTGGCATTGCTCCATCGTCGGCACCTGCCTGACGTTGGCCGATCTCCGCGTCCTCGGCCGCAAGCTCGGGCTCAGGCCGAAGGACGGATTTCCGGTCGACTATCAGCTGCACGGACATTTCGTCGGCGAGGCCGCCAAGTTCGGCCAGACGGCGAAATTCCTGAACAAGCTCCTGGACCGCAAGCATGCGGCGGCGATCAACCGTCTCGACAGGGAAGAATGCCCACGCACGCTGCTGGCCGCCTGGGAAGAGGCCCTCGCCGACGGCGACATTCCCGGACCCTATTGGGCGATCCTGACGCACCCGCACGCCGACACCAAGCTCGCCGAGCGGATGTTCGCCGACGTGCACATGCTGTCGCATCTGGTGGGTGCGTCCAATCGCGCCGACATCCGCCGCCTCGACGCCATGGAAACGGAACTCGACGAGGCGCGCGAGCGCCTGGAACGGGAACGTCGCCGCTCGCGCGAAAACATCGGCGGCAAGGACCGGATCATCAACGATCTCCGCACCAAGCTGGCGGCCGCCGTCGGTAAGGCGCAACCGCATCCGGTCGTGAACGACGGCCGCGCCGTCGCCGCCGCCGAGGTTCTGCGCGAGCAGGCGATCATGGCCACCGAGCTTCGCATGCTACGCGTCGAAGTGGACCGCCGCGAACGCGAGGCGGCGGAGTTGCGCGCGACGGTCGATGGCCTCCGCGCCGAATGCGAAACGTTGGAACGCACGGTGCTCGAATTCGAGAACGACGGCACGCCGGGGAATGCGGACGGGCAGTGTGTGTTCGATCTCGGCGGCCGATGCGTGCTGTACGTCGGCGGCCGGCACACGAACATGCCGAAGTTCCGTGAGCTGGTGCGCCGCTGCAACGGCGAGCTTCTCTATCACGACGGCGGTATCGAAAAATCCATGGGCGAGCTGACCAACGCCATTCAGCGGGCCGACACGGTCGTATTCCCGTGCGACTGCGTCAGTCACGACGCCGTCTGCAACGTCAAGAAGCTGTGTCGCCAGCAGATGAAAACCTACGTGCCGCTACGTTCGAGCGGCCTCGCGTCGTTCATCGCCGGCCTGCGTTCGGCGACGACGGCCGCGGAGGCGTTCGAGCAGGCCGGGACGCCGGCGGGGCACGCCTGATGGTCGACCGCGCCGACGTCAATCGCCCGGATTTCATGGGCGTGGAAATCAACCGAGGGAGTTGCAAGAACATGATCGAAGGACTGAAGCGGGCCGGGGTGACGGCCGTGCTGCTGGGCGGCCTCGCCGTTCCGGCGCATGCCGCGCCCGATGCGGCCAAGGCGACGGAGAACTACGCCGACATGGCGCTCGCCATGTACCAGGACGCGCTGGCGACGGCGGAAACGTTGCACGATTCGGTCAAGGTGCTGATCAAGTCGCCGTCCGCGAAAAGCATGACGGCGGCCAGGGCCGCGTGGCTGACGGCGCGGGCGGCGTATCAGCAGACGGAAGGCTACCGCTTCGGCAACCCGGTCGTCGACGATTGGGAAGGCAAGGTGAATGCGTGGCCGCTGGACGAAGGCCTGATCGATTACGTCGACGCCTCCTACGGTACGACGGCGGACGCCAACCCGTACTACACGGCCAACGTCATCGCCAATCCGACGCTCCGCATCGGCGGCAAGACCATCGACGCCTCGGTCGTCAACGCCAAGCTGATTCGCGAACTGCACGAGCTGGACGGCGTCGAAGCGAACGTCGCCACCGGCTATCACGCCATCGAATTCCTGCTCTGGGGGCAGGACCTCAACGGTAACGGCCCCGGCGCCGGCAACCGGCCATCCACCGACTACGATGCCAAGAACTGCACGCACGGCAATTGCGACCGGCGCGGCAAGTATCTGCATGCCGCCGCCGACCTGCTGGTCGCCGATCTCAAGGACATCGTCGCCGCCTGGACGAAGGGCGGCGAGGCGCGCAAGGGCGTCACCGCCGATCCGGCCGCCGGCATCGCCGCCATCTTCAAGGGGCTCGGTAGTCTTTCCTACGGCGAGCTTGCCGGCGAGCGCATCAAGCTCGGTCTGATGCTGCACGACCCGGAAGAGGAGCACGATTGCTTCTCCGACAACACGCACAATTCGCACTACTACGACCAGCGCGGCATGATGAGCATCTATTCCGGCAAGCATGTGCGCATCGACGGCAGCGTGGTCGAGGGTCCCGGCCTCGGCGATTTCGTCGCCGCCAAGGACAAGGCGCTCGACGGCGCGATCCGCGACGCCATGGGCATGACGTTGGCCAAGATGGACGTCATGAAGGGTAAGGCCGATCGCCGCGAGATGGCCTACGACCAGATGATCGGCAAGGGTAACGATACCGGCAACAAGATCATCCAGGACGTCGTCGACGCCCTGGTTGCGCAGGCGAAGGCGCTCGAGAAGGCCATGGGCCCGCTCGGCGTTTCCGCCATCACATTTGAAGGCTCGGACAGCCTCGACAATCCGTCCGCGGTCTTTAAATAAGAGGGGTGGGTGATGGGTGCGGCCGGTTCCACGGTCGCACCCAACCTCTTCGACGCCGGACGGATAGGCGGCGGGAGCGGGTGCAAATGCTGAATACGGTTTTTCTACGGCGCACGACTTGCGCCGTTTTGGTGTTTCTGATCGCCGCGTCCGCGGCGGCCGCCGGCGAGCGCGAACGGGAAGTCGTCAAGCCGACGGACGACTTCAGCAAGGCCGAGCCCTACGAAGTCATGCAAGGCGGCGCCGCGACGTCGTGGAAGAAGGTGAACGCGGATTCGTTCTCCAACGGTTCCGCCAACCTGACCCTCGCCCAGGAGCTCGATTTCAAGGTCGGCAACGCCTTCTTCCGGCGTCTCTGGGTGTCGGCGCCGGCCTCGACGCAGGCCTCCGACGGCCTCGGTCCGCTGTTCAACGCGCGCTCCTGCCAGCGTTGCCATCTCAAGGACGGGCGCGGTCATCCGCCGAGCGCCAACTGGCCCAAGGACGAAGCGGTCTCCATGTTCCTGCGCCTGAGCGTGCCGCCGACCACGGAGGCCGAAAAGAAGGCCATCGCTGAATATCGCCTCGCCGTCATCGCGGAGCCGGTCTACGGCGGTCAGTTGCAGGACTACGCCAACCCCGGCATCGAGCCGGAAGGACACATGCATATCGACTACGCGCCGCTGCCGGTGACGCTCGGCGACGGCAGCACGGTCGAGCTTCGCAAGCCGACCTACAGCGTCACGGAGCTCGGTTACGGTCCCATGCGCGCCGCCGTGATGCTGTCGCCGCGCGTCGCGCCGCAGATGATCGGCCTCGGTCTCCTGGAAATGGTCGACGAGACCGACATCCTCGCCAACGCCGATCCGGACGACAGGAACGGCGACGGCATCTCCGGCCGCCCGAACCGGGTTTGGGACGGCGAGGCCGGCAAGGTCGCGCTTGGCCGGTTTGGCTGGAAGGCCGGCAACCCGACGATCCGCCAGCAGTCCTCGGGCGCGTTCTCGGGCGACATCGGCATCTCGACGCCGCCCAATCCCGAGCACTGGGGCGAGTGCACGGAGACGCAGACCGCTTGCCGCGCCGCGCCGCAGGGCGGCACCGAGGCCTATGGCGGCCTCGAAGCGGACGAGAAGGTGCTGGCACTCGTCACCCATTATTCCCGGAACCTTGCTGTGCCGAAGCGCCGCAAGGTCGGCGCCGCGTCCGTGCTGCAGGGGAAGCGCATCTTCTACACGGCCGGCTGCATCGGCTGCCACGTGCCGAAGTACGTGACGCGCACCGACCCGGACCGGCCGGAGCATTCGCACCAGTTGATCTGGCCCTATTCGGACATGCTGCTGCACGACATGGGCGACGGGCTCGCCGACGGGCGGCCGGAAGGCGTCGCCGACGGACGCGAATGGCGGACGGCGCCGCTCTGGGGCATCGGCCTCACTAACGTGGTGAGCGAGCATACGTACTTTCTGCACGACGGCCGGGCGCGCAATTTGCTGGAAGCCATCCTCTGGCACGGCGGCGAGGCCGAGACGGCGAAGGAAACCGTCCGCAATCTCGCCAAGGCCGACCGCGACGCCCTGATCGCATTCCTGGAGTCACTCTGATGCGTCTCAGCCTGCCCGCCCTGCTATTGGCCGCCGCTGTCATGCTGCCGTTGCCGGTTTTCGCCGCGCCGGACTATGTGAAGATCGCCGAGCGGGCGCGGACCGAGTTCGTCCAACCGGCCTACGCCGATCTCGCCAAGACGGCAAAGGACCTCATCGCCGCCATCGACGGCGATTGCGCCAAGGGCGGCGCGAAAGGGGCGGCCAGCAAGCCGGCCTTTGTGGGCGTGATGGATGCCTGGCAGCGTGCGCAACCGATCCGGCACGGTGCCGTCGCAATGGAGAACCGGCATTCCCGTCTGCAGTTCTGGCCGGACAAGCGCCATCGCACCGGTAAGCATCTGTCGCAGTTCCTGGCGAGCGGCACGCCGGCGGCCCTGATGCCGGAGGCATTCGCCGACGCCAGTGTCGCCGTGCAGGGACTGTCGGCGTTGGAACGTCTGCTGTTCGACGAACCCGGACTGGCCCCGTCGCCGTCGAAGGGGGAAGGCGTCTCCCGCTGCGCCCTCGCACGCGCCATCGCCGTCAATGTCGGCGCCGTCGCCGACGCCGTGGCGGCTTCATGGCGTCAGGCACCGGACGGCGACGGTAAGGCCCGCGTCGGCGAGTTGTTCAAGGATCTGACGACGGAAATGCAACTGGTCGCCGAATACAAACTCGCCCTGCCGGCGGGTAGCGAGGACACGCCGGCGCGTCCGGCGCTCGCCGAAAGCTGGCGAGCCGGCCGCAGCCTCAGGAATGTCGAGTTGAACCTGAAGGCGGCGAAGGCTGTCTATGAAATCCTCGCCGCGGATGCGACCGACGACGCGCAGCATAAGCTGATCGAGCACCAGTTCGGCGAGGCCTTCGACATGATGAAGGGCTGGAGACCGTCCTTGAAGCAACTCCTGGAAAGTCCGGAGGGACCGCTCAAGGCGCGCGCGCTCGGCTACGTCGTCACCAGCCTCCGCGAGATCGTCATCGTCAAGCTGATGCGCGATCTCGATCTGAAATTGGGGTTCAACAGCCTCGATGGCGACTGACCGCCGCCAGTTCCTGACCGGGCTCGCCGCCGGATGCGTGGCGGCGGCATTGCCGCGCGTGCCGCTCGCGGCACCCGGCGTCCGCTATCTGACGGCGGCCCGGAACGCCGCCGACGGGGGCTATCTGTCGGCTGCCCTCGACGCGGCGGGCGGCATCCTATGGGAACGCGCCCTGCCGGCGCGTGGCCACGATGCGGCGGTGCGGCCCGGGCATGACATCTGCGTCGTCATGGCGCGCCGACCGGGGCGGTTCGCCTGCGTCCTCGACATATCGACGGGACGTCTCCTGCAAAAAATCGACGCGATCGACGGCCGGCATTTCTATGGTCACGCCGTCTTTTCGCCGGACGGCCGTTTCATGTTCGCGACCGAGAACGCCTTCGAGACGGGCGCGGGCGTCATCGGCGTCTACGATGCGGACGCCGGCTATCGCCGCGTCGGCGAATACGCGAGCGGCGCCATGGACCCGCATCAGATCGCCCTGATGCCGGACGGCCATAGCCTCGTCGTCGCCAATGGCGGCATCCGCACGCATCCGGATCGTGGCCGCGAGACGTTGAACCCCGACGAAATGCATCCGGCGCTCACCTACATCGACATGCGAAGCGGCGCGTTGCTCGCCCGCATCGGCCTCGACGGCAAGCGCGAGAACAAGCTCAGCATGCATCATCTGACCGTCTTCGCGGACGGCACCGTCGCCGTCGGCTGTCAGGACCAGGGACCGGTCGCGGACGGTCTGCCGGTCGTCTTCGTGCATCGGCCGGGCGGGACGAAAGCGGAATTCCTGGAAATGCCGGCCACCATGCTCGCCGCCCTCGACGGCTATTGCGGGTCCGTGTCGGCGACGCCGGATGGCGGCGTGCTGGCGGTCTCCTCGCCGAAGGGCGGTCTCGTCGCCTTCTGGTCTATGCCGGATACGCGGTTCATCGGCGTGCACGCGCTCGCCGACGTCTGCGGTCTGGCGACGGCCGCCGACGGCATGCTGATCACCAGCGGCCTCGGCGCGGTGGACGCCGTGACGCCCGGACGGCTGGGCCGCCGCCGTCATGCGTCCCATGCGGACCGGCAGTGGGACAATCACGTCCGCGTCGTCTGACCGGACGTCGCTGCAAAGAATACGTGCAAAACCGAACGTCGGCGCTAACCTGTGCCGCATGAAGGATCTCGGTCAGTTCGATTACGTCATCGTCGGTGCCGGCAGTGCCGGCTGCGTGCTGGCGAACCGCCTGTCGGCGGACGGCAAGTCGCGCGTGGCGCTTCTGGAAGCCGGCGGCGATGACAATTACTTCTGGATCCACGTGCCGGTCGGCTATCTTTATTGCATGGGCAACCCCCGCACCGACTGGGGATTCCAGACCGAGCCCGATCCCGGTCTCAACGGCCGTTCGCTCAACTATCCGCGCGGTCGGGTGCTCGGCGGCTGCTCGTCCATCAACGGGATGATCTACATCCGCGGCCAGGCCCGCGACTACGACCAGTGGCGCCAGCTGGGCAACGTCGGCTGGGCCTGGGACGACGTGCTGCCGTACTTCATGAAATCGGAAGACCAGGTCGCGCTGCCGACCGACGACGTGCACGCGGCGGGCGGCGAATGGCGGATCGAGAAGCAGCGCCTCAGTTGGGAAATCCTCGACGCCTTTCGGGACGCGGCGGCGGAAGCCGGGCTCCCCAAGATCGACGACTTCAACCGCGGCAACAACGAAGGCGTCGGCTATTTCCACGTCAACCAGAAGAGCGGGCTGCGTTGGAACACGACGAAGGGGTTTCTGCGTCCGGCCATGTCGCGCGGCAACCTCGCGGTCTTGACGCACGCGGAGGCGAAGCGCCTCAAGATGCAAGACGGCCGCGTCACCGGGCTGGAGCTCCGCCACAAGGGCGAGGACGCGGCCATCACGGCGAACGCTTCGGTCGTCCTCGCCGCCGGGTCCATCGGCTCGCCGGTGATCATGCAGCTTTCCGGCATCGGACCGGGCCACGTGCTCGCCGAGCACGGCATCGACGTCCGCCATGAAATGAAGGGCGTCGGCGAAAATTTGCAGGACCACTTGCAGATCCGCTGCGCCTACAAGGTCGAGGGCGTGCGCACGCTCAACGAACAGTCGCACTCGCTCCTCGGCAAGGCGTCCATCGCCCTCGAATACGCGCTGTTCCGGAGCGGCCCGATGTCCATGTCGCCGTCGCAGTTGGGGGCGTTCGCCAAGACCGATCCCAGTTTTGAGACGCCGAACGTGGAATTCCACGTGCAGCCGCTGACGCTCGAGAAATTCGGCGAGCCCTTGCATCCGTTCCCGGCCTTCACGGCAAGCGTCTGCAATTTGCGGCCGGAAAGCCGCGGCCACGTGCGCATCCGCGCCAACGATCCGTTCGCCAAGCCGGTCATCTTCGCGAACTACCTGTCGACGGCGGGCGACCGCAAGGTGGCGGCGGATTCCGTGCGCCTGACGCGCAGGATCGTCGCGCAGCCGGCGCTCGCCAAATATAAGCCGGACGAATTCAAGCCGGGCCCCGGGTACATGACGGACGACGAATTGGCCAAGGGGGCGGGCGACATCGCGTCGACCATCTTCCACCCGGTCGGCACCTGCAAGATGGGCGCCGACGACATGGCCGTCGTCGACGACCGGCTCCGCGTGCGCGGCCTCAAGGGACTCCGAGTCGTCGACGCGTCGGTTATGCCGACCATCACCAGCGGCAACACCAACTCGCCGGTGATTATGATCGCCGAGAAGGCGTCCGACATGATCCTCGCCGACGCCAGGGCTTAATCGGACGCAACCCCTGCCGGTTGAAATCCCGGGTGCCGTGTGCGACCGTTCCGGCAACTGAAATATCAGCCGTCGCCGGGCAATCGGTCCTGCCGGCATTCAAGAAAATCGCGAGGATGCAGTCGTGGAGAAAATCAATATCCAGTTCACCTTGTTTTCGGCGTTCTATTCGCCGTTGATCTCGACCATGTCGGGCGGCTTCCTGAAAGAGGAAGGGCTCGATCCGGAATGGTCGATCTCGCCTCCGGGCGTCTCGGCCATCGAATCCGCCGCCAACGGCACGGCGCACGTCGTGCAGTCGGCGTTGAGCCAGGGCTTCAATTCCCTGGCCGACGGCGAGACGCCGGCCGTCGTCCACTTCGCGCAGATCAACGAAATGGACGGCTTCTTCATCACCGGGCGCGAACCCGACCCGGACTTCACCTGGAAGAAGCTGGAAGGCGCCGAGGTTGTCACCTTCAAGGGCGGCCAGCCGAACGCCATGTTCCGCTACGCCTGTCTCAAGGCCGGCATCGACTATTCGAAGATCAAGATCATCTCGCCGGGCGGTCCCGATCCCATCGACAAGGCGTTCCGTGACGGCCAGGGCCAGTACGTGCATCAGCAGGGCCCCTATCCGCAGCAGTTGGAAGCCGACGGCGTCGGTCACATCGTTGCCCTCGTCGGGCCTAAGATCGGCCCGTGCGGGTTCTCCAGCCTCGCCGCGACGCGCGAGTGGCTGGCGACCGACATGGCGAAGGCGTTCATGCGGGCCTACAAGAAGACGCGCCGCTACATGAACGAAACGCCGGCGGCGGAGATCGCCAGGGCCGAGAAGCCGTATTTCCCGAACATCGACGAAGCGGTGTTGGCGAAGTGCATCGAGACCTATCAGAAGCTCGGCTGCTGGACGCCGCACGTGGAAATCACCAAGCCGGCCTACGAGGTCATCCTCGACGTGTTCGCGCACTTCGGCACGTTGAAGGAGCGCTATCCCTACGAAGCGGTCTGCGTCGCGCCGCCGTCGACGGACTGAAACCGCTCGACCCGGAAGGGCTCGATCGGCAGGGTGGTCCGGCCGGACCGGATCAGTTCGGCCATCAGGACGCCGACGATCGGGCCCAACTGGAAGCCGTGCGCCGAAAAGCCGAAGGCGTGATAGGCGTCCGCCGACGCGGCGGATGGCCCCAGGACCGGGATGCCGTCCGGCATCACGCCTTCGACGCCGGCCCAGGTGCGCTGCACCGGCACGTCGCGGACGCGGGGAAAGACCTCGGTCAAGGTGCGCGCGCTGATGCCGAACTTCCAGGGATCGGGGATGGCGATCTCGCCGGTCTCGTCGATGCGGCCGACGTGCGCGCCGCCGATCAGCAGCGTGCCTTCCGCCGTTTGTTTGAACGACAGCTTCCGTGACGCCAGCCCGCAGACGGGCGTCAGGAACGGCGCCGTCCGCGCCGTCACCATCATCATCAACGCGGTCGGCGTCAGCGGCGCCCGGTCGCCCAACATGGCGGCGATGCCGCCGCCCCAGGCGCCGGCGGCGTTGATCAGGATGTCGGCGCGGCATTCGCCCCGGTCTGTTTCGACCCGCCAGTGGCCGCCCACGCGCGCGATGCCCAAAACGGTCTCGCCGAGCCGGAAGCGGACGCCCGATTCTCCGGCCCGGCGGAAGAATGCCTGCGTGGTGCGGAACGGGTCGGCGGCGCCGTCGCTTTCGCACCAGAGCCCGCCCGTGCAATGCGCCGCCACGTCCGGCACGATCTCGCGGAGCCGGTTGCGCCCGATCGTCTGCTCGTGATCGTAGCCGAGTGCCCGCACCTCGGCGGCGCGCGCCTCAAGCTTTTCCATGTCGGCGTCGCTCTCGGCGATCTTCAACTGACCGGTGGCGTGAAACCCGCAGTCGTCGCCGACGAGGCGCCGGATGTCGCGCCAAAGCGCCAGCGACGCGTCGGCGAGCGGTATCTCCGCCGGATGCCGGCCGAGCCGGCGGACGCCGCCGGCGTTGACGCCGGACGCATGCCGGCCGGGATGCGATTTCTCGATCACGACGACCCGCTTCCCGCCCTGCGCGAGTTGCAGCGCGATCGAACAACCGTGCAGGCCGCCGCCGACGATGGCGACATCGGCGGTTTCGACCGTCGGATAGGGGATCGCGTTCATGACCGTGAAATATTTCCCGTTGCCATCACCTCGGGCAAACGAATAATCGACGACGGTCCTGGGGTGAGGGCTGATTCGTGGAGCGATGACGATGTCGAGCGATATTCCGGAAAAACCGTATTGGTGGGAAGCGGCGGAGCCGCAGGAGACCGAGGACAAGGCTCCTCCCCAGGAAGCGGACGTGGTCGTCGTCGGCGGCGGCTACGCCGGCCTCGGCGCAGCGATTCCCTTGGCCCGCGCCGGCCGCAAGGTCGTCGTGCTGGAGCGCGACCGGCCGGGCGACGGCGCGTCGAGCCGTAACGGCGGCATCACCAGCGGCAACATTCGTCATTCCTATTCGACGCTGGTCAAGAAGTACGGCCCCGAACTCGGCAAGGCGATCTATATGGAAGGCGTCGCGGCGCGCGACGATCTGTTCCGCTTCATCGCGGCGGAAGGGATCGACTGCGACTACCAGGCGTGCGGCCGATTCACCGGCGCCATGAACCCGACCGTCTTCGCCAGCATGAAACGGGAAGCGGAAATCCTGCATCGTGACGTCGGCGTCGAGACGAAGGTGATCGAACGCGGCGGTCAGCACGACGAACTCGGCACCGATCTCTATTACGGCGGCTTCATCCGCGAGGACATCGGCGGCGTGCATCCGGCCAAGCTGCATCGCGGGCTCCTCGGCGTCGCCAGGGCGTCCGGCGCCGAGGTGCTGGGCCGGACCGGCGTCGCCGGCATCCGCCGCGAGGGCGACCGGTTCGAGGTGACGACGCCGAAGGGGACGGTCCGGGCGCGCGACGTCATCGTCGCCACCAACGGCTATACGGACAAGGGCGTGCCGTGGCTGCGCCGCCGGGTCGTGCCGGTGATCTCGGAAATGATCGCGACCCAGCCGTTGAGCCCGAACCTGATGAAGACGCTGATGCCGAAGGGCCGCATGTGCGGCGAATCCCGGAATGTCGGGCATTACTATCGGCCGTCGCCGGACGGCACGCGCATCCTGCTCGGCGGACGCCGGTACACGGACGACCGCGACCAGGCCATCGCCACGTTGAAGCGCGGCCTCGTCGAGATTTTCCCCGACCTCGCCGACGTCGAGTTGTCGCATCACTGGTTCGGCTTCGTCGCCTTTCCCATGGACGAGCTGCCGAAGCTCGCGGTGCACGACGGCGTGCACTACGCGGCCGGGTTCTGCGGCTCGGGCGTCGTCTGGGCGCGCTGGATGGGACAGAAGGCGGCGCTCAAGGTCTTGGGCGACGATGCCGGCAACAGCGCCTTCCAGGAACGGCCGTTCCGCGCCATTCCGCTCTTCAACGGCAATCCGTGGTTCCTGCCCCTGATGATGGCCTGGTACCAGCACAAGGACCGCAAGAACATGCCGAAGCTGTGAGCTACGCCGGCGGCGGATCCATCTCCGCCAGTTCGGCGAGCGTCACCGGCTTCAACGGCGGGCGGATGCGGTAGGCGCCGACCGCCTCGACCGGGCGGCCCTGCGCCTCGGCCAGGATTTCCGATACCGTCAATCCGCACATGCGGCCCTGGCAGGGGCCCATGCCGCAACGCAGGAAAGCCTTCAACTGGTTCGGTCCCGGCGCGCCGAGCGCGGCGGCGGCGCGGATGTCGCCGGCGGTGATCTCCTCGCAGCGGCAGACGGTGACGGCGTCGGCGGGGCGGAGGAATTCCCCAGGCGGCGCGTAGAGCGTGTCCAGGAACGGCCGGATCGCCGCGTGATCGAAGCGTCGCTCCTGCCAGACGCGGGCTTGCGCATCGCGCTCGCCAAGGCCGAGCCGACCCTGCTCGTGGGCGATTTCCAGGGCGGTGAGCCGGCCCGACGCCTCGGCGCATTTGGCGCCGAGAATACCGGCACCGTCGCCCGCGACGAAAACGTTCGCCTGCGAGGTCCGGCCCCAATCGTCCGTGATCGGATACCAGTAGCGTTGCCGCTCGTCCCAGGCGTGCGCGAGGCGAAGCTGCCGCGACGCCTGCGTGTTCGGCACGACGCCGAGGTGCAGCAGCACCGTATCGGCGGCGATCTCGTGCCGCCGTCCATCGGCATCGAAACTCAGCCCCGTCGCCCGCTCAGATCCCATGACGGCAAACGAGCCGGCGCCGCCGATCAGCGGAACGCCGGCCGCCTTGATGCGCCGGCGCATCGCGAGACCCTTCGTTAGATAGGCATGGGCGCGAAGGGCACGCGGCAGATGCGGCAGCGCCCGCAAATAATCTGAAAGCCGGGTAGTTTCGACGACGGCGGCGACGCGCGCGCCGGCGCGGATCAACTGGTCGGCGACCAGAAAAAGGAGCGGTCCGGCGCCGGCCAGCACGACGCGGCCGTCCGGCACCATGCCGGCGCTCTTCATCAGGATTTGCGCCGCGCCGGCGGTCATGACGCCGGGCAGCGTCCAGCCCGGTATCGGCATCGGCCGTTCCATGGCGCCGGTCGCGAGCAGGATCGTCCGTCCGCGCACGCAATCGGCCTTGCGGCCGTCGCTGAACCAAACAGCGCCGTCGTCCTCGATCTGCCAGACGGTGGCGTTGCGCCGGTAGTCCGTGACGGTACCGCGCAGCTTCGCCGCCAACGGCACGCCGGCCGCATAGTCCTCACCGAGGATGCTCATGTCGGCGCCGCGTTTCGCCCTGACGTCCTCGATGGCGCGGTAGATCTGTCCGCCCGGTGCCGGCTGCTCGTCGAGCACGGTGACGGATAGACCGGCCTCGGCGGCGGTCGCGGCGGCGGCCATGCCAGCGGCGCCGGCGCCGACTATGACGAGATCGCGGGTCGTCGCGCCCGTGCTGGCGCTCATGCCGGCGCTCATGCCGGGTCTCCCAGGCCGCGCACGCCGTGCTGGCGGCGGATGCGCATGCCGTCGCGCACAACGGTCATGCAGGCCTGACGGTTCGGCACGCCGTCGATCTCGACCAGGCAGTCGAAGCATACCCCCATCATGCAATAGGGCGCGCGGCCGCTGCCGCCGACCGGCGTGGTGCGGGTCGCCGCGTCCGTCGTCGCCAGCAAGGCGGCGGCGACGGTCTCGCCCGCCGGCACGCGAAGCCGCTCGCCCTCGAATTCGACGGTGACGGTCTCCGCCGCCTCATGCAGTCGCTTGAACATTGAACCTCCCGAGGCCGAAGGCGGCGAATTCCGGCGGCTCTACGCCATCCATGATCCAGTCGGTGGTCAACCGCGCGTTGACGGCGGCAAGCGTCACGCCGCTGTGCGAGGCGATGGCGAAAACGCCGGGATGAGTTTCCGATTCCGCGTAGACCGGACACTTGTCCGGCGTCAGCACGCGGAGCGCCGCCCAACTGCGGACGATGCGGAGGTTGGCGAGGGCCGGTATGACCCGGCGCGCCCGGGCCGCGATGTCGTGCAGCGTGCCCGTCTGCACCCGGTCGTCGTAGCCGGCTTCCTCCGCCGAGACGCCGAGCATGACGGTGCCTTCGGCGGTCTGGCGGAAGGCGCTCATGGGAAGCGGCAGGATCGGCGCCGTCCGTTCGGTGACGAGGATGTGTCCGCGTTGCGGGCGGATCGGCACATCGAGACCGACGGCGGGGCCGAGTTCGCGCACGCCGTGACCGGCGGCGAGGACGACCTTGTCCGCGTAAACGGCGCCGTTCCCGGTCGCGAGCGCATAGCCGTCACCGCGCGCGGCGATCGAGGCGACCCGGTGGTTCGGCAGATAGACGCCGCCCAGGCGCTGAAACTCGGCATGCATGGCGCGCAGCAGATAGAGCGGGTTGGCGTGTCCGTCGATGGGCGAGAAGGAACCGCCGACGACGTCGGGGCCGAGCCCGACGCCCGGCAACAGAGCCTCGACCTCTTTGCGGTCGATCATCTCGACTTCATAAGGGGCGCCGCCGCCCTGCTGGAATATCTGGCCGAGATAATGCTGGCGGTGCGCGAATTCGTACTCGCCCAGCAGCAGTTCCAGTCCGCCGGGCCTGCTGTGTCCGACGTCGACGCCGGTGTTCTGTTTCAATTCGGCGGCGAAGTCCGGCCAAAGATCGGCGGAACGGCGGGTCCAGGATACGTAGGCCGGCATGCCCGAGCCCTTGCCCTGAAACCACACCAAGCCGAAATTGCCGCGCGCGACGCGGAGCACATCGTCGCCTTCGTCGAGAATGCCGACGCGGAGGCCGCGCCGCACCAGCCCGAGTGCGATGGCCGGTCCGACCATGCCGCCGCCGATGACGGCGACGTCGAAGGATTTCAAATGCAAGGCCGTGGCCATCCGGTGCGGGCTCCCGTGCGAGGGGTAAAGGAAACCCGCCGTCCGCCCATCATGTCAAATGAGAATACAAGATGATGCTATGCGGAAATATTATATGGCGGCGTTCAGAAATGCCGCCGCCGCCGGTGTTCAGCCGCCGTGGAGTAGGCCGCCGCCAGCGCATCGCCGAGCAATTCGACGCGCCGGGACGACGGCCGGTTCGCCGGCGTCAGCATGCCCATGCGCAAGGGCAGCGCCGGCTCGAACGGCTGAATGGCGATTTCCTTGCGCCGGACCGCCGGGATATCCCAGGTGCCGACGATGGAGACGCCCGCCCCCTCGGCGACAAGGTTGCAGGCGATTTCGGCGGTGCGGGCCTCGAAGCGAAGCATGCGGTTGATGCCGCGCTGGTCGAACACCCTGTCGACACGGATGCGGAAAAGCGTCGCCGACGAGAACGAGATGAAGGTCTCGCCCTCCAGGTCCTCGGCGCGGATGACGTCGTGCTTGGCGAGCCGGTGCTTTACCGGCACGGCGCAGACCGAGTTCTCCTCGGTCATCGGCCGGACGTCGATGTTCGGGTCGTCGACGGGCAGCGTTGCCACGCCGACGTCGAACTGCCGATCGGCGATCAGCTCGATGACCTCGCGGCGGGGCCGAACGTCGAGGACGACCGAAACGTCCGGATTGTCCTTCGCGAATTCGGCGACGCCGCGTGTCAGCGGCTCGCCGGACAGCGACGGCATGGCGGCGATGCGCAACACGCCGGCGGCGCTCTTGCCGAGGGCGCGGGCCGCTGCTTCCACCTGCGTCAAGCCCACGAAGGATCGCTGCACTTCGCCATACAGCAGGTTTCCCTCCTCGGTCGAGCGCAGGCGGCCGCGCGTCCGGGTGAACAGCGCATAGCCGAGTTCGCGTTCCAGATCGGCGATCAGGCGGCTGATGGCGGGCTGCGAAACGTGCAGGGCGCCGGCCGCGCCGACCATGGAACCCGTCACCATGACGGCCCGGAACGCTTCGATTTGCCTGAGGTTGAGGCTCATGTCGGGGATCCTCGAATCTCGCCTTTGGACGTCTACATATAACATTTATGAATAGATTAGGAACAAAAACGAATTTGACAACATATGTGAAGGCTTTGAGAGTCGGTTTCCGAGGAGTCCGCTCAGCCGCCAAGCGAGGGGAACGCCATCCGTGAGGATGACAAAGGCGGCGAACGGACGAGGGAATTCTGAACAGGGAGTTATCAGCACATGAAACGTTTCACGACCATGACCGCCGCTTTGGCGGTCGCGACGGTCGCCCTCGCGGGCGCCGCGCAAGCGCAGGACATGAAGTTCTTCCGTATCGGCACCGGCGGCGCCGGCGGCACCTACTATCCGATCGGCGGCCTGATCGCCAATGCCATCTCCAACCCGCCGGGTTCGCGTCCGTGCGACAAGGGCGGTAGCTGCGGCGTCCCGGGCCTGGTCGCCATCGCCGTCTCGACGAATGCGTCGGTCGCCAACGTGAACGCCATCGACGCCGGTCAGCTCGATTCCGGCCTCGCCGGCGCGCAGAGCGTTACGCAGGGCTACAACGGTGAAGGCAAGTTCGAAGGCAACCCGAAGAAGAAGCTTCGGATGATCGCCAATCTGTATCCGGAAGACATGCACCTGGTGACGCCGAAGGGTGTCAACATGAAGGATCTGAAGGAACTGTCGGGCAAGAAGGTCGGCGTCGCCGCCGCCGGTTCCGGCACCCAGGTTTCCGTCCGCATGATCCTCAAGAACTACGGGATCAAGGTGGAAGAGCACGAACTGGGTCTCGGCCAGAGCGCGCAGCGTCTCGCCGACGGTCAGCTCGATGCCTTCTTCTACGCCGGCGGTACGCCGTTCGCGGCGCTGATCCAGCTCGGTTCGACCAAGGGCTTCGAACTCTATAAGTTCTCGGCGGACCAGCAGAAAGAGATCAACAAGATCATCCCGTATTACGTCGAATCGCTGATCCCGTCCGGCACCTACGAGACCATCAAGTACGATGTGCCGACGGTCGCGGTGAACGGTCAGTTGATCACGTCCGCCGACCAGCCCGCCGATCTCATCTACGAGATCACCAAGGCGCTCTGGAACAAGAACACCCGCAAGCTGCTCGACGACGGGCATCCGAAGGGCAAGGTGATCCGCATGGAAACGGCGCTCAAGGGCGTGCTGATTCCGGTGCATCCGGGCGCCGAGCGTTTCTATAAGGAACAAGGGCTGATCAAGTAATCAGCCTGATTTCGGCGGGGCGCGCGATGGTGCGTCCCGCCGTTTTCCTTTTCATGCGCCGCGTCTCAGACGCGGGCACGTCGACCCTCAGGGGTGAGCGGGGCTCTCGTGGCTGAATACGACATCAAGAAGGCCGAGGAACTCGAGCGGAAATACGACTCGGGCCTCAATACGCGGGCCCTCCGGCCGCAGTTACTGGCATTTTCATTTTATTTTTCGATCGCTTTCGCTGGCTACCATTATTACACGGCCGGTTTCGGTACGCCGATCGACCATTGGCACATGGGCATTCACATGTCCGGCGTCATCCTGTTGGTCTTCATCGGCTTTCCCGCGCTCAAGGGTGAGCATGCGCTGGATTTGCACCCGAACACCTGGTGGCGATACGCCAACGTTCCGCTTTGGGACTGGCTGATAATCGCCATCGGTATTGCGTGCGCGCTTTATATCGGCGTCACCTGGTACAAGATCGATTTTACTTTCCTCGGCATTCATTTCTTCCTTCCCGATCAGGTTCTGCGACAAGGCAACCCGGCCATGATCGACGTCGTCTTCGGGACGGCGCTGATCGCCGTTCTTCTGGAAGCCGTCCGGCGAACCCTTGGGTTGATCGTGCCGATCATCATTCTGGTCTTCACCGGTTATGCGGTCTTCGGACAGCACATGCCGGTTCAGATCCTCATGCATCCCGGCATCAGCTGGGCGCAGTACATCAACAACATGTACTTCCCGGCGGAAGGCATCTACGGCGTCACGCTCTGGATCGTTTCCACGGTCGTCTTCCATTTCGTGCTGTTCGGCGTCCTTGCCCAGCGCATGGGGCTCGGCCAGTTCTTCGTCGATATCGCCACCGTCATGGCCGGTCGCTACACCGGCGGCCTCGCCAAGGTGAGCGTGGTGTCGTCGGCGTTCTTCGGCACGATTTCCGGCTCCTCCATCGCTAACACCGTTTCGACCGGCTCGCTCACCATCCCGAACATGAAGCGGATGGGCTATCCCGGGCACCTGGCGGGCGGCGTCGAAGCGGCGGCCAGCGCCGGCGGTCAGATCACGCCGCCGATCATGGGCGCGGCGGCCTTCGTGATGGCGGAATTCCTCGAGGTCCCCTACACGACGATCGTCATCGCCGCGATCATTCCGGCGGCGATGCATTACCTCGGCGTCATGTGCATCGTGCACTATCAGGCGAAGCGGCTCGGTCTGAAGGGGCTGCCCTCCGAGGAAATCCCGAAAGTCATGGCCGTCCTCAAGAAGGGATGGCCGACGGCGGTGCCGTTGGTCGTCCTCATCTACGTGCTGTTTTCAGGTTACTCGCCGAACATGGCGGCGTTTTGGGGCATCACGTCGGCCCTCGCCGTCGGGTTCGTCAATCCGATGCATCGCATTACCGTCCGCGATGTGTTCGAGGGGTGCGCGCTCGGCGTCAAATACGCGCTGGCGGTCGGCGCGGTCTGCGCCGCCATCGGTATCGTCGTCGGTGTCGTCAATTCGACCGGCCTCGGTTTCCGCCTGGGCTTCATGGTGACGAACAGCGCACAGGGGATCGCCGAGGCGCTGCATCCGATCCTGGCCTGGATTCCCTTCACGGATTTCTCCATCAAGGGCATCACGCTTCTGATCTCGCTGATCCTGATCGCCATCACCTGCATCATGATGGGCGCCGGCCTGCCGACGACGGCGCTCTACATCATGCTGGCGACCGTGGCGCAACCGGCGCTCGGCAATCTCGGCGTGCCGCCGCTCGCCTCGCACCTGTTCGTGCTCTACTACGGCGTGATTTCGGAGATCACGCCGCCGGTGTGCGCGTCGGCGTATGCCGCCGCCGGTATTGCCGGGGCCAATCCGTTCCGGACCGGTATCTCGGCCTTTACGCTCGGCATCGCCAAGCTCCTGGTGCCGATGGTGTTCGTCTATTCGCCGGCGATGCTGATCGTCCTGCCGGAATACTTCACGTGGCCGGCATTCCTGGAAACGGTGCTGACCTGCGCCGTGGGCATCTTCTGTCTGGCGGTATCCGTGTCGGCCTATTGCCTGGCGCCGATGCCGGGGCCGTTCCGCGCCATGGCCGCCATCGCCGGCCTGTTCCTGGTGTCGCCCGGTATCTACAGCGATCTCTGGTCGGCGGCCTTCGCCGCGCCGGTCATTGCCCAGCAGATTCTGGCCTATCGCCGCAACAACGCGTCGGACGCGGCGCCGGCCTATGCGTCGACGGGCAAGAACGAATGACGAGAGGCATCGCGGCCGTCGCAGCCGCGGACTTGAAAGATCACCATGGCTGAACACGTCGCGGTCGTCGGCGCCGGTATCGTCGGCATATTCAGTGCGCTGTCGCTCCAGGAGCGCGGCTTCGCCGTCACCATGATCGACCCCAATCCGCCGGCTGACGCCGCGTCCTACGGCAACGCCGGCGTCATTTCGACGTGGGCCTGCGTACCGCAATCGCTGCCCGGCATCTGGAAGAACGTGCCGAAATGGCTGCTCGATCCGAAAGGGCCGGTGGACGTGCGCTGGAGCTACCTGCCCAAGTTCCTGCCGTGGATGTTCAAGTTCTTCGCCGCCGGCAAGCCGGAACGGGTCGAGGCCATCGCCGACGCCATGGCGCAGATGCACCGGCCGACGGTCGATCTCTACCGCCACCATCTCGCCGGCACCGGACGCGAAGACCTGATGCGCGATTCCATGTACGTTTTCGCCTACCGCGATCCGGCCGGCGCCAACATGGAAAATTTCGAATGGCGGCTGCGGCGGGACAGGGGCGTGCCGGCGCGAAAGGTCAGCGGCGGCGAGCTTCGCGAAATAGAGCCCGACATCTCCCCCGACTACCAGGCCGGCGTGGTCATTCCGGGTCAGGCCCGCGCCATGGATCCGGGCGCCATCGGCAAGGCGCTGGCAGAGAAATTCGAGCGCCAGGGCGGACACTTCAAGCATGCCCGCGTCATGGCGCTCGTGCCGTTGGACGGCGGCAAGGTCCGCGTCGACACCGATGCCGGCGAGGTCGCCTGCGACAAGGTCGTCCTCGCCGCCGGCCCGTGGTCGGCGAAGCTGCTCGGCCGGTTCGGCCACAAGGTGCCGCTGGAGGCCGAGCGCGGCTACCACATCGTCTTCACCGATCCGGGTGTGAAGCTCAACAACTCGGTCTACGTGACCGACGCCAAGTTCGTCGCATCCTCGATGAACGCCGGCATCCGTTGCGCCGGCACGGCGGAATTCTCCGGCCTCGACCACGAACCGAACTACAAGCGCGCGCACGTGCTCGCCGGCCCGGCGCGGCGCCTGCTGCCGAAGCTGAACACGGAAGCGCGCAAGGTCTGGTCCGGGCAGCGGCCGTCGACGCCGGACAACCTGCCGGTGCTCGGGCCGATCCCCGGGCTCCCCGGTGTCATCGCCGCCTTCGGGCACGGACACCAGGGCCTGACGGCGGCGCCGATGACGGGACGCGTCGCGGCGCAACTCTGCGCCGGCGAGACGCCGAACATCGACATTTCCGCCTACAGCATCGAACGCTTCAACTGAGCCAAACCGTCAGCGCCCCTTGCGGAACGCCTCGAAGCGGTGCGCGCTCTCGGGATTGAGGGTGCGGGGCGGCATCTCGCCGCGCCCGATCGCCGCTGCCTGCTCGACGCTGCTCAGGGATTGCGTCTCCGCGTTCTGGAGGGTGGCACCGCCGAGGTGCGGCGTCGCGACGACCCCCGGCAACGCGGCGATGGCGGGCGTCGGCCGCTGGTCCTTGGCGCGGCCGACGTCGAGCGCGAGCCGGCCGATGTGGCCGCTTTGATAGGCGGCGACCATCGCCGCCTCGTCGACCAGATTGCCGCGCGAGATGTTGACGAACGTGGCGCCCCGCTTCATCAGCGCGAACGCCCGCGCGCCCATCAGGTTCTCCGTCTCGTCGGTGGCGTTGGCGAGCGGCAGCACGAAATCAGATTGCGAGAGCAGCGTTTCCATGTCCGTCTGCTCGACGCCCGGCATGTCGATGGTCTTGTAGGGATCGGCCGCCAGCACGCGCATGCCGATGGCGGCCAGGATCGCCGCCAGATGCGCGCCGACGGCGCCGAAGCCGATGATGCCGGCGGTCGAGCCGGACAACTGCACGCCCATGTCGGAGGGCGGCTCCTCGCCCCGTTTGTAGGCCACCGTCGACGCCGTCACGTCGCGCGCCACGTCGAGCATCAGCGCCAGCGCGATCTCGGCCGTCGCCGGAATGAAGGCCGGCGGCGCGTTGGCGACCAGCACGCCGGCCGCCGACACGCCGAAGGTCCGGGTTTGCCTGAAATGTCAGGTCGAGTTCGCGAGCGCCTGGGCGGGAGAGCGCATCTGCGCGCGCTGCAAGGGAGCCAAGTCCTGGCGCACACACGCGCCGATACGCAGCGGCCTTCTCGGCGACTGACGGCATAGCCAAGTCCACAATTGGAAGAAATGGACCGGCGGCCGATCAACTGAGAGAGATGGCTGGGGCGCTAGGATTCGAACCTAGGAAATGCCGGTACCAAAAACCGGTGCGTTAGACCGCTTCGCCACGCCCCATCCGGGCGAGAAAATAAGGGAGGCGGGGGCCCAGGGCAAGGTCGGGAAACGCCTCAGCCGAGGATCGGCGCGGCGCTCACCCACCAGTCGGGCCTGGCCGATCTGAGCGCCCGGGCCGCGTCGCCGGCCGCCCCGGCGCTCGCGAAAAGCGCGAAGCACGTGGCGCCCGAGCCGGACATGCGGGCAATGAGCGCGCCCTTCATGCCGGAGAGAGCCTTGAGCGCGTCGGCGACGGCGGGCGCGATCTCCTTCGCCGGCACTTCCAGATCGTTCCGGCGCTCCGCCAGCAGCGCCGCCAGGGCCGCCGCGTCGGCCGGCGCGTTCAGGAACGTCGCCGCCGGCGAGAAGCCGCCCGTCCGCGCCTTGAAGACGGCCGGCGTCGGCACCGGCATGCCCGGATTGACCAGCACCGCGTGCACCGGCGGCAGCGCCGGGCAGGGAAGCAAGGTCTCGCCGATGCCCTGCATGAAGGCGGGGCGGCCGGCCAGGCACACCGGCACGTCGGCGCCGAGCGAGAGGGCGATTTCGGCAAGCGCCGGGGCCGCCGGGTCGATGCCCCAGAGCCGGCAGAGAACGCGGAGCGTCGCCGCCGCGTCCGCCGATCCGCCGCCGATGCCGGACGCCGGCGGCAGGTTCTTTTCCAGAATCAGGCGCGCGCCGACGGCGATGCCGAACGCATCCTTCAGCTTTTGCGCCGCCTTCATGACGAGATTGTCGTCGGCCGGCGGCAGCGACGCCTGGAACGGGCCCGTGTAGGCGAGGGACAGTCCGGTCGCCGCGTCGACGAAGACGCGGTCGCCGGCGCCGGCGAACACCACCAGACTGTCGAGCAGGTGATAGCCGTCCGGCCTTTTGCCGGTCACATGCAGATAGAGATTGAGTTTCGCCGGCGCGTCCTCGGCGAGGGCCGCCTCAGCCGCCATTCGGCTTCTTGGCTCCGCTGTCGGCCTCGATGACGAGACCGTTCTTCAGCTTTTCCTCGACCTTCTTGCGGACGCCTTCCTCCGGCTTCAGGGACAGGGAATGGTTCCACTGAAACGTCGCTTCGAGCTTGCGGCCGACCCGCCAGTAGGCGTCGCCCAGGTGATCGTTGATGACCGGATCCTCCGGGCGCAACTCGACGGCGCGTTCCAGTTCCGGCACCGCCTTGTCGAACTGGCCCAACTGATAATAGGCCCAGCCGAGGCTGTCGGTGATGTAGCCGTCGCGCGGCCGCTTGCGCACCGCCGTCTTGATCATTTCGAGGGCGCGGTCGAGATGGACCCGCTGCTCGATCCAGGAATAGCCGAGATAGTTCAGCACCAGCGGCTGATCGGGTTCCAGTTCCAACGCCTTCAGGAAATCCTTCTCGGCCCGGTCCCACTGCTTGTTGCGTTCGAGCGCGATGCCACGTGTGTAAAGCAACTGCCACTGGCTGGCGTCGAGCGTGCCGAGCCGCTTCATGGCGTCGTCGTAGGCGGCGACGGATTCCGGCCACTTCTGCTTGCGCCGGTAGAGATCGCCGAGCGACACCCACGGGCCGGCGTCCTTCGGGTTGGCCTTGGCGATCCCCTTGAGGATCGAGATCGCTTCCTCGGTCTTGCCGATCTCGTCGAGATTGGCGGCGACGCGCAACTGCGCCCGGCGGTGGAATGCCGTCTTGGCGCCGATGGCGCGGTAGGCCTTGATGGCGTCTTCCGGCCGATCGAGAGCCTCGAGGATGCTGCCGAGGGTGTAGCTCATGATCGGGAAGTCGGGGCGGAGCGCCAGCGCCAGCCGGCCGAGGATCAGCGACATCTCGTAACCGCCGTCCTGGTTGAGCGCCGCCGACACGCCGTACAACGCTTCCGCCATGCCGTCCTTGGCGTCCTTGATCAGGACCGGCGGCGTTCCCTTCTGATCCATGCGCTCCAAATCGCTGTCGAGGAGCCGCGTGTTCGGTTGCAGATCGCGGAACAGGTCGTAGGCGGCCTTGGCCTCCGCCGACTTGCCCTGCTGCTCGTAAAGATTGCCGAGCAGTCTGGCGCCCCGGAAGGTGACGCCGCCTTTTTCCTTGGCGACGCCGGCCAGATACTTCTCCGCCGACGCCTTGTCGCCGGCGACCATGCTGATGAGGCCGGCATGCGTATCGTGCAGCGCCTGGGTGCCGCCGACGTTGGCGAGCGGTTTCAGGAGCTTCAGCGCCAGTTCCTTGTCGCCCTTGCCCTGCGCCGCCCAGGCGCGCAGCAGCGGCGCCGTGTAGGCGTTCAGGCCGTTCTGATCGAGGGCGGCGAGACGGGTCTCGACGGCGTCCCACTTGCCCTTGCGGGCGTCGTCGACGGCGAGCGCCAGCGTCGCGACCGGCGTCTTCGGCGATACGGCGATGAGCTTCTTCGCCAAGGCGACGGCTTCGTCGAGACGCCCGTCCATGACCGAGTACTGGAACGCGAGGCGCATCATGTCGGGCGCGTTGGGATCCAGCTTCAGCGCCGCGTTCAGGTACTTGGCGGCGGACGGCAGGTCGCGCCGCTTCTGCGCCACGTGCCCCGCCAGATAGGCACCGCTCAGCGTCGGCGCCGGCTTCTCGCTCTTGGCGAGGCTCGGAAGCGGCGCCGCAAGGATGGCGGCGGCGCCGGCAAATACAGCCAAGGCACGGAGGGAAACGCTCAGACGCATGCGGAAAACTCCAGGAGCGGGCATGCCGGCATCATAGCTTGCGCCGCCCGGCGAAGCCAACGGGAAGCGGAGCCCTCACATGTTCGGATAGTTGGGGCCGCCGCCGCCTTCCGGCACCACCCAGTGGATGTTCTGGGTCGGGTCCTTGATGTCGCAGGTTTTGCAGTGGACGCAGTTCTGGGCGTTGATCTGCAACCGCTTCTCGCCGTCGGCTCCGCCCTCGTCGGCGACGAACTCGTAGACGCCGGCCGGGCAGAACCGCTGCTCCGGCCCATCGTAGCGGGCCAGGTTCACGTTCACCGGCACGCCCGCGTCCTTGAGCGTCAGATGCACCGGCTGGTCTTCCTCGTGGTTGGTCGCCGAGAACGACACGTTGGTCAGCCGGTCGAAGGTGATGACGCCGTCAGGCTTCGGGTAGTCGATTTTCGGCATCTGCCCGGCCGGCTTCAGCTTCTTGTGATCCTCTTCGTGGCCGAAGGTCCAGGGGAACAGGAAGCCGAGGCCGAGGTTGTTGAGCCAGAGATCGAGGCCGGCGTACATGGTGCCGAGCATGACGCCGAACTTGCCGAGCGCCGGCTTGGCGTTCCGGACCGCGTGCAGGTCCTTGTAGACCCAGGACGCCTCGAACGCCGGCTCGTAGGCCTCCAGCATGTCGTTGGCGCGGCCGCCGGAAAGCGCCTCGAACGCGCATTCGGCGGCGATCATGCCGGTCTTCATGGCGTTGTGCGATCCCTTGATGCGCGGCACGTTGACGAAGCCCGCCGCGCAGCCGATCAGACAACCGCCCGGAAACGCCAGCTTCGGCACGCTCTGCAGGCCGCCCTCGTTGATGGCGCGCGCGCCGTAGGCGATGCGCCGGCCGCCTTCGAGCATCGGCCGGATCGCCGGGTGCGTCTTGAAGCGTTGCATTTCCTCGTAGGGCGACAGATGCGGGTTCTCGTAGTCGAGGGTGACGACGAAGCCGATGGCGATCTGATTGTTTTCCTGGTGATAGATGAAGCCGCCGCCGGCGCAGTCGGTGAGCGGCCAGCCTTGCGTGTGGATGACGGTGCCGGCCCGGTGCTTGTTCGGATCGACTTCCCACAGTTCCTTGATGCCGATGCCGTAGGTCTGCGGCTGGCGGCCCTCGCGGAGCCCGAATTTCTCGATCAGGCCCTTCGACAGGTGGCCGCGGCAGCCCTCGGCGAAGAACGTGTACTTGCCGTGCAACCCGACGCCCGGCTGGAAGTTCGGCCCCGGCTCGCCGTCGCGGCCCCGGCCCATGTCGCCGGTGGCGACGCCCTTAACCGCGCCCTTGTCGTCGAACAGCACCTCGGCGGCGGCGAAGCCCGGATAGATTTCGACGCCGAGCCCTTCCGCCTGCTCGGCGAGCCAGCGGCAGAGATTACCGAGCGACAGCGTGTAGCAGCCGCGGTTGTTCATCATCGGCGGCAGGGTGAAGTGCGGCATCGCCCACTTCTTCTTCTCGCCCAGCACCCAGTGCTGGTTGTCGATGACCGGCAGGCCGATCGGCGCGCCCATCGAGCGGAAATCGGGAAAGAGTTCCTCGAGCGCGAACGGGTCGATGACGGCGCCGGACAGGATGTGCGCGCCGATCTCCGATCCCTTCTCGACGACGCAGACGTTGACGTCCTGGTCCTTCTCGGCGGCGAGTTGCTTGAGCCGGATCGCCGCCGACAGGCCGGACGGGCCGCCGCCGACGATGACAACATCGAATTCCATGCTTTCGCGTTCGACGGCTTCGTTCATGTCCTCGGTCTTTCCTCTCGTTCCGCTAACCGTTCGGCCGGCCCGCCTTATAACATGGCGGTTTTCGTCGTTCACGGTTCAATTACGAAACGTAATGGTCAGATTTCGCCGGCGTGGCGGTGTCCCGGCGTGCCGGCGCCGCCCTGGCTCCGCCGGTCGGTCGTGCTATGCTCGCCCCATGAACGCGGAAATGTCGCTCAAGGAATTGATGGCGTGGCACCTGGACGCCGGCGTCGACGAGACCATCGGCGACGAGCCGGTGGACCGTTTCCAGGCGCCGGCATCGGTCGCGTCGATGCCCGAGGCGGCCGAACCGCCGCCGTCGCCCCGGTCTCCGGCAGCTTCGCCGCCCGCGGGCGCCGGGCCGCGCCTGCCGTCGCCGCCGCCGGAAACGCGCGGCGCGCCGGTCGACAAGGAAATGCTGTCGCACGACAAGGCGGTCCGGAGCGCCGTCGAACTGGCGCAGTCGGCCAAGAGCCTGGATGACTTGCGCGCCGCGCTCGCCGACTTCGACGGCTGTGCTCTCAAGAAAACGGCGACCAATCTGGTTCTGGCGGACGGGCCGGAGACGGCCAAGCTGATGTTCGTCGGCGAGGCGCCGGGCGCCGAGGAAGACCGTCAGGGATTGCCGTTCGTCGGGCCGAGCGGCCGGTTGCTCGACGCCATGCTGGCCTTCGTCGGCATCGCCCGCGCCGAGGTGCTGATCTCCAACACCGTCTTCTGGCGGCCGCCCGGTAACCGCACGCCGACCATGATCGAGACGTCGGTCTGCCAGCCGTTCATCGAACGCCTGATCGAGATCGTCGACCCGAAGGTGCTGGTTTGCGTCGGCGGTCCGGCGGCCAAGGTGTTGCTCGGCGAGACGCAGGGCGTCGGCCGGCTGCGCGGCCGCTGGTTCGATTATTCGTCGCGCGGGCTAACGCACCCGGTGCCGGCGACGGTGATCTTCCACCCCGCCTATCTGCTCCGGACGCCGATCAAGAAACGCGACGCCTGGGCCGACATCCGATCTATCCACAGGAAACTCACAGCCCACTGACGGCGCGGTTCGGTCGGCGGTCCAGCCACGACATCTTGTGGCCGGCGCCGGGGTTCCCCCTAGTTGCGGATTCGTTAGGGTTTCGTTATACATAAATCGTGCAACGAGGGGGAAGATCGTCTGAATGACGATGACGAAGGGTCTATCCTTGCGGCCGCGCCTCGCGGCGGCCGTGGCGGCGATTGCGGTCGTATCGGTCCTGTCGGTGACGCCGACGGCGGCGCAGGACGTGGCGCAGGTCCGCGTCGGCGCCGACGTTTCCAAGGGTCTCCTCGATAATAGCTCCCTCGCCAAACCGCGTATTCTTTCCGACGCTGACGCCGAGCGTTATCGCCGCATCTTCAATGTGCAGGAAGACGGCGACTGGCGCCGCGCCGACGCGCTGATCGGCAAGCTCGACGACAAGCTGCTGCTCGGCCACGTGCTGGCGCAACGCTATCTGCATCCGACGGCCTACCGCTCCAAGTACAAGGAGTTGAAGGACTGGCTCGGCGAATACGCCGACCATCCGGACGCGCCGCGCATCTATGCCCTGGCCAGGAGCCGCCAGCCCGCCAACTGGCGCGGCCCGCAGCCGCCGGAACGGGTGGCGGTACAACAGGAAACCGCCGAGTGGGGATCGCGCGGCATCCAGTTGCCGTCGCGCAATCTTTCGAAGTCGGAACGCGCCGTGGCGCGCAGCCTGCGCGCCCGCATCCGGCACGCCATCAACCGCGGCCAGACGCTGGTCGCCAAGCGCCTGGTGCAGGACGACGACACCCAGCGGCTGCTGTCGACCGCCGAATACGACGAAGCCCGGGCGCTGCTCGCCAAGGGCTACTTCATCGACGGCCGTGACGATTGGGCGCTCGACTGGGTGCTGCCGGCCGTCAAGCGGTCCGGTCACATGCTGCCGGAGGCCAACTGGATCGCCGGCCTGACGCTCTGGCGGGCCGAGCGGTATCTCGACGCGGCACGGCATTTCGAGGCGGCGGCCAACGTCGACGACCAGTCGGAATGGATGACGACGGCGGCCGCGTTCTGGGCGGCGCGCGGCTATCTGGTGGCGCGGGAGCCGGCCAAGGTGGTGCCGCTCCTGGAAAAGGCCGCGGCCTATCCGCGCACGTTCTATGGGCTGCTCGCCATCCGCCTGATGGGCAAGCCGCTGCCGTTCAAGTGGCGGCTGCCGGATTTCAAGCCGGGCGTCTTCGAGCAACTGGTGGCGTCGCCGCGCGGCCGTCGCGCCGTCGCGCTGTTGCAGGTCGACGAGGACCGCCGATCGGAGCGGGAAATCGCCGAGATCGCGCGGGGCGCCGACCGGGCGACGCTGGAAGGCATCCATGCCCTGGCGGCGCGCGGAAACATGCCGGGTCTGGCCGTGCGTCTCGACGCACAGCTCTTCCCGGCCGGCGGCGGCTACGACAGCGCGGCGTTCCCGATCCCGGAATTCCAACCGATTGAGGGCTTCAAGGTCGACCGGGCGCTGGTCTATGCGCTGATCCGCCAGGAAAGCCGCTTCAATCCGAAGGCGAAGAGCTGGGCCGGCGCCAGGGGCCTGATGCAGCTGATGCCGGGCACGGCGCGTTTCGTGGCGCAGACCACCGGCATGCCGCTCAAGGACCGGGGCAAGCTGTTCCTGCCGGAAACCAACCTGGAGCTCGGCCAGCGGTATCTGGAAATCCTGCTCGACGAAAAGACCATCGAAGGCGATCTGTTCCGTCTCGCCGCCGCGTGGAACGGCGGGCCCGGCAATGTCCGCAAGTGGCACCGCAACACCAAGCACCTGGACGATTCGCTCTTCTTCATCGAGAGCATCCCGTCGCGCGAGACGCGCGACTTCATCGAGCGGGTGCTGACCAACTTCTGGATCTACCGTCACCGCCTGGGGCAGCCGTTGCCGTCCCTGGACGCCGTTGCGAGGGGCGAACGCCCGTTGTATACCGCCCTCGGACACGGCGATCCGGAGGTTGCGCAACATGGCCCTGTCGAGTGAACGGAACTTCGTTCCCGTCAACATAGCCGTCCTGACGGTTTCCGATACCCGCACCGCCGCCGACGACAAGTCCGGCGACACGCTGGCCGAGCGCCTGACCAAGGCCGGCCACTTCCTCGCCGACCGCGACATCGTCAAGGATGACGCCGACGTCATCGCCGCCAAGTTCCGTGAATGGATCGCGGATCCCGGCATCGACGTGATCCTGTCGACGGGCGGCACCGGCGTCACCGGCCGCGACGTCACGCCGGAGGCGCTGAAGCAAGTCACCGACAAGGAAATCCCCGGCTTCGGCGAGCTGTTCCGCTGGATCAGCTATCAGAAGATCAAGACATCGACGGTGCAGTCCCGCGCCACCGCCGCCGTCGCCGACGGCACCTACATCTTCGTGCTGCCGGGCTCGCCCGGTGCCTGCCGCGACGCCTGGGACGAAATCCTCGTGCATCAACTGGACTACCGGCACATGCCGTGCAACTTCGTCGAGCTGATGCCGCGCCTGAAGGAACATCTCCGCTGAGCGGCCCCGCCATTTCCGCCGTCCTGTTCGACATGGACGGCGTGCTCTGCGATTACGACTTCGAGAAGCGCATGGCCCTCCTGGAGCGCGACCTCGGCGTGCCGGGCGCCGCTATCCGCGCGCGCATCTTCGATAGCGGCTTCGAGGACGAGGCCGATCTCGGCAAGTATTCATCCGACGACTACGTCGCCGGCATTTCGGAACGGCTCGGCGTTCCCGTGACCACCGATGCGTGGATCGCGGCGCGCCGCGCCGCCATGACGCCGGACCCGGCGATGCTCGATCTCGCCCGCTCGCTCGGCGCGCGGGTCGAGACGGCGATGCTCACCAACAACGGCCGGCTGCTGGCGGAGCGCATCGGCGACGTCTTTCCGGAAGTGCTCGACGTCTTCGGCGAGCGCACGTTCTTTTCCGCCGTCATCGGCATGGGCAAGGAACACACGCCGACGTTTCCGGCCTTCGCCCGCAAGATGGGCTGGGACCTGGACGGCATGCTGTTCGTCGACGATAGCGCGCGCTACATCGCCGCCGCCCGCGACGCCGGCGTGCGGGCGCATCACTTCAAAGGCATTGACGGGCTTCGTGCCGAACTGGCGAAGGGCGGTCTCGGCTAGCCTTTCGGTCGCCGCCCTTCCAAGGCGTCCGCGTCGCCGATGATCCCCGCCGCGACGTGGTCCATGAAGGCGCGGACTCGCGCCGTGTGGCGCAAATCCTCGTGCGTCAGTATCCAGATCGACGACCCCGCTTCCGGCAGCGGTTCGGTGATCCGCCGGAGCGCCGACTCCGCGTCGCCCATGAAGCACGGCATGAGCGCCGCGCCGATGCCGTAGCGCGTGCCGGTCAGGAGCCCGAACAGATTGTTGACGGTCATGGCGACGGTGGCGTTCGGCAGCCGGTTGCGCTGCCACTTGTGCGAGGCGAGATGCGCGAGCGACTCGTCGAGGCCGAGCCAGGTGAGGGCTTCCAGATTGTCCGGCGCCTCGACTGTCTTCAGATAGTCTTCCGACGCGTAACCGGCGAAGGCGACGCCGCAGAGTCGGCGGCCGACCAGCGTCTCCGGCCGTGAGTTGGTGACGCGGACGGCGACGTCCGCCTGCCGTTTCGAGAGATTCACGAACTGCGTGTTCAACTGCAACTCGAGCAGGATGCCGGGATAGAGGTCCTTGAAGCTCTTGAGGTGAGGGCCGAGCACGTAGGAACTGAGCGTGTCCGTGGTGGTGACGGCGAGGGGCCCACTGAGGCGCAAATCCTGACCGCTGACGCGCCTATCCAGCCGGTCGATCTCCGCTTCGACGCGAAGCGCGGAGGCCCGCATCTCTTCGCCCGCCGCCGTCAGCACGTAGCCGGACGGCAACCGCTCGAACACCCGGACGCCCAGCTTGTCCTCGAAGCCGTTGACGCGGCGGAACACGGTCGAGTGGTTGACGCCCAACGACCTGGCGGCGCCGGCCAGCGAGCCGGCCTTGGCGACGGCGAGGAAAATTCTCAGATCGTCCCATTCCATGGCGGTTCTCCAATCACCGAATCCTGACGTGAACGTGATCGTGCAAAATTGCAAAGTTGCAATGCACAATTTTCGAATTTCATTGCAGGCAGTCAAGGGGTATTTCACCGCCAACGACGAACGGCGCGGTGCCGCAACGAACGGATCGCCCGCAAGTCCGAAACCCTTAGTGACCTCAACCAACTGACTTGAAAAGGAAAAGTACCATGAACGCCAAGAAGATCCTGTCCGCCCTCGCCGTTGCCACCGTCGCCCTCCCGGGCATCGCTTCGGCCGACCTCAACGAGACCCAGTTCGACGGCATCAACGCCGGCCAGGGCCAGATGGTCGTGGAAATCGCTTCGACCGACGCGGAAGCGGCGGTGGAAAGCCCGGTCATCGTGACGCCGGTGAGCGACCGGAACTGATCTCCCCCCGATCATTCCTCCTCCCGGAAACGGCCGGCTCCTCTGAGCCGGCCGTTTTCCGTTGGGGAACTGGCATTTCTTGCATTAACGCACAATGAAAATGCAAATTTTGCGAATATTATTGCAAATCGGAAACATCTAAGGTCCCGGACAGGTCGCCGGCGTGGTGCCGGCCAACAGATACAGTCAGTCACATCGAAAGGAACGTCACCATGTCCGGCAACCTCAATACCGCCCCCTACGGCGCTTTTCTCCTCCGCGTTAGCCTCGGCGTCATGTACCTGGCGCACGGCGTGGTCCTGAAGTATTTCACCTTCGGCCTCGACGGCACGGCGCAGTTCTTCCAGTCCATCGGCTACCCGGCCGCCTTCGCCTATCTCGTCTTCGCCGGCGAGACGCTGGCCGGCATCGCCCTCGTCATCGGCTTCCAGACCCGCCTCGCCGCGCTCGCCGGCATTCCGATCCTGCTCGGCGCATTCCTGGTGCACGCACCGAACGGCTGGGTGTTCTCGGCCCAGGGCGGCGGTTGGGAATATCCGGTGTTCCTGATCGCGGCCTCGGTCGTGCAGGCGCTGATCGGCGCCGGCGCCTTCGCGGTGACGAACCGCGAGTTGGCGCCGTCGGATCTCAAGTTCGCCTTCAATTGACGTTCCTCCTGGCCGGCGTCCGCCAACCCCGTGGCGGGCGCCGGCACCCCGTATCATAATGTGCAAGACCGGAGACCGAGCATGAACCGCCAACCCGCCATTTTCGTATCGCACGGCGCCCCGACCCTGGCGCTCGACCCGTCGCCGGCGCGGGATTTCCTGAAGATGCTGGGGACAGCCACCGCCACCCCGTCGGCGATCCTGGTCGTCTCGGCGCATTGGGAAACCGGCGCGCCGATGCTCTCCGACGCGGAAACGCCGGAAACGATCCATGACTTCTATGGTTTCCCGGAGGCGCTCTACCAACTGTCGTACCCGGCACCGGGCGCGCCCGGCGTCGCCGCCAGGGCGCGGGACTTACTGAACGGCGCCGGCCTCGGCCCCGCCGGGCTCGAGACGCGCGGCCTCGATCACGGCGCCTGGGTGCCGCTGATGCTCGCCTACCCGGATGCGCAAGTGCCGATGACGCAGCTCTCGATCCAGCCGCACAAGGATCCGGCGCACCATTACCGCATCGGCGAGGCGCTCCGCCCGCTCAAGGACGAAGGCGTGCTGATCCTGGCATCGGGCGGCCTGACGCATAACCTGCGCGAGTTCCGCGGCCGGGCGCCGGACGCGGAAGCGCCGGAATGGGTTGCGCAATTCGACGAATGGTTCGGTTGGGCCGTCGCCGAGGGCCGCATCGACGACATGCTGAATTACCGGACCCGCGCGCCGGAAGCCGTCCGCAACCATCCGACGGACGAACACCTGCTGCCGCTGTTCGTGGCGCTCGGCGCCGGCGATCCCTGCGTGCCCGGCCGGCACCTGCACAAGAGCCATTCCTACGGCGTGCTCGCCATGGACTCCTACGCGTTCGCCTGATTTCGCGCCCGCCAGCGCCGATAGTCTTCGCCGTCGTCCACGTCGGACAAGGTCTCGACGAAGGCGGCGGGCCGGTCTTTCGGCAGGTTGGCGAGCGTGTCGGCGAGGGCGGCCGGGCTCGACCATCGGACGTTCTTGAACAAACCGGGCATCGGCCGTCTTCCCTTGAGCCCGACCAGCCAGTAGCCCCCGTCCTCGGCCGGCCCGAACACGGCGTCGGCTTCGCCGAGACGGGCGAGGGCGTCCCGGATGTGGACGGGCCGGATTCCCGGAATGTCGGCGCCGATCAGCACGGCCGGTCCCGGCGGCAGGGACGAGAGTGCCCGCATCATGCGCGTTCCCAAGTCGCCGCCACCCTGCGGGCGCACCGGTATGCCGGCGGGCCACATCCGTTCCGACGCCGCCGCCCCGTCCGGTGACACGAACAGCCATGTCCGCCAACGCGGATCGCCGCCGAGGCTCCGCAACAGCGACGCGAGCTGCAGCCGGTAGAACCGCGTCGCCTCGATGCCGCCGATGTCACGCCCGAGCCGCGTCTTGACCCGGCCGAGGCGCGGCGCCTTGGCGAAGACGATCAGATGACCTCGGCGCATCAGCGGTAGATCCGTTCGATCGCGGTGGGCGGCACGCCCAGGAAATAGAGACCGAGGCAGAGGAGGTTCTTCGACGGTCTGAGCCACCAGCCGTCGCGGCGGTATTTTTCAGCCGACGTGGCGGCGGCGGTCGGCAACTCGACCAGCCGTCCGGCGCCGATGCGCCGCACCATGTCGACGTCCTCCATAAGGGGGATCGGCTTGAAGCCGCCGAGATGGTCGTAATAGGTCCCGGAAATCAGCAGGCCCTGATCGCCGTAGGGCAGTCCCAGGACCCGGGCGCGCTGGTTGGCGAGGGCTTCGACCCGTCGCGCGCTCGCCGACGGATCGTTCAGGATCAGCCGGAAATACCCGGCCTTGTAGCGGTTCTCCGGGTTGCCGATGAAGCGTTCGACGATGTGCACCCAGCCGGGCTGCGGGCGCGTGTCGGCGTGCCAGAAGAAATACCAAGGCCCCCGCGCCGCCGCCGCGCCGGCCGCCAGTTGCCGTCCCCGCCCGGGGGGGCCGACCAGGGTGCGGGCGCGGTGCAGTTCCGCCGTCTCGCGGGTACCGTCGACCGAGCCGCCGTCGGCGACGATCACTTCCCATTCCGGCGGCCGCACCGCCAGGGCGTCCAGCGTGCGCGCCAACTCGTCGCGGCAGTTGAGCGTGGGGATGACGATGCTGAGCACGCCGGGGAAACCTCCGTCCGAAATGCCGTGCGGCGGCGGCGCCCCTGATAGCACAAAAAAATGGGCGGACACAGGGTCCGCCCATTCGGATGGCGCCGGACGTGGCGGTCCGGCGGGATGTCCGTGGTTCAGTCGCGGCGCAACGCGCGCTCGACGGCGACGACCAGCTTGTAGGCGCCGCGCGAAACCAGATCGCCGAGGGTCAGGCCGCCGGCCTGGGAACGGGAGTCGGTGCTCGCGTGGGTCGAGTTCAAATGGGTGTACATGGTCTCTGCTCCAAAAATGTCGTGGCAAACGGTATTGCCTTGAGCGTTGTGATAGCCCCTGAGCCGGCCAAGCGGCAAACGACGAATTCTCATAGAGTGTTTAGAAAATCTAAGCTATAAGACGGCATGCGCCGCCTGCCACCGCTGAATGGATTGCGCGCCTTCGAGGCCGCTGCCCGGCATTTGAGCTTCACCAATGCGGCCGACGAACTGTTCGTCACGCCCGCCGCAATATCACATCAAATCAAAGGGTTGGAAGAGTTTCTGGGGGTCCAGCTGTTCCGCCGCCTGACCCGCTCGGTGATCCTGACCGACGCCGCCCAGGCCGTGCTGCCCATGGTGTCGGAGGGCTTCGATCGGCTCGCCCAGGCCGCCGACGTGTTGAAGCAATCTGAAACGTCCGGCGTGTTGACGGTCAGCTCGGCGCCGACGTTCGCGGCGAAGTGGCTGGTGGTGCGGATCCCCGAATTCTCGGAACGCTATCCGGACATCTCGATCCGCGTCGACGCCCGGCTGGAGCTGGTGGATTTCGACCGGGACGGGGTCGACGTCGCCGTCCGGCTCGGCAACGGCGACTATCCGGGCATGCAGGTGGATAGGCTCTTCAACGAGGAAATCGTCCCGGTCTGCCATCCGAGTTTCCTGGAGGGTACGCACCCGCTCCGCCGGCCGAGCGATCTCAAGCACTACAAGCTGCTGCACGTGGACTGGGGCAACATGACGGGGCCGCTGCCGGACTGGAACATGTGGCTGGCGTCGGCCGGTGTCGACGACGTCGATGCCTCCAAGGGGCCCGTCTTCACGGTCGAGAGCATGGCCATTTCCGCGGCGGCCAGGGGCAATGGTGTCGCGCTGGCGTCCACCTACGCCGTCGCCGAGGAAATCGCCGAAGGGCGGCTGGTGGTGCCGTTCGCCCGTTCGCTCCGCACGCACACGTCGTACTGGGTGGTATGTCCGCGCCGCACCGCCAACCTGCCGAAGATCAAGGCGTTCCGGGAATGGCTGATCGCCGAGGCCGGGAACGCCAACCTGAGCGGCGGCTGACCCGTTCGTCAAAATGTTCTTGTTATGTTCTCATTTGTCGGGTATGGTGCCGCCATGCTCGATCAAATGCCAGATTTGCCGACCAAGGGACGCGGCGCGGTTTCCAACCGCACCGGTCGGTTCGAGGCGCTGACCGCGTTCCGTATCGCCGACGGCTGGGATTTCCTCGATCCGGCGGATGCGCCGAAGCTCAAGACCATCGTCACCGACGAACGGCCGAAGACCATCATCGCCCGCAACGCCTCGCCGGACGTGCCGTTCGACCGCTCGATCAATCCCTATCGGGGCTGCGAACACGGCTGCGTCTACTGCTTCGCGCGCCCGACGCACGCCTATCACGGGCTCTCGCCGGGGCTCGATTTCGAGACCAAGCTGTTCGCCAAGCCGGACGCGCCGGCGCTGCTGGAAGCGACGTTCCGCAATCCGCGCTACCGGCCGGAAAAGATTCAACTCGGCGCCAACACCGACCCCTATCAGCCGATCGAGCGGACGCGCCGCATCACGCGCGGCATCCTCGAGGTGATGAGCGAGTTCCGCCATCCGGTCGGCATCACCACCAAGAGCGCGCTGGTCGCCCGCGACATCGATCTGCTCGGGCCGATGGCGGCGGACCGGTTGGCGGCGGTCGCCGTCTCCATCACCACCCTCGACGACGATCTCGCGCGCCGGTTGGAACCGCGGGCACCCCGGCCGGAACGGCGCCTCGCCGCCGTCCGTGAACTGACGCGCGCCGGCGTGCCGGTCGCCGTGATGATGGCGCCGGTAATTCCGGGCCTCAACGACCACGAGATCAAGGCCGTGCTGGCCGCCGCCAAGCAGGCCGGCGCCGTCGCCGCCGATTACATCCTGCTCCGCCTGCCGTTGGAGCTCGAGGGATTGATGACCGAGTGGCTCGACGCGCACGCGCCCAACAAGGCGCGTAAGGTCATGAACCTGATCCGGGAAACCCGGGGCGGGCATGCCTACGAATCCGGGTTCGGCCTCCGCATGCGCGGCCGCGGCACCTACGCGGACCTGATCCATATCCGCTTCAAGGCCGCGCTCCGGCGCGAGAAGTTCCGCCGCAACGCCGCTTCCGGTTTCGATCTCCGGACCGATCTCTTCCGCCGTCCGTCCGGCGCCGGGGAACAGTTGGCGCTTTTCTGAGGCGGATGGGGTTCTTGCCAAGCCGGTGGTGAGCGGCGACAGTTCGCGTCCCGCCGCCGGAGTATCGACGTGACGCCGACAATCGCCCTGATGGTGCTGGCCAGCGCCGCGCTGCATCCGCTCTGGAACATGCTGATCAAGGGCGACGATGACCGGGCCGCCTCCTGGTATCTGTTCACTGTGCTGCTGGCGGCGACGTCCTTCGTGCATTGTCTGGTCATCGGCGTCGATTTCCGCGCCATCACCGACATCCTGCCGATGCTGCTGTTCTCCTGGTCCGGGCAGTTCCTGTACGGCGTCTGTCTGATCCGCATCTACGAGCGCGCCGATCTTTCCGCCTACTATCCCATCGTCCGGGCGTCGCCCATCGGCGTCGTCATCCTGAGCTTCGCCATCTTCGCCACCGTGCCGGCGCCGGCGGCGCTGGCCGGCATCGCGCTCACCGTCGGCGGCGCGTTCTGGCTGCAGAAGCGGCCGGGCCTCCGCCTGCTCGACGATCCGAAGACTCTGCTGCTCGCCATCATCTCGATGATCGGCACTGCCATCTATGCCATGGCGGATGCCCGCGCCGCCCAGCACGTGCCGCCGCCGCTGCTGTTCTTCTCGGTCGAGATCGGCATGACGTTCCTCTATCTGCCGCTACTGGCGATGACCGGGGAAGGGTTCGTCGCCGGCCGCGCCGTGGCGCTGATCAAGGCCCGTCCGTGGCGGCACTTGGGCGCCGTGCTGCTCGGCTACACGTCCTACGTCCTCATTCTCTGGTCCTACAGCATGGGGGGCGACGTGGCGGCGGTGACGACGGTGCGCCAGGCTTCGATCCCGCTGTCCGTGCTGCTCGGCGGCATGGTCCTCAAGGAAATGCATACGGGCCGCCGCCTGCTGGCGTCGCTGGTGATGGTCGCCGGCATCGTCATCGTCATCAATGCCGGCTGATACTCTGGTTGAAGCGCAGCCGGCGATTTCCGGTTACAGTGCCGGCATGAAACCGATAGCGGCGATCCTCGCGCTCCTGTTCCTGTGCCCGGTTCCGGCCGCCGTGGCCGGCGCGCTGGACGAAACGCCCATCGCCTGGGGCGAGACGGACGAGCGCGAGACCACGGTCTGCGCCAAGCGGTGGCACGCCCTCAAACTCCGCGACATCCGCACCCGCGCCATCGAGGAAGGGGCGGGTGCCGAGGAACAGGTGCGCCTCGAAACACAGGCCGTCCTGAAGGGGACCGTCGATTGCCTGACGGCGAAAGTCACCTACCGGCCGGTTCTGCATGCCGACGTCATCCTCGGCGCCGAGACCTGGGTGCAATTGGTGTCGCCGGACGGCCCGGTGCCGTGCCGAGGCGGCCTCCGCTGCCGTTGGGCGGTGCAATCGCAGAACTTCGTCGAGGCCGAGGTCGAGATCGACGGCCGCAAGAACCCGGAAACGGTCTATGTGGCGACGCCCCGGCCGGTGCAGCCGGGCCGCATCGGCGGACCGCCGCCCATGGACGGAACGATGGGGGCTAGCGGCTCAGCTTCGCCGCCGGCAGGCGCATCGCGTTGAAGAGCGCCAGTGCCGAGGCCAGACAGGCGATCTCCAGCGACACCCGGTAATCGTGCGTCAGATCGAAGAAGGCGCCGCCGAGCCACGGTCCCAGCAATCCGGCGACACCCCACGCCGTCAGCAATAGCGCGAAATTGTGCCCATAGTTCCGGCGGTCCATGAAGATGGCGACCGTCGAGGGATAGATGCCGGCGGTCAGGCCGTAGGCGAGGCCCGCCGACGCCATGCCGACGGCGGCGCCGGTGGCGGTCGGCTCGGCCAGCGCGAAGATGAAACCGGCGGTGCCGATCAGGTGCGCCGCGCCGGCGATGTTCCGCACCCCCGTATGGTCGGCGAGCCAGCCCGCCATGAAGCGGCCGAGCGCGTTGCCGGCGTTGAGCGCGATCAGGCCGGCTAGCGCGATGCCGGGTCCGCCGCCGAAGTGCTGGATGATGGCGGCGGCATGCCCGATCGACATGACGCCGGAAAGCGCGCCGAGAAAAAATCCGGTCCAGGCGATGACGAGAATGCGCCTGTCCTCGACGACCTCGCCGTCCGATGCGCGCCCGGGCAGCGCGATGCCGGCGAGCGCGATCAGCACCGTCGCCGCCACGGCCGCGCCGCCGACCACCAGCGCTTGCAGCCACAACGCCGCCATCGGCCCCATGTCGGCGACGGCCTGGCCCAAGAGCGCCGACGCGCCGATCGAGCCGAGCGCGAAGGCGGAAATGACGATAACGTTGGCGAGGCCGGGCCGGTTGCCGAGCGCCATCGCCGCCGACTGCAGCACGACGTTGTAGGCGAAGCCGCAAGCGAAGCCGAACATGCCGCCGTAGCCGATGGCGACGGGCAGGAACCGCTCCGACATGGCGGCCCAGCCGAGCCCGCCAGCGGCGAGGGCGCCGGCGATGGCCGTCAGCCCCCAGGCCGGGATTTTTCCGAACATTCTTGGCGATACGAAGTTGCCGACCGTGAAACAGACGACGGCGATGGAAAAAACGAGACTGATTTCCGTTCGGCTGACAGCCAGAAGGGATTCCAGCGGTCTGACGAACACGCTCCACGCGTAAAGGGAGCCGAAGGCGCCGTTCAGCAGCACGGCGGCTGCAAGCGCGCAAACGGTACGCGTCGGGCGCGTACTCCCGTCTTGCCCCGGAACTTCCATGCACGGATGCCCCGCGAAACTCTCCCGCCGCCACAATGTAGAAGCGGCTCTCCGAGTTCCAGGAAATCTTTGCCGGCCCTTGCCACGCCGTCGCGGCGCCGTGCTATCTTGAAGCATGGAATCCGCCGCACACACGGATTTGACCGGCATCGCCTTGGTTGCGCTGGCGGCGCTCGGCTGCGGTGTGGCGCTCGAACGCCTGCGCCAGCCGGCCATCGTCGGCTACATCCTGGCCGGCGTCGTTCTCGGCCCGGCCGGATTCGGCGTCGTCGAGAACAGGGACGGCATCAACATCCTCGCCGAAATGGGCGTTCTGATGCTGCTCTTCATCATCGGCATGGAACTGTCGCTCCGCGCCTTCGTGCGCATCTGGAAAATCGCCGTCTCGACGACGTTGTTCCAGATCGCGGCGTCGACCGGCGTCATGCTGTTGGTGGCGCATTTCACCGATCTCGAATGGCGGTTGGCGGTGCTGTTGGGCTTCGTCGTCGCCATGTCGTCGACGGCGGTCGCCATCAAGATCCTTGCCGACATCGGCGAGTTGCGCACGCGCGTCGGCCAAATCACCGTCGGCGTCCTGATCGCGCAGGACCTCGCCGTCGTGCCGATGATGCTGACCATCGGCGCCATCGGCGGCGACGGATTCAACTTCATGAAGATCCCGGTCATGATCGGCTCCATCGCGTTTCTGATCGGCCTGATCATGTACGTCAGCCGCGACAAGAAACTGCACCTGCCGCTCGCCGACACGGTCGCGGAAAACAGCGAACTGGCGCCGCTGCTGGGGCTCGCCTTCTGTTTCGGATGTTCCGCGGTCGCCGGTCTGATCGGCCTCAGCGCCGCCTATGGCGCCTTCATCGCCGGCCTCGTCATCGGCAACTCGCAGGCGCGCCAGGGCATGCTGCAGGCGGCGCTGCCGATCCAGTCGATCCTGATGATGATCTTCTTCCTGTCGATCGGTCTCCTGATCGATCTCGAATACATCTGGAACAACATCGGCCTGATGGCGGTCCTGTTCCTGATCGTCACCGTCTTCAAGACGCTCGTCAGCGTCGGCTTCCTGGGTCTCGCCGGACAGCCGTGGCAGAACGCGTTCCTGGCCGGCGTCGCCATGGCGCAGATCGGCGAATTCTCGTTCCTGCTCGCCGTCGTCGGCATGGACGCGGGCGTGCTGGGGCCGGAAGGCCAACGGCTGATCGTCTCCGTGACGGTGCTCAGCCTGTCCCTGAGCCCGCTCTGGATGTTCACGGCCAGGCGTCTCGATCTCCTGGCGAGTTACGGCGTTACCAAGGCCGGCGATCTGCTGCAACTCGTCTACGGGCCTGAAGCCGATGCGCTCCGCCGCATTGCCGCCGCTTCCGGCCGCACCATCCGCTACGGCAGCCTGATGAGCCGGCGTGCGTTGATGCGGGCGCGCCGCCGCCGCGAGGCGCAGCGCAAGCTGAAAGCCGCGGCTGCCGCGGAAGCGACGGTTGGCGCGGAACCATCCGCCGCCCAGCCGGGCAAGGAAGACCTGCCCGCGTCGCCGAAGCAGGATGCCTGATTTCGAATTGGAGCGGTCGGCCTTCGCCGAGGGCCACGCCGTCGTTTGTGGCGTCGACGAGGCCGGGCGGGGACCGTGGGCCGGTCCTGTCGTCGCGGCGGCGGCGATCCTGCCCGCCGATCTCGGCGACGCGACCTGGGCGCGGCTCGACGATTCCAAGAAACTCACCCGCCAGCAGCGCGAAGAGCTGTTCGACTGGATCGTCCGGCACGCGGATACCGGCGTCGGCGTCGCCGACACCGCCGAGATCGAAATCCTCAACATCCTGGGCGCCACTCACGCCGCCATGGCGCGCGCCGTCGCCGCCTTGCGATGCCGCCCGGCATTGGCCCTGGTCGACGGCAACCGGCCGCCGGTCCTCGCCTGCGCCGTCCGCACCGTCGTCAAGGGCGACGCTAGGAGCCTCTCGATCGCCGCCGCCTCCATCGTCGCAAAGGTGACGCGGGACCGCATCATGACCGATCTCGACCGGCAATATCCGGGTTACGGCTGGGCCAACAACGCCGGATACGGAACGCCGGAACACATCGACGCGCTGGCCAGACTCGGCGTCACACCGGCGCATCGACGAAGCTTCGCGCCAATTCGCAAGATATTGCGGGGTGATTCAACCTGACTCCCACATCTAGCGCCAAGAGTCGGCCCTAAGTCTTTGATTCCATTTACGTCTTGACGGTGAGTCGCGGCCTGACCAGGATGCCGGCCATGGGCAGAGACAAGAAGAAAACCTGGGCGAACCGTATCCATCTCGGTAACTGCATCGACATCATGAACGGCCTGCCGGAAGGCTCGGTCGACATGGTGTTCGCGGACCCGCCCTATAATCTCCAGCTTTCGGGCGACCTGACCCGGCCGGAGACGCAACGCAAGGTCGACGGCGTCGACGCGGACTGGGACCGGTTCAGCGACTTCGCCGAATACGACAAGTTCACCCGCGATTGGCTGGCCGCCGCTAGGCGCGCCCTCAAGCCGGACGGCACGCTCTGGGTGATCGGCAGCTATCACAACATCTTCCGCGTCGGTGCGACGTTGCAGGACCTCGGCTACTGGATCCTCAACGACGTGGTGTGGCGGAAATCGAACCCGATGCCGAATTTCCGCGGCCGGCGCTTCACCAACGCGCACGAGACCATGATCTGGTGCGCCAAGGACAAGGACAGCCGCTACCGCTTCAATTACGACGCCATGAAGGCGTTGAACGACGATCTGCAGATGCGTTCCGACTGGCTGCTGCCGATCTGCGCCGGCCAGGAGCGTCTCAAGGACGACGCCGGCCGCAAGGCGCATCCGACGCAGAAGCCGGAGGCGTTGTTGCACCGGGTCATCATGGCGGCGACGGAAGTGGGCGAGACCATCCTCGATCCGTTCATGGGATCGGGCACCACGGGCGCCGTCGCCAAGAAACTGGGCCGGGATTTCATCGGCATCGAACGGGAGGAGAGCTACGTGCGCATTGCCGAGGAACGGATCGCCGCCACCGAACGGTTGGCCGGCGACGATTTGCTAACGACACCGACGAAGCGGGACGAACCCAGAATTCCCTTCGGCTGGCTGGTCGAGCGCGGCCTGCTGACGGCCGGTACGGTGCTCTACGATCAGCGCCGCCGGCACGCCGCCAGCGTCCGCGCCGACGGCACCCTAGCGACCGACGGCTTCCAGGGGTCGATCCACAAGGTCGGTGCGCACGTCCAGAACCTGCCGGCCTGCAACGGCTGGACGTTCTGGCACATGAACATTCAGGGCGATCTCGTGCCCATCGACGTACTGCGCCAGAAACTCCGCGCCGAACTGCACTGACTCGCTCTCCCACTGAACGACCGGCCGTTTGTGCGAGCGGGCCAGCCCGCTGGCGACGGCGCGTTCGCAGGCCCGCGCCAGCGCCTTGCGGTTGAGGCGCCCGCCCGGCCGGATCGGCGGCAGGAACGTCACTTCGACGCGCGCTCCCTTGAGGCCGAACACCGTCATCAGGTGTCCGAACAGCGTCATGTCGCCGTACCAGGCGTATAGATCGGTCATGAAACCCCGGAGCGGCCGCCCGTCGGCATAGCCGGCGTAGGCGATGGAGACCGGCTGCACCAGCGCGTCAACCGGCGCCCGGTCCTTTTCCAGCGCCGCGAACAGCGCGGTGCGGGACGGCAGGACGGCGCTGCCGTCGCTGCTGGTGCCTTCCGGAAACAGCACCAGCCGGTCGCCCGTCGTCATGCAGCCGGAAACCCGGGCGCAGTCGCCGCCGGCGGCGCGGCGGTCGCGGGTGACGAAGACCGTGTCGGAAAGCCGGGCCAGGAGACCGAACAGCGGCCATCCGGCGACGTCGCTCTTGGCGACGAACCGGGCGTCGAGCACGGCGCCCAGCACCGGAATGTCGAGATACGACACGTGATTGGCGGCGAACATGACGGCGCGGCCCGGTTCGGGTTCGCCGCGCACGACGACTTCCAGGCCGCAGATGGCGCAGGCGAGCCTATGCCAGAGCCGGGCGACGGGCGCCTTGCGGTGCCGGCCGAACAGGCCGAGCACGACGTAGGGACCGATCAGGGTTCCGGTCAGGCCAAGAAACGCCAACACCCGGAACACCGCCCTCGGTAGCGACGTCGTCGTCGCCGAGTGGTCGTCTAGGACGTCCCACAGGGCTTGTAGTGGCGATGGTACCTCGCGGTGATACGTGTGCATTCGACAATCACGCAAATATCCGTTGTGTTGAACTGACGATCGATGACCGCGCCGTCGCCGACCACGCCGCCGACGCGGAGATAGCCCTTGATCAGCGGCGGCAGCTCGCTGAGCGCCGCCTTGCGGTCGAACCAGGCGGGTTGCAGCTTGCCCATCTCGATGTAGTGGTCGCGGAGCGCGCGCGGGCGGATTTCCGCCGGCGCCAGATGGTAGTGGTGCAGATACGAAAGTCCGGTCTTGATGGCGTCCGGATCGGTGCCCGGGAAGCTGGCGCAGCCGAACATCATCTTGATCTCGTGCCGGGCGAGATAATCCGCGATGCCGCGCCAGAGGAGCTGCATGACGGTGCCGGAGCGGTATTCCGGATGCACGCAGGAGCGGCCCAATTCGACGATCTCGCCCGGATAGTCGAGCAGCGTCGAAATGTCGAACTCGCTCTGCGAATAGAAGCCGCCGGCCGCCTTGGCGACACTGCGGCGCAGCAGCCGGTAGGTGCCGGCGACGAACGGCTTGCCGTTGGAGCGCGCCGGGTCGATCACCAGGAGATGATCGCAGATGCCGTCGTATTCGTCGGCGTCGCGGCGCGTGCGCCGGGCCTCCAAGGACGGCACGGCGCCGAGCTCGTCGTAGAATACGTCGTAGCGGAGCGCCTGCGCGGCGTCGATTTCGAGATCGCCTTCCGCCAGACGGACGACGAGATTGCCGTCGTTGTCTTCCATGCTGTTCACGGACCCTCCTCGTCCGAACGCGGTCGGACGCCTGATGTCGGGAAACGTTACAGATGATTTGGCAGAGGCTTGTTGCGACTTCAAACAAACCTTAGATGCAAATTACTTTGCACTTTTGTTGACGCGGACAGGTCGAATCTCAGCCGCGAGTGCCGATTATTTGCCGATTACATGGAAAGTTCATCGCCGCGCAATACGACGGTCACATGCGGCGGCGCCGGCGGCGCGTCGGGCGGCGGTGGGGCCGGAGCGATGCTTCGGCGGGCGCCGGGCGATTCGCGGGGACGGTCCCCGAACAATGGCGGACGGCCGTTCTGGCGTCCGCCGAGTTCACGGAGTGAGGGTGAGGAGTACCAATGTCAGCGGGCGCCAGCCCGCTGTTCGTCCCCGTCGGGACTGTCCGGATTGTCGTTGCCCGGCGCATGGCGCCGTTCCTGATGAACGTCGAGGTCGCGGCGGCGGCGGTCGGGGCCGAAGAACTCGCCGGCGCGGACAAAGGCGCGCGAGGATTCGACGATGGAGCGCAGCCGGTTGTAGATGATGCGCGGCGAGAACGGCTTGGCGAGGAATTCGGTCATGCCGAGGTCGCGCGCCGTCAGCACGTGTTCGGTTTCCGTCATCGACGTGACGACGATAGTCGGCGTGAACGGGTTCGGACTTTCCTTGTCGCGGCGGATCTTCTTCAACAGTTTCATGCCGTCGAAGGTCGGCGCCCAGTCGACGAAGACCACGTCCGGGCGGGAGCGCAGGAACGAGTCCCAGGCGTCCTCGATGTTGTTGGTTTCGATGATCGTGCCGATGTTGAAGGTGCGCAGGATGCTGCGCATGGTCTGGCGCGTGTAATTGTTATGCTCGGCGACGAGAACCGAAATGCCGCTGAAATCGTAATTCTTGACGACGTTCTTCATGTTGTCTCACTCCTGGTAGGTGGAATGCCCCCATTCCCTGCGTGGAGTGTGCCGCCGTCCTGTCGCGCCGGTATGTCGGGATCGTGTTAAAGGGTTGCCGGACTGTTACGAAATGTAACGCGGAAAAGAGAACGGGGCCCGAAGGCCCCGTCCCGGAAAGTCTGGATTTCCGGCGAATTCACCGGGTCGGCACCGGCGTGTCGGTGGAATAGTCGTAGAAGCCGCGGCCGGTCTTGCGGCCGAGCCAGCCGGCCTCGACGTACTTCACCAAGAGCGGGCAGGGCCGGTACTTGGTGTCGGCGAGGCCCTCGTGCAGCACGTGCATGACCGCGAGGCAGGTATCGAGGCCGATGAAGTCGGCCAGTTCCAGCGGCCCCATCGGGTGGTTGGTGCCGAGCTTCATGGCGGTGTCGATGGCGGCGACGGAGCCGACGCCTTCGTAGAGGGTGTAGACCGCCTCGTTGATCATCGGCAGCAGGATGCGGTTGACGATGAAGGCCGGGAAGTCCTCGGCGTTGACGGAAGTCTTGCCGAGCCGGCGGGCGAGGTCGCGAATGGTGTCGTAGGTGTCCTCGTCGGTGGCGATGCCGCGGATCAGCTCGACCAGTTCCATGCGCGGCACCGGGTTCATGAAGTGCATGCCGAGGAACTTGCCGGGGCGGTCGGTCTGAGCACCCAAGCGGGTGATCGAGATGGAGGACGTGTTGGACGCCACGACCGCGTCCGGCTTCAGGACCGGGCAGAGCGTCTTCAGGATCGCCTTCTTGACGCTTTCCTCCTCGCTCGCCGCCTCGATGACGACGTCGCAGTCGGAAAAGCCGGCATAGTCGGTGCCGGTCGTGATGCGCTTCATGGCGGCGTCGCGCTCGGCTTCCGTCATGCGCTCGCGGGCGACGAGACGGTTCATGTCGCCCTCGATCTTCTTGACGCCCTTGGTGCAGGCCTCTTCCGTGATATCGAGCATGAAGACCGGGAAGCCCGCGGCGGCGCAGACATGCGCGATGCCGCTGCCCATTTGGCCG
>JAYOFL010000020.1:14776-49921 GCA_038117205.1 Rhodospirillales bacterium | reverse complement strand
GCGTCGTGGTCCGGCTTCTGCACCTGTTCATTTCGTCGATTATTCTCAAACGGGCCCAGAGATGGCGGATGCGTTGACTGATCGAGCCGGGGCAATGTTCCTTGACGGTGACGGAGCCGGCGCGCCTTGAAGATCGTCGTCGTCGGAGCCGGCATCGCGGGTGCCTGCGCGGCCAATTTTCTGCTGCGGGACGGGCACCAAGTTCTGCTGCTCGACGCCAACGAGCCTGGCAGCGGTTGCTCCTTCGGGAACGCCGGATCGATCAGCATCGGTAGTTGCACACCCTTGTCGATGCCGGGCACTCTTTCGGAAATCCCCGGCTGGATTTTCGATCCGTTGGGGCCGCTGCACATCCGCGCGCGGTATCTTCCGAAGGTTTTGCCGTGGCTGCTACGCTTTGTGGCGGCCGGGCGGGCGTCCGGGATCGACGCCAAGGCCGATGCGCTTCGAGCGCTGAATGGGCGCGGCGTCGCGCTCTACACCGAGCTTCTGGACGGCGACGGCGACGGCCTGATCCGCGTATCCGGCGTTCTGCAGGCGTACCGGTCCGAGAAGCGTCTGGAAGGATCGACGGATTGGAACATCCGCGCCGCGCGGGGCGTCCGCCAGCGCGTTCTCGACGCGGGGGAACTGCACGATCTGGTGCCGGCGCTGGCGCCGGATTTCCGACAAGGTCTCTTGCTGCCTGAGCACGGTTTCATTTCCGCGCCCGGAAGCCTCGTCGAATTGCTGGTGAGGAAGTTCGCCGCCGACGGCGGCGAGGTCGTCCGGGCACGGGTCAAGGCGCTGCTGCGGGACGGCAGTGGCGCCGTCACCGGCGTGGCGACGACGCATGGCGACATCGCGGCGGACGCTGTGGCAATCTGCGCCGGCGCGTGGTCGATGCACCTTCTCGCCGGAACCGGGCTGCGGATACCGCTCGAAACGCAACGGGGGTATCACTCCGTGGCGATTGATCCTAGCGTCAAGCTGCCGCTGCCGGTGGTCGACAGCGAAGCTAAAGTGTATGCGTCCCCGATGCGGGACGGTCTCCGTTTCGCGGGTACCGTCGAGTTCGCCGGTCTCGACGCGGCGCCGGACTATCGGCGCGCCGAGGCTAACCTGACGCTCGGGCAGGCGATGTTCCCGGGGCTCGAGTACAGCGGCGTCTCGGAGTGGATGGGGCACCGGCCGTGCCTGCCGGACAGCATTCCCGTGGTCGGGCCGGCGCCCGGCATTCCTGGGTTGTATCTGAACTTCGGGCACGGTCACTATGGCATGACGGCCTCGCCGGCCTCTGGGGCGCTATTGGCGGCGCTGGTCACGGGTCGGCCCGCCCCTGTCGATCCGACGCCCTATCGGGCGGACCGGTTCTGATCCCGCATTGGAACGCGAACAGAGAGGTGTGACGGGCATGTCTACCGACGGCGAATTATCTGGACCGCTTCGTATCGACGAGGTCGAGGCGCCGGGCGGGGCTGTTCTCGGCATGGTCCACATGCCGGGGCGCAATCATCTGGATGCTCGCGGACGTCGCTGGATACGAAACCTGGCGGATGATGTGGCGCATATCGTGACCTGGGCGCCGGCTTATGTCGTCAGCCTTAATGAGGCGCACGAGTTCCCGAAGCTCGGCGTTCCCGAGTACGCGGAGACCATGCAAGGTGGCACCTTTATTTGGGCGCACCTGCCGGTCCCTGACATGCAACCGCCGGCCGACGCTTTCAAGATCGCCTGGGCAACGCACGGCAAGGGCATACTGCGGACCCTCGGCGACGGCGGCCGGATGCTGTTCCATTGCGCCGGAGGACTCGGCCGCACCGGAACGCTCGTTGCGCGATTGCTTGTCGAAACCGGCATCGATCCTGCGGACGCCATCGCCCTGGTGCGAGCCAGTCGTCCCGGGGCCATTGAAACCCGCGAGCAGGAAGCCTTCGTCCACGCCGCCCGGCCGCTCGCCGGCCGATCCTAAACGAGAAACGGGCTGCCCGCACGTATGCGAGCAGCCCATCCCACAGCCCAAACTTTGAAGGTCTGGGTTATTTCTTCTTTGGCTCGGACTTGGTCTCGTAGCGCTTGCGCCACTCGGCGACGATCCGATCCTTGTTGTTCGCGGCGGTGGCGAAGTCGTTGTTGATCATCTTGGTCATCACTTCCTGCGGGAAGAACTTCCGCGGCTTGTTCTTCGCCGTCAGAGCGACGACCGAGGCGGTCGCAGCGTAGAAGTCCATCGCCTCATCCGAGATGGACCAGTCGAGGAACGTCTTCGCGTCGGCGAGGTTTTTCGTTCCCTTCATGATGGCGACGGCCTGCATTTCCCAGCCGATCCCTTCTTCCGGGATGATGACCTCGATGGGTGCGCCCTTTTCCTTGAGCTGCGCGCCACGGTACGGCCATGAAACGCCGACCGTGTATTCGCCGGCGGCGGCCTGGTTACAGGGCTTCGAGCCCGAGTGGGTGTAAGAGGCGATGTTCTCATGAAGCTTGTCCATGTAGGCCCAGGCCTTCTCCTCACCCATGATTTGGATCCACGCCGAAACGTCGAGGAAGCCGGTACCGGACGACGCCGGGTTCGGCATCGTGACGTGCCCCTTGTAAACGGGTTTCAGAAGGTCCGCCCAGGACTTCGGCGCTGGAATCTTCTTCTTCTCCGCCTCAACAGTGTTGAAGCAGATGGCGCCGGCGAAGCCGTAGGTGCCGACCCAGTGGTTCGGCTGCTGTTTGTCACGGTACTTCGGATCGAGCCGTTCGACGCCCTTGGGCGTGTAGGGCTCCAGCATACCGAGTGAATCCATGGTGAGAAGGCTCGTCGCCGCCATTGCAAATGTCACGTCGGCGCGCGGATTGTCCTTCTCGGCCATCAGGCGGGCATGGATGATGCCCGTCGAATCACGGACCCAGTTCACTTTAATGTCCGGATGCATCTTGGCGAACAGGTCGCTCGCCATCTTCAACTTGTCGGCGTCCATGGCGGCATAGATCGTAAGTTCGCCAGCGTTGGCAGCCTTGGCGCCGAAGCCCGTCGCGGCGCCGCAGAGTGCGGCCAATGCCATTATCCTTCGAAAACTCATCATCTTACCCATCGGCGTAAACCTCTCTCCTGTGAATGTCGGTGTTGATACGCCGGGGCCTTCGAAGCTCTCTTGCGGCGTTCGACTTCAAACTTGCGCAGCGTTTCCTTCCACATTCAGGGCGGATGCTGTTCCTATAAGCGGTTGATACCACATACTCTTTGCGGGGTGGCGGATTAGTATCGGTTGAGCGTGTCACCCGCCGAACCGGCAAAAAATCACGAAAATGCACACTTATGTTTGGCCACAAGCGAACCGGCCCTGTTCGGCAGCGCATGGCCGGAGTGTGATCGGTACAATGATGGTTTGAAGGGTGCCGCCAGGGCGTTGGGCTCTTTGGGTGGCCCCCGCCCAGCGGCCCCATACCCGTGGATATATAGAAAGCACCACGTGATTGCGTGGTACCATCATTAAATCGGCCTCGGCAGAAATCCGCTATTTTCGCGGCCCTTGGTCATGCCAAACCGTCCGATTTAGCGTCCGGTACCACGTAAAGCCGTGGTACGGTACCACCACTTTTTTTACCAAAAACCTGATTTTCGGTAGCCGCCCGGAGGACCTTGCGAAGCTGCCGGCGCTGCAATTGCCACGCCTTCACCTGTTCGGATGTGACGCCAGCCCATTCGTTTGACGGGGCCGCGCCGGTTCGATCACGTATCCAGGTCAGGCAGTACTTGCTCGGGGTGTTCTTGCCAGCCCATCGCCCGCCGCGCTCGCGACGAATGAAGCCTAGAAACTCCAACTCCTCGATAGCAGGCGCTATCGCACTACTGGAAATACCAGCGGCGCGGAATTGATCGTGCGTTGAAATCAGGTTTCCGTTTTCCGTTGCGGCATGGGCTAGATGTTCAAGGCACAAGCGGTCAAGAATGCGGCGGCCATTGATGGACAATGCCGACCACGCGGGCGACTCCATCATTTCCCGCGTGTACCATATCCAGCCTTGACCCTTCGGCGGGCCAAGGTGCTTTCGCATCCTGCCGGCAAGAGCACCGGAGCTGCGCCCGGTCGCGTCCGGTTTTGAGCCGCTTATCCGTGGCATGTGCGCGGCCCTCCCGTTGCGGCGTTCTGCCGGGTCCGCACCTGAGACAAGCCCCAATGCGTTCGGATGATGCGGAGCGGGTCCGTTGCGGGAACCGCCAGGGCGATGTTTCGACGGGGTAGAGCGTTCATGCCGCCACCTTCCACGCCTGTTCGGCTCGCCACTGTTTGAAGGTATCCGGCCATCCGTCCATGACGGCTTGTGCTTGAGGGCTCACAGGTGCCTATTTTTCGTGCGCCAGGCGTCGAAGAGTGCTTTTCCGGCAGGCGATATACCCCACGGCCCTAAAACGGCCCTGGCGCGGCTTAAAACGGCTCGGATCGGATATGCCCTCGGCCCTGGCCAGTATCCATTGCAGGTCATCCGCCAGCACCGCCCATCCGGGCGATAGTTCTAAGACCACCCTGTCACTCATGGGGAGCCAAACCTTCCAGCGGAATGACGCCTCGCTCCCCGGCCTTCGGGAAATTGACCGTAGCGAGGTTGCCGCCAATGCCACGTGCTAGGCGGTCGTAGTCCTTTGCCGCATCCAAGGGATTGTCACGATACGGGCCGCGATACACTCCGCCATTGTGATTGAGCCGCCCTTGGTACTTCCGCTTGTCGGGAAAATAGCAAACGCCTTTGTATCCCGTCGGGTTGCTCGTATGGGTCCGGTTTAGACCGTTCTCGCTGGCAGTCACGATCCGAAGATTTTTCCGGCGATTGTCGAGAGGATCACCGTTCGCGTGGTCTACAATTTCACCGGGGCCAGGTGCCATGATGATGCGATGTAGATAGGCGGTCTTGCTGCCGCCCTTTAGGTTTGTCGCAACATACCTTTTTCCGGTTCCGCCAAGGTGCCACTTGTAACCACTGACAAGGTGACGGTCCGCCGCGTCGATGATGGCGATCTTGTCGCCGACTTTGAGCCTATGAGTTCTCGGCATCCGTTACCGCCCCCTGTGCAGAGAGGCGTGCAGGGTCGTCGGTTCGCCCGAAATGCCGTCGAGAACGGCAAGCCTTTCCTGTAGATCGGCGACGACGAAGCGGCATTCCCCGCGTGCGCGAGCGCGGGTAATCAGGTTGGCGAGCCCTTGGCCTGCCTCGGAGCGGTTGCGGATTTTAGTCGGGGGGTGTAAGTACATGGTGTTCGTTTTCCTTTGGAGGGTGGGCGAACAAGCCTACAAAAGAGATTGGGAGCGCCACCCTCGGGAGGGGTGGCGTTTCCTTTTGCAGACAAGCGAAAGCGCCAAACGTGGGAGCGCCTGGACGCGAAATTAGATCGTCGGGAGTTCTGGCCATCGTCGGCATGGTGTCCGCGTGACGCCTCACGGCGCTACGCTACCAGAAGCGACCTAAGCCGCTGCCGACTGATTAAGGCGATCAGAGAACCGCTGGCGAGCCTCTTCGGTCACAACGGTTTTGCCGCCAATCTTCGATACCTCGATTTCACCGGCGCGAACAAGCAAGTAAAACTTGCTCCGGCCAATGTCGAAGGCTTCGCAGAAACGACGAACGCTGTACGCGAATTGCGGGGAATTCATAGCCAACTTTCCTTTTCCTTTCCGTCTAGAGGCATCCGGTTGGGGAAACCTACACACACGCACGCAGACCATGCGGACCTTTGAGTGCTACCCTCCCGGACTTCCTCCGACTTAAAGGCATCGGGTAATAGAAGTCTGGCCAGTCAACATTGAAAATCAAATTCCACCAAAATGCAAGCCTTTCCTTGTCCGTCCGCAATGTTTTTCACCGGGTCCTTTTCCTGATCGGCGTCACGTTGCCGGCGGCCTTCGGGACCGTGTTGCAGTAGCGGGTCCAGGCTTCCATCAGCTTGCGACGCTTCTCGAAAAGGTCGCCGCGCTGGTAAGCCTCCTGGGTCTTGTTGCCAATGGTGTGAGCAAGCGCCCGCTCTGCCACCTCCCTCGGGAATGCGGTCTGCTCCGCCGCCCAATCCCGGAAAGCGGACCGGAAACCGTGAACCGTTGCGCCTTCAACGCCCATGCGCTTCAACAAGGCGCTCATGGCCATGTTCGACAACGAACGGCTAGGGCGGTCGCCAGGGAAGATATGCGGGTTTCCGTCGATCACCGGCATATTCTGCACGATGGCGAGCGCGGCATCCGTGAGGGGTACGCGATGTTCTGCGCCGGCCTTCATGCGGTCGCCTGGGATTGTCCAGATACCCTTTCGGGCGTCTACCTCCCCCCGATCCGCGCCGATGGTCTCGCTTGTCCGGGTCGCCGTTAGAATGAGGAATTGAAGGGCGCAGGCCGCAATGCCCTCCTGTTTCCGTAGCTTGGCCATGAATGCGCCGATCTCCTCGTAGGGCATGGCCGCATGGTGTACCGGTTTCGCGATCCTGGCGGGCGCTGGCAGCAGCTTGTCCAGATGGCCACGCCAGCGGGCCGGGTTGTCGCCCTGGCGATACCCGCGAACGGAAGCCCAATCGAGAACGGCCTCGATGCGGCCTCGGATGCGCTTGGCCGTCTCCGTTTTTGCCGACCAGATAGGCTCAAGAACCTCTAGCACGTCGCCGACCGCGAGCCCGGCCACGTCGCGAGCGCCGATGATGGGATAGGCATAGGTGGCCAGCGTATTAACCCATTGCTGCCGATGTTTCGGATTACGCCAGGAATCGCCGTGCGCGGATATGTACTGCTCAGAACACCATTTGAATGTCCGGGCCTCTCGGGCTGCCGCACGATCCGCAAGCCGCTGGCGGTTGCGGTCCTCGATGGGGTCGATACCCGCCTTCACAAGTTTCCGGGCCTCTGTCGCCTTCTCGCGGACCTCTGACAGCGTGAAATCGCTCAGGGAGCCCAAGCCCATATCTCGGGACTTCCCGCGCAGCATGAAGCGATATAGCCAGGATTTGCTTACCCTGCCGGCCTTCGCCGGTCGGACCTGTAGATAGAGGCCGCCGCCGTCCGGGTAGAGCCCCGGCCTGCTTTCCGTCGAAACCTTCCGAGCCGATAGCCTGTTAATGTTCGTCGCCATGTACCCATAATCCTACCCAATAAATTATTTTCGGATTATAGCGGACACGCGCGGACGTATGCGAACAAAAAACCGCACCTACTCGAATATAGAAGCGGGTTTCATCGAACGGGCATGAACGCGAGAAAACGGAAGTTAGGCGGACACCCCATCCGCCAGCGGCACCAGCCTGAAGCCAGCGGCTTCCCGCCGCCGTACCCGCTCCTCCGGTTCCCCGGCTCACCCGGCGAACGATGAACGGAGCTGCGCCGCCCACACGCCGTCGATGCGCGCGATCACCCAGAGAGAGCGGAAGCGCGCCAGCAGCGAGCCGTCGGCGCGAAAGCGGTCGACGCGCACGTCCAGGTGCACCTTGTCGGCGGAGGCGTCGACGACGCGGATGTCCTCGAAGGCGGAATGGTGCCACTCGCCGCCGGCGCGGGCATGGAAATCGGAGAAATAGTCGTCCGGCGTTTCCCAGACCTTCATCTTGCCGCCGGAAAGACGGAAATGCGGGAAATGCAGGGTCCGGGCGAAGGCCCGCTCGTCGCCGGCGTTCAAGGCCCGGATGTTGTCGGCCATGACGGTCAGCGCGGCCGCGACGCTTTCCGGGTAGCGTTCTTCAGGGGTTCCGTTCGATGCCAAGGCCGCCGCTCTTGTCAGGGGTCGTTCCAGGAATGGCGACATCGTCGCCTTGAGGCCGAGACGCTATATCGCCACGACTTTCCCCCGCGAGCAACGGGCCGCGCAAGCGTCCTTTCCCGGCCCCAGCCGTCGTTTTCGGGCGCGTCCCGGCGAAATGTGCGCTATCCTTTCGCATCGAGAATGCGGAGGTCGCGACATGGCGAAGGGCACGAAGAACAAGCCGTCGAAGGAGAAACGCAAGCAAGCCGACCGGCGGCGGGAAGACCGGCGCCAGGGCGACCAATTGACGACCAAGGCGCTGTTTTCCGCATACGGCTTCAAGGAAGAACGCCACGACAGTCGCCGCGACGACAAGGACAGGCGTGAAGACTAGGCGAGCCTAAACAGGCTTGCCCGTCGCGGCCCGCATCAGGATTTATCCGTCAGTTCGGCGATACGGGCCACGAAATCGGCGACCGCCGCTTCGGCGGCTTTCTCGTCCTCGGCGACCTTTTCCGGCGCGCACGGCTGCACCTTGGCGACCGCCTGCGGCGCCGCCACCCGCATATTGATCTCCTCGCCCATGACGTCGTTGATCGTCGTCGCCAGAAGCGCCCGGTCGATGGGTTTGGTGACGCAGGCGTTCATGCCCGCTGCCAGGCAGGCCTCGCCGTGTTGGCTGAGCGCGTCCGCCGTCAGGGCGACGATGGGAATGGCGCCCTTCTCCCCCGCCATGGCCCGGATTTCCCGGGTCGCCTCGATCCCCGACATCTTCGGCATGCGGACGTCCATCAGGATCATGTCGTATTTGCCCTTGGCGTGCGCCGCCACGGCCTCGAGTCCGTTGCCGACGGTGGTCGCGATATGGCCGAAGGATTCCAGCAGGGCTAGGACGACGCGCTGGTTGAGCGGGTTGTCCTCGGCGACGAGGATATTGATGGGCCGCCGGGCGCGGAAATAGGCGACGGCCGGCGCCGCCGGCGCGGACTTGGCCGCGAACGAGGTCGCCGCCGGCAGGTACGGAAGCGTGAACCAGAACGTACTGCCCTTGCCGGGCTCGCTCTCGACGCCGATCTCGCCGTCCATCGCCTCCGTCAGACGCCGGCAGATGGCGAGGCCGAGGCCGGTTCCCTCGAACCGGCGGGTGATGGTCTCGTCGGCCTGGGTGAATTCCTGGAACAGCTTGCCGATGACATCCGGCGCCATGCCGATCCCGGTATCGCGAACCACGAAGCGCAGCCTGTCGCCGGCGGCGGTCTTTTCGAGCCCGGCCTCGACGACGACGCTGCCCTTTTCCGTGAACTTCAGGGCGTTGCCGATGAGGTTGACCAGAATTTGCCGCAGGCGCGTCGGATCCGTCCGCACGCCGACCGGCAGGGAGTCGTGCAGCGCAAGATCGAGGTTGACGCCGCTGCGCCGTTCGCCCGACCGCTTTTCCCGGAAAAGCGCCATGACGTCGCGCAACAGGGTCGGAAGATCGAAGTCGATGGATTCGATTTCCATCTTCCCCGCCTCCAGCTTCGACATGTCGAGGACGTCGTTGATGATGCGCAGCAGTGAGCGCGTGGCGTCCTTGATCCGATAGACCTTCTCGCGGCTGGCCTCCGGCAGGTCGTCCTCCAGCAGCATGTCGACGAAGCCGAGGACGCCGGACATCGGCGTCCGGATTTCATGACTCATGGTGGCGAGGAACTGGCTCTTCGCCCGTTCTGCCGCCTCGGCCCGCGCCGCCGCTTCGGCCAGCGCCTGTTCCGCTTGCTTCACCGGCGTCACGTCGATGAAGGCGAACAGCAGCAGATCCTCGTCCTGCACCGAGATGGTCGACATCGACGCCAGGCCCCAGACGATCTCGCCGTCGTGGCGCCGCAAGGGCAGTTCGAAGTTGCGGACCTCGCCGTCCTCGGCGAAGGCGATCATCATGTTCTGGCGGTCGTCCGGATCGACGAAGAATTCCTCCCACGATCCACCGAGAACCTTGTCGCCGCCGAAGCCCAGCGTCTCGTTGAAGAAACGGTTGGAGAAGACGACGTTACCCGCGTCGATGCCGAGCACCATGATTCCGGCGGGCACCGTGTTGTTGAAGGCCCTGAGGCGAGTATCCTCGCGCAGCAGTTCTTCAAGTGATTTCGGGTTATCGGCAGGCATTCGACTCAACGCTGTTTCGGCGAACCAACATTCGCACACGACGGTTCTTGAAGCGAAGGATAGCAGAACTTGACGCGAAGTATCCGCTTGGATTTCCGAAACGTAATTGATGTAAATCGTTCCTGACCAACGCGATATGTAAAATTTTCTTACCGTAAAACTTGTGTCGATGCGAAATTGCGCCTCCAATCCATTCATGGAACGTGGCGACGGAGGGGTGATGTCGCTTCGCTACGAAAAAACCGAGAACATTCTGCAACTGGCGATCGAGGTGCCGACCGGCGAAAAAATCAAACGGTGGCGAATTCCGCCGGGCGTTCTTGATCGCCTGATGACTTTCGAGGCCGACGAGATCGCCGATCTCGAAGCCGCCGTCGCCCTGATGACACAAGCCGGCCAAGACGACCGGGCGCGCCGTCTCAAGGGGCTGGCGGTGAAGATCCGCGCCCTGATGCCACCCAACTCGGCGCGCCGCGCCGAGCCGGACGTCGAGGCGCTGCTGCAGGCGGAAGGCCTGGCCATGCGGCCGGGGCCGAAACCGCGCGCCGCCACCGGCGTCGTCGAGGCGCTGCGTCACGCCGTCAAGGCCTGCCGCAAGGTACGCCTCGCCTACCGCAACCGCCGCGACGGACGTGTGAACGAGCGGCTCGTGCATCCCTACGGCTTCCTGTTCGGGCACCGCAATTATCTGGTCGCCTATCACGAACATGCGAAAGCGAACGACGTCGCCCTGTTCAGCCTGCCGAACGTCGAGCAGGTGACGCCGACCGACGAGCCGTTCGAGCGCGATCCGGGGTTTTCGTTGGCGGATTTCGCGGCGCGTTCCTTCGGCGTCTTTCAAGAAGAACCCTTCGACGTCGTCTGGCGTTTCCGCCCCGACGCCGCCGCCGTCGCCAGGGCGTTCGAGTTCCATCCGACGCAAACGGCGACGCTGGAAGAGGACGGCGCCCTGACGGTACGGTTCAGCGCCGGTTCGGATTTGGAGATGGCTTGGCATCTCTACGCCTGGGGGGATGCCGTCGAAGTGCTGGCGCCGCGACGGCTCGCCGACATGGTGCATCCGAACCGCACCAAGTGGCCGGCGCTGCCGTAAAGCCCCTCCCCGTTGAACGGCCCCCGCGTTCGGCCTATCGTCAGCCTTGGGAGAGACATGGGGAAAACATCCATGCTGACGAAGCTCGCGAGCTACGAGGCCGTGCGCGCGGCGTTCAAATGGGACGTGCCGGCTAGGGTCAACATGGGCTGGCAGGTCATCGACCGGCACGCCGAGGCGCATCCGGAACGGGTCGGCATGATCGTCACCGACCCGGAGGGCGACCGAACCGACTATTCGTTCGCGGCACTCCGGGCGCTTTCCAACAAGCTCGCCAATTTCCTGACCGCGCTCGGGCTGGAGCGCGGCGACCGGCTCGGCATTTTTCTCACGCAATCCGTCGAGGCCGCGATCAGCCATGCTGCGGCCTGGAAGATGGGCGCGGTCTCCATCCCGCTTTTCACGCTCTTCGGCGAGGACGCGCTGGAATACCGGCTCGCCAACTCCGGCGCCCGCATGGTGGTGACGGAAACCCGGCACCTGCCGAAGATCGAGGCGATCCGGGCGCGGCTGCCGAACCTGCAATACGTGTTGGTGATCGACGCCGACGACGACCGGCCGGGCATGGCCGGCTTCTGGCGCGGGTTGGATGCCGCCAAGGACACCTTCAAGATCGTCGACACGGCCGCCGAGGACCCGTCCTTCATCTGCTACACCTCCGGCACCACCGGCAATCCGAAGGGCGCGCTGCACGGGCACCGGAGCCTGATCGGCCACATGCCGGCGGTCGAATTCTTCCACGACTTCCTGCCGCAGCCGGACGATCTGATGTGGACGCCCGCCGATTGGGCGTGGATCGGCGGGCTGATGAACTGCCTGATGGGGGCTTGGTTCCACGGCGTGCCGGTGCTCGCCTTCCGGGCCCGCAAGTACGAGCCGGAACAGGCGCTGAAGCTGATGGCGGCGTTCGGCGTGCGCAACACCTTCATGCCGCCGACGGCCCTCAAGATCATGCGCGAAGTGAAGGACATCCCCCGCTTCGGCGCCAAGCTCCGTACCGTCGCGGTGGCCGGCGAGCCGATGGGGATCGAACTCTTGGACTGGGGGCGGCAATCCTTCGGCCTCACCTTCAACGAATTCTACGGCCAGACCGAATGCAACCTGGTGGTCGCCAACTGCCAGGCGGTCATGGAGGTGAAGCCGGGTTCCATGGGCAAGCCGATCCCCGGGCACGACGTCGCCGTCATCGGCCCGGACGGCCAGGAGCTGCCGCCGGGCGAGGTCGGGCAGATCGCGGTCAGGCGCCCCGACCCGGTGATGATGCTGCGCTATTGGGAGAACCCGAAGGCGACCGAGGAAAAGTACCTCGGCGACTGGCTGCTGACCGGCGATCAGGGCATTACCGACGAGGACGGCTATTTCCGCTTCGTCAGCCGCGACGACGATGTCATCACGTCGGCCGGCTACCGCATCGGCCCGGGCGAGATCGAGGACTGCCTGACCAAGCATCCGGCGGTGTCGCTGGCCGCCGCCATCGGCGTGCCGGACCCGATCCGCACAGAAGCCATCAAGGTCTTCGTCAAGCTGATGCCCGGCCGCGACGGCAACAAGGAGTTGGAAGAGGACATCCGCGCCTTCGTGAAGACACGCTTGAGCCCGCACGAGTACCCGCGGCTGATCGAATTCGTCGACGAACTGCCGCTGACATCGACCGGCAAAATCCGCCGCAAGGACTTGCGGGACCAGGAACGGGAAAAGGCCGAAAACGCGAAGAGCGCCTGATCGCCTTAGCTCAGGACGCCCTCACGTTCACGCGTTCAGTCGGCGCAACAGCTCACACGCTCGATCACGAAGCCGTCGTCCGCCGGAAACCGCTCTTCCGCCAGACTCTGCGCTTCCCGCTCGCTGTCGGCGAGCACGTCGCGAACCTGGGTGTCGGCCCAATGGTCTTCGTAGAAATCGTGACTGCGGTTTTCCTTAACGAGCGCCCGGACTTCCCGGTTGTAGACCGCGACTTCGAACACGCGGTCGCCGTTGTGCGGCGTTCTCTGCATTACTTGGTTTCCTCTACGGTTGCGCCGTATTCCTCCCGAGGAGCCCCGGCGGGGGCATGAGCCGTTTGTGGCCCTTATATGATAAATGGTTAGCGCGGTTTTTTTCGGTGTCAACCGGAACCGGTCGTATCGCGGCATTTTCGGGCGGGCTCGGGCTGACCCCGCTAGGGCAGCCTGTCGGACTTGACGCAACCCGCCCAGGCACCGACCATCCCGGGCAAATTTCAAATGAAATATGAAATCTCGGGAGACGCCTGTGACTGTCAGCATCGATTACTATTACACCCTCGTCTCGCCCTGGACCTACATGGGTGACCGCATCTTCAACGACATGGCCGCGAAGCATGGCGCCAAGGTCAACCACAAGCCGGTGAACCTGGGCCGCGTCTTCTCCGTCACCGGCGGCCTGCCGCTCGCCAAACGCTCCGACCAGCGCAAGGCACTGCGCATGCAGGAACTCCGCCGCTGGCGCGATTTCCGGGGCGTGCCGCTGAACCTGGAGCCGAAATACTTCCCCTGCTCCGATAAGATCGCCGCCGGCGTCGTGTTATCGGCGCTCGCCCAGGGCAAGGACGTCGGCGATCTCGTTTACGGCTATCTCCGCGCCGTCTGGGCGGAAGAGCGCAACATCGCCGATCCCGATACCGTCGTCGCCATCGCCGACGCGGCCGGCTTCGACGGCAAGGCGCTCTTGGAAGCCGCCGCCGACCCGGCCGTGGAAGCGAAGTGGGAGGCCGATACCGACGCCTGTATCGAGCGCGGCGTCTTCGGCGCGCCGTTCTTCATCATCGGCGAGGAGCGATTCTGGGGCCAGGACCGGCTCGATTTCGTCGAGCGGGAGATCGCGAAGGGAGCGAAATAGTCTCGACGAGTGGATTCCGGGACGCCCTGACGGGCGCCCGGAATGACGGAGTTAGATCTGCGGCGTCACCATACTTAACCGTCACCCCGGGCTAGCCTGCCCCGGATTTAATCCGGGGTCCGGGTCCACTGGCAATGAGATTAAGCCATCTCCGGCGGCAGGCTGATGATCCGCTGAATCTCGTCGGACTTGAAGCCGACGGCGCGCGGCCGGATGACGCCCGGCAAGGCGGCGACGCCGAAAAGTTCCGTTACCAACCCCTCGATCCGCACCCAGTGCAGGATGTTGCCGGACGTCAGGTCGATCACCAGCAGGCCGCAGCGCGGATCGGCGTTCTTGGCGGCGAGGTTCTCCTCGAGGGTCAGTCCGCCGAAGGATTTCCCCTCGCCGCGCGCCTTGGAAACGGCACAGACAGCGAAGTTGTCGACCATCGCCATGCCGCGCAGATAGCCCGGACAGAACGTCACCGGCTTGAACGTTCCCTTCGCCATGTCGACACGCCCGAGATAGCCGGTACCGGAGTTCTGCACCCACAGGGTCCGTCCATGCAGGCGCGGCGAGTGCGGCATGGAGAGGCCGGAACACACCACCTTGCCGGTGCGGACATCCATGACGACGACGACGCCGGTGCGCCGGTCGCGCCAACCGTCCACGACGTCGGTCTCGGAAACGGCGGTCACGTAGGCGGGATGCCCGTCCTCCATGGCAAGCCCGTTAAGGTGGCAACGGTCCTCGGCGGCGAGGGCCGAGATGAACGGCGGCCGCCAGACCGGATGGAAGCTGTAGTCGCGGCTGAGATAGGACAGGCAGTTGAACAGTGTGTTGACGAACACCAACCGTCCGTCGGCGTCGATCGCCATCTCGTGGCAGTCCACGTCGCCGGTGACGTGGCTCGACTTCGGTACGTAGACCGCGTCGTAGCCCTCCGCCTTGACGCCCGGCGGGCAGGCGTTCTCGAAGCGCCAGATCTGCCATTTCGACGCGACGTAGATTGACCGGCCAACGGCGGCGATACCCATGCACCGCTCTATGGTGCGTTCGCTGACGGAAAGCTCTCCCTCCGGCGAAATGCCGAGCATGAACAGCTTCGAGCCCTGATAGGTCGTGAAGGCGAGGCTGACTCCCTGCCCCACCAGCCAGGTCGCGAAATGCCGAGAGGCGATCAGCGAGAACTTTTCCTCGCCGCCGACGCCGGATTCAGGCGGCGGCGCCACCGCCAAGGTTTCGACGGCGGGCTCCGGAGTCCACTTCTCGGCAGGTTTCTCGGCTGTCTTCCGGGCGGGCCTTCTCGGCGCGGCCTTGCGTTTCGCCGCCTTTGACTTTTCACGTGCCATCGTCGTCAGGCCAACCCGCCGCCGCCGCTCTGGATATTGATGGAATTCTGGACCGCGACCGACACATCGGAGTCGTCGCTGTCGTAGACCGTGTAGCCGGCGCCCGTGGCGGCGGCCGGTTGATCCGGACGCTCCGTCCAATCGCCTTCCAATTGCAGGGTGTCTTGGTGATCGCCGGAAATGACCAGCAAGTTGCTCTCGCCGGTCAGCCGGTCGATGGCGCCGCCGATGTCGAGCACGCTCGAGAAATCGAGCGCCAGCAGGTTGGCGAGACCGTTGTCCATGTCGATTTCCTCGATCCCATGGATGTAGTGGCTGGTCACCCCCGTCAGGTCGAGATCGAACTCGTCGCCGAGCACCAGGGTATCCTGACCGCCGCCGCCGTCGATATGCGCGAATGTGGCGTCGCCGACCTTGATGCGGTCGTCGCCGGCGCCCGAGCGGATGACGTCGGCGCCGCCGGCGCCGTCCTTATTCGCAAACGACATGAGCACCCCGTTGCGGCCGGAACCAACAATACGCCGGACCTTACCTTAGGTTATCGCGCGGGGCGGGAATCCAACCTGTGACGTACATCACTTATCCCTAAAATTTTAGGCAAAATCGGAGATTTGGGTCGTCCGTGACGCATCCTCGGCGCACCCCTGCCCGCACCGTCATAATGCACCGCGAAAGTGCTGAAATCACGCGCGAAATTGACAAGCACCCAGGGTTTTCGGAAAGCCGCGCAGGATCGGCATTGCGAAACGTTATACGCCCTGCAAGCATTGAGAAATGCGGGAAAAGGCAGACAACGACCCCTTCGAATGGATTTTCGGATACGGCTCGCTGATGTGGCGGCCGGGTTTCCGCTTCGCCGAGCAGCGCCAGGCCCGCCTGTCCGGCTTCAGCCGCCGGGTCTGCGTCTATTCCAAGTACCACCGCGGTACCCCGGAAAGACCCGGACTCGTCCTCGGCCTCGACCGGGGCGGCGAGTGCGCCGGCATTGCTTTTAGGATATTTCCCCACGACCGGGAGCGAATCGTCGCCTATCTCAACGAGCGCGAGATGATCGGCTACCCCTACCGTCCGGCCATTGTCGATATCGACCTCGGGACCGCAACGGCGTCCGCCTACACGTTCGTCGCCGACCCGGCGCACGAACAATACGCCGGCGACCTGGGCCTCGAGCGGACGGCTGAGGTGATCATGGCCGCCGAGGGCGTCAGCGGCCTGAACCGCGACTATCTCATCAACACCGTGGCAAAGCTCGAATGCGAGGGATTTTCCGAGCCGGACCTGTTCCGGCTCCGCGAACGGATCAAGGTCCTGACCGGCGAGATCGACCGCGGCCATGGAATCTGACGGCGCGGCAGAGTTACAAATTCGGACGGCGCCCCCATATTGGGGTATCGCGCGACTGCAGAATGCGAATACATTTTTGATAAAGGTGTTACAATTGAACCGAAGTCATATACACACCGTTAACCATTGCTGTTTAGGTTTGTGAGCATGGCTGATAGCGACAGCAAGATGATCGGCAAGAGCAGCGACGGCAGACCGAGCCAGATGGAAGGTGTGCTGGACGTCAAGCTTGAGGTGTCTGCCGTGCTCGGCACGGCGATCATGCCGATCAGCCAGATTCTCAAGCTCGGCCGTGGCGCCGTCGTCGAACTCGACCGAACCGTCGGCGAGGACATCGAGCTTCACGCCAATAACCAGATCATCGCCAAGGGCGAGGTCATCGTCGTCGAGGACCGCCTGGGCGTTAAGGTGAACACCATCATGAAATCGGCCGAAGCACGCCGCCGGATTGCCGAGGAATCGAGCAAGGAATGATTTGCGTAGCCCTGGGGATGACATGACGCTCTCACCTGAAATCTACAAGACGGCGACGCTCCTGATCAGGGAGTACGGCGATTTGGCCCCGGCCGGTGCCTTCATCAAGGCCGACCAGCTCCGCGATCTCGGCGATACGGCCGGGCACGGACTGTGGTTGAGCATCGCGCACGCGGTGGAAGAAATCCTTTCGACCGAGCGCCCCGCAACCTCCGCGATTCATTAGTGGGACAAATTATCCCGGTATTTCGATGTTCTGGACAATGACCGAAAATTCACGCTTTATTCCGCTCGGGGTGCATATGGTCGGCTGGGGGGGGGCAAGCCGTTGAGCGGACCCGTCTAAGAAAAATTACGATTTGCAGGGTCTGAGCGTGCTTGTCGTCGACGACAACAAGCACATGCAAATCCTGCTCAAGGAAATCCTGCGCGCCTTCAACGTCCGCACCATTCAGACGGCGGACGACGGCGCCGACGCCCTCAAGGTCTTGCGCACCTTCGTCGCCGACCTGGTCATCTGTGACTGGAACATGAGCCCGCTCGACGGCCTCGATTTCGTCGATCTGCTGCGCAAGAGCAAGGACAGCGCGAATCCCTACGTTCCGGTGATCATGCTGACGGGCCATACGGAGTATCACCGCGTCATCGAGGCCCGCGACCACGGCGTGACCGAATTCCTGGCGAAACCCGTCTCGCCCAAGGCGCTCTATGCGCGCATCGTCCGGATCGTCGAGAATCCGCGCATGTTCATTCGTTCGAAGAACTATGTCGGACCCGACCGGCGCCGCAATACCGGCAAGAACTACGTCGGCAAGGAGCGCCGCAAGACCCAAGCCATGGAGTCCAAAGGCGGCGGCGACGGCGCCCTCAGCCAGGACGAGGTCGAGGCTCTCCTCAAGAACTGACGGTCACTGAATTCCCGGCGGTAGACATTCGTAAGTACTGCGCCGCATTCTGATCATCTTGTCCGTCGTCACCGGCTCTTCCTGCACGCGCACCGCCTTGGCGCCGAAACGGGCGCAGAATTCCGTCGCCCGCCTTGCGCCCAGAATCGGTTGATTGGCCGGATGATCGACGGCGATGCGGCGCGCCTCCGGGTCCTCCTCGGCCCTCGTGCAGGCGCCGAGGAACGACAGCGACAGCAGGACGGCGAGGACCGTTGCCAGACTTTTCGACGACACGATGAAACTCCTTCCAGACAGGCTCAGGGAGACCCTGCCGGTCCAGGCTGCCCGGCGGACTCGCGGCATCATTGCACGGCAATGTAAAAGCTGCCAAATTAGGGAAAATTTTGCGAAAATCTTCACAATGCACGAGACGTTGGGAAGCCCGCGATGAACCTGGAAACGTCCTTTCCGAAGCTCCTGCCGGACGAGCGCGAGCGGCTCATCGCCGCCGGCGTTGTGAAGTCATTCGGATCAGGAGACATCATTATCCGAGAGGGAGACATCGTCCGGGATCTCCTGATCATCAAGACGGGGAACCTCCGTGTCACACGGACCTACCTCGACCCGCTAGCGGCGGAATTCGCCGGCCCCCTCGGGCCGGGCGAGGTCATCGGCGAAATGTCGATGATCGACGGCAAGGGCGCCAGCGCCAGTCTGATCGCCGACGGCAAGACGGAAATCCTGTCGATACCACGGGCCACCATCGAACGGATGATCGCCGACGACATGGGCTTCGCGGCGCGCTTCTACGAGTGCCTGCTGCTCGACGTTTCGCGCAAGCTGCGCTCGACGAACCTGCGGGTCCTGCCGGTTCCGCCATGATTTTGAAAACACGCAACTTATTGTATTAGATATATTTTTTATCAATTTACTTAATATAAGTTAACTGCTGTTTCGGCGGCATTTCAACCAATCTGCCACTGCCGGCAAGCATCGCCCGTCGATCACCACCAGAGACGCCAGAACGACCGCCATGCCGACGGCTTGCCGCGTGCTCAGCACCTCGCCGAGCGCGCCGACGCCGATGCTTACGGCCGTCGCCGGAATCAGCAGCGTCACCAGCATGACGTTGCCGGCGCCGGCCCGCCGCAAGACCGAAAAGAACAGGATGTAGGCAACGGCCGTTCCGGCCAGGGATAGCACCAGGACAGCAACGACGGCGTCCCCGGTCGGGGCCGGCAACGTCCACGGCCGGTCGACCGCCAGGCAGACCGGAAGCAGCAATGCGCTCGACCCCGCCAGTTGACCGGCCGCCGCCGTCATCGGCGGAACATGCCGCAGCCGGCGTCCGACGACGCCGGCGACCGCGTAGGAAACGGTCGCGGCAAGGACCGCCAACTGCCCGTACAACGGCGCGTCGAGGCCGTCGATGGCCGCCCCGCCGATCAGCAGGGCGACACCGCCGACGCCGAGCAGCGCCCCCGCCAGGCGATGTCCGCGGAGAGTCTCGTCCTCCGTGGTCACATGCGCCAACAGCACCGTGAAAACCGGCGTCATGGCGTTGATGACGGAGGCCAGGCCGGCCCCGATCGCCGTCTGCCCCCACACGATCAGCGAAAACGGTACCGCGTTGTTGAAGATCCCCATGGCCAGGAAAAGCCGCCAATCCCGCCAATGGTGATGCTCGGGTTCCAGGAACGGTCCCCGGCGACGCGCCGCCAGGATGACGTTCAGCGCCACTGCGGCGATCGACACGCGGAGAAACACGATGCTGAACGGCGGAAAGGAACCGAGCGCGACCTCGGTCGCCACAAAGGCGCCGCCCCAAAGAACCGAAAGCGCCAGGAGCATCGCCCAGTCGGTTGTCGTCATTCGCATGCGGATCGCCCTCGCCACCCATATCGGTGGCCGACAATCCGCCGGATGCATGGGTGACCGCCACCCGATCCTTGCGCCCGAAAAATACGCCGGCCTGGGACACGAGGCCTAGGACCAAGGGACGCGGGGCGAAATCGACGCCCTCAGAGCAGCGCCCGACCGACGATATGCAGACCGAGCAACACCAGGGACACAAAGAACACGCGCCGGAACACGGCCTCCGACAGCCGCCGCCGGACGCGCATGCCGACGACCATGCCGACCGCGGCCGGCACCAGCGCGGCGACGGACATCATGCCCAGTTGCGCCGTGCCCCGGCCGTACAGCAGCACCGCCGCCATCAGCGCCGCCGTGGACACGGTGAAGAGCACCCCAATGGCCTGGATCAACTCGTCGCGGCTGAGCCCGACGGCCTGCATGAACATCACGCCGGGTACGACGAACGATCCGGTGAGGCCTGTCAGGACGCCGTTGACCGCGCCGACGATGGGACCGGTGGCTTTCGCCACCCCCGGCGACACGCGAGGCGCCGGCCCCAGCAGTCCCAGCAGTCCCAGCAGTCCGTAAACGCCGATCAGTCCGCCCAGCAGCGCCGACAGTCCGTGCGCGTCGAGCCCCCGCGCCCAATAACCGCCGGCCAACGTGCCGATGACGACGAGCGCGAGCATCGGCCAGAACCGGACCAGCAACGGCCGCAAGCGGCCGCCGACGGCGCCCTGCCAAAGATTGGTGGCGAGCGACGGCACCACCATCAACTGGATCGCCGCGTCGAGGCCGACGACGGCCGTGGAGAGCCCGAGCGCCACCGTCGGCAGACCGAGGCCGATCACCCCTTTCGTCAGACCGGCCAGAACGAAGATGGCGGCGATGATCGCCAGATTGGCGGCGCTGAAATCGTCCACGCGGTCCGACCCCGTAGGAACCGCCGCCTAGGCGCCGGTGAGCTCCTTGATCCGCTTCAGGAGGCGGTTGAGATCGACCGGCTTGGTCTCGAAGGCGTCGCATCCGGCTTCGTGCGCCTCGTCATGGTCGCCCGAGGTGGCGTGCGCGCTGAGCGCGATGACCGGGATGGCCTTCGTCGCCGGGTCGGCCTTGATCTTGCGCGTGGCTTCCCAGCCGGTCATGTCGGGCATGTTGAGATCCATGACGACGACGTCCGGCTTTTCCGAGACGGCGACGGCGATGGCGTCGCTGCCGGTCGCCGCCGTGACGACGTCGAAACCCTGTAATTTCAAGCGTCTGGACAGCATGTCCAGGCTGTCCTCGTCATCCTCGGCGATCAGAATTTTTGTCATTTTCGCTTCCCTCACTGCACGGCGCCGCCGCTCATTCCGCCGGAAGAACGACGCTCACCCGCGTTCCCTTACCGGGCGTGCTTTCGACGTTTATGGTGCCTCCAAGAAGATCGCACAAGCGGCGCGAGATGGCCAACCCGAGCCCGCTGCCGACCATCGTCGAGCGGTTCTGCTGGTGAAACTGCGTGAACGGCTTGAAAAGCTTGGCGAGTTGCCCCTCGTCCATGCCGACGCCGTCGTCGGCGACCACGAAGGAAATCCGGCCGGGGTCGTCGGCGATACGGCCGACCGTCAACGTGATCGAGCCCTTTTCCGTGAACTTCGCCGCATTGCCGAGGAGATTCAGCAACACCTGGCGCAGCCGGATTTCGTCGGAAACAATCTCACCGATGTCCTCCGGACAATCGACCGTCAACTTGTTGCCCCGCTTGCGCACCAGCAGTTCGGCGATGCCCGTGACGTCCTCGATCGCTTCCCAGATCGCGAAGCGTTCCCGCGACACTTCTAGCTTGCCGGCCTCGATCTTCGCCATGTCGAGGATGTTGTTGATCAGGCTCAGCAGATGATGACCGGCACGGCGGATGCGCTCCAGGTCCCGTTCGCGCGCGGTGTTGCCGGCCGCCTGCGCTTCTTCGGCTAACAGTTCGCTGTAGCCGATGATGGCGTTCAATGGGGTCCGCAGTTCATGGCTCACGCCGGCGAGGAAGGCCGACTTCGCCCTGTTCGCCTGCTGCGCCCGGTCGCGCGCCGCCGCCAGTTCGATCTCGGTGCGGCGCCGCGTCGCCACGAGAAACGCCGTCAGGATGAAGAAGCCAAACCGCACCAGCGCGTTCCAGTACGGGATCGCGTCGTGCTCGTAGACGTGGCCGGAAACCAGGTCGACGCTCAGCCAGGCGTAGGCGGAGACCGCCGCGATCAAGGCGCCGGAGAACAATCCCCCGCCCAGGCGGCCAGGAACACCGGTCCCAGGTAGAAGATGGAGATGGAGATTTCGTACCCGGTGCCGTAGTCGATGCCGGCGACGACGACCACGCCGAAGGCCGCGACGATCAGGGCGAGCTTGGGCGTCGAACGGACCAAGCGCCAATAGCGGTGCAGGACGGTCGTCAATTGAACGCGGGCTCCCGGACGGCGACGACCTATTACGTGCTACCGTGCCGGTCGCGCGTCAATCCTTTCGTTGAAATTTTCCGGACAGCCCGCGCTTGACTCGCCCGAGAGACCGCCGCGCCCGCGCGATCGTGCCATCAGGATTTTCCCCCTGGCCGAGCAGCGTCCGGCCCCAACCCGGATTGCCGGTTCCCTGGCCCAGGCCAAAGACGATGGCCATGATCTTGCGCCCGACATCCCGCCCGCCGCGCCGAACATCACCCCAGCCGTAGGGCGGCAGATCGGCAAGAAAACTCACGGGGGCGCCATCGACATCGAACGCCGTCCGAACCGTGACGAGCTCGTGTATCTGATACTGGGTCCACGCGGTCGATGAAAACAGCGGCGTCCAGCGGGAATCATAGGGAAACGTTTTGAACTGAAGGTGATCGCCGCTGCCCCGGTTATCGAAGCGGTTGGCGTTATAGAACGCGCCGGACTCGCGCACGACCCGATGAATCTGCCGGAAATACTCGTCGACGATTGGGGCCGTCATTTCCGTCAGCGAGCGGATGTTGATGGCGAAATCGACGGTCCGGTCGCCGATCATGTCGATGCACTGCGTCGGCAGGAGGGCGATGTCGAAATCGCCGTCGAGAAAACCGTCAAACCCGATTTCCTTGAAGTCGAGATATCGGAAGACCTTCAGCGAGGGATCGAAATTCTCGATGTAATAGGCCTGGATGGCGTTCGCTTCCGGAAGGTCGATGACGATGTACTTGGAGCGTGGAAACAGCGTCTTGATCTTGCAGGGAAGGCCGCCGTATCCGGCGCCGATTTCCATGAACACCGTCGAACGGTCCCGCCAGTCGAGTATACCGCAGGCCTTGTCGAGGACCCAGGCGTTGTAGACGAGACGCAGGTCGTGAAAGGACACGCTTACGCCGCCGGTCTCGACCGTCGGCGGCCTGCCGATCCGGGATTCGAGAAGCCGATCGACGAAATCGGTGCCGCACTTGGCGCGCAGGTCACGAAACCATTTTTCCGCCCGGGCGCGCGAGCCGGGGTCCGTAAATTCCAACGGAACCGTGCGCTCGCCGGCCTTGAAGTTCCTGGAATACCCCATACCCTCGGCGAAACCGTTGCCTTGGAAGTCTTCCCAGACGGCGGGGTCGAGCATGAATTCCGCGAAACGGCTATAGACAGACTTGTCCCAGATGTCGGAATAGTTGCCGTCGCGCCGTTCGGAAACGGCGGCAACGTAGTTGTCGCGCAATGCCGACAGATCCAGCGCCATTTCCCGATGTCCCTTAACCCTTCAACGCGGGAACATCCCGCCCAGCGATATCGTCGAAGGTAGCCGGATCATTTCGATGTGACAACCGTTATGGGCGCGACAAGAGCCAACAGGGGAATGGTGAGCCCGACAGGGTTCGAACCTGTGACAACCTGATTAAAAGTCAGGTGCTCTACCAGCTGAGCTACGGGCCCCCAAAAAGGCATCTGGTGCTTGGGACGGGCGGACATTACGAACCATGCCGCCGGGGGTCAAATATTGATTTCCCTCTCGCGGACCGGCCGGATTTGCGAGGCTATCCGCCGGTCTTGTCTACGCGCCGCCCCTACTCGCCTTCCGGCATTTCCGCGAAGCGTTTCATCAGGCGCTCCTTCACCGGCGCCGACACGAAATGCCCGATGTCGCCGCCGAGGCGCCCGATTTCCTTGACGAAACGCGACGAGATGAACTGATTGCGCTCGGACGCGGTCAGGAACACCGTCTCGATTTCCGGGCGCAGCCGCGCGTTCATGCTCGCCATTTGGAATTCGTACTCGAAGTCCGAGACGGCGCGCAGTCCACGGACGATGACGCCGGCCCCCTGCTCGGCCACGAAATCGACCAGCAGGTTGCCGAACGGCTTGACGCTGATGCGTTTGGCGTCGCCGTTCTTGAGGCGCGTCAGATCGTCCTTCAGCATTTCGACCCGTTCGTCATAGGTGAACAGCGGACCCTTGCCGATGTTGACCGCGACGGCGACGATCAGATGGTCGACGACGCGCGTCGCCCGGCCGATGACGTCCATGTGGCCGTTGGTCACGGGATCGAAGGTGCCTGGATAGACGCCGATACGCTGACCCGTCATGCCCCCTCCTCCGACGATGCCCCCTGCTCGACAACTCCTTCCTCGGCGTCACCGTCCTCGGCGCCATCCGCGCCTTCGGCGGTTTCGTCGTCACCCTCGGCGTCGCCGTCCTCGTCTTCGACCGCCTCGCGCAGCCGGGACACGGAAACCACCACTTCCTCGTCGCCGACCGAGAACAGCCGCACGCCCCGGGCGGTGCGGCCGACGACGGAAACGGAATCGATCGGACAGCGGATGATCTGGCCGCCGTTCGTCACCATCACGACCTGATCGGTGTCGAGGACCGGGAACGACGCGACGACGCGGGTCGCGGGATCGTCGCCGCGATCGAGCGAGATCGCCGTGATGCCCTGGCCGCCGCGCCCGGAGATACGGTATTCGAATGACGAGGTGCGCTTGCCGTAGCCGTCCTCGGTGATGGTGAGGACGAATTCCTCGCGCGCCGCCATGCCGGCGAACGCCGGTTCGGCGAGCCGGGCCGCCAGTTCCTCGTCGCGCGCCTTGTCCTCGTCACGGTCCGTGTAGTCGGACCCCTTGAGGCGCCGGGCCGCATGCTCGGCCTGCAGATATTCGTCGCGGGCTTCCGTCTCGATCTCGAAGTGCTTGAGGATCGACATGGCGATGACCCGGTCCTTGCCGAGCAACCTGACGCCGCGCACGCCGACGGACGTCCGGCCGGAAAAGACGCGGACGTCGGTGACCGGGAAGCGGATGCACTTCCCTTCCGCCGTCGACAAAAGGACGTCGTCCTCTTCCGAGCAGGTGCGCACGCGGACCAGCGCGTCCCCGTCGTCGAGTTTCATGGCGATCTTGCCGTTGGCGCGGACGTCGGTGAAGTCGGACAGCTTGTTCCGCCGCACGTTGCCGGCCGCCGTCGTGAACATCACGAAAAGCTGATCCCACGCCGCCTCGTCCTCGGGCAGCGTCATGGTCGTGGTGATGGTCTCACCGGGGTCAAGCGGCAGCAGATTGATCAGCGCCTTGCCGCGCGACTGCGGCGTGCCGACCGGCAGCTTGTAGACCTTCATCTTGTAGACCATGCCGCTCGACGAGAAGAACAGCACCGGCTGGTGCGTGTTGGCGACATAGACCTGATTGACGAAATCCTCGTCGCGGGTCGCCATGCCGGAGCGGCCCTTGCCACCGCGCCGCTGCGCCCGGTAGGTCGAGACCGGCACGCGCTTGATATAGCCGGCATTGGTCACGGTGACGACCATGTCTTCGCGCTGGATCAGGTCCTCGATGTCGTGCTCGTAGGCATCTTCCTCGAGCGTCGTGCGCCGGTCGTTGGCGTACTTGTCGCGGATCGCCGTCAGTTCGGCGACCAGGATGCCGAGCAGCTTTTCCCGCGAGCGCAGGATTTCCAGATATTCGACGATCTGGGCGCCGATTTCCCGCAAGTCGTCGCCGATCTTGTCGCGCTCCAGGCCGGTCAGCCGGTGCAGGCGGAGTTCCAGGATAGCGCGGGCCTGCGCCTCCGACAGCCGGTAGGTGCCGTTGACGACCCGGTGGCCGGGTTCGTCCAGCAGATCGATCAGCGGCGCCACGTCCTCCGCCGGCCAGTCGCGGGCCATCAACTGCTCGCGGGCCGTGCCCGGATCGGGCGCGTGGCGGATCAACGCGATCACGTCGTCGATGTTGGCGACGGCGATGGCGAGGCCGGCCAATACGTGCGCCCGGTCGCGCGCCTTGCCGAGTTCGAAGATCGTGCGGCGCCGGATCACTTCCTCGCGGAAGGCGACGAAGGCGGCGATGATCTCCTTCAGGTTCATCAACTGCGGCCGGCCGCCGTGCAGCGCCAGCATGTTGACGCCGAAGCTGGTCTGCAAAGGCGTGAAGCGGAACAACTGGTTCAGCACCACTTCCGGCTCGGCGTCGCGCTTGACCTCGATGACGACGCGCACGCCGCGGCGGTCGGATTCGTCGCGGAGATCGGAAATCCCCTCGATCCGCTTGTCGCGCACGGCCTCGGCGATGATCTCGATCATGCGCGCCTTGTTCACCTGATAGGGAACCTCGTGCACGATGATGGCGGTGCGGCCCTTGGCCAGTTCCTCGAACGTGGTGCGGCCGCGCATGACGACGGAACCGCGGCCGGTCTTGAAGGCGGACAGGATGCCCTGCCGGCCCATTATCAGGCCGCCGGTCGGGAAATCCGGCCCCGGCACGTAACGTTCGATGATCTCGTCGATGGAGATGTCCGGGTTCTCGACGTAGGCGCAGCAGGCGTCGATCACCTCGCCCAGATTATGCGGCGGAATGTTCGTCGCCATGCCGACGGCGATACCGCCGGCGCCGTTGACGAGCAGGTTCGGGAAACCGGCCGGCAGCACCGACGGCTCGACCACGGTCTCGTCGTAGTTGGGCTGGAAGTCGACGGTTTCCTTGTCGATGTCTTCCAGAAGCTCGTGCGCCGAATGCGCCAGGCGGGCCTCGGTATACCGCATGGCGGCGGCGCGGTCGCCGTCCATCGAGCCAAAGTTGCCCTGGCCGTCGATCAGCGGCAGGCGCATGGAGAAGTCCTGCGCCATGCGCACCATGGCGTCGTAGATCGCCTGGTCGCCGTGCGGGTGATACTTACCCATGACGTCACCGACGATGCGCGCCGATTTGCGGTACGGCTTGCCGGCTTCGTAGCCGCTTTCCTTCATCGCGTAGAGGATGCGGCGGTGCACCGGCTTTAGGCCGTCGCGCACGTCCGGTAGCGCGCGGCTGACGATCACGCTCATGGCGTAATCGAGATACGAACTGCGCATTTCGTCGACGATGGAGACGGGCGTTACGTCATCTCGCGGAGTCGCCGGCGGCGGTGCGTCGGAGGGCGTGTTCAATGGATTATTTTCGCTTTAAAAACAATGCGTTAACCGGACCCTTCGGGGCCTGTCGAAAGGCCGCCCCTAAGACTTGTATTTGTAGCATTTCGCGGCCCTCCGAACAACCTCGGAAGACCCGCCGAAATGCCCCTGTAAGCCATTATTTTAAAAGGGTTTTTCAGGCCCGATTCGGCCCCTTTCGGCGGCCTCTCAGGAGGCCGCGCGGCGGGCTCCCGTGGCGAGTCGGAACCACACCGCCGCGACGAACGCCAGAGAGACCGGAACGGCGGCGATCAGGTTCACGGACACCCACCCCAGGGTCTCGTGCAGGAAGCCCGACGAATAGGCCGTCAGCGCCACCATAGCGAACACCATGAAGTCGTGCGCCGCCTGCGTCTTGGCGCGCTCATCCGGCGCGTAGGACTCGGTGAGCAGCGTCGTGCCGCCGATGAACATGAAGTTCCAGCCGACGCCGAGCGCCATCAGTCCGAACAGGAAATTCTCCCAATCCACGCCGGCGACGGCGATGGCGATGGCGCCGGCCTGCAAGGCGCAGCCGATGACGATGACGTTGACGACACCGATGCGGCGGATGACGTGGCCGGTGAAGAAGCTCGGCGCGAACATGCCGAGCACATGCCATTGGATGACGTGCGCCGAATCGCCGAAGCCGAAGCCGCAACCGATCATGGCGAGCGGCGTCGACGTCATCAGCATGTTCATGACGCCGTAGCCGATGGTCGACGACGTGGCCGCGACCATGAACACCGGCGTCCGGATGATCTCGGCAATCCGCCGTCCGCCGCCGGCATAGTCCGCCGGCACCGGCTTCGGCACGTCGATGAACTGCAGGATGGCGATGGCGGCGACGCTCAGCCCGACCATGGCGGCGTAGGTCGCCGAGAAGGTGGCGGCGCTCAGATCCACGGTCAGGATGGCGAGCTGCGGACCGGCGACGGCGGCGACGACGCCGCCCGCCAGCACATAGGAAATGGCCCGGGCGCGGTATTCCGCCGACGACACTTCGGCGGCGGCGAAGCGGTAATACTGCCAGACGGCGTTGTGGACGCCGAGCAGCGGCGACGCCGCCATGAACAGCCAGAAGCTGCCGACATAGATGGCGTAGGCCGCCAGCGCCGCCCCGGCGATGCCGATCAACTGGCCGACCGTGAAACCGATGCGCCGCCCGGTACGCGCCATCAGGAGCGACGCCGGGATCGTCGAGAGCGCCGTGGCGATGAACTGGATGGCGAACGGCAGCGTCGCCATGCGCGGGTCCGGCGCCAGCATCTTGCCGGCCAGCGCGCCGACCGTCATCAGGCTCGACGTGCCGGTCATCGCCAGGGCTTGGCAGACCGCCAGAAGCAGCACGCTGCGGCGCATGTCGTTCGGAGCGGAAAACACGCGGTTCAGGTCCCTCTAAGCGGCAACCCCCGCGCTGGCGGGGGTTGCATCTGTCGTCCGCACGCCGCCGGTTTCCCGGCGGACGCCGTCAGAACGGAATTTCGTCGTCCAGGTCGCCGCCCGGCGCACCGCGCCCACCGCCACCGGAACCACCACCCGAGGGGCCGTCCCAGTTCGGACCGTCGTCGCCACCGCCGCCGCCGCCGCCGCCGTAGCCGCCGCCATCACCGCCGCCACGGGTATCGAGCATGGTCAGCACGCCCGAGAACCGCTGCAGCACGACCTCGGTGGTGTATTTCTCGACGCCGTCGTTGCCGGTCCACTTGCGGGTCTGCAACGAGCCCTCGAGATAGACCTTGGAGCCCTTGCGCAGGTACTTCTCGGCGATCTCCGCGAGCTTCTCGTCGAAGATCACGACGCGGTGCCACTCGGTCTTCTCGCGACGCTCGCCGGACTGCCGGTCGCGCCAGCTTTCCGACGTGGCCACCGACATGTTGACGAGCTTGCCGCCCGACTGCGTCATCCGCACTTCCGGATCGCGGCCGAGATTGCCGACCAGAATGACCTTGTTTACTGAACCTGCCATGGTTCCCCCGTTAATTTCTTGGACGCGGCACTCTACACGCCGCGCATTGGTGAGTGGAGTCCTTACGACGACGTTTTTTCCCGGCCGTCACTGGCTGGGAATGGGAAAATTGTGCGCCTGGAACTGCCGCGACTTGTCGATGAAACCGCGCACGACGTCGGCGATTCCCTCGTCGCTCTCCTCCAGCTTCACCAGCGTCGCGATGCCGATTTCCAGAAGCGCCATGCCGAACACGTACTGGCTAACGCCCTGGTCCTGAAACTGCAACAGCGCGTCGGCGAGAATGATGTCGGCCTTCTCGAATTCCGCATCGAGGGCGCCGTCCGTTGGCGTGTTCATGATCGTCTCCTTGCATGCCGCGGCCCGGCATCCCTGCGAGCCGCATGAAGTTGTCCCGCGCCCGGCCACCGAGTCAACGGCGGACGCCCGGCACCTCCTATGGAAGGGGCCGGAGAATAATTCCCGTAAAAAAAGAAAATTTCCGAATTTTAAGCCATCCCGGACCGATAAGCCCTTATGAACGCCCGCGACTTCGATAACCACCCCGCCGGAGCACCGATCACGACGGAGTGATTGTGACGGCGGTCACTGCGAATCGGCGACCCGCATGTTTATTTCGGTTTCGTAACAAACTGGGGTGCGATGTCATGAGTACTAGAAACGTAAGAACCGTCGTTTTCGAACCGGACAGTAACATCCGTTCCGCCGTTTTCGGCATGCTGCGCCACATCGGCTTCGTGGAAATCGTAGAGACCGGCCGTCTGGAAGCCCTGCAGGACGCGTTGGTGACCGGCGAGGCCGACCTGATCCTCTGCGATCTCTTCACGATGACGGACGACATCTGCGCCATCGTGCAGAAGATGCGGCAGAACAAGCTGGGCGCCAATCCGTTTCCCGTCGTCGCCGGCCTCGTCGGCGACACCGACGACGGCAACGTCAGCAAGACCATCAACGCCGGCTTCGACAGCATCGTCCTGAAGCGGATCGAGCTCGGAACGCTGCAAAAGCGCCTGGAATTTTTCCTCCGCCACCGCAGCCCGTGGGTCGTCACCGGCGACTACGTCGGGCCGGAACGCCGGGCAGCGCCACGCGGCGATACGCAGCACCTGATGGTGCCCAACCCGGTCAAACTGATCTCCGAGGGCATGGCCCGGCACGAGCTGATGTCGCGCGTCTCGGAGGCCCGGATGGAATTGAAAGACCGCAAAATCCGGCGCGACATCGCCGGCGTCCATTGGGCCATCGACCGCATCCGCGAAACGCTGGCCGGAAAGCGCGACGACGACGTCCGCCGCTACACCATGCTCCTCAACCGGCTCGCCGGCGAGATCGACCAGCGCCTGCCGCACACGGTCTTCGGCTTCGCGCAGGACCGCTGCGATTCCATGGTCGCGGCGGCGGTCCGGCTGGAACGCGGCGAAGGCTCCATGGAGACGGACCTGCAACTCCTGAAGGATATGGCCGTCGCCATCGAGTTCTCCGAAGATTCGGACGAATGCGACGCCGGCGCCCCTGCCGCCTATGCGGCGGGGGCGCCCGAAGCCGCGCCCGCCGTGGCGTGACGGCCCTCGAACCTTCATAAATTTTCCGTCGCCCATTCTTTGACCAGCGCGCGATTCCCATATATCCATGGCGGCTCGGCAGCCGCGTGATTTCAGCCGCCCCAAAGCACGACCAAAACCCGACCGGACCCCGGCCCGAGCTTGATGGACAAGCCAGATGGACAAAATCGTCGTTCGCGGCGCGCGCGAGCATAATCTCCGGAACGTCGACGTCGAAATCCCCAGGCACAGCCTGACGGTGATCACGGGGCTGTCCGGATCCGGCAAGTCCTCCCTCGCCTTCGACACCATCTACGCCGAGGGGCAGCGCCGCTACGTCGAGAGCCTGTCGGCCTATGCCCGGCAGTTCCTGGAATTGATGCAGAAGCCCGACGTCGACGCCATCGAGGGCCTGTCGCCGGCTATTTCCATCGAGCAGAAGACGACGTCCCGGAACCCGCGCTCCACCGTCGGCACCGTCACCGAAATCTACGACTACATGCGGCTCCTTTTCGCCCGCGTCGGCATCCCCTACTCGCCCGTCACCGGGCTGCCCATCGAGGCGCAGACGGTGAGCCAGATGGTCGACCGCGTGATGGCCATGCCGGAAGGCACGCGCCTCCTGCTGCTGGCCCCGGTCGTGCGCGGCCGCAAGGGCGAGTACAAGAAGGAATTGCAGGACTACGCCCGGCGCGGCTTCCAACGCGTCCGCATCGACGGCAAGATGTACGAGCTCGAGGACGCGCCCGACCTCGACAAGAAGTTCAAGCACGACATCGAAATCGTCGTCGACCGTATCGTCGTGAAAGCCGGCATCGAGACCCGCCTCGCCGACAGCCTGGAAACCGCGCTCGGCCTCGCCGACGGCATCGCCTACGTCGATGACGCCGACGCCAAGGACGACGACGGCAAGAAGGGCAAGAAGGGCGGCATCAAGGACCACGTGCCGGACGGCCGCACGGTCTTCTCGGCCAAGTTCGCCTGCCCCATCTCCGGCTTCACCATCGACGAGATCGAGCCGCGCCTGTTCTCCTTCAACAACCCGTTCGGCGCCTGCCCGGCCTGCGACGGCCTCGGCACCGAGATGTTCTTCGACGCCGAGCTGGTGATCCCGGACGAGAGCAAGTCGCTCGCCAAGGGGGCCATCGCGCCCTGGGACGGCACCAGTTCGAAGTACTACGTGCAGACGCTGGAAAGCCTCGCCAAGCATTTCAAGTTCACCCTCGACACGCCGTGGGAGAAACTGCCGAAGAAGGTCCGCGACATGCTGCTCTACGGGTCGGGCAGCGAGGACGTGGTCATGCGCTACGTCGACGGCGGCAAGAAGTACGAAATCACCAAGCCGTTCGAGGGCGTGATCCCGAACATGGAACGGCGCTGGCGGGAAACGGATTCGTCCTGGGTCCGCGACGAATTGCAGCGGTACCAGACGGTGTCGTCCTGCGAGACCTGCAAGGGCAAGCGCCTGAAGCCGGAAGCCCTCGCGGTGCGCATCGACAAGCGCGACATCGCCGACGTCTCGGATTTCTCCATCGACGCGGCGGCCGACTGGTTCGGCGGGCTCGACGGCAAGCTGAATGACAAGCAGCGCGAGATCGCGCGCCGCATCCTCCGCGAAATCAACGACCGGCTGCACTTCCTGAAGGACGTCGGCCTGGATTACCTGACCCTGTCGCGCGCGTCCGGCACGCTATCGGGCGGCGAGAGCCAGCGCATCCGCCTCGCCTCGCAGATCGGCTCGGGCCTTACGGGCGTGCTCTACGTCCTCGACGAGCCCTCCATCGGCCTGCATCAGCGCGACAACGACCGGCTTCTGAAGACGCTGGAACGGCTCCGCGACATCGGCAACACGGTCATCGTCGTCGAGCACGACGAGGACGCCATCCGCGCCGCCGACTACGTGGTCGACATGGGGCCGCGCGCCGGCGTGCACGGCGGCCAGGTGGTGGCGGCCGGCACGCCCGCCGACATCATGGCGGCCGAGGCGAGCCTCACCGGGCGCTATCTCTCCGGCAAGGAAGCCATCACCATCCCGGCCAAGCGCCGGCCCGGCAAGAAGGGCCAGAAACTAAAACTGAAGGGCGCCACCGCCAACAACCTGCAGAAGGTCGACGTTGAGTTCCCGCTCGGCACGCTGATCTGCGTCACCGGCGTTTCCGGCGGCGGCAAGTCGTCGCTGGTGATCGAGACCCTCTACAAGGCCCTGGCGCGCCGGCTCATGGGGGCGCGCGAGCACGCCGGCCCGCACGACGCCTTGGACGGCCTGGAATTCGTCGACAAGGTCGTCGACATCGACCAGAGCCCGATCGGCCGCACGCCGCGCTCCAACCCGGCGACCTACACCGGCGCCTTCACGCCGATCCGCGACTGGTTCGCCGGCCTGCCCGAGGCCAAGGCGAGGGGCTACGCGCCCGGCCGCTTCTCGTTCAACGTCAAGGGCGGCCGCTGCGAGGCCTGCCAGGGCGACGGCGTCATCAAGATCGAAATGCACTTCCTGCCGGACGTCTACGTGCAGTGCGACGTCTGCAAGGGCAGCCGCTACAATCGGGAAACGCTGGAAATCAAATTCCGCGGCAAGTCCATCGCCGAGGTGCTGGACCTGACGGTCGAGGAAGCGGCCGACTTCTTCAAGGCGGTGCCGGCCATCCGCAACAAGCTGGTGACGTTGGACCGGGTCGGCCTCGGCTACATCCATCTCGGCCAGCAGGCGACGACGCTGTCGGGCGGCGAGGCGCAGCGCGTGAAGCTCGCCAAGGAACTGTCGCGGCGCGCCACCGGCAAGACCGTCTACATCCTGGACGAGCCGACGACCGGTCTGCATTTCGACGACGTGAAGAAGCTCCTGGAAGTGCTGCAGGCGCTGGTCGACCAGGGCAACACGGTGCTGGTCATCGAGCACAACCTGGAAGTCATCAAGACCGCTGATTGGATCGTCGATCTCGGCCCCGAGGGCGGCGGCAAGGGCGGGCGCATCGTCGCCAAGGGCACGCCGGAAGAGGTCGCCGAGGTCAAGGGCAGCTATACCGGCCAGTACTTGGCACCCTACCTCGCGACGCGGAAGTCGAAGAAAAAGGCGTCGTGATTTTTTCGTCATCCCCGCGCCACTAGGGACCAAAAAGGCGGGGACCCAGGCATTCAATCGCCATTCTGGGTCCCCGCTTTCGCGGGGATGATGGGATTTGAGTTTCGCGTTTCACTCCGCCAAAGGAGCGATACCAATGGCCGAAGAACTGACCTCCGAATTCCACGCCACGCTCGACGCCGACGCGCTGCTCGCGGTGCTCAAGGAAGCGCAGGACACGGTCCGCAGCTACGACACCAAGGCGGAAATCTGCGGCGTCGGCTTCATCCTGGCGTTCGGTATCGTCAAGCAGGCCGGCGACCACATCCCGATCCCGGTCGAATGGGCGCCGCTCTACGTGCTGGTCGGCTGGCTGGTCGCCGTCGTGCCGATCATCATGTTCGCGATGGTTCTCTACCCGTCCCGCGTCGACAAGGTGGCGGAAGGCATGCGGCCCGATAACGTCGAAGCCGCCATGTATTTCGATTCACGCCGCTTCCCGGACCTCAAGTCCTACGCGCTGGCGGCGCAGAAATCCGACTGGGCGCTGGAGATCATCTTCGAGACCATGAAGGTCTCCGCCATCCGCGACATCAAGCGCACCCGCTTCCTGCGCGCGCTGTTCTGGGCGGCCGGCTCGTTCTCGCTGTTGTTCCTGTCGCAGATGATGCGCGCCGGCGGCGTATTCCACTGACCGGCGCTTAAATCCCCATCCCCAACCCGGCGTTCGGGCAGCCGAGATCGGTGAGGTGTTTCGGGTCCGTCGCCATGATCTCGACGGCATCGCCCCGGAACATGGTGATTGTGGTCTGCGGGAAACTGAGCGCCACGGCGTCCGCCGGCGTCATGCCCTGGCGCAGGCCGCGCACGACTCGACCGCAGCCGCCGTGCGACATGACGAGCGCCGGCCGGCCCTGCGGCAGGGAGCTTAGAAAATCCTCCATCCGCGCCGCCACGTCGGCGAAGCTCTCGCCGCCCTGGACCCGGTAGCCGAACAAATCCGCCTTCTCCATCGCCAATTCGTCGGCGAAGACGTCGGCGACCTCGGTCCGGGTATAGGTCTCCCAGCGGCCGTATCCCCGTTCCTTCAGGCGGTCGTCGAAGCGGACGTGATCGAAGGTCAGCCCGGTCTCCTCGCAGAGAATGGCCATCGATTGCACGGTGCGGCCCAAGGGGCTCGCCCACAGATCGAAGCGGGTGAGATCGCCGAAGGCGTCCTTGAGCGTCCGCGCCACCGCCTTGATCTGGTTGATGCCGTTGACTGTGAGCGGCGAGTCCAGCTGCCCCTGGTAGCGGTGCGTCCGGTTCCAGTGCGTTTCGCCGTGCCTGAGCAGGATGATGTCGGGGATTTCGGTCATCCTCCGACTCCTCCCACAGGCGTGCGCCGGTGGCAAGCGGCGATGTGCATCCGCGAACTGTGGACCCCGGGGCAAGCCCGGGGTGACGGATTGTTTGGAACCCGGCGCGTCACGCCACACTCGTCACCCCGGGCTTGTCCCGGGGTCCACTTTCCGAATACCGGACGCT
>JAYOFL010000020.1:0-14766 GCA_038117205.1 Rhodospirillales bacterium | reverse complement strand
CTGTAGTTTGTGGGGTATTTCGGACCACCCCCCCCCCCCCCCACCGGGGGGGGCGGGGGCCACGCGGCGTGGGCCCCCCGCTAAGGGTGCCCCCGGGGTTTGCCCCGGGGTCCACTTTCCGAATACCGGACGCTGCCGCTTGACATTGCACTGCAACAAGCGCATTTAAGGCGCGCACTGATCTCCCGCGATCGCGCAAATCGTCCATAAAACGAGGACGAAGGATCGCCGGACGTTTTTTTGACTTCCCCCGTCTCATCCACATTGCGCATGGACGACGAATTAGACGCCATGCCGTCGTCGTGCCCGAAAGGCGCGCGCCCGCGTGGCGCGAAAGGACCTTTCGTGACCGATACGACTTTCAAATCCCTGGGCATCTCCGAACAACTGCTGAAGGCGCTGGCCGAGGAAAACTACGAAACGCCGACGCCGATTCAGGCGCAGGCGATCCCCGGCCTGCTCGCCGGTGAGGACATGCTGGGCATCGCCCAGACCGGCACCGGCAAGACGGCGGCCTTCGCGCTGCCGATCCTGCAGATGTTGGATGAGGAAAAGCTGCCGCGCCGTCCCAATCGGCCGCAGGCGGTGATCCTCGCCCCCACCCGCGAACTCGCCATCCAGATCGACGAAGGCTTCGCCGCCTACGGCCGGCACCTGAAGATTCGCCATTCCGTGATCTTCGGCGGCGTCGGCCAGCACCCGCAGGTGCGCGCCCTTTCCAAGGGCGTCGACATCGTGACGGCGACGCCGGGCCGGCTGCTCGACCTCTACCAGCAGGGCCACGTGAAATTCGACGACGTCGATTTCCTGGTGCTCGACGAGGCCGACCGCATGCTCGACATGGGCTTCATCAACGACGTCCGGAAGATCGTCAAGGCGATGCCGAAGGACCGCCAGTCGCTGCTGTTCTCGGCCACCATGCCGAAGGACATCCAGCATCTGGCCGATGAGATCCTCGACCAGCCGACGCGCGTCGAAGTGACGCCGCAGACGGTCGCCGTCGACCGCATCGAGCAGCACCTCTACTACGTCGGCCAGAAGGAAAAGCAGGGCCTGCTGATCTCCCTTCTGCAGGATCCGGCCCTCGCCCGCGTCATCGTCTTCACCCGTACCAAGCACGGCGCCAACCGCGTCGCCCGCGTCCTCGAGAAAGCCGGCATCGCGTCCGACGCCATCCACGGCAACAAGTCGCAGTCGGCCCGTCAGCAGGCGTTGAAGCGCTTCAAGTCGGGCGACGCCCGGGTGCTGGTCGCGACCGACATCGCGGCGCGCGGTATCGACGTCGACAACGTCACGCACGTCGTGAACTTCGAACTGCCGAACGTGCCGGAAAGCTACGTGCACCGCATCGGCCGCACGGCGCGCGCCGGCAACGCCGGCATCGCGCTGGCGTTCTGCGACGGTTCCGAGAAGCCGTATCTCCGCGATATCGAGCGGCTGATCCGCCGCAAGCTCGACGTCGTCGCCGGCCACGGCTTCGAAAAGCCGAACGCCGACAGCATCAAGGCGAACGAGGACGGCCGCCAACAGGACAGCCGCCAGGACAACAGCAAGGACAACCGCGACCGCAAGCCGTATCACGGCAAGAAGCAGGGCCATCGCGGCGGCCACAAGGGCGGCGCCAACGCCGGCCAGAAGCCGGGCCAGCATCAGCGCAGCCGCGGCGGTCAGCGCCGTCGCCCGCAGAACCGCGCCGCCTGACGCGACGCGATTGACTAATCCGGACGGACGCCGCTCGATCTCTGGAACGAGCGCCGTCCGTCCGTTTTGATTTCAGGAGAGCCGCCTTGTCCGAACGCACCTATCCGCTTCCGCACGTCACGCTCGATTGGCTGCGGAAACGCGCGGAAGGCACGCTGCCGCACCTGATGGGCGTCGAGCCGGTCGAGATCGCGGAAGGCCGTGTGGTCTGCCGCATGGAGATCACGCCGAACCACATCGCGCCGAACACCTACCTGCATGCGGCGTCGATCATCGCCCTCGCCGACACGACCTGCGGCTATGCGACCATCGCGCACCTGCCGGAAGGCGGTAAGTCGATGACCACTATCGAGCTCAAGTCCAACTTCCTCGGCACCTGCCGCGAGGGCGCGATCCGCGCCACCGCGACGGCGCGGCACCTCGGCGGCTCGACGCACGTCTGGGACGCGGAAGTGACGCGGGAAGACAACGGCAAGCCGATCGCCCTCTTCCGCTGCACGCAGATGATCCTTAAATAAGGGGCATGCGCCCCTTCTCTCACACCCGCGCCGCCCTGCTCGCCCTGTCCTTGTTCGCCGTGGCCGCCTGCCAGGCGCCGGCAATCGCCGACTGGCCGCCCGAAGTGCCCGCCGTGGACGCGGAAACCATCGAAAGCTACGTCGCCCGCTACGGACACGACGTCCCGCCGCCGACCTACACGCCAGAGGACCTGCGGGGGCTTGCGCTCTATCTCACCCGGCGCGACCGGGCGGCCCAGCTCGCATGGCCGGAACCCGCGCCGGCGCCGGTGGCGGCGGACCCCGAACCCGGCCGCTCCCGCGCCGAGATCGACGCCATCAAGCGCCGCGTCGAACGGAAATACGAAAGCCGACACGACCGGCGGCACGAACTCCGCGGCAAGTACGGCATTACCGGATCGGATTGATTGGAAAGGGCTCAGGCCCGGGTTCGGAACGCCGAAAACCCGGTCTTGATGACTTCCGTGAACAGCCGGCCGATGCGCTTGATATCGGAGGTGCCGGCGCGGATGAGATCGCCGATCTTGGTCGGGTCCTTTTCCGCCTTCACCTGCGCGGCGAGGTCGAGCCCGCGCGCGACGTTGACGATCTTGCCGCCGTTGGAAAGCTCGACCGTGTCCTGAATGGTGCGTCCGGCCGCCGGCGCCGGCTCTCCCTTCGCCCGGGACTGCTGATCCCGCACGTAGGCCCCGAAGGACGTATAGCCGCTGCCGACCGTCTCAACCATGCACCAAATCTAGCACGCGGCGGCCCGCCGCGCCATGACGTCCTATGGACCCCGAATCAAGTCCGGGGTGACGGATGAGTTTTCATCGCCGTTTTTCAAACTCTCAATCGTCACCCCGGACTTGATCCGGGGCCCATCTTAATTCCCAACGCTCAGACCGGATCGTCCCAGGTCGGATCGTCCGTATCCGCGCCCTGCGTGCGCGGCGCGAAGCGGATGCTGGGCGGCGTCTTCGACAGCTTGATCGGCGAGGCGACCAGCCGGACCGGGCCGATGCGGTCGTGCTCCGCCGTCTGGATCATGCCGCGCTCCACCAGTTCCGGCGCCGCCATCACCTGATCGACGGTGCGGATGGCGCCGGCCGGCAACCCGGCCGCGAGCAACGCGCGGAGCCAGTGCTCGCGCGTGTTGGTCAGGAACGCCGCCTCGATGATCTCGTACATTTCGGCCCGGTTTTCCGCCCGTTTCGGATTGGTCTTGAAGCGCGGATCGGCGGCGAGCTCAGGATGGCCGAGGACGGCCGCGAACTTCTGGAACTGCCGGTCGTTGCCGATGGCGACGGCGACCGGATGGTCGGCGGTCTCGAAGGGGCGATACGGGCAGACGGTCGGATGGTCGTTGCCGAGGCGCTTAGGCCGCTCGCCGGTCATCAGGCACGCCGACGCCTGGTTGGCCAGCATGGTGACGGCGCTGTCCAGGAGCGAGATGTCGATGTCCTGCCCCTCGCCGGTGCGCTCCCGGTGATAGAGCGCCGCCAGCACGCCCTGCGCCGCGTACTGCCCGGCGAACATGTCGGTGACGGCGACACCGACCTTCATGGGCGGGTCGTCTTCGCCGCCGATGATCGACATCAGGCCGCTTTCCGCCTGGATGACGAAATCGTAGCCGGCGCGCTCCGCCATCGAACCGGTGCGGCCGTATCCCGATACCGAACAGACGATCAGGCCCGGGTTCTCCTTGCGGAGTTCGGCCGGCGTGAGACCGAATTTCTCGAGCGTGCCCTTGCGGAAATTCTCGACCAGGACATCCGCTTCCAGCGCCAGCTTGCGCACCAGCGCCTGGCCTTCCGGGGATTTCAGGTCGGCTGTGACGACCTTCTTGTTGCGCCCGGCGACCATGTAATAGGCGCTCTCGCCGTCCTTGAAGGGCGGGCCGAAATGTCGCGTGTCGTCGCCTTCGGCGCTTTCGATCTTGATGACGCTGGCGCCGAGATCGCCCAGCACCATGGCGCACCAGGGCGCGGCCAGCACGCGCGAGAGATCGAGAACCTTGATGCCGACGAGCGGTCCCGGCATGTCAGCGCCGCTGGTCGAAGCGCCGGCCGACGAGCGCCGAGGCGATGTTGATCTTCTGGATGTCGATGGCGCCGCCGGCGATGCCCCAGCCCCAACCGTCGCGAAGCCGCTGTTCCTGCGGGAATTCCTTGGAATAGCCGTAGGCGCCCATCACCTGCAGGGCGGCGCCGGTGACGTCGCGCACCATCTCGTTGGCGAAGCACTTGGCGATGGAGCTGTCGAGGATGGACGGCAATCCCTCCTCGGCGTTCTGCGCGGCGCGCCAGATCAGCAGCCGCGACGCCTCGGTCCGGACCACCATCTCAGCCAGCTTCAACTGCACGGCCTGGAAATCGACCAGCGGCTTGCCGAACTGCTTGCGCTCCTGCACGTAGGCGAGCGAGTCGTCGAGCGCCGCCTGGGCGATGGCGAGGCACATGGTGGCGTTGCCGCAGCGTTCCAGATCGAACGCCTCCATCAGCTTCTTGAAGCCGCCGGCCGGCACGATCAGGTTGTCCTTCGGCACCCGCACGCCGTCGAAGAAGATGTCCGCCGACGGCACGCCGCGGAAGCCCATCAACTGCTCGCGTTCGCCGAAGCTCAGGCCCTTGGCGCCCTTCTCGACCAGCACGGCGCCGATGCCCTTGGCGCCCGGCGCGTCGGAGAGCCGGCAATAGACGACGTAGGCGTCGGCATGGCCGCCGCCGGAGCACCAGCGTTTCTGGCCGTCGACGACGATCTCGTCGCCCTCGAAGCGGGCGCGGGTCTTGAGATCCGTCAGCGCCGAACCGGCGTCCGGTTCCGACATCGCCACCGCGACGACGATGTCGCCGGCGCAGACCTTCGGCACGATGCGCTTCACCAGGCTTTCGTTGGCGAAGTGCTCGACGGCGCGGACCGGCCCGACGGAGCTTTCGAAGATCGGGAACGCCACCGCCGGGGAGACCTTGGCGAATTCCTCCAGCACGATCAGCGCCTCGACGTTGCCGAGGCCGAGCCCGCCCAACTCTTCGGCGACGTTGACGCCGAGGAACCCCATTTCGGCGTAGCGCTTGATCCAGTCGTGCGGCAGCGGCTTGTTTTCGGTTTCGAGTTCACGCGCGACGGCGGTCATTTCGCCGCGCGCGAAGTCACGGGCGGCGTCGCGAAGCCGCGTCTGGTCTTCGGTAAGCTTGAAATCCACGGATGTCCCCTTAGGAAGGCGTTCTTGTATCGTCGCCGGAGTTTACCCGCGCCGGCCGGAAGCGCAACGCGCCGAAACGCGCTTTCCGGCACCAAAACGCGGACGCACAAAGGCACTTCCGGCAGGGACCGGAAGTGCTCCCAGGATCGACATGTCAGACCCGAAAAGTCCTGATCCGCCCGAAGCGGATCACGCGGTCAGGTTTGCGGCCTTACCGCGGTTCGGATTCTCCTGTCCCGCGCCCTGCTGATTGGCGTTACCGCCGTCAGCTTCGTCACTCGCTTCGACGGGCGCGCGTTCCGGGTTCGGATTGTTGACGGCCTGTTCGGCCTCCGACTCGCGCGCCTGCTCAAGCGCCTCACGGGCTTGCTGGACGTTCAAATTGGTCTGGATCACCAACTGACTTGCAATCGTCAGCGGTTGGACAAGAGCGGCTGTACTCATGGTGCCTTTCCTCCATTCTGGAAGCTTGCACGTTCCGTCACCTATGATTATGGCATATATTTTACGAATTTACGAGTAATTTACCAAAGCCCTCGGCAGGGATATTTTCAACGCTCGAATCGCCCCGCCGGCGCCCGCCGAACGGCTTCCAGACTTGCTGACAGGAGATAGAGGCTTTGATCCTCATCGGACAGTACGACTCGCCCTTCGTCCGGCGTGTCGCCATCGCGCTCAGATTGTACGGCATGGAATACGAACACCGCCCCTGGTCGGTGTTCCGGGACGGCGAGTTGATCGCGCCCTACAACCCGCTCCGCCGCGTGCCGACCCTGGTGCTGGACGACGGCACGGTGCTGATCGAGAGCTACGCCATCCTGGATTATCTCGACGAACTGGTGGGACCGGACAAGGCGCTCATCGCCGAAAGCGGCACGGCGCGCCGCGACGCGCTCAAGATCGCCGCCCTCGGCACCGGCCTCGCCGACAAATCGGTCGGCCTGCTTTACGAACGCATGCTGCACGAAACGGTATCGCCGGAATGGGTGGCGCGGTGCGAACGGCAGATCGCCAGCGTCCTGGAAATCCTGGAGCGCGACCGGGCGCCGCGCCTGACGCCCTATTGGTTCGGCGAGAGGATCGGACACGCCGACATCGCCTGCGCGCTGCGCTTCACCAAGGAGGCGCATCCGGACGCCTACGACGCCGACCGCTGGCCGGCGCTCGCCGCGCACGCGGCGCGGTGCGAGACCCTGCCGACGTTCCAGGTGATCGTGCAGCCCCTCGTCGTGCCGCGCTAGACGGCCGGGCTATTCGGATTTCAGGCGGCGACGCCGAGAATATCCTTGGCGAAGCCCGGGTAGACGTCGGCGATTTCCCGCCCGACGGAGCTCCTGAGAAGCGCCAGACGCTCCGCCTCCGGTTCCGCCGTGAACGGTACGCCGGCCGGCACGTCGATCTCGAAGCCGGTGTTGTCGAGGACTTCCTCGACGGTCCGGCCGGGCGTCACGCTTTCCAGGCGGAAGCGGCGCCGGGCGGCGTCGAAGGCCATGATGCAGAGTTCCGTCACCAGGAATTTCGGGCCGCCGGGCCGGTGCACGTCGGGATCGCTGACGCCGGGCGCGCTGATGAAATCGACCTTCGGCACGAAGACTCGGCGCGTGTGCTCGGGCCGGAACAGGATCACCTTCGGCACGACGAAGTACATGAAGGCGGAACCGAACGATCCCGAGAACCGCCGTTCGGACTGCGGATAGCCGCCGGTGCCGACGAGGTTGATGTTGGCCTCGCCGTCGATCTGCACGCCGCCCAAGAAGAACACGTCGACCCGCCCCTGCCCGGCGCAATCGAAGATTTCCCGGCCACCGTCGGTGAACGGGTTGGTGGCCTTGCCGTGAATCAGGGAAACGCGCGGCGTGCCGCCCTTGAGCTTGCGGACCAGGAGCGCCGCCGCGCCCGGCACCGGCGACGCGGCGCCGACGGCGACGTGGCGCACGTCCGGCGTTTCCAGGAGCCTGGCCACGGCGGTGATCAGGAACTCCTCTTTCGAATAGGGCGCGCTCATTCAGCGGCCGCCTGCGCGCCGTCGAATACGGCACGCTGCATGTAGGCGCGGAAGCCTTCCTCGCTCCGGGCCTCGCGGGCATAAGCGGCGATCTCCGCCAGATCGGGGCCGTAGGTCTCGACGAGGCCGAGCGGCTTCGCCCCCATCGGCGCTTCCGCCAGCGCCGAGACGTAGAGCCCCGGCATGGTTCCCGCCGCCGTCGCCTCGCTCGCCAGCAGGCTTTCGTCCTGCACCCGTTCGACGGTGACGAGCAGCGTCTTGGCGGCGTGCGCGATGGTCGCGAGCTCGCGCCGGCGGCCGACCCAGATGTTGCCGTCCCGATCCGCGAGCGGCGAATGGATCAGCGCCACATCTGGACGAATGGCCGGAATGAGGACGATGCGGCCGTTCCCTTGTCCGAGCGGATCGTCGACGACCTTCCAGTCGTCGCGCTTCTCGACGATGTCGGAACCGATCAGGCCGCCCAAGGGCATGAACGGCACGCCCTTCTCCGCCGCCTGCAACGCCGTGTGCACGGCCGGGCACGTCGAATCGACGATCTCGATGGCGCCCGACTGCACGGCGGCGACGAAGCGCGGCGCCAACCCTTCCTCGCCCAGCGTGACGGCGGCGCACTCGACGCGCCTGACGCAGCCGGCGCCGATCAGCATGTCCGCCGCCATGCCGCCGATCGGCACCGTCAGCAGGCTGAGATCCTTGGCGCCGCGGCGGATGATCGCGCGCACCAGCGCCATCGGCACGAAGCTGTACTCCGGCGGCAACGCGACGAACGCCCCGTCCGGGACGCGCGACGCCAGTTCGTCGAGGGTGTTCAGGGTTTCGGTCATTCGGCCTCCGCGGGCGGCGCCGTCACGAACCCGGCTGCAACGCCTTCCAGTAGGAGTTGTTGATGTCCATGATCATGCCGTCGAGACGGTTCTCAAGGCAACGCCGAACGCTGAAAAAGGCGCCGGCGCCCGTCCGCTGCTGGCAGAACCCGAGGACGTCCCTGGCCCGCTCTCCGGCCGGACCGGCGCCCTTCGGGTCGTCGCCGATGGCTCTATCCCACAGTCCGTCCCGATCCGTCGACGCCATGCGGCCCTTGGCCGGCGCGGCGTTGACGAGCCGGTTGATCAACGTCGTCGCCTGCAGGGTCTCGATATGCTCGGCGAAGACGCCTTCCGCCAACGGCTTGAGGACGGAAAGTGCGCTCGCCACTTCGTCGGCGCGGATCGGATCCGGATCGCCGGCGACGGCGTCGGGCACCAGCACGGCACGCCTCGGCACGGCGACGGCGACCGGGCGCAGGCCGGCGGCGGCGAAGGCGTCCTCGGCGATCGCCAATGTCGCGGCTGTGTAGCCGCGCACCTGCGTCACACGGACCTCGGCGGCGGCGCGGCGGTGCCGCTTGCCGGCGGCGTCCTCGAGAACGATCTGGAAATCGCCGCCGGCCGGGCTGTAGGCCGTGCTCGGCGTCGGCACGTCCCGGTGCGGCTGCATGCAGAAGGTGGTGACGTCGGCGGCGCAGACGCCATCCCGGCATTGCAGGGGAATGGGATCTTCCGCCGAGGCGACGCCGAGAATTTGCGGCGCGGCCGCGGCCTCGCCAGCGGCAAACGACACGGCAACGGCTAGGCTGGCGAACTGGACGAACCTCGTGATCGGGCGCATGGCGCATCTCCTTCGAGCTGTTCGGCCCGTTAAGGGTCACACAAAGCGGCGTGCCGGGTCAACTTTTGCTCGTTTCATTTCTACGGTTGCGTGTAACATTCGCCTTGGACCAATGCTCCGTGGGGGAACTTCGCCAATCAACGATCGAAAAAGGAGCGGACGAACATGGCGACGAAGGAGGATTTCTATCCCGAAGACTGGAAGCGCATTGCCTCGGCGCCGATCATCGCCGCGGCCATCATCTCGGCCTGCGACGACGTCGGAGAGGAGCGTGAGTCGGAGGACGAGGAAATCGACGCGTTCAACAATTCGATGGTCAAGTTGCGCAAGCGGTACAGAAAGAACGAGCTTATCCAGGCGGTCATCGACAGCATCGAGCAGGACAACACCGAGGAGTTCGAGGCGCTCTTCAACGCCGTCGGCGCGACGGAATCGCACGAGTCCCCGCTCGAGGACCGGGTGCAGATGGTCAGCGACAGCGCCGACCTGATCGACGCCAAGGTCGAGAAGAAGCAAGCCAAGGAGTACAAGAAATTCGTCATGGACGCGGCCACGGAAGTGGCCAGCGCCTCCAAGGAGGGATTCTTTTTCCTCGGCGCCAAGATCAGCAAGAAGGAAGAATTCTTCCTCCGTCAACTGCAACGCGCCCTCGGGATTTGATGGGCATTTGAGGTACGGATGGACGGGCGCGATCAGTTCAGCGACGAGGAATGGGCCGAGCTCCGGGAGCTTCCCATCCTCGCCGCGGCGCTGATCTCGGCCGTCGACTACAGCCGCCTTTCCGAAGGCAAGGAGTTCGCCGCGTTCGCCGACTTCATCCGGCAGGCCGGCGGCCGGCAGCGGCGCTCGCCCTTGATCGCCGCCATTCCGGAAGACACCGCCGATGCCGAGATCGAGCGGTTCCGCGACCTCTGCGACAAGGTCGCGCACGCGCTCAGCGCCGACAAGCCGATGGAAAAGGCCATTGCCCGCGTCAAGGACGCAGGACGGTTGGTGGACGAACGCTTGCCGCCGAAACAGGCGGCCTCCTACAAGAGCTTCGTGATGGAAGTGGCGAGCGTCGTCGCCCGCGCCCACAAGGAAAGCATTATCCCGTTCGCCAGCCCGATCAGCCACACGGAAGATTTCTACATCCGGCGGCTGGCGAAGGCGCTCAGGCTCTAGGCCGGTTCCTTCGCCTCGTCGTCGCCCGCTTTCGGCAGACCGACGGCGCCGCGCTTGTCGGCGTTTTCCAGGTTGGCGCCGCGCAGATCGGCGCCGGTGAAGATCGCGTCGGTCAGGAACGAGCCCGCGAAGTCGGCGTCGCGAAGATCGGCGTCCGTGAAATCGCAGCCCGTGAAGTCGGCGTTCCTGAGGATCGCGCCGTTCAGGAGCGCGCCCCGGAAGCGGCAGTTCTCCTGGTTCGAGCGCCAGGCGCCGCCGCCGGCGCGCGACGAAATGAGAACGTCGCTGAGATCGACCGCGATCATGTTGGCGCCGGACAGGTTGGCGCGGACGAACTTGCAGCCGCGCAAGTCGGCCCGCGCGAACACCGCGCCGCGCAGGTCGCAATAGGAAAAGTCCGCCATCAGGCACTCGGCCTTGGAGAGATCGGCGCCGCGCATGACGGCGAGCGAGAAGTCCGCCGCCGACAGATTGACGCCGCCCAACATGGCGTTGGTGAGATCCACCTTCGAGAAGGCGGCGCGGCGGCCGTCCTTGCCGTTGCTCGTCACCCACTTGCCGTGCTCCAGGATCATGTCCTTGAGCGAGATGTCGACCTTCTCCAGCGTCTCGGCCATCTTGGCCGCCGACAGATCGACCTTCGAGAAATCGACGTTGTCGAACATGGCGCCGATCAGATCGGCGCCCGTCAGGTCGGCGCCGTCCAACGTCGTCGCCGTGAAGATGGCGCCGTGAAAGATGGCGCCGGACAAGTTGGCGTCGGTGAAATCGGTGTTTTCCAGGTTGCAGCCGGTCAGGTTCGAGAGCGACAGGTTGGCGCGGATGAACTTGGCGTTCTTGAGGTTGCAGTCGCTCAAGTCCGTCTGCACGACGATGCTGTCGGACACCTTGGCGCCACTCATGTCGGCACCGCGCACCTTGGCCTTTTCCATGCCGGGCGTGGCGTCGTTCGGATTGAGCCGCGTGAGCTCGCCCTTCTCGCCGGACCGCAACAGAACGCCGTCGCGCATGTCGGCGTCGACCAGCGACGCCAGGGTGAGGTTCGAGCCCGACAGGTACGCGCCGCGCATGTCGGCCCGGTCCAGGATCGAACGCACCATCGCCGAATGACGCAGGTCGGCGGCGAACAGATTGGCCTCCGTCAGGTTCGCCTCGGTGAAATCGCAGTGACACAGCAGGGCGCCGACGAAATCGGCCCGCGTCAGATCGCGGCCGCCGAAATCGAGGTACGACAGGTCGTACATGCCGAGCTTGGCCCGCTCGCCGCCGCGCACACCGTTCACGAAATCCTCGTGCACGCGGACGATCTCATCGAGCTCCTGCTGCGACAGCTTCTTCCAGCCGGTCCCTTCCTTCTTGTCCTTCGTGTCCGCCATGTGGTCCGCATTCCCAGGAAAGGACGCCGGAAGCCGTTCCGGCGCATGACGATCATCTTACATCTTCGCGTCGTTGCAGTCTGTGTTCGCCGTCACTACCATGTTGCCGGAAAAAGACAAAATCGCATTTGGAGCAATCCCGGCCGGCGCTGCCGGCGGAAACGGTGTCATGACCCTGAAACCCATTCACGTGATCGGCGGCGGTCTCGCCGGCTCGGAAGCGGCGTGGCAGATCGCCAAGGCCGGCGTGCCGGTCGTCCTGCACGAGATGCGTCCGATCCGAACGACGGACGCGCACCAGACCGCCGGGCTGGCGGAACTCGTCTGCTCCAATTCCTTCCGTTCCGACGACCGGGAAACCAACGCCGTCGGCCTGCTGCACGAGGAAATGCGCCGCGCCGGCTCGCTGATTCTCTCCGCCGCCGACAGGCACCGCGTGCCGGCGGGTGCCGCGCTCGCCGTCGACCGGGACGGCTTCAGCGCCGCCGTCGAGGCGGAAATCGCCGCGCATCCGCTGATCGAGATCGCGCGCGGCGAAGTGGCCGGCCTGCCACCCGAGGATTGGGACAGCGTCATCGTCGCCACCGGCCCCCTCACCTCGCCGGCCCTGGCCGACGCCGTGCGCGCGCTCGGCGGCGAGCAGGAGCTCGCCTTCTTCGACGCCATCGCACCGATCGTGCATCGGGAAAGCATCGACTTCGACGTCGCCTGGTTCCAGTCGCGCTACGACAAGCCGGGGCCCGGCGGCGACGGCAAGGATTACATCAACTGTCCGATGACCGAGGCGCAGTACTTCGCCTTCGTCGCCGCCCTGGTCGAGGGCGAGAAGACGACCTTCAAGGACTGGGAAAAGGACACGCCCTATTTCGAGGGCTGCCTGCCCATCGAGGTGATGGCGGAACGCGGCCCGCGCACGCTGGCGTTCGGCCCCATGAAGCCGGTCGGCCTGACGGACCCCAACAATCCGGACAAGAAGCCGTTCGCCATCGTCCAGCTCCGCCAGGACAACAAGCTCGGCACGCTCTTCAACATGGTCGGCTTCCAGACCAAGCTGACCTACGGCGAGCAGAAACGCATCTTCCGCACCATTCCGGGGCTCGAGAACGCCGAATTCGCCCGTTTCGGCGGCATTCACCGCAACACCTTCATCAACTCGCCGAAGCTCCTGGACGGCCGGCTGCGCATGAAGGCGATGCCGAGGCTCCGCTTCGCCGGCCAGATCACCGGCTGCGAGGGCTACGTGGAAAGCGCCGCCGTCGGCCTGCTGGCGGGCCGCTTCGCCGCCGCCGAGCGGATCGGCGCGGACATCCTGCCGCCGCCGGGGACGACAGCCTTGGGCGCCATCCTGGCGCACGTGACCGGCGGAGCCGACGCCGAGACCTTCCAACCCATGAACGTGAATTTCGGGCTGTTTCCGCCCCTCGACACGGACCACCTGCCGAAAAAGCAGCGGCCGCGCGGCGCCGACCGCAAGCGGGCGCTGTCCGCCCGGGCGCTGGCCGACTTCGACGCCTGGCTGGCGCGGGCGACGACCCTCGCGGCGGAGTAACCCCCGCCTCATTGAGGCCGCATTGACCGGACATTCTCCCGCTTCGAACGGCGGATACGGGTGCCGGCGAGGGTCGTTAACGGGTCCCCGGCCACCCCAACATCTGCCGACGCCCGAGCGTTAAAACCACGAAATCATGTGGTTTTTCACCGTTCCGGTATGTCTTGGCGGCGCGTTTACGTGTATCGTTCGACGGGAATCGGATGGGGACGGAACCCGCTGGAAACAGCCGGAAAACCGTCCTTTGACCGTCTGGCAATTTGGGGTGTCTGGGCATCGTTGGAATGCGGAACGGTTGCGCCAAACGTCTGATTATTAACAAACTTTTAAGGCGCCCATGGGCGGCGGCGACGCTCGTGGCGCTGTGTCTCGCGGCGTTTATCCGGACCACCGAAGCGCGCGGTCAGAACCTCGACGACGCGACTCGGGCGCTGTTTTCCGCGGTCGAGATCAACGATCTCGACAAGGCGATGGCCAGAGCGTCGCCGCCGGCGCCGATCTCGGCGCCAAGAACGCCGCCGGCATGACGCCGGCCGACGTCGCCGTCGACCTCGGCCATTTCCGGATCGCGCACGCCCTCCTGGCGGCACGCACCGCCAACGGCAAGGCGGCGCGCCAGAAGCCGCGCGTCACCGACCTCGGCCGCGAGGCCATCGGCAAGCAGCGGCCCCGCGTCGCCGACGTGGAACCGCCGGCGAAACCCGCGCCGCCGCCGGCCCCGGCGAAGAAGCCCGCCCCGGCCCCGGTCAAGACGGCGAAGGCGCCCGAACCCAAACCGGAAGCGAAGCCCGCTCCGTCCCCCACCCCCATGCCGGCCGCAAAGCCGGCCGAGCCGGAAGCGCCGGAAAAGCCGATGCAGAAGATGGCGGAAGCACCGCCCCCCATGCCGGACGCCAAATCGACACCGCAAGCCATGGCGGAACCGGAAAAGCCCAAGGAAACCGGGGGCTCTGGCGGCATTCTGGACAGCCTGCTCGGTGGTGTGAAAAGCGTCGTGACCCTCGGCGGTCTCTTCGGCGGCAGCGAGGAAAAGCCGAAGGAGGCGGCCGAGGCACAGCCGAAGCGCATGCATCCGGCCGACCGCTTCCGCACCCCGCCGAAGGAGCCGGAAAGCGACAACTCCGTCGGGCGCATGGTCGACCGGCTGCAGGGCATGGTCGGCGACAAGCCGAAGGAAAACGCCTTCGGGCTACCGGAAGCGCCGGTCGTCCCACCGGTGCAGATGCCCGGCATGGCGCCGCAAGTCTCGCCGCCACCGGGCCCGGCGCCGAGCGTGGAGACGGGCATGGCCCCACCCCGGCCGTCGCCGCAACAAGGTATGCAACAGGCCCCGGCCCCCACGGACATCCTGCCGCCGGTCAGCCTCGGCGACGCCCTTCCGGGCGTTCCCGAGGTGATGCCCGCGCCGCCCCCGTCGCCACAACAGCCGAAACGGCCGGCCCGGACGACGGCGAAGCTCCCCGACGGGCCGGCGCCGCCCGACCCGAGCGAGCCGCTGGCGGTCCCGAAGATCGACGATCTGTTGACCGGCATGCCCGAGATTTCCAAGGGCGCGTCGCAGCCGGCGCTGCCGCCGCCGGGCCGCGCCGGCACCGGCACCGGGGTCGTCGAGGCCTCGC
>JAYOFL010000019.1:0-50970 GCA_038117205.1 Rhodospirillales bacterium | reverse complement strand
GTTGTGAATCCCTTTTATGGGTACATGACCTAAGCCAGAGGACGTAAAACGGCTTTTTATAATCATCGCAACAATTATCGGCGGGATTATTGCGGTTTGGCGCGTCTACGTTGCAAACCGGTCTTCTACTGCGGCGATGAAGCAAGCCCATATCGCAACTCAAGGCCACATAATATCTCAATTAAAAGAAGCGATTACAGGATTAGAGTCGGAATCACTCGGCGTTAGAATTGGAGCGCTATGGACGCTTGAGCGAATTGCGCGAGAACATGCGGCCGAACGTGAATCAATTACAGTAGCAATTACTGATTACCTGCAAACCACCTTTAAACGACAGAAAAAAATAAAACAAAAAATTATAGATAGACACAGTGTACCTGTTGTCCCTCAAGAACTATTTTACGCGGGAAAAGCGCTACAGGCTCTGTTTTCGCTCTCTCGAGCCAATTTAGTAATTAAAAATGTCGACTTTTCTGGCGTTGACTTTTCGAACGGTGAGATTGGGCGGATCGAGTTTATTCAATGCATTTTTGACCGATGTGATTTCTCACATGCTAAGTTTTTTGGGACGAAATTTCGGAGGTGTTCTTTAGTTTCTGCCAAGTTCTCAGGCGCTAGTTTTACAAACGTACGGCTGAGAGAAAGCCCTATATCATTTTCTGATTTTTATGGGGCTCATTTTAATGAATTCAAAGGTTTTCTTTTCGAATCCCAATCCACCAATTTTAATGGCATACACGCAAAATACTGTGCATTCGATAACGTAATTTTTGCAGACTGCACATTTAAAAATATCAAGGTTTACTCTGCATTTAATTTTTCTAAATGTTCGATTGTTCGGTGTGATTTCTCAAATGCGGAACTATCTCGGTTGTACGGCAATACTTGGATCAAAGAATGCAAAATTGATGAGCAAACTAAGCAAACTATGCCAAGCAAACGCAGTGAGATATTTCAGTAACCCCGCCCACGCGATGGGCTGTTTTCATGTGTAGTTCGTGTGTAATGCATGTGTAGTTTAAAAAAATAAACTCTAACTTATTGAAATATATTAAATAAATAGATAGACACAATTACTTAAAATCTCTCGGAGCGTAAGCCCGTGCGGGTTCAAGTCCCGCCGTCCGCACCACCGATTTTCCTGAAATACTTGACCGACGGCGAGGCGCGGTCGACGGCGCCTATTTCGGCGCGGCGCCGGCCGGGCGGTTCAGCCGTTCCGGCAGCGGCGGGCGCCACGTCGCCAGGAAGGTCTCCGCCACCACGGCATGGCCGTTCGCGTTGTAGTGCGGATCGAAGCGGATGAAATCCCGTTCAATGACGTCCTTGGGATCGCCTTTGAAGAACGGCGGGAACAGGTTCACGAACTGCACGCCGTTCTTGGCCGCCCAATCGCGCCAATAGCGCACCTGGATGGAGTCCAAATCCCCGTTGGCGATCTGATCGGGCCAGGGATAGACCGCGAGCGTTAGGGCGATGCCGTGCCGGTCCAGCAGCCGGTGCGGATCGTCCAGGTGCGCGCGGGATTGTTCCAGCCCCTTCTTGCCGAATTTATCCATCATGTCGGCGCTCACGGTCCACTTCGCCCTGTACCAGTTGGTCACGGCGCCGATGTGGCCGAGGTCGCCGCGTTTTTGTTCCTCGGTCCGGCGGTTCTTGAGCGTGCGGTAGAGGTGATAAATCAGCGACTGGTCGAACAGCCAGTTCTTGAAACGCTTCACCGGGCGGTCGCTGTAATCGCAACTGTTTTCGACCCGCCCATCGGCGGTCAGGCCGTAGCAATTGCCTTCGTCCCAGATGTCGGAGAGATCGAGAAACAGGACGACTTCGTCCATTTGCAGCGACCGGTCTTCGATCAAGTTTCGCAGCTTCACCAGGTAGACGGAGGGCGCGTAGGACGCCACCCCGGCGTTGAGAATCTCGATGCCTTGTTTCTTAAGCACGGCGTCGATGCGGCCGGCGAAGGTTTCCGGATATTCGATCCCGGCGCCCTCGGTATACGAATCTCCCATCAGCACGATGCGGTAGCGCGAGCTCTTGTTCGGGATGTCGCGGATGACCGAGTCGCGAAAGCCGAGCGAGTTGGTGACGAACGTGCTGGTGAGGTCGCCGAAGGCGTAAACCGAGTTCATGTTCGGTTTCAAATCGTGGTGATAGAGGTCGTTCGAGACGCGGTATTCCTTGGTGGAAACCGCGCGGGCCCAGTTGTGAATGACCCGCTTGCCGATCTGCGCCAGCAGGACGTCGCAAACGACGACGATGCCGACTACCAGCAGAATATTGATCAGAAACTTTCGAGCCATCTATCGCCCGCCGCCGTCTTCGTCCCAGCCGAGCATTCGTTGCCCGACACTCGATGCGGGACATTGGCACGGTGCGCCGACGCTCCGCAAGGCAGGGCGGCTTTCCGGGCGCATCGTGAAATTCGGGTGAACGGCCGGGATTTTCGCTATTCCCTGGTAGACTCCGCCGTCGCCAAACTGTTTAACTTTCCCCAATAAGTACCCAGAAGGGGGAAAGGGGAAGGCAGTGGCGCTGAATTTCGCGCAGAAGACCTACGACGTCTTCATCATGGAGGACGACCGCTGGCTGATCGACTCGCACCACGACGTGCGGTCGGAAGCCATCTCGCGCGCCGAGGCGCTGATCGCCGACAAGCGGTTCTCCGGCGTTCGTGTCGTCTCGGAAAGCGGCCGCACCGGCGAGGAGGAGATCCTCCTCGAGGAAAAGGTCGAGATCGGCGAGAAGGCGCTGGTCATCGTCCCCATCGAGGACGCGCCGGTCTGCTCGGCGATCATCGACTACTACGCCTTTCCGTCGCGTCAGGCGGCCGGCCGCATCCTCCGCAATCTCATGGATCGGAACGGCATGACGGCGCTGGAGCTGTTCTTCGATTACGGCCAACTGAAGCTCCTGGAGCGGAACGACAGCCTGTTCCCACCCGCCATGCAGCGCGTCGGCGCCATCCAGGCGAAGCAGACCGGCGAGAAGCCGCAGGTCCGCATCGACGCGCTTTATACCGCCTACGAACGGGTGAAGGAGAACGCACGCGTCGCCGGCGAGGACAAGCAGCGCGAAAACATCCTCGGCAACGGCGGCCTTGTCGGGCTCGCCGCCAAGTCGCCGACCCAGGATCCGGAGGTGCGCCGGCTTTACTTGCTGGGAGGCCTGGCGCAGGCGCTTCGCCGCCGTGCCGATTGGAGCGACAAACTTAAACTCGTCGTCGAACTGGCGAAGGACGCGCCGGACGACATGCTGGCCGAATACCTGGACGAGATCGCCGCCGAGGTTCTCGACGGCAACACGGCGATCACCGAATTCTTCGGCGGCTTCGCCGATTCGGTCGCCGCATTCCGCGCCATCGTGCATCTGACGCAGGGCCGCTCGACGGTCGTCAATCCGCGCTCATGCATCGCCGACTTCAATACGCTGATGGCGACCCGGCCGATGACGCTGACCAAGTCCGTGCTGCTCGGCCGCGTCGCCCGTTCCGTCGGCGGCTACCGCCCTCTCACCAAGGAGGGAACGGAGGCCGACAAGACCGCATTCAAGGGGCTGCTCCGCGAAATGATCAGCCACGCCGGCATCGTCGGCGGCCCGCGCATGGCGCAGGCGGTGGCGGGGCGGGCCCGGATGCTGCTCGGTTCCGGCGAGGACCTGCCGCTCGCCGACGCCGTCGACCAGGTGCTGGGCCTGCTGCCGAACCGGGCGGTACGGCTGGGCTATCTGCTGGACCTGATCGTCTCGCCGGTCGGCCGGCAGAACGAACAGGTGGTCCTGGGCGTGTTGGGCCGCCTGGTGCAGCAGTTGACGTCGCTGAGCTCGCTCGTGCCGCGCGACCTGACGCCCGATCAGGTCACGGCGGTGCTCGACGAGCTTCGCGAGAAGATGCAATCGGACGCGCTGCCGCAGGAGTGGCGGCAGCTTTTCTCAAGTACGCTCGACCGGCTGGTCAAACGCGGCGCCGATGCCGACGACAACGCCGGGACGACGATGGTCTATCGGATGGAGGAACCGGCCATGACGACGCCGAGCAAGGTCGAACGCCGCGAAGTGGCGAAGGGCGAGACGCTGTTCGAGGAAGGCGACAAGGCGGACGAGGCCTTCCTGATCGCCGAGGGCGCCATCGAAATCTTCCGCAAGGTCGGCAACGAGGAGCGCGTGCTGGCGAAGCTTGGCCCCGGCCAGATCGTCGGCGAGATGTCGCTGATCGACGATCAGCCGCGCATGGCGTCGGCCAGGGTCCTCGACAATACCAAGCTGACCGTGATCACGCGTCAGGACCTGGCCGGCCGGCTCGACCGGCTCGCCGGCAACGACAAGGTGCTGCGCCGCCTGATCGACGTCTTCGTCGACCGGCTGCGCGGTCAGGCCCGCGTGCACGAGTAGGCGGCGGCCTGCTTTCGGGTCACGCACGCATCCGTTCGTCATTCCCGCGAAAGCGGGAACCCAGAACATGCGGTGTTAAGACTGGGTCCCCGCTTTCGCGGGGATGACGATATATGAAATAGCGCGCGGGGATGACGAGAAGGTCAACAACGCGCGGGGAAGACGGGATCGCTACCGCCAGGGAAAGGCGTCGCGCGGCGGCAGCGGGCCGTCGCCGCTGAGCCGGTCGGCGATCCTGAGCCCTTCGTTCCATTTCGCCATGCGTTCCGAGCGGGCGAACGAGCCCACCTTCAACTGCGGCGCCTGCCAGCCGATGGCGAGATGCACTATGGTCACGTCCTCGGTCTCGCCGGAGCGCGCCGAGACGATGCGGCCGAAGCCCGCCTTGGTCGCGGCGTCGGCGGCGGCCTTGGCTTCGGTCAGCGTGCCGGCCTGGTTCGGCTTCACCAATAGCGCGTTACACGCCCCGTCCTTGGCGGCGGCCTGCACCCGCTCCGCGTTGGTGACGAGGAAATCGTCACCGACCACCTGCAAGCGGTCGCGCACGGCCCAAGTGAAGCGGATCATGCCTTCCGGGTCGTCCTCGCCGAGCGGGTCCTCGATGGCGCAGATCGGATAGCGTTCGACCCAGTCCACCAGCATGGCGCACATCTCGTCGCTGGTCAGCGTGCGGCCGTCGCGGGCAAGCGTATACTTTCCGTCCTTGCCGAATTCGGAGGCCGCGATGTCGAGCGAGATGGCGACGTCGACGCCGGGCTTCAGGCCCGCCGCCTCGATGGCGCGGGTCAGCGTTTCGATGGCCTCTTCATTGCTGTCGAAATCCGGCCAGAAGCCGCCCTCGTCGGCGACGCCGGCGAGCTTGCCGGCGTCCGCCATGATCAGCCCGGCGTGGCGGTACACTTCCGCCGTCCAGTCGAGGGATTGGCGGAAGCTGTCGGCGCCGATGGCCGTCACCATGAAGTCCTGCAGGTCGACCCGGTTCGACGCGTGCGCGCCGCCGCCGAAGATCTGAATTTCCGGCAGCGGCATGACCGGCGTCGCATCGCCACCGAGGAGATAGCGCCAGAGCGGCACACCTTCCGCCGCGGCCGCCGCGTGCGCCACGGCCATGGAGGTCGCGACGGTCGCGTTGCCACCAAGGCGGCCTTTGTTCTTGGTGCCGTCGAGCTCGATCAGGAACTTGTCGATGCGCTTCTGGTCGCGCACGTCCTGGCCCTTCAGCACTTCGTGGATTTCCAGATCGACGCCGCGCACGGCGCCGGCCACGTCCCAGCCGCCATAGGGCTTGCCGCCGTCCCTGAGATCGACCGCTTCGCCGGAACCGCGCGACGCGCCGGCCGGCGCGATGGCGATGCCACTGGCGCCGCCCGCGAGCGTCACTTCGACTTCAACGGTCGGCCGTCCGCGCGAGTCCCACACGCGCCGGCCGTGAACTTTCTCGATGCTGGTTTTCGCCACGGGGATGTTTCCTCAGACCTTGTGCCCGGCATTCCTTAAAGAAGCCCGCCAGCTTTGGCAAACCTCGGCCGGGTGCGCCGGCGGCGTCTCGATCAGGGGTCTTGCGGCGGCGCGGACACGGTCCTTGTCTCTGTCTTCGGTGAGGTACTCGACCGGCGACTTGCCGTCGACGCGGGCGAGGAAGAGGGCCGGCAGCAGGCTCGCAGCGCGGCCGAGGATTCCCTTGTCAGCCATGCCCGCCGTCGCCGCCGCGTAGGCGTCGGTGAGGGCGCCGAAGCAATCCAGGAACCCGGCGGACGCGGCCGGCGTCCACAGACACTTGAGCAACAGGTGATTGAGACAGAAGGCGAGATCGAACGCCGGGTCGCCGTACCAGGCGCATTCGGCATCCAGAAAGACCGGCCCCTCCGGGCCGACCAGGATGTTCTTCGGGCTCACGTCGCCGTGCACCAGCGCGGTGCGAGTGGCCGCGGTCCTGGCCGCCAACGCCTCGATCTTCGGACCGATGTCCGGATGGCGCGCCGCCGTCGCCAACAGGTACGGCTCGATGCGGATGGCGTGGAAGATTTCGTCGGTCGCGAAGGCGGCGATGACGCGGGGGTCGTTCTCCGTCGCGGCGTGAATGGCGCCGAGCCGCATGCCGATCTCGCCGGCGACGAAGGTGTCCGCTTCGCCCGCGTGCAGCGTCGCTTTCCAGAGCCTGTATTTGGCCGGGTCCAGGAACGGCATGGCGAACAGGCCGGCATCCGGATCGTGCAGCAGGATTTCCGGCGCGGCGCCGGGGACGATGCGCCCGGCCTCCTGCATCCAGGCGACCTCGAAGGCGTTCCGCGCCACCGGCGCGCGCCAGTCGGCGGCGACTTTCAGCTTTTCCCGGGCCTGCTTGACGCAGATGGGGCCGGATTTCAGATCGATCCGCCAGATGTCGGAGCTGACGCCGCCGGTGAGCGGCTCCAGGACCGGCGCCTCGCCGGCCGCCAGCAGTCCGGCTTCTTGCAGACGCGTCAGGATGAGGGCGCGGGTCTCCGTGTCGTCGCCGTCGCTCACGGCGTCAACTCAACGTCGCCGACAGTTCCTGGGCGGCGCGCTTAAGGCGCGGCACCCAGGTCAGCGCACGGTCGAGGGACATGCGGACGACCGGACCGTGCGACGCCAGCGTGGCGATCAGCCGGCCCGACCCGTCGCGCACCGGCACGGCGACGGCCACCATGCCCGGAATGAATTCCTCGTCGTCGGTGCCGACGTCGTCCTTGGCGATCTGCTGGATGTGGCTTTCCAATTCCTCGATATCGACGATGGTGTTGGCGGAGCGGCGATCCAACGGCATCTTCTGCAACAGCTTCTTGCGGCGGGCCGGGCCGAGGCTGGACAGGAACAGCTTGCCGCTCGCCGTGCAGTGCAGCGGCACCCGAGAACCGACGGGCAACTGAATGCGCAGCGGCCATTCCGATTCCACGCGGTCGAGATAGATCATCGAGGTCGCGTCCGGCATCGCGAGGTTGCAGGTCTCGCCGATGTCGTGCACGAGCGATTCCAGGATCGCGTGCCGTTCCGCCCGCGCACCGGCGTTGCCGAGCGACTTCATCGCCAGCCGCGCGAAACGGGCGCCGATCTCGAACCCCCGGTTTTCGACATCGCGGCGGATGTAGCCTTCCTCGGCGAGGAGGTTACAGAGCCGATGTACCGTCGCCTTCGGCAGGCCCGAACCGGCGACCACGTCGGCGATGGTGGCGGGGCGGTCCAGTTGGCAGATCGCCTCGATCACGTCGAGAACGCGGATGGAGCGCGAGCCCTTGTTGTCGTCGTCCATGATTTCTCTTTCAGACTGTGGAAAAAGCCTGTGTTCGTCTCATTGCTGGAACAGTATGGCACCAATCCATGGTTTCAGACCAGTACCATTTATGATACGAATAGTTTCATTTGTGATATTCGACGAGCGGCAGGGGTTTAAATGGTCGATACGGCCGAAAACTACGATTTCATCATCGTCGGGGCCGGTTCTGCCGGATGCGTGCTCGCCAACCGGCTGAGCGCTGACCCCGCGAAGCGCGTGCTCCTGCTGGAAGCGGGCGGGCGCGATTCCAATCCGTGGATTCACCTGCCGGTCGGATACTTCAAGACGCTGCACAATCCAAACACCGACTGGTGCTACAAGACCGACCCGGACCCGGGGCTCGCCGGGCGCAGTATCGACTGGCCGCGCGGCAAGGTACTCGGTGGATCGAGCTCCATCAACGGCCTGCTCTATATCCGCGGTCAGGCGGAGGATTACGACCACTGGCGCCAGCTCGGTAACGCCGGCTGGTCGTTCGCCGACGTGCTGCCGTACTTCAAGCGCGCCGAGGACCAGGAACGCGGCGGCGACGATTTCCACGGTGCCGGCGGACCGCTCAAGGTTTCCAACATGCGCGTGAAGCGCGACGTTTGCGAGGCGCTGATCGAGGCCGCCGGCGAACTCGGCATTCCGCGCACCAACGATTTCAACGGCGCGCAGCAGGAAGGGGCGGGGTACTTCCAGTTGACCGCGCACAAGGGCAAGCGCTGGTCGACGGCGGTCGGCTATCTCCGCCCGGCCGAGAACCGGCCCAACCTCACGATCGTCACGCACGCGCTCGGGCACCGAGTGCTGTTCGCCGCCGACGCGCCGAAGACGGCTGTCGGTTTCGCCTACTCCGTGAAGGGACGCGAGGCGGAAGCACGGCTCAATCCGGGCGGCGAAGTGATCCTGTCGGCGGGCGCCATCGGCTCGCCGCAGATGCTGCAGCTTTCCGGCGTCGGGCCCGGTGGGCTTCTGTCTTCGCTCGGCATCCCGGTCGTGCACGAGCTCAAGGGCGTCGGCGAAAACCTGCAGGACCACCTGCAGATCCGCATGATCTACGAAGTCAACGTCGCGACCCTCAACGACGAGATCAACAATCCGATCCGCCGCACCATGATGGGTATCGAGTACGTGCTGAAGCGCACCGGTCCCATGAGCATGGGGGCGAGCCAGGTCGGCATCTTCGCCAAGACCCGCCCGGAGCTGGCGACGCCTGACATCCAATTCCATTTCCAGCCGTTGAGCGCCGACAAGCCGGGGATCGAGATGCATCCGTTCTCCGGCGTCACGTCGTCGGTTTGCCAGCTTCGCCCGGAAAGCCGGGGCAGCATCCACATCAAGTCGCCGGACCCGGCGGCCTATCCGTCGATCCAACCGAACTACCTGTCGGCGCCGAGGGACCAGGAAACCGCCGTCGCCTCGATGAAGGTGTCGCGCCGTCTGTTCGAGACCAAGTCCCTCAAGCCGTTCGTGGTCCGCGAAGTGGTGCCCGGTTCCGCCGTCGGCAGCGACGCGCAAATCCTGGAAAGCGCCCGGCGCATCTCGCAGACCATCTACCATCCGACCAGCACCTGCCGCATGGGCGGCGACACCATGGCCGTTGTCGACGAACGGCTGCGCGTGCGTGGCATGAAAGGCCTCCGCGTTGTCGATGCGTCCGTCATGCCGGCCATCGTTTCCGGCAACACCAACGCGCCGACAATCATGATCGCCGAGAAGGCGTCGGACATGATCATCGCCGACAGCAGGGGCTGACCGGAGGCGACCCTCCTCGAGCGGCAAATATAAAGCCGGGCCCCGAAGGGCCCGGCGAGTTTGACAGGGAGAGATGTCTTCGGGGAGAAGACTAGAAGCACCTTCAACATAGCCATACCCCGGCAAGGGGTAAGTGACGCAGGTCACACGGAATCGTTTTTTTCGAAATTTTTTTGACCGGGTTTTTCGGCGTTATCTCCGACGAAGTTCCCGCCCTGTTGCCCGCACCCCGCCGTTTCGGCATGATGCGCGCATGAGCCGCATGCACGCCCCAGGATACGATGACCGCCCGGCGCCGTTTACCGAACGGTTCGCCGCCTGGTGTATCCGGCACGCGCCCGCCATCGTCTTCGGCGCGGTCGTCCTGGGCGCGCTGCCTTACGCGCTGGATGCGATGGAAATCCAATTGCTCGACAACGAGTTCTTCGCGTCGCTCTGCGGCTTCGCCGGATGGGGCAAGGGCGCCAACTGACGGCGTTCAGTGGGCGGCGAGGGCCTCGACCATATCCTTGTAGGATTGGAAGCGCGGGTTTTCCGCCGTCATCGTCCAACGGACGTTCAGTTGCCGGTCGAGGAGCGCGAACGTCCCGTCCCGGTATTCGACCCGCGAGCAGGCGCTTTCCCGGTCCAACGCGCCGACGTCGAGGCAAAGCGCATTGCCGGTCACGTGCCAGGTCCCGGCCGAGTTGTCGATAAGGCGCTTCGCCTGCTCGTCCGTGCAGGTCTGCTCGACGGCGAGGGCGCCGCTCCGGGCCAGGCGGACCTTCCTGGTCGCCTGGCAGGGGGTCTTGGAAAGCGTGTGCTCGCGCCGGCCGATTTCCGTCAGATCGAGGACGACGCCGTCGCCGTCCGTCAGGACGCGGAGCCGCGCTTCCGTCATGTCGAAGGCCGCCTTCGGGGCCGTGCCGGACGTAGCGATGAGACCGACGATGCCGGCGAAACCGGCGACCAGGGCGGCGAGGACGAGAATGCGGCGGTTCATGGCGGGATTATGCCGGGCGTCGGCTTGATTCGCCAGACCCGCCATCGCTTCCTTATAATCGGCGCATGACGTCATTCGCCGGCGACGAGTTCCAGATGTGGGTCACGTTCGCGATCATCGGCGCGACCCTCGCCGCCTACGCGCTCGAGAAGTGGCCGATGGAACTGACGTCCCTCGGCGCCATATCGGCGATCCTGATTTTCTTCCAGTTCTTCCCCGTGCCCCCGTCCGGCGGCGGCACCGGGCTCAATCCGGACCGCATTCTGGCCGGCTTCTCGAACCCGGCGTTGATCAGCGTGCTGGCGCTCCTGGTCATGGGGCAGGGCATCATCCGCACCGGTATCCTGGACCGGGGCGCCGACTGGTTCCTCACCCGGACCAAGGGGCGGGTGCCGCTGATTGCGACGGTGCTGCTGGCGTTCGCCGTCGTCGCCGCCGTCAGCGCGTTCCTCAACAACACGCCGGTCGTGGTGATCTTCATCCCGATCATGCAGGCGGTGGCGGCGCGTTACGGCGTCTCCGCCTGCCGCGTCATGATGCCGCTCAGCTATGCCGCCATTCTCGGTGGCATGACGACGCTGATCGGGTCATCCACCAACCTGCTGGTCAATTCCGCGCTGATCGAGATCGGCGAGACGCCGCTCGGCTTCTTCCAATTTACCGGCCCCGGTGTCGTGCTCTGTGCCGTCGGCCTGATCTACGTCTCCTTCATCGCGCCGCGCATCCTGCCCGAAAGGGCCGGCCTCGCCGACAACATGCTGGCCGGCGACGGCAAGCAGTTCCTGATGCAGTTGGAAATCGAGGCCGGCTCGAAGCTGGTCGGGCAGACGGCGCCCGGCGGACATTTCAAGATCCTGCCGGACATCACGGTTCGCATGATCCAGCGGGGCGAGCGGGCCATCCTGCCGCCCTTCGAGGACGTGAACGTGCTGACCGGCGACGTGCTGGTGGTCGCCGCCACCCGCAAGGCGTTGAAGGACGCGCTCACCGAACACCGGGACCTGTTTCATCCCTCGCTCGACGACGGCGCAGAGGACACGGACGAGGACGATGAGGACGACGCGCCCTGGCGGCAGGGCCATCAGGTGCTGGCGGAAGCCATGGTGGCGCCGGCGTCACGGCTGATCGGCCAGAACCTGCGGCTGGCCGGATTCCGCTACAAGACCGGCTGCATCGTGCTCGGCATCCAGCGCCGGGCCCGCATGTTCCGCGCCCGCATCACGGAAATCCGGCTGGAGGTGGGCGACGTCCTGTTGATGCAGGGGCCGCGCGAGAATATCCGCGACCTACGCGGCAACCGCGACGTGGTGCTGATCGAATCGTCCGCCGAGGATCTGCCGAGCCTCGATCACGCCAAGCGCGCCGGCGCTATCTTCGTCGCCGTCGTCGCCCTGGCTGGAGCGGGCGTGCTGCCGATCGTCGTCTGCGCGCTCGCCGGTGCCGTCGCCATGGTCGGCACCGGCGTCCTCAACCTCCGTCAGGCGTTCCGCGCCGTCGATCCGAAGATCGCGACGGCCATCGCCGCCGCCCTCGCCATGAGCGTGGCGCTCCGCGAAACCGGTGGCGCGGCCTATCTGGCGGGCGCGCTGGTCACGGCGGTGCATGGGGCCGGCCCCGCCGCCATCGCGTCGATCCTGTTCCTGGCCGCGGCGGTGATGACCAATATCATCTCCAATAACGCCGTCGCCGTCCTGTTCACGCCGGTCGCCGTCGATCTTGCCGTCAAGGTCGGCGCCCCGGTCGAGGCGTTCGCCATCGCCATCGTGTTCGCCGCCAACTGTTCGTTCGCGTCGCCCATCGGCTATCAGACCAATCTCCTGGTCATGGGGCCGGGGCATTACCGGTTTTCCGATTACGTGCGCGCCGGCGTGCCGCTCATGCTCGTCATGTGGGGCGCGTACACACTGATCGGGCCGTTCTTCTTCGGCTACTAGGGCCTACGGCTTCTTCCAGAATTCCTTGATCTTCCGGGCGATCGCCGACAGCGGCAGCACGGCATGGCAGACGCCGGCCTTGGCGGCGGCGCCGGGCATGCCCCAGACGACACTCGTCGCCTGGTCCTGGGCGAATACGGTGCCGCCGGCGTCGACGACCTTGCCGGCGCCGACCATGCCGTCCTGGCCCATGCCGGTCAGAATGACGGCGAGGACTTGGCCGTCGAAGGCCTCGGCGGCGCTTTCGAACATGGGATCGACGGCGGGCCGGCAATAGTTGACGGGCGGCTCGTCCGTCAACTGGACCGTGACGCGCGCGCCGAAACGGCGAAGCCGCATATGCTTGTTGCCCGGCGCGACGTAGAAATGCCCGGCCAGGAGGTCCGAACCGTCGACGGCTTCCTGCGCGGCGATGCCGGTCTTGCGGGCGAGGTTCGCCGCGAAGACGCCGGTAAAGACGGGCGGCATGTGCTGCGTGACGAGGATCGGCGCCGGGAAACCCGGACCGATTTCGGTCAGGACATCGGAAACCGCCTGCGGACCGCCGGTCGAGCTTCCAATCAGGAGCGCCTTCGGCCGCTTCGGGCCGGCCGGCCGTGTCGTGATCGGCGTTTCGTCCAGACGCGGCGCCGGTGCCGGTAGCGGCTTGCCGGACCGGTCGTCGCGGCGCTGGCCGAGGGCGCGGACGACACGCAGGAACTCGTCGCGGAAGATCGCCTCGCTGGACCAGGCGGAATGGGCCGTCGGTGTCGGTACGAAGGCGGCAGCGCCGGCCATCAGGCCTTTCATCGACGTGCGGATGTTGGCGAACGAAACGGTGGCCACCATCACGACGCGGACGCCGGGGTCGGCTTTCTGGATGCGGGTGAGGGTCGTCAGGGTTTCCCGCTCGCCGACGCCGATGTCGATGACGGCGACGTCGAACTCCTGACGGCGGAGGGTCGAGACCGCCATGACGCCGTCGGCGGCGGCCGCCGCCAGTTGAATGTCCGGCGCCCGGTCGATGGCGGCGCGGACCGGCAGCGACACGAGGTCGATGTCCGCGCACAGCAGGACCCGGACGGGCTTTCCCGGAGAAGTGGCGTTGCCGTCGGCGGATTTCGGTGGGATCCCCATGGATTTTGACTACGCGCTCGCCGGAACCTTGTCCAGTGGGACGAGCATGCGCATTGACGGCACCCGGGCGCGGGCATAAAAGACCCGTGGGCCACGCCTCCCCAACGAGGCGCGACCTTCTGAGAGGAAGGAGCAATTATGAACGCCATTCAGAAGCCGGGCATCCGTCCGGCGAACCCTCGTTTTTCGTCCGGTCCCTGCGCCAAACGTCCCGGTTGGAGCGTCGACGTCCTGAAGGACGCCTTCGTCGGCCGCTCGCACCGCCACGCCATCGGCAAGGGCCGCCTGCAGGAAGTCATCGAGCGCAGCAAGCGGCTGCTCCGCATCCCGGAGGGCTATCGCCTCGGCATCGTGCCGGCGTCCGACACCGGCGCCGTCGAGATGGCGCTGTGGTCGATCATCGGCCCGCGCGCCGTCGAGGTGCTGGCGTGGGAAAGCTTCGGCGCCACCTGGGCCGGCGACGTCGCCAAGCAGCTCAAGATCAAGGATGTCAAGCTGATGCAGGTCGGTTACGGCGAGTTGCCTGACCTGTCGACGGTCGACTTCGACCGCGACGTCATCTTCACCTGGAACGGCACCACCAGCGGCGTGCGCGTCCCCGACGGCGACTGGATTCCGGACGACCGCAAGGGTCTCACCATCTGCGACGCCACGTCGGCGGCCTTCGCCATGGACATTCCGTGGTCGAAGATCGACGTCGCCACCTGGTCCTGGCAGAAGGCGATGGGCGGCGAGGCGGCGCACGGCATGCTGATGCTGAGCCCGCGCGCCGTCGAGCGCATCGAGAGCTACGATCCGGCCTGGCCGATGCCGAAGGTCTTCCGGCTCAAGAAGAAGGACAAGCTGAACGAGGAAATCTTCGAGGGCTCGACGATCAACACGCCATCGCTGCTCTGCGTCGAGGATGCCCTCGACGGTCTCCGCTGGGGCGAGGACGTGGGCGGCCTCGACGGCCTGATCGGGCGCGTCGACCGTAACGCCGCCGCGTTGCAGGGTTGGGTCGACCGGACGCCGTGGATCGAGAATATCTGCGCCGATCCGAAGGCCCGCTCGACCACGTCCATGGGTTTCGTCATCGTCGATCCCTGGTTCAAGGGCCTGGACGACGCGGCGCAGCGCGCCACCGTCAAGAAGATGACCGGGCTGCTCGATAAGGAAGGGGTCGCTTTCGATCTCGGCGCGCACCGCGACGCCCCTCCAGGACTGCGCATCTGGTGCGGCGCCACCATCGAAACGTCGGACGTCGAGGCGCTTTGCCCGTGGCTCGACTGGGCCTACGCCGAAGCCAAGACGGCGGCGGGGGGCTGAGCCATGGTCAAGGTTCTGATCTCCGACAAGATGAGCAAGTTCGCCGCCGAAGTCTTCACGTCGCGCGGTATCGAGGTCGACGTGAAGACCGGCCTCGACAAGGAAGAACTGGCCAGGATCATCGGCGACTACGACGGTCTCGCCATCCGCTCGGCGACCAAGGTGACGCCGAAGGTGCTGGAGAACCCTGGCCGGCTCAAGGTCATCGGTCGGGCTGGCATCGGCGTCGACAACGTCGATCTGCCGGTGGCGACGCAGAAGGGCATCGTCGTCATGAACACGCCCTTCGGCAACGCCATCACCACGGCGGAGCACGCGATCTCGCTGATGCTGGCCCTGGCGCGCCAGATTCCGGCGGCGAACGCGTCGACGCATGCCGGCAAGTGGGAGAAGTCCCGCTTCATGGGCGTCGAGCTGATGGGCAAGACCTTGGGCGTCATCGGCTGCGGCAACATCGGCTCCATCGTCGCCGATCGGGCGCAGGGCCTGAAGATGAAGGTCATCGCCTTCGATCCGTATCTTTCCGAGGAGCGGGCGACGCAGTTGGGCGTCGAGAAGGTCGAATTGAACGACCTCTTCGAGCGGGCGGATTTCATCAGCCTGCATACGCCCCTGACCGAGCACACGCGGAACATCGTCGACGCGGCGGCGCTGGCGCGGACCAAGAAGGGTGTGCGTATCGTCAATTGTGCGCGCGGCGGTCTGGTCGACGAGGCGGCGCTGAAGGCGGCCCTCGACAGCGGCCACGTCGCCGCCGCGGCGCTCGACGTGTTCGCCGAGGAACCGGCGACGGCGAACCCACTGTTCGGAATGGAGAACGTCGTGGCGACGCCGCATCTCGGCGCCTCGACGACGGAAGCGCAGGAGAAGGTGGCGGTGCAGGTCGCCGAGCAGATGGCGGACTATCTGCTGACCGGCGCGGTCACCAACGCCCTCAACATGGCGTCCGTGACGGCCGAGGAAGCACCGCGCCTGAAACCGTACATGGTGCTGGCGGAACAACTCGGCGGCTTCGCCGGGCAGGCGACGCAGTCGGCGATCAAGGAGATCGACATCTGCTACGAAGGCGACGCGGCGTCGCTCAACGTCAAGCCGCTCACCGCCATCGTCCTCAAGGGACTGCTCGGGCCGCTCTTGGAAGGCGTCAACATGGTCAACGCGCCGGTCATCGCCGAGGAGCGGAACATTAAGATCCGCGAGGCCAAGTCGGACACCGCCGGCGACTACCACACGCTGGTGACGGTGACGGTGACGACGGAAAACCAGCCCCGCTCGATCAAGGGAACGCTCTTCAACGACGAACCGCGCATCGTCGAGATCAAGGGCATCCACATCGACGCCCGGCTCGGGCCGAACATGATCTACCTCGCCAATAACGACAAGCCGGGGCTGATCGGTGCGCTCGGCACGCTGATGGGGGATTCCGGCGTCAACATCGCCACCTTCAACCTGGGCCGAGCCCAGGCCGGCGGCGACGCCATCGCCCTGATCGAGGTGGACGGCCAGCCGCCGGAAGACCTGATGGCGGCGATCAAGGGCCTCGCCAACGTGCAGCACGCCGTCGCCATGCGGTTCTGAGAAGTCGTCTTCATCCTTCGAGACGCCCGCCCAAGAAATTGGGCGGGCTCCTCAGGATGAGGGCTTCAGAAAAAAACCTCATCCTGAGGAGCCGCCGTCAGACGGCGTCTCGAAGGATGAGAGAGAGTCGGATTACGCCGCACTTTCGTTCGACTTCGGCGGCTTGCGCTTGTCCTTGCCGATGTCGGCGAGCGCGAACGGCGTGCCCTGGTAAATCATGTTCACCCAGTTACCGAACAGGATGTGCGCGTTGGCGCGCCAGGTGTTGACCGGCGGCCGCGACGGATCGTCATCCGGATAGTAGTTGGCCGGCACCTGGATCGCCGATCCCTTGGTGACGTCGCGGCGGTATTCGTCGCCGAGCGTCGTCGAGTCGTATTCCAGGTGGTTGAACATGCTGACGTGGTTCAGCACCGGATCATGGACGAGAGCCATGCCGACGTCGTCCGATTCCGCCAGGATTTCCAGATGCGGAAACGCCTCCAGATCGGCGTGGTGATTTTCCGTGTGGCGCGACACCGGGATCGGGATCGCGTCGTTGAGCCCGCGCATCAGCGGCGACGCCGGGTTCAGCACCTTGTGCCAGAAGACGCCGAACGCCTTCCGGGGCAATTGATACTTCGGAATGCCATAGAAATGATAGAGGCCCGCCTGGGCACCCCAGCAGAGATTGAAGGTGCCGTAGACGTTGGTGAGCGACCAATCGAAGATGTCGCAAAGCTCCGGCCAGTAGCGCACCTCCTCGAACGGCATCTGCTCGATCGGCGCGCCGGTGACGATCAGACCGTCGAACTTCTGGTCCCGGATGTCCTTCCAGGGATGGTAGAAGTCGAGCAGATGCTGTTCCGGCGTCGTCTTCGGTTTGTGCGTGGAGAGCGACAGCAGCGTCACCTCGACCTGCAACGGCGTCGCGCCGAGGACGCGGGCGAGCTGTGTCTCCGTCTTGATCTTTTCCGGCATCAGGTTGAGCACGGCGACCCGAAGCGGCCGGATGTCCTGGCGCGTCGCGTCCTCTTCCTTGATGATCGGCACGCCTTCCTGCTCGAGGATGGCGCGTGCCGGTAATTTGGAAGGAATCTTGATCGGCATCGCTGGTCTCCTTACGCGGCGATGCCGCGCGCCTCCGCCCGCGCGCGACAGGCCTGGACATAGCGGCTCGCGTTGTCACGTTCAAGGGGCGAGGCCTTGGCGCCGTCGGCGACGACCTCGTACAAGGTGCGCAGGAAGGTGTCGGAATCCGGCGCCGGGCTGTCGGCGCCACCGTTCCCGAACAGCCGGTCGACATCGACCGAAAATCCGTAGTTGGCGGCGAACTTTTCGTAGCGCGGCTTGCGATCCTCCAGGAGCGGGCCGAACAGCGACCGGGTAAACGCCTTCGGATCGACGCCGACGCCGTCGTCCGGCTGCTTGGCGAGGCGCGGCTTGATGAAGTCCGGGTAGTAGAACAACGGCTTCGGGTCCGTTTCCGCGCGCTGCTTCAGCGCCTCCTCGTTCTCGGCCGAGGCCCGGATATAGAGGATCAGCGTCGTTTCCCGGAGCGCGCGCACCACCGGATCGGCGGGATTGTCGATCTCCGCGATCTCGCACAGGCTGCCCGACGCGTCGTTGATGAAATCCTTGCAGGAATAGATGCGCCACGCCTTGTCCATGAACCGGGGCACGTCGACCATGGAATGGATTTCCGCCTGCCGGTAGAGGTCCTGGCGCTCGACGAACGTCGCCTTGTCGAGGCCGCCCAATGCCGGGTCGCCGTACATGCCGAGGAAGGTCGAAACCGGCTCCAGATTGTCGACCGAGATGTTGTGGTTGATGTAGATCGAGTCGTTGCGCAGCAGTTGCGCGACGAAAGGATCGTCCATCCGCATGATCTTGAACTTGATGTTGTCCAGGATGTGCTCGGCCAGGTGCGCCGTGCCGATGCGGTAATCGGCGGAAAAATGGAACCAGTTGGCGCTGCGTCTGAGCGAGGTCGAGAGCATTGTCTTGCCGACGCCGGACATGCCGAGCAGCGTCACCGCGTGCGGCAACCTGCGAAAAGTGTCGAAATCGGGTAATTCGTTCTTCATTGCTGCATTGTTTCCCTGGTCGAGCCGAACGGGGCAAGACAAATTTGCTAAGTATAGGCTGTAGCACCAAAAATCCTTCTGGTGAAGCCGGGAGCGGGTGCTAAGGTTTTCGGCACGGAAAACGTTCGCGGCACGCCGGCCGAATGCGGATCGAACGAGACTTTCGGCGGCTCGAAAATGTCGGCAAGCGCCGCGCCGCGGACTCTCGCGCCAGACAGCTAAGCACTTGGGAGGACAAAAATGCAAAAATCTCTAAGCATCGATCCGGGTAAATGCACCGGTTGCTTGCAGTGCGAACTCGCCTGCTCCTATGACAACGAGGGCGCCTTCAATCCGGCGAAATCACGCATCAAGGTATTCAATTTCCACGAGAAGGGCCGATTTGTTCCCTACACCTGCACCCAGTGCGACGAGGCGTGGTGCATGCACGCCTGTCCGGTCGATGCCATCACCCTCGACAAGGCGACGGGCGCCAAGATCGTCTCGAACGCGCTCTGCGTCGGTTGCAAGGTGTGCACCATCGCCTGTCCGTTCGGCACGGTGAACTACAACGCCGACACCGGTAAGGTCATCAAGTGCGATCTCTGCGGCGGCGATCCGGAGTGCGCCAAGGCGTGCCCGACCGACGCCATCACCTGGGTCGACGCCAACTGGACCGGCCTCGAGAAAATGCGCGCCTGGGCGGCGAAGACCGACGCCGGCCAGCAAGCAAGCGCTTAGGGATGGGGAGGAAGCATCATGGCATGGGCTAAGAACATTCTCCGCGTCAACCTGACGGCGGGGACCTGCAAGAACGAGCCGCTCAACATGGATTGGGCGATGAAGTATCTCGGCCAGCGCGGCTTGGCGACGAAGTATTTCGTCGAGGAAGTGGACCCGAAGGTCGATCCATTGTCGCCGGAGAACAAGCTGATCCTGGCGACCGGTCCGCTGACCGGCACCTGCGCCTCGACGGCGGGCCGCTATTCGGTGATCACCAAGGGCGCGCTGACGGGCGCCATCGCGTGCTCCAACTCCGGCGGTTTCTTCGGCAACGAAATGAAGAACGCCGGCTACGACATGATTATCGTCGAGGGCAAGTCTAAGACGCCGGTGTATCTGTTCATCGACAACGGCGACGCGCAGCTTCTCGACGGCGACCAGATCTGGGGTACGTCCGTCTGGGACACCGAGGACTGGATCAAGGCGAAGCACCAGGATCAGATGATCCGCGTCGCCTCGATCGGCGTTTCCGGCGAGAAGGGCGTCAAGTTCGCCTGCGTCGTCAACGACTACCACCGCGCCGCCGGCCGGTCGGGCGTCGGCACGGTCATGGGGTCGAAGAACCTTAAGGCGGTCGCCATCCGCGGCTCCAAGGGCGTGCAGGTGAAGGACTTCAAGCGGTTCTTCGAGGCCTCCAACGCCGCCAAGAAGGTGCTCGCCGGCAACGCCGTCACCGGCCAGGGCCTGCCGGCCTTCGGCACACAGGTCCTGATGAACGTCATCAACGAAACCGGTGCGTTGCCGACCCGCAATCACCGCGACGTTCAGTTCGAGGGCGCGCATGCGATCTCGGCGGAAGCGATGGCGGAACCGCGCAAGTCGGACGGCAAGCCGAATCTGGTCCGCAACGCCGCCTGCTTTGGCTGCACCATCGGCTGCGGCCGGGTCTCGACCATCGACCGCACGCACTACACGGTCGCCGAGCGGCCACAGTATCAGATCGCGTCCGGCGGCCTCGAATACGAAGCCGCCTGGGCGCTCGGCGCCGCCACCGGCGTCGACGATCTGGATGCGCTGACGTTCGCCAACTTCATCTGCAACGAGCAGGGTTTCGACCCGATCTCGTTCGGCGCCACGGTCGGCGCGGCGATGGAGCTCTATGAAACGGGCGTCATCACCGACAAGGAAACCGGCGGCATCGAGGTGAAGTTCGGCAGCGCCAAGGCGTTGACCGATCTGGCCGAGCTTTGCGGCCGGGGCGAGGGCTTCGGCCTCGAGATCGGCCTCGGTTCCAAGCTGCTGTGCGCCAAGTACGGCAAGCCGGAGTTGTCGATGTCGGTGAAGGGCCAGGAATTCCCGGCCTACGACTCCCGCGGCATCCAGGGCATGGGCCTGACCTATGCGACCTCTAACCGCGGCGCCTGCCATCTCCGCTCCTACACGGTGGCGTCGGAAATCCTCGGCATTCCCGAGAAGACCGATCCGCTCGCCTCCGACGGCAAGGCGGGGCTCGTCAAGGCGTTCCAGGACGCGACGGCGGCCTTCGATTCTTCCGGGCTCTGCATCTTCACGTCCTTCGCATGGACGCTCGAAGACGTGGCGCCGCAGGTCGACGCCGCCTGCGAGGGCTCGTGGACGGCGGAAACGCTGCTGGAAGTCGGCGAGCGCATCTGGAACCTGGAGCGGACCTTCAACAACGCCGCCGGCTTCACGGCCAAGGACGACAACCTGCCGGCGCGACTCCTGAAGGACGCGGCCAAGACCGGTCCGGCCAAGGGCCTGACCAACCAGTTGGGCAAGATGCTGCCGGAGTACTACTCGCTCCGGGGCTGGACCAAGGACGGCGTGCCGACCAACGAGACGCTGAGCCGCCTGCAAATCTGACGTGGCGAGGGAGGGGCTTCGGCCCCTCCCGAACACGTGACGGCGGAACAATGTCGGCGGCGCGGTCGAACCGAGGCCCCGCCGCGCGTCCCCCGGGAGGACTCAACTCATGACCTATGTGATCATCGGCGCCGGACCGGCCGGCGTGACGGCGGCGGACACGATCCGCGGCCAGGACCCGAACGGCGAAATCGTGTTGATCGGCGGCGAGCCGGAACCGCCCTATTCGCGGATGGCGATCCCCTACGTGCTGACCGGCCTGATCGAGGAGCCGGGAACCTATCTCCGCAAGGACGACGATCATTACGGCGCCAAGCGGATCAAGTACGTGCAGGCGCGGGTCGAAGGCGTCGATCCGAAAGGCAAGACGGTCAAGCTGGCGGGCGGCAAGTCGCAGGCTTATGAAAGGCTCCTGATCGCCACCGGGGCCCATCCGGTGAAGCCGCCGATCGAGGGGCTCGATCTGCCGGGCGTGCACCACTGCTGGACGTTGGAGGACGCGCGCGCCATCGCCAAGCTGGCGGAAAAGGGCTCGCACGTCGTCCTGATGGGCGCCGGCTTCATCGGCTGCATCATTCTGGAGGCGCTCGCCGAGCGGGGCGTCAACCTGACGGTGGTCGAAGCGCTGGACCGCATGGTGCCGCGCATGATGAACGAGACGGCCGGCAACATGATCAAGGCCTGGTGCGAGAAGAAGGGCGTCCGCGTCCTGACCTCGACGAAGGTAACGAAACTCGCCGCCGGCAAGGACAAGAAGGACACGTTGACCGTGTCGCTCGACAAGGGCGCCGACATTCCGGCGCATCTGGTCGTCGTCGCGACCGGCGTGCGTTCCAACATCGGCTTCCTTGAGGGCGCCGGGCTCAAGTCCGACGTCGGCATCATCGTCGACAACCGCATGCGCTCGTCGGTCGCCGATATCTATGCCGCCGGCGACTGCGCGCAGGGGCCGGACTTCTCGACCGGCGGCTGGCAGGTGCACGCGGTGCAGCCGACGGCGGTCGATCACGGCCGCATCGCCGGACTGAACATGACCGGCCGCGACGCCGCCTTCAAAGGCAGCCTGCAGATGAACGTGCTGGATACCGTCGGCTTGATCTCCGCCAGTTTCGGCAAGTGGGACGGCATCGACGGTGGCGACCACGCGGAATCGGTGGACCGCGAGAATTTCCGCTACATGCGCCTCGAATTCGACGGCGACCGGTTGGTCGGCGCGCTCAGCCTCGGGCGGACCGACCACGTCGGCGTGTTGCGGGGCCTGATCCAGACCCGCGTGCCGCTCGGCGAATGGAAGCAGAAGCTGATCGGCGATCCGCAATTGATCGCCGAAGCCTACGTCGCCTGTTCGCAATGACCGCCGCCCGCGCATGAGGGTCCGCGTCAAGCTGTACGCCTCGCTCGCCGAATACCTGCCGGCGGGGGCGGTGAAGAACGAGTGCGACGTCGAGTTTCCAGATACCGCGACACCGGCCGACGCCATCCACCGTCTCGGACTGCCGGAAAAGATGTGCCACATGGTGCTTGTGAACGGCGTCTACGTGGCCCCGGCCGACCGCGCCGCCACGGCGCTCGAGGAAGGCGATCATTTCGCCGTCTGGCCGCCGGTGGCCGGCGGATGACGGCGGCCGTCGTCGTCGAAAAGGAAATGGGCATTACGCACGCGGATTTTCGCCGCCTGTTGCCGCTTGCGCTGGGGGCATCGGGTTTCACTGCCGTCGACGGCGGTTTCGTGTTCGCCGATCCGTCCGGTACCACGCTCCGCATCGCGCTCGGCCCGGAACGGGTTCGCCGCATCGCGCTTCTCGAAATGCCGGCGACCACGGTGACGCTGACGTTCGAGGGATATTCGGACGCCGATCGGGAAGAGGCGTTGCGACGGTTCGAGCGCGCCTTTCAGCGCGGCGGCGGCTAGGACTTGTCCGCGATCTTCGCGTAGTCGTCCTTGAGCCGGGCGATGCCGGCTTTCAGGAACGAGTCGCGCATGGCGTGGCCGTTACCCGGCCGCGCGACCATTTCCGAGGGCGGGGTCGGGGCCGTGACCGCCGGCCAATGCCCCGGTTGCGGGCCGGCGCCTTCGGCGGCGACGGCCATCGGCTGGTCGTCCTCGATGGCGGGCGGCGCGACGACCTCCATGCAATCCCAGGTGATCTCGAGCGGAATGTTGTTGGGATCGAAGAAATAGATCGACCACAGCGTGCCGTGATCGACCGCGCCCGTGACCTCGATCCGGGCGGCTTCCAGCTTGTCCTTGAAGGCGAACAGTTCCTCGCGGGTCGCGACGGTGAACGACACGTGGTCGAAGCCGAGCGGTAGGCCGGTCGGGCTGCCGTGGAACTTCGGCTCCATCACCGACGCGCCGTCGTACTCGAAAAACGCCACCTGGGTATTACCGCAGCGGAAGAAGTAATGCCGGTAGCCGTCGTGACCGATGCCGGCGTGCAACTCCATCCCCAGCAGATCGCGATAGAAGCGGATCGTCCCGGTCATGTCCGGGGTGATGAAAGCGAGGTGATTGATGCCCGTGAGTTGGATGGCCGCCTCCTGCCCGCGTGGCCGATCGAAATCGACCGTGCGGGCATTATAGCCCGCCGGACGCCTCAGACGTAGGGGTTCTTGCCCGAACGCGTGACGAAGCGGATCGGTATGCCTTCCAGGCCGAAGTCGTCGCGGAGCCCGTTCGCCAGATAGCGGATATAGCTTTCCGGCAGCTTTCCCGCCGTCGAGGAAAACAGCGCGAAGGTCGGCGGCCGGGTCTTCGGCTGCGTCGCATAGCGGATGGTGAGCCGGCGGCCGTGCGAACCCATCGGTGGCGGATGCGCCTCCAGCATGGCCCTCAGCCATCTGTTGAGCGCGCCCGTCGGCACGCGGGAATTCCAGACCTTGAAGATGTCGAAGACGGCCGGCATCAGTCGCTCGACGCCCTTGCCGGTCAGCGCCGAAAGCGTGACGACCGGCACGCCGCGCACCTGTTGCAGGGAGGTTTGCAGCTTGTCGCGGATCGTCGCCAGCGCGTTTCCACGGTCGGCGACGTCGTCCCATTTGTTGACGGCGACGACCAGCGCGCGGCCTTCCTCGACCACCTTGCGGGCGATGGTCAGGTCCTGCTTCTCGAACGGCTGGTTGGCGTCGAGGACGAGCACCACGACCTGCGCGTACTGGATTGCACGGAAGGTGTCGGCGACGGACAGGTTCTCCAGCTTTTCCTCGACGCGGGCCCGGCGCCGCAGGCCCGCCGTGTCGATCAGCTTGACCTTCTTGTCCTTCCACGTCCACTCGACGGCGATGGAGTCGCGGGTGATGCCGGCCTCGGGGCCGGTCAGCATGCGGTCCTCGCCGAGCAGCCGGTTGACCAGCGTCGACTTGCCGACGTTGGGCCGGCCGACGATGGCCAGTTGCAAGGGCCGGTCGGCGACGATCTCGTCGTCGGTTTCCTCGCCGCTGTCGACGAATTCGCCGGTCTCAGCCTCGATCTTGGCGGCTTCCGCCTCGGCGCGCGCCTTGGCGGCTTCGGCGAACGGGACGAGGGCGTCGTATAGCTCGCCGAGACCCTCGCCGTGCTCGGCGGAAAGCGCGATCGGCTCGCCGATCCCGAGCCGGTAGGCGTCAAGCCGGCCGGACTCGCCCTGGCTGCCCTCGCATTTGTTGACGCCGAGGATGACCGGAATGTTCTGGGTGCGGAGCCAGTTGGCGAAATGCTCGTCCGTCGGCGTCACGCCGGCGCGGCCGTCGATCAACAGCAGCGCCACGTCGGCGTCCAGCACGGCGCGCTCGGTCTGCTTGCGCATGCGCCCTTCGAGGCTGTCGTCGAAGGCCTCTTCCAGGCCGGCGGTGTCGAAGATGCGGAACTCCAGATCGGCCAGCGTTCCGTCGCCCTCACGCCGGTCGCGCGTGACGCCGGGGGTATCCTCGACGATGGCGAGACGCTTGCCGACGAGCCGGTTGAAGAGGGTCGACTTGCCGACGTTCGGGCGGCCGATGACGGCGAGGGTGAAGGTCATGTCCGTGTACCCGCTCCGGGGCGGCGGCGCCGGGCGCCGCCGGCGTCACCGATAGGCGACCAGTTCCGCGTCGTTGGCGAGAAAGACGACGGTGCCCGCGGCGACGATGGGCGGCACCGACACGCCGTCCGGCATCTCGACCGCGCCGAGGATACGGCCGTCATAGGGCGACAACGCCAGCGCCTGTCCCTGCGAGCCGGCGACGATGAGCCGGTCGGAAACGAGGATGGGGCCGGTCCATATGATCGGGTCCTCGCGGTCCTTCGGGTCCTCGTAGCGCGGCAGGCCGGATACCCAGAGCACCTGCCCGTCGTCGCGCGACACGCAGATCAGTTCCATGTCGTTCGTCAGCGCGTAGATGTAGTCGCCGGCGACCCACGGGCTTTCCTGGCCGCCGATGTCACGCTGCCAGACGCGGCGGCCGGTCCGCAGGTCGATGGCGGCCATGATGCCGGCGTGCGAGATGGCGAAGACCCGGCCACGGTCGATGACGGGCCGGCCCCTGATCTGCGCCAGCGACGAGACGACGTCGGTGCGGCGCGTCGAAACCAGGTTCTCCTGCCACAAAACCTTGCCGGTCTCGGCGCGGAGGGCGAACAGCTCGCCCGAGGTGTACGGGACGACGACGATGCCGTTGTCGACGGCGGGGCTGGCGGCGCCCAGCAGGCTCGCCGATTCCGAGGCGCCGCTGTGCGTCCAAAGCGTCGAACCGTTCCTGGCGTCGAGGGCGACCAGCTTGTTGTCGACGGTCAGGAAGAAGACGATGCCGCCCCGGACCGTCGGCGCGGCGCGCATGGGCGCATCGAGTTTCTGCTGCCACACGACCTTGCCGGTGTTCGCGTCGAGCGCGATGGCCTTGGCGAATCCGGTGGCCACGAAAACCCGGTCCTGTTCGTAGGCGATGCCGCCGCCGACGTGGCCTTCGTCGTCGCTGGCTTCCAAGCCGGCTTCCCAATAGCGCTTGCCGGTGATCAGGTCGTAGGAGGACACGTTGGTTTCCGTGTCCATGGCGTAGACGCGGTTTCCGGCGATGATCGGCGACCCGACGAAGCGGACCTTCTTGTCGGCGCCGGAACCGATGTCGGCGCTCCACACTTCCTGCAGGTTCGCCCGTACCTCGATATGATGCATGGCGTGGTTGGCGTAGCCGCCGGCCATGGGCCAATCTGGGTTCGGATCGGGGGCGGGCAGCAGCACCTCACGCTCGGCGGCGCCGGCGTCGGCGGTGAGGCTCCGTTCGTTCAGGAGAACGGCGATACGATCACCTTCCAGCGGCTTCTTCTTCTTGCCGAACGGATCCCAGCTCTTGATCGTGTCGCACGACGCAAGCAGCATCAGGATCGCCACGACGGCGAAAATCCTGCGGGCGACGTGGTGTTTCGAAATGCTCACGATCCGATCGCCTGTAGCAGTTCCTGCGCCCTTGAGCGTATGCCGCCCGGCGACTGCGCGTCCAGTGTGATCGCCTGCAGGTTCTCGCGGGCCTTGGCCACGTCGCCGGCCTTGAGCGCCATCAGGGCGGTCAATTCCCGCGCCGAGTGGCGCCAGGCGCTTTTCGGATCGCGGTAGGGCGCCAGCCGGGCCTCCACCGTCGCCGGATCTGCGGCGCCGGCATTGATTTCGTGAACGGTGCCGAGGATGGTCGCGAGATCGCGGAACCTTTGCTCGACCCCGCTGTCGCCGGCGATGGCCAGGAACGACTTCGCAGCGGCGTCCGCCTGGCCCTGCTCGGCGAGCAGGCCGGCCTTCTTCAGGCGCGCGATCAGGGCGAACCCGGCGTTGCCGTCGGCTTCCAGTTTTGCCAGAGCGGCGACGGCGTCGTCGGTCTTGCCGCCCTCGATCAGGATGTCGGCGGAGACGAGCTGCGCCGTCCAGGCGTTGCGGCGGTCCAGATCCCAGACCCGCCACCCCTGGTAACCGGCGACGACGACGACGATGGTGACGGCGACGGCGATCACATACGTGCCGTAGGCCTTCCACAGCTTCATCGCCTGTTCGTGGCGGAGATCCTCTTCGATTTCACGGATCAGTGCGTCGTCGTTCTGTTCGGCCACGGAGAGCTCCGTCCTCGATTTTCATTGCCGGAAAAGGCGGGGAAACATATCGGCCCGACCGCTGGAATGCAAACAATCGCAGCATCTTAGCATCGGAAATCGGCGCCGGGCGGCCGATTTCCGGGCAGGTGGGGCGGTTAACGGGGTATTAACCAGATCGGCGGCAGAATGACGCGTCCTTACCGGGAGCCGATACCCCATGATTCCGCGTATTTCCGCCGTTCTTCGGGTCGCCGCGATCCTTTCGGGCATGGCCCTCGCCGCCTGCGACCCATTGACCGTCGCGCAATTGGAGGCCGTGACTGTCATCGGTTCCGACAAGACCGTCCTCGATCATGCCTTTTCGATCGGCAGCGGCAAGAATTGCTCGACCGTCCGCAAGGAGATGGGCATGACCTACTGCGTCGAAGACGAGAAGGTGGTCCGGCAAAACATCTACTGCTACCGGGATTTGGGTGGTGTGACGTGCTATGATCGGCCGGAATCCACGGCTGGGGGCCGCGCCCGGGTCGACATGAACGACCACAACCGGCCGAAGTGACACCCGCCGCGCCGCGAGCCGGCGGCGCGGAGAAATGAATGCGCCTCAGAAACCTGCTGTTGATCACCCTGGCGCCGCTTTTGCTGGCGGCCTGGGCCGGGCACGTCTTCCTGGGCGACAAGAAGCAGGATCCGGCGGCTCTGGCGCTGCTCGCCTATCAGCATCAGGTCGAGGCGGCGCGCGCGAAGGCGGCGACCGGCGATTACGCCGAATTCACGGTGCTCGGGAATCTGCTCAGGAAAGCGCCGGAGCCGCTCCGCAATCCCGCCGAGGCATTGAGCTGGCTACGCAAGGCCGCCGACAAGGGGTATCCGCCGGCGCAGGTGGCGGTCGGCGAGATGTACGAGGCCGGCGACGGCGTCAAACGGGATTATCACCGCGCGGCGGAGTGGTACGGTCTGGCGACGCGCCTTTCCAAGGACGCGACCGCGCATTTCCGGCTGGCCGAGCTCTATTTCCGGGGCCAGGGCGTGCCGCAGGATTTCAGCCGGGCGCTCAGCCACTGCGGGGTCGCGGCGGCGCAGGGGAACCCGGTGGCGCAATATCTCCTCGGCACCATGACCGAATCCGGCTGGGGGATCGAGCGCGATCCCATCGCGGCCTATGTCTACTATTCGCTGGCGGCGGAGCGGGCCGACCGGGTCAAGGCCTACCGGGCGGAATTCGACCCGTTCGCGGCGCGTCAGCGGCTCGTCGCCGGCATGAACAAGAGCCAGATCGAGGTCGCGGAAAAGCATCTGGCGGCGGCCCGGGCGGCGGCCCCGGCTGCGCGGCCCGGAAATTCCTGACGGGTATTGACCGGCCAAGGGGCCGGCGGCACCATCCGCCGACCGTCGCCACGAGGAGTTTTAAATCATGCGGACGCGGGACGCGGCGCCGAAAATCCTGATCGCCGAAGGCAATACCAAGGACCGCAGCGACGCCATGCGCGCCTGCGGTGGCGAGGCGAACGGCGAGCGTTACGCCAACGAAATCCGCCGCATGTTCCCGAACGCCAAGATCACCACGGTTTCGCCGGCCGACGGCGACGCCTATCTGCCGAAAGGGACGTCGCTCGGCGATTTCGACGGGCTGGTGTTCTCGGGCTCCGGCCTGCACATCTATTCCGGCGAGCCGGCGGTGACGCGCCAGATCGACATGATGCGCGCCGCCCTCGACGCCGGCATGCCGGTCTTGGGAAGCTGCTGGGGCCTGCAGGTGGCCGCCGCCGCGACCGGCGGCACGGTCATCAAGAGCCCGCGCGGCCGCGAGGTCGGTTTCGCGCGCAAGCTGTCGCTCACGGCAGCGGGGCGTGGACACGGCCTTTATGCCGACAAGCCGGACGTCTTCGACAGTCCGTGCGTGCACTACGACGAGGTGACGCATCTGCCGGCGGGCTCCGTCATCCTGGCGTCGAACGCCCATTCGGCGGTGCAGGCGGCGGTGATCCGCTGGGGTGCGGGCAGCTTCTGGGGCGTGCAGTATCACCCGGAATTCGATCTCAACCACATCGCCCGCATCTATCAACGCTACGGCGACGACATAGTGACGCAGGGTTTCTTCCAGGACCGGGACGCGCTCGACCGGCACGTCGCCATGCTGGACGCCCTGCACCAGGACCCGAGCCGGCGCGACCTCGCCTGGCAACTCGGCATCGACAGCGACGTGCTGGACGCCGAAATCCGCTGCCGGGAAATCAGGAACTGGGTGGAAAAGGCGGTGCTCGCCGCTTAGGTCCGTCGGGAGTGCTCAGCCGGGACCGGCGAGCAGCGAACTGCCGCGAATGCCGTCGAAGATGAACTGCACGGCAAGCGCCGTCAGCAACACGCCGATGACGCGCGAAATGACGTTGAGCCCGGTGACGCCCAGGATCTTCTGTACCTGCGTCGCCATCAGCAGGCAGCCGAGACAGATCGCCAACACGGCGAGCAGCGCCGTGATGACCATCGCCATGTGCGCCGGATCGTGGTCGGCGTTCGCCATCAGCAGAACCACCGCGCCCATGGTGCCGGCGCCGGCGATCAGCGGCGTCGCCAGCGGAAAGACGGAAATATCCGGCCGCTGCGCGGCTTCGGCGTTTTCGTCCGCCGTCGTCGAACTGATGCCGGACGGGTGCGCCAGCACCATGTTGATGCCGACGAGCAGCAGCAGGATTCCGCCCGCCGCCTTGAGAGCCGGCAGCGTGATCCCCAGATAGCCGAGCAACGCCTTTCCGAAGAAGGCGAACAAAAGCAGGATACAGGAGGCGATCAGCACACCCTTGATCGCCATGCGGCGGCGGAGCTGCGCCGACATGTGCGCCGTCAGTCCGGCAAAGATCGCCGCCACGTCGATGGGGCCGATCACCGCGAAGAACGTGGTGAAGGCGACCAGCCCCGTCTCGATCAGCTTCGCGTCCAGCCAGGCCATCAGCTACTCCCGTCGGGCGATCCGACCCCGGCCGGGCGGATCAGACCTTCCCGACCATAGCCGCTTCGTACATGCGGCGCATCTGCCGGGTGCCGGCCTTGACCGGGTTGCCGCCGGCGGTCGGATCCTCGGCCGCCATCTTCGCCAATTCGTCGAGGCGCGAACCGTCGACGCCGAGTTCGGCGCAGGTGTGCGGAATCTTGAACTGCTCGCGGAGCTCCAGCGACCAGTCGATGATCGCCGTCGTCGCGCGGCCCTTGAGGCCGAGGTACTTGGCGAGCCGCGACATCTTGTCGTTGATGGCGCGCCGGTTGAACGCCAGCACGTAGGGCATGAAGACGGCGTTGGTGAGCCCGTGGTGCGTGTCGAAGATGGCGCCGACCGGATGCGACAACGAATGGATGGCGCCCAAGCCCTTCTGGAACGCCGTCGCGCCCATGGCGGCGGCGGACATCATGTGGGCGCGGGCGACCAGGTTCTTGCCGTCGGCGACGGCGGTGGGCAGCCATTCCTTGACGAGGCGCATGCCCTCGACCGCGACGCCTTCCGCCATCGGGTGATAGAACGGCGCGCAATAGGCTTCCAGGCAGTGCGCCAGCGCGTCCATGCCGGTCCACGCCGTGATGTTGGCGGGCAGGCCCTGCACCAGTTCCGGATCGCAGATCACGACGCCCGGCATCATCTTCGGATGGAAGATGATCTTCTTGGTGTGCGTCGCCTCGTGCGTGATGACGGACGCCCGGCCGACTTCCGAACCGGTGCCGGACGTGGTCGGCACGGCGACGACGGGGGCTATGCCGTCCGGATCGGCGTTCTTCCAGTTGGTGCCGACGTCCTCGAAGTCCCATATGGAACGGCTCTGGCCGACCATCAGCGCGATCGCCTTGGCCGTGTCCATGGCGCTGCCGCCGCCCCAGGCGATGATGCCGTCGTAACCGCCCTCACGGTAGACGCGGATGCCGTCCTCGACGTTGGCGCCGATCGGGTTCGGGCGCAGTTCGGCGAACAGTCCGGTCGGCATGCCATCCGCCGCGTTGGCGGCGATGGCGTCGGAAATCATCGGCAGCCCCTTGAGGCCCGGGTCGGTGACCAGCAGCGGCTTTTTCATGCCGAGGCTGCGGCACGCCTTGGAAAGCTCCTTGATGCGGCCGACGCCGAAGCGGACGGCGGTCGGATAGTTCCAGTTGGCGGCGAGTTTCGAGAGTTCGTCGGACATTTCTGTTTCCTATTTGCGCTCCGCCCAAGCGAGGGCGAGGCCCGCGCCGGCGAAGATGGTGGCGAAGATGCGATTACGGACGAGCGCCTGACGGTGGCTCTTGATCAGACGGCCAAGCCGGCCGGCGACGAGGCCGTAAGCGGTGTAGTTGAGGAACGAGATGACGGTGGACGTGACGCCCAGGATGGCCAGTTGCAATACCGGGTCCTCGGCGCCGTCCATGAACAGCGGATAGACCAGGACATAAGTCAGCGCCGACTTCGGATTGGTGAGCGAGATCAGCGCCGCCTTGACGAAGATGCCGCCGGCTTCGCGGTTGTCGATCTTGGGCGGCTTGGCCGGATCGGTCGGCGCGCGCCAGGTGCGATAGGCGAGGTAGAACATGTAGCCGACGCCGACCCAGCGCAGCAGTTCGAACGCTTCCGCGCTGGCGGCGATGAAGGCGAGCAGGCCGAAACCGACCAGCGTGACGTAACAGATGACGGCGAACGAGAATCCGGCGGCCGCCGCGATGGCGGCCTGCCCGCCGCGGCGCGAGCCGAGCGCCATCGAATAGGCGGCGTTCGGGCCGGGAAATGCGGCGGCGGCGATCCAGAAGAGGGCGAATTTCACCCACGTCTCGAACGACATGACGTTCAGGCTCCTGTCTTGAGATGGAACGACTTGGGTTGCGTCAGTTGCTCGTAACCGAGTGAGGAAAGCGTGCAGCCGCGGCCCGAATCCTTGACGCCGGTCCACGCCAGCGCCGGGTCCAGATAGTCGCAGCGGTTCATGAACACGGTCCCCGTATCCAACCGTTCGCCGAGCCGGGCCGCCGCGTCGGCATCCTTGGTGTAGACAGCGGCGGTGAGGCCATAGGCGCTGTCGTTCATCAGCTTGAGCGCTTCTTCGTCGTCGGCGACGGGCATGATGCCGACGACGGGGCCGAAGCTTTCCTCCAGCATCAGGTCCATGGAATGATCGACGCCGACGACGATCTGCGGCGCCATGTAGGGCGTGCCCGGCTTGTCGGCCTTGAAGGCCTTTGTGTCGATCAACGTCTTCGCGCCGGCGGCGACGGCGTCGGCGATCTGCTTCCTGACGAAATCGGCGGCCGACGCGCGGACCATCGGTCCCAGCGTCGTCGCCTGATCCATCGGATCGCCGAGCACGTATTCGTTGGTGAGCGCCACCGCCTTTTCGACGAAGCCGTCGAACAGGCTCTTGTGCACGTAGATGCGCTCGATGCCGCAGCAGGATTGGCCGGAGTTGAAGAACGCGCCGTCGATCAGGCCGCCGACGGCTCCGTCGAGATCGGCGTCGGCGCGCACGTAGCCCGGATCCTTGCCGCCGAGCTCGAGACCGAGGCCGATGAACCGGCCGGCGGCGGCCTGTTCGACGGCCTTGCCGCCGGGCACGGACCCGGTGAAGGCGACGAAGCGGATTTCCGGCGCGCCGATGATGCGCGACGTCTGGTCGTGCGTCAGGTGCAGATAGCGGAACACACCCTTCGGCAGTCCGGCGGCCTCGAAGGCCTTGCCGTAGGCTTCCGCGACCAGCGGCGTCTGCGCCGAGTGCTTGAGGATCACCGGATTGCCGGCCAGCAAGGCCGGTACGATGGCGTTCACGGACGTCAGCCAAGGATAGTTCCAGGGCGCGATGACGAACACGGGGCCGACCGGGCTCCGCCGGATGTAGCGGTCGAAGCCGGGCTTCGCCGGCAGTTTGACGTCGGCGAGGGCGGCCGGCGCGATGTCGATCATGTAGCGCGACCGTTCCTCGAAGCCGCCGATTTCGCCGGGCGTATAGCGGATCGGCCGACCCATCTGGCGGGTGATGTCGGCGGCCAGGTCCTGCTTGTGCGCCATCACCCAGTCGACGGCGGCGGCGACGACCCTGGTTCGCTCGGCGAGCGGCGTCTCGCGCCAGGTCCTGGCGGCGGAAGCGGCCTCGGCGATGGCCTTGTCGATGTCGGCTTCGGACGCGTGCGGGCGTTCGCAGACGATGCCGCCGTCAATCGGCGAGCGACAGGTAAACGTGCTGGTCATGTGTGTTCCGTCAGTTGCTGAAACGTACCGTGGCGGCCGTGCGGTCGAGTTTGGCCTTCGGCCAGGCATTGGGTGCCGTCGGCGGTTGGTCGGGGGAGAGGATTTTCGTGCCGTCGCCGATCTTGTCGAGTTCGATCCGGCCGGCCTTGTTTTCCACGTAGATACCCTTGCCGGACAGCAGCGCCACCTCGAACTCGCCGTCGAGGGTGCCGCCCCAGAAGGACGTACCGCGGATGCCGATGGTGGCCGCTTCCGTCTGCACCGTCATCTTGGCGTCGGCCAATTGCATCATCTTACCGCTGGAAACCGCGAAGGCGCCCTCGATCATCCGCATCACGGCGTTGCCGCCGTTCTGGTTCATGACGAATTCCAGCACCACGAACTGGCTGCGCTCGCCCAACTGAACCTTCGTGCCGTCGGTCATCTCGAATTCCAGGCGCGCTCCCTTGCCGGTCGACAGAATGTCGCCGAGCTGGATCTGGCTGCCGACGGCGAGCGGACGCGGCAGGGCGTCCTGCAGGGCGATGGCCGCCTTTTCGATCTTCGTCACCTTGGCGACGATAGAGGTTTCCTGCTGCGCGGTGGCTGCCGCGAACACGGGCAGGACCAGTGCCAGGACGAACAGAACGATGCGGAATTGTTTCATGGCCTTCCGGTACCGGCCGGGATCAGATGATCTCGAAGTACCGCTCCATTTCCCAATCGGTGATGTGGCGGCGGAATTGCCGTTCTTCCCACTCGCGGGTCGCCGCGTAGTGGTCGACGAAGGTGTCGCCGAACATGTCGCGCGCCACCTTCGATCCCTTGAAACGCTGCGCCGCGTCCCAGAGCGTGCGGGGCAGGGCGAGCTTCTTCGGGAACGTCCTGTCGTAGGCGTTGCCTTCGACCTTCGGTTCCGGCGTCAGTTCCGCTTCGATGCCGTGCAGGCCCGACGCGACGGCGGCGGCGAGCGCCAGGTACGGGTTGCAGTCGGCGGCGGCGACGCGGAATTCGACGCGCTGCGACTTTTCCGAACCCGGCACGACGCGGAGCGCCGTGGTGCGGTTGTCGACGGCCCAGGTGGCGTCGGTCGGCGCCCAGAAGCCGGGGATGAGGCGCGTGTAGCTGTTCACCGTCGGCGAGATCATCGCCAGGAATTCCGGCATCAGCTTCTGTTGGCCGGCGACGAACTGCGTCATCAGCTTGCTCATGTTGTCCGGCGCCTTGGCGTCGTAGAAGACGCCCTTGCCGCCGGACTTCTTGACCAGCGAGACGTGGATGTGGCCGGACTGGCCGGGCCAGTCGGGCGACCACTTCGCCATGAAGGTCGCCATCAGGCCGCGCTTTTGCATCATGATCTTGGTGAAGGTCTTGAACAGGGCCGCCTTGTCGGCGGCGGCGAGCGCCTGATCGACCGTGATGGCGGCTTCCAGAACGCCGGGGCCGGTTTCCTCGTGCAGGCCTTCCAGCGGCATGTCCATCTGCTGGCAGCCGTCGAGCAGGTCGCGGTAAAGCTCGCTTTCGACCGTATTGCGGAGAACCGAATAACCGAAGAAGCCCGGCTGGATCGGCTTCAGGTTGCGGTAGTTCTTCTCGCGGACGCTGTCCGGCGTCTCCTTGAAAACGAAGAACTCGAACTCGAAACCGGCCAGCACCTTGTAGCCCATGGCGTCGGCGCGATCGATGACGCGGCGGAGAACGGCGCGCGGGCAGATCGCCTCGTACTTGTCGGCGAACTCGCCGAGGAAGAACAGCATGCCGTCTTCCCAGGCGATCTCGCGGCAGCTTTCCGGCAGCAGGCGCACGGCGGCATCGGGATAGCCCGTGTGCCAGCCGGTCAGCGTCACGTTGTCGTAAAGCTGGTCATAGGAGTCCCACCCGACGACGACGTCGCAGAAGCCGAATCCCTTCTCGAGGGACGAGAAGAACTTCTCCTTCGACATGTATTTGCCGCGCATGATGCCGTCGATATCGAAGACGCCGACCTTGACGTAGTCGAGACCGCGCTTCTCGACGATGGCGCGGGCGTCGGCGATCGATTTGACCTTTCTCGGGTCCATGGTTCCTCCGCTGTCATGCGCCGGCGGGCAATCCACGCACCCCCCGGAAATCCAGGGAATGTTATACGTCAGTGGAGGTCGGGAAAAGGGTCATGGCCCTCGGCAGGGGGGCGGTTTTCCTAATTTCCGGTGTTCGCGCCGATGCTTAGCGGACCGGCCGCCGCCGCCCGGCACGACGCAAAATATTCTTGCGCGGCCCCCGGTCATGTATTCTCGCTACGTCATGGAAGTCGATCTCAATGCGATCCTGCGCGAAGGAGCGGCACAGCATCAGGCCGGCGATCTCGTCGCGGCGGCGGTGCTGTATGCCCGTATCCTCGCCGTCGCGCCGGGGCATGCCGACGCCAACCATCTGATGGGGCTCGTGCATCATCAGCAGGGCCACAATGACCGCGCCGTTGACATGATCCGGACGGCCATCGCCTGCGACGGCAAAGTCGCGCTCTATCACGCCAACCTGGGCCGAATCCTGCGCGCGGCCGGCCGCGACGCGGAGGCGGTGGCGGCCTACCGGGACGCGTTGCGGCTCGATTCCGACAACGCCGTCCTGCATTCCGACCTGGCGGCGGCGTTGGTGGCGACGGGGGATTTCGATGCCGCCCGGGCGCGCGGCCATCTGGCGCTCGAACTCGACCCGGGATCGGCGGAGGCGCATCTGAACCTCGGACTGGCGCACCAGGGACTGCACGGCCCGGACAGCGCCGAGGCGGTGGCCTGCTTCCGCCGCGCGCTCGCCATCAATCCACGCCTCGCCGGGGCGCATCTGGCGCTCGGTGTCGCCTTGCACGAATCAGGCGACGCCGAGGCCGCCCGGCGGTCCTACGGCGTCGCCATCGCCCTCGACCCCACGCTGGTCGAGGCGCATTGCAACCTCGGCAACCTGCTTCGCGACGCCCAGGCGTTCGAGGCGGCCATCGGACACTACCGGCAGGCCCTGGCGATCCGTCCGGAACAGGCGGAGGTACTCGGCAATCTCGCCGTCGCCCAGCAGGAAACGGGGGATCTGGCGGGCGCGCTGGAAACCTACGAACGGGCGCTTCGGTTGGACCCCGAGAACGCGGAAATCAGACGCAACCGGGCCATGGCGCTGCTGGCGGTCGGGGATTTCGCCGCCGGCTGGCCGGAATACGCCTGGCGCTGGAAGACGGCGCGCTTCCGGCCGCTGCTCCGGGACTGGAAGAAGCCGCAATGGACCGGCGCCGACCCCGCGGGCAAGCGCATCCTCGTCCATGCCGAACAGGGCTACGGGGACACCATACAGTTCATGCGGTATCTGCCGCTTCTGGCGGCGAAGGGCGCCAAGGTGATCTTCGAATGCCCGCCGCTGTTGGCGGACCTCGCCCGGCGGCTGGCCGGCGTCGCCGACGTCGTCGCGCCCGGGCGGACACCGCAACACGATCTGCACGTGCCGCTCTTGGACCTGCCGGGCCTGTTCGGGACGACGGTGGAGAATATCCCCGCCCAGGTTCCCTATATCGAGGTTCCGGCGGCGGCGCGAAGGCGCTGGGCCGACTTCGCTATCCAACTGCCGAAGGGAAAACGTATCGGCATCGCCTGGCGCGGCAACCCGGAGCATCCGCGGGACGCGCTCCGCTCTCCGGGTCTGCTACCGTTCGTGCCGTTGCTGGTGCGGCCAGATTGCGTCTTCGTATCGTTGCAGCGGGACGGCGGCGCCGCCGACGTCGCGGCGCTGCCCCCGGGCACGCGGCTGAACGATCCGACGGACAGGCTCAAGGACTTCGCGGATACCGCGGCGCTGATGGCGGAACTCGATCTGGTGATCAGTTGCGACTCGGCGCCGGCGCATCTGGCGGGTGCGCTGGGCCTTCCGGTCATCTTACTGCTGCCGCACGTCGCCGAGTGGCGTTGGGGCCGGGAAGGGGACAAGACGCCCTGGTACCCAAGCATGACCCTGGTGCGCCAGCCGGGCTTCGGCGATTGGGCCGGCGCCGTCAAGGCGATCCTCAATACGCTCTAGGACCAGTGCTGAAAAGACAATCGCCCCATCCTTCGAGACGCCAGCAGCTGCTGGCTCCTCAGGATGAGGCGATTATAATTCAACCTCATCCTGAGGACGGCCAAAGGCCCGTCTCGAAGGATGAGGGTATGGCGTTTACTGCCAGGGCAGCGAGAACGTCTTGACGTTGGTGAAGCTCTTCATGGCTTCGATGACGCCTTCCTTGTAGCCGAGGCCGGAGTCCTTGATGCCGCCGAAGGGCGACATTTCGATCCGGTAGCCCGGCACTTCCCAGATGTTCACGGTGCCTTCGTGCAGTTCGTTGATGAACCGCGTGATGTAGTCGAGCCGGTTGGTGCAGACGCCCGCCGACAGGCCGAAGGCGGTGCCGTTGGAAACGGCGATTGCGTCGTCGATATCCTTGACGCGGATGATCGGGATCGCCGGGCCGAAAGTTTCCTCGACCACCAGTTCGGCGTCGCGCGGCACCTTGTCAACGACGGTCGGCGGATAGACCGCGCCCTCACGGTTGTTGCCGTGCAGAAGTTCCGCGCCGGCGGCGACGGCGTCGATGACGCGGCGTTCGAACATCTTCGCCGACTTCTCGTTGATGACGGTGCCGATATCGGTCGCCGGGTCCATCGGATCGCCGTACTTGAGCTTCTTCGCCTCGGCGACGACATGCTTCACGAATTCGTCGGCGACGCTGTCGACGACCAGGATGCGCTTCACGGCGGTGCAGCGCTGGCCGGAATTCTTGGTGGCGCCGGCGACGGCCATCTTGGCCGCCTTGGCGAGGTCGGCGTCCTCCATGACGATCAGCGCCGAGTTTCCGCCGAGCTCCAGCACCGTGCGGCGGTAGCCGGCCTTCTCGGCGATCATCTTACCGACCGGCACGCCACCGGTGAAGGTGATCAGATCGATGTGCTCGTTGGTAATCATCTCGTCGCCAATGTCTTCCGGCAGGCCGGTGACGACCGAGAACATCTCCGGCGGCAGACCGGCGTCATAGAGAACGTCGGCGAGCAGCAGCGCCGTCATCGGCGTCAGTTCCGTCGGCTTGCAGACCATGCGGTTGTTGGTGGCGACGGACGGCGCCACTTTGTGCGCCACCATGTTGAGCGGATGGTTGAACGGCGTGATGGCGCTGATAACGCCCAACAGCGGCTCGCGCTGCGTGAAGATCTTCCGCCTCTGGCCGTGCGGCGTCAGGTCGCAGGAGAAAATCTCGCCGTCGTCCTTGATGCAGAGCTGACCGGCGAGATGGAACACGTCGAAGGCCCGGCCGACTTCGTAGAGGCTGTCCTTCTTGGAGATGCCGCATTCCGCCGTGATGACGTCGGAAATCTCTTCCTTGCGCTCGACCAGTTTCTCGGCGGTCCGCATCAGGATCTGCTGGCGTTCATAGCGCGTCAGCGTCGGCTTGTAGGCCTTGGCGGCGGCGAACGCATCGGCGATCTGCTTGCGGCTGGCGCGCGGCACCGTGCCGACGACGGCGCCGGTGTACGGGTTGTAGACCTCGACCCGCTTGTCGCTGTCGACCAGCTTGCCGGCGATGCGCATCTTTTCGTGCCGCGGGCTCCCCATGGCGTCCATGTTTCTCTCCCTAGTTCGCGATTGCTGTGTGATTGAGGGCGACATCGAAGATGTCGAAGTTGCGAAGCCGGCGCTCGGCGTTGAGGCGCTCGACGGGCCGGGTGACGATCAGCGGCACGCACTGTTCCGAGATGCCGCCGTGCGAGCGCAGCGGCTCCTTCAGCTCGGACAGATCGTGCCGGCCCGCCGAGGTGCCGAGCACCTTGTTCCGCGTCGAGACGACGATCAGGTCGCCGACCCGGTCTTCCGGCAGTTCGAAACGGGCACAGCCTTCCGCCCGTTGGTGCACCGCTTCGATCCCCGGCAAGGCGCGCAGCTTGCCGGCGACGGCGGCGATGTCGGTATCGGCCGGCAGATAGGCCGTGGCGAAGGAGCCGAGCGCGCCGTGATGTACGACGTAGGGATCGGTGATCGGCAGGATGACGCGCGCCTTGGCCGTGCCGAGCATGTCGTCGAGCACGCTTTGCAGATAGATCACGTCCGGCTGCCCGTCCTCGCCGTGCTTGGCGTTCATGCCGTGATCGGCGGTGATGGCGATGACGGCGCCCATGGCGTCGAGCTTTTCAAGATAGCTGTCCATCATGGCGTAGAAGGCGTTGGCGACGGGCGTGCCCGGCGCATGCTTGTGCTGGATGTAGTCGGTCGTCGACAGATACATGAGGTCGGGGCGGAACGTCGCCATCAGCTTCACGCCGGCGTCGAAGATGAACTCGCTCAACTCGGCGGAATAGACGGACGGCACCGGCCGGCCGACCATCGCCTGGGCGTTGTCGATGCCGTTGTCGGCGAGGGTCGTTTCGTTGGCCTTCTCGGAAGAGAACGATATGGCGCGGCCGGAGGAGAAATCGAGACCGTGGCCGAGCAACCGGCGCAGCTTGTCCTTGGCGGTGACGATGGCGATCTTGGCGCCGGCGTCGTGGAATGCCTTGAAGATGGTGCCTGTGCGCAGGAACTTCGGGTCGTTCATCATCACTTCCTCGCCGCTGTCGGGGTCGAGGAAGAAGTTGCCGGAAATGCCGTGCACCGCCGGCGGCTGGCCGGTGACGATGGAGAGGTTGTTCGGGTTGGTGAAGCTCGGCACCACGCAATCGGCGCGCATGTCGGCGCCGTGCGCCAAGGCGCGTTCGAGATACGGCATGTGCCCGCCCTCGATGGCGTCCTCGATGTAGTCGGGCTCCGAGCCGTCGACGCAGACCACGACGACGGGCTGTTTCGGCCAGGCGTAGCTGCGGCCGTTGACGGTGATGACCTTCTTGTTGGTGGCGTTCATGACGTCCCCCTCACGCGGCGACGGCGGGCCGGCCGGTGCCGACGCCCATCTCGGCCAATACCTCACGGACGGCGGCGAGCGCGCCCTCCATCTCCGACTTGCCGAGATCGCCGATGCAGCCGATGCGGAACGACGGCGCGACAGTCAGCTTGCCCGGATAGATCACGTAATCGCGGTCCTTCAGCTTGTCGTAGAAGGTCTCGAAGACGAACTTCGGGTCCGCCGGCATCTTGAAGGTGACGATGATCGGCGCCTGCAATTCGTCCGGAAGAAGGGTTTCGAAACCGAGCTGGCGCATGCCGCCGATCAGCAGACGATGGTTCTCGCTGTAGCGCTTGTTGCGTCCGGCGAGGCCGCCCGCCTTGAGATATTGGTCGATGGCGGAATCAAACGCGGCGATGACGTGCGTCGGCGGCGTGAAGCGCCATTGGCCGTTGCCTTCCATCGCCTTCCACTGGTCGTAGAGATCGAGGCTGAGCGCGTGCGCGTTGCCTTCGCATTTTTCCAGCACGGTCTTCCTGATCAGGGCGAAACCCATGCCGGGCACGCCTTCCAGGCACTTGTTGGACGACGCCATGACGGCGTCGAACTTGATCTTGGCGGCATCGAGCGGCAGGGCACCGAACGCGCTCATGGAATCGATGATCAGGCTGCGGCCCTTGGCGGCGACGACGTCGGCGATCCTGGCGATCGGGTTGAGGATGCCGGATGTGGTCTCGCAGTGGACGACCAGCACGTGCGTGATCGCCTTGTCGTCGTCGAGGATTGCGGCGAGGGCCTCGGCGTCGGGCGGCGTGTCCTCGGGGGTTTCCCGGACGATGGCGGTGCGGCCGGCGTATTTCAGGATCTTCGCCATGCGATGGCCGTAGGCGCCGTTGACCAGGATCAGCGCCTTGCCGGATTTCGGGATCATGGTGCCGAGCGTCGCCTCGACGGCGAAGGTGCCGCTGCCCTGCAACGGCACGCAGACGTGCGTCGCTTCGGCGTTCGCGATCTTCAACAACTCTCCGCGGACCCGCGCGTTCATCTCAATGAAGGCGGCGTCGCGCGAGCCCCAGTCGTGCAGCATGGCTTCCTTGGTGGCGGGAGACGTGGTCAGTGGCCCGGGCGTCAGCAGCCAGGGATCGCCGGTCGGTGTGGTCATTCATTCCTCCTGTCGCGCACGCGAGGCGCGCAAACATAACAATATTATCGGTCAAAAGCAGTCAAAAGTACACAAATTCGCGTATTCGTGCGGGCACCCCTCCCATTTCCGATTAAGTCACGAATTTTCGAACGTTCAGAAAGACTTAGCGCTTTCGCCAGGCCTGCGTGCGCGTCATGACACCCCGGCTGAGCCCGAGATGAACCAGACGCGCGAAGGCGTTGGTATAGAAAATCATCATGCCCATGGCGGCGGCCGGCGCGATGTCGCCGGCGTCGTCCATGTTCAGAACGGCGATGGCCGCGAGCGCCGTGTCGGGGCTGTAGAGGAAGATCACGGCCGACACCGTCGTCATGGCGTTGACGAACATGTAGACGGTGATATCGAGGATCGCCGGCATGCAGACCGGCACCGTGACGCGCGAGAACAGCCGCCACACGGGCTGCTTCAGCGACGACGACACCGCTTCGAATTCCTTGTCCATCTGCTTCAGCGCCGTCAGCGCCGTCAGATGGCCGACGGTGTAGAAGTGCGTCACCGTGCAGACGACGAGGATCGTCATGGTGCCGTAGATGGGGTTCAACGGGTTCGACGGGTTGTTGAAGAAGAAGATGTAGGCGAGGCCGAGCACCAGCCCCGGCACGGCCATCGGCATCATGGCGAAGAACTGGAACAGGCCGCAGCCGGTCTCGAAGCCCTGCATCTTCTCGACCAGATAGGCGCCGCAGAAGATGACGCCGGTCCCGACCGTCGCCGTCAGCAGCGCCATCTGGATCGAGTTCCAATAGGAATCCCAGCCGCCGCCGTCCATGCGGTCGAAGTTGTAGTTCTTCAGCGACAGCGTCAGGTCGTAGGGCCAGAACTTGATCAGGGCGGCGAACTGGCACATGCCGAGCAGGCCGACGATGAAGACTGCGATCAGCACGCAATAGCCGAGGCACAGCATATCGAACTTGCGGTCCGGCTTCGGATCGAGGGCCACGGACCGGGCGGAGAGCAGCGCCACCTGGCGCCGCTGCATCAGCCGGTCGACGGTGAACGCGACCAGGGCCGGGACCAGCAGGATCACCGAGACGACGGCGCCCATTTCGAAGTTCTGCTGGCCGATCACCTGCTTGTAGATGTCGACGGCGAGCACGTTGAACTGGCCGCCGATGACCTTCGGCAGGCCGAAGTCGGTGATGACCAGGGTGAAGACAACGAAGGCGGCGGAAATCAGGCCGAACCGCGCGCCCGGCAACGTCACCGTGTAGAAGGTCTTCCATGAACTGGCGCGCAGGCTGACCGCCGCTTCGTAGAGCCGCGCGTCGGCGATGTAGAGCGCCGTCTGGATGATGATGAAGGCGTGCGGCAGGGTGAAGAACACCGAGCCGATGACGATGCCGATGGGACCGTAGATGGATTCCCCCATCAGGACGTCCTTGATGACGCCCTGGTTGCCGAACAGATAGACGAGCGCGATGCCCGGCAGCAGCGAGGGCACCAGGATCGGGATCATGACGACGAGCCGGAACAGTCCCTTGAAGGGCATGCAGCTTCGCGTCAGCGCGTAGGCCAGCCCGAAGGCGATGCCGACGGTGAGGATCGTGCTGAGGGTGGCGATGTAGAGGGAATTGTAGATCGAATTGAACAGTGACGGCGTCGAGAAATATCGCGTGTAGTTGGAAAGGCCGGTACCCTTGACCGGACGAAGCGCCAGGCGGCGGAACTCGTTGCTCGAGTATTCGTGCCATTCCGTATCGGCCACGCGCTCGCTGCCGTAAAGATAGACGCCGCCGCTCTGCGCATTGCGGACCCTGTACTTGGTCGGCGAGCGGAAACTGAAATCAGGGAACAGGCCGGTCGGGGACAGTCTGGTGTCGCTGGTGGCGTCGAGGTCCGCATCGCTGAAGGCCTTGGTCGTTGCGTTCAACGCGGCCGCCGTCGTCACCGGTCCCCAGCCGCTGCCGGTGTCGACCTGGAACTCGAACCCCGTCAGGTCGACGTGGTAGGTGGAGAGGGATTTCGAGAGCATGGTGCCAAGCGGCAGTGCCAGCGTGGCCAGCAGATACACGCCGATCATCAGCATGAAGCCGCGCATCATCCAGCCGTCGCGGCCGACCCGTGGTTTTACCGGTGTGCCGGCTTCCGCGAAAAGGGCCGGCGCCCGCGCGGGCGCATCCACCGCCATGACTCAGGCGCCCGCGCCGTTGGCGAAGGCGCGAAGACGCTCGGGTACGAGCTGGATCGAGATGTCCATGCCTTCCTGAAAGGCGAGGGACCGCGCCCGGTTGATCGAGACGCTGGCGGTCAACTCGCCGACGCCGAGCGCCGGACAATCGAGGAGCACCCGCCAGTTGTTGCCGAGGAATTCGAGCTCGTCGATGCGGGCGGAAAACTGATTGGGGCCGGCGTCGGCTTCGGATGTCGGCGACAGGACGATGTCCTCGGGGCGGACGACGAGGGTCGCCGCGCCGCTCGAAACCGTGCTGGCCGGACAGGCAAGGTCGACGCCGTTGACGACGACCCGGCCGACGGCGGGCGCAGTGCCGCCGAACTTGTTGGTCTCGCCGATGAAGTCGGCGACGAAAAGGGACGCCGGCTCGCGGTAGATTTCCTGCGGCGTGCCGAGTTGTTCGATGACGCCGTGGTTCATGACGACGATGCGGTCGGCCATGGCGAGGGCTTCTTCCTGGTCGTGCGTCACCATGATGGTGGTGACGCCGAGGCGTTCCTGCAGCGACTTGATCTCGTGGCGCAGGTGCACACGGACCTTGGCGTCGAGCGCCGACAGCGGCTCGTCCAGCAACAACAGGCCGGGCGAGGTCGCCAGCGCGCGGGCCAGGGCGACGCGCTGCTGCTGACCGCCCGACAACTGCGCCGGATATTTGTTGCCCTGATCGGGGAGGCCGACCAGCGCCAGCAACTCGCTCACCCGCGCCTTGATCTTGTCGCGCGGCAGTTTCGCATTCTCGAGGCCGTAGGCGACGTTGCGATCGATGGTCAGGTTGGGAAACAGGGCGTAGGACTGGAACACGATGCCGAAATCGCGCTCCGACGGCGGCAGCGCGGAAATGTCGCTGCCGGCCTGTGAAATGCTGCCGGAGGTCTGGATGTCGAGCCCGGCGATGGCGCGGAGCAGCGTTGTCTTGCCGCAGCCGGAGGGCCCGAGGAAACAAACGAATTCGCCTTCGTCGATGTCGAAGGAAATATTCTTCAAGGCCGTGAACTGACCGAACTTCTTGGTCAGGTCGCGAATGACGAGAAAGGGCGCGTCCTTATCGAGCTGTGACATGTACCCACCGCTGGCTGGAAGCGACACCTGAGTGCCTGGATTTAGCCGGAAAATCCATGCCGGCGGCATGCGCCGCCGGCATGGTGTCTTCGAATATAGGCGTCAGCCGATCAGCTCTTCGGCTCGGACTTCGAATCGTAACGCTTCTGCCACTCTTCGAGGATCTTCTTGCGGTTGTTGGCCGCGAACTCGAAGTCGTTGGCGATCATCTTCGAAAGCAGGTTGTCCGGGAAGTGCTTCACCGGCTTGGCGACGCCAGGCATGGCGACGACCGCGTAACCGGCGTTGTACATCTCGTTGGCCTTCTTGGTGATCGACCAGTCGACCAGCTTCTTGGCAGCGGCCATCTTGGAGGTGCCGGCAATGATCGCCGTCGCTTCCATGTCCCAGCCCACGCCCTCTTCCGGAACGATGATGTCGATCGGCGCGCCCCCGGCCTTCGACTTGGCGCCGCGGAACGCGAAGGAAACGCCGATCGTGACTTCACCCGCCGCAGCCATCTTGCACGGCTTGGAGCCGGAGTGCGTGTAGCGCGCGATGTTGGCGTGCAGGCCGTCCATGTATTCCCAGGCCTTCTTCTCGCCGAACATCTGGATCCAGCTCGACACGTCGAGGAAGCCGGTACCCGACGAATTCGGGTTCGGCATGATCACGTGGCCCTTGTAGACCGGCTTCGTCAGGTCGGCCCAGCTTTTCGGCGCCGGCAGGTTGTGCTTCTTCGCTTCGACGGTGTTGAAGCAGATGGAGGCCACCCAGGCGTCCATGCCGACCCAGGTCGGCGGGGTCGACTTGTCGACGAACTTCTTATCGAGCTTCTCGACGCCCTTCGGCGCGTAGGGTTCCAGCATGCCTTCGGTCTTGAGGAGCAGCAGCGAGGTCGCCGCCAGGCCCCAGACCACGTCGGCCTGCGGATTGTTCTTTTCGGCGAGCAGCTTCGCCGTCACGACACCGGTGGAATCGCGGACCCACTTGATCTTGATGTCCGGATTGTCGGCCATGAAGGTATCGGCGTACTTCTTGAGGTCTTCCGCTTCGACGGCGGTATAGACCGTCAGTTCCGTGGCGGCCCGCACATTGGCGCTCGACGCCGCGACGAGCGCGACCGCGCCGACCATGCCGGCCAGCAATTGTTTCGTTTTCGTGGTTGTCATTTTGATCCTCTCCTGTTCGTCGTGGGCCGCGATGCGGCAGGTATAGCTTAGGCAGATAACCGAAATGTGACAGTCCTCCTTCCGTTATGTTGTCGCAGAATGAATTTCCGGTCCAGCGCGTCCATGGGTCTGCGGGCCGGTCTTGCCGGCGAGACGCCGCAGGACGGCCGAGAAGTGCTTGAAATCCGGCGTTTTTCGGCCCGCGACCTTGGCGCCTTCGTCCCACCGGCGGACGCGGACGATATCCTCCAGATACGGCGACTTCTCGAATTCGCGGACTTCCGACGCGGTCATCAGGCCGCCCTGAAGCTCCAGCGTCCGCACCGATGCGATCGACAATTTGTTGAAATAGGTCGAATCCACCGCACACAGGTAGCGCTTGGCGTCGACGTGGCCGCGCACGCATGCGACGACCCGGTCCGGGAAATACGGCGCCAGCACGGCGGCGCCGCCGTCGTCGTGATGGTTGTTCACTTCGAGCGCCAGTTCTTCCGGAAATTCCCCGGTGTAGTGGCCGATGTCGTGCAGCAACGCGGCAGCGACGAGCTCGTCGTCCGCGCCTTCTTCCTCGGCCAGCGTCGCCGCCTGAAGCATGTGCTCCAGCATCGTCACATCCTCGCCGAGATAGGAATCGCCGCCCCGCCGCAGCAGAATTACGCCGATGAAGTCGACGATGCCGTCGGCGTCGAGGTCGGGTGGGGGTGTGCTCATGCGGCGAATTCTCCGGAATGCGTTTCGATGGCGGAAAGGGTGGACAGGAGCCCGTCCTTGTCGGCATAGCATCCTTCCAAGACGCGTTGGCCGGTGCCGGAAAAGGCGGTACGGGCGTGCATGACGCGGGTGTTGTCGACGATGAACAGTTCGCCCGGCTTGAGCTTGAACGTCACCGCCATGTCCGGGCGGTCGATGATGTCGCTGAAGCGGCGATAGGCGGCGTAATAGCGCGGCATGTCGTCGTAGGGGATGTCGACCAGCGGCGCCACCGAGCGGCTGTTGAAGCGGACGCCGGTCAACTGGCCGTCTGGTGAAAGCTCGATCATCGGACGGCGCGCCGTGAGCCGGACGCCCGCCTGTCCGGCGTATTCGTAGCGCGCGACGTGGCCGGTCAGTTGCGCGAAATCCTCCGGCGCCTCGTCCAGCAACACTTGGGCGGCGCGGAAGCCGTCGACGACCAGCGATTCGCCGCCTTCGACATCGTTCTGAAGGCAGTGCAGCAGTTGCACCGTCGGCACCGGATCCCGGTACGGATTGTCGGTGTGCGCCTGCAATCCGGCGTTGGTGTAGGCGAGATTGCTCGGCGAGACCTCGGCACGGACCATGAAGGTCTCGCCGTAGTTGGTCTTGCGCACGTAGCCGAACCGATCGACCACGCCGACGACGCTGCCGGGCTCGGTCGAAACGCCGGCAAGACGCGCCACGCCGTAGCGCCGCACATCGGCGAGCCAGTCGGCGCGCGCCCGGTCGTCGGCGACGACGGCGCCGTAGTCGTGCACGCGAAGGGTCGGCTGCAATTCGGCACCCCATGTTTCCACCCCAGGGGCCATCCAGGGTGCCGCCGGCGTCTCGATGCCGTCATAGCGGTGCGCGCGCAGCCATTCGCCGGCGAAGGTCAACTTCTTGGCGTTCGATTTGAGCGTGAGTTCCAGCGCGTCGCCGTTGATCCGCGCCTCGGCGGCCGTCGCCTGCAACGGCACCTGGTCGATGGTGATCAGGCGCTGTCCGTTCGCCGGGTGGCGGGTGTCGGCGTCGAAACTGTTGTCGATCAGCCAGAATACGTGGAACCGGGCGACGACGCCGTCGCTCCATCGCACCGAAACGGCTTGAGCGTCGTCAATGACGCTGACGGAATCGAGCACGCCATACCCCTTTTCGACAGCATTTCGCAGATGCGTAAGGGCGGTAGCGTATCTTAAGGGTACCATTAATTGAATTGATCTATATTAGCCCAAAGGCCTATTTTCTATTATGGCTAAGGCGCCCGCCGCATCGACGTTACCGCCCCTCGAATGGATCAGGGTTTTCGAGGCCGCCGGCCGTCTCGGCAGCTTCACGGCGGCGGCGGACGAGCTGTCCCTCACGCAATCGGCGATCAGCCAGCGCATCCGCAAGCTCGAGGACCGCTTGGAGGTCGCGCTCTTCAAGCGTCTGCCGCGCGGCGTCGAGCTGACGGTGGACGGCGAGGGGTATCTGCACCACGTGCAACTGGCGCTCGGCGTGCTGTCGAAAAGCACGCACGACCTGTTCGACCACCAGCGCGCGCAGCGCATCTCCATCGCCGCGACGGTCAGCGTGGCGACGCTATGGCTGGCGCCGCGCATCCGCCGGTTGGCGCGGGAGCGCCCGAACGTCCGGGTCTATCTGGCCTCTGTCGTCCGTATCACCGACTTCGACGCCATCGGCGCCGATCTCGAGGTCCGCTACGGCAACGGCTGGCCGGATCGGCAGGGGGTGCGCCTCTACGAGGACGTGATGAGCCCGGTGTGCTCGCCGGAGCTTCTGGCGTCGGCGCCCGGCGGTGACTGGCGGCGCCTGCCGACGATCTCGCTCATCGGCCCTCGGCTCGGCTGGGCCGACTGGGCCTCGGCCACCAACGAGAACCCGGTTGGGCCGACGACGCACCGCTTCGACACCTTCATCACCGCCATGGAGGCGGCGATCTCCGGCGTCGGCGTCATGTTGGGCTCGTTGCCACTATGCGGTCAGGCCGTGCGCGACGGCCGGTTGGCGCGGCTGAGCGACCGGGAAGTCCGGGCCGGAGAGGGCTATTGGCTGCTCTGGCCGCAGGGCCGGGCGCCGTTGACGCATCTGGAGCCCATCGTCGAGATCATGACGCGTTCCGACGCCTAGCGCCCGTTCAGCAGCGCCGCCAGTTCGCCGACATGGTCGAGAACGTGGTCAGCCGGCGGCTGCAACTGGGCTTTCATCGAACCGCCGCTCAGGACACCGATCAACGCGCCGGCGCCGCCGCGCCGGCCCATTTCGAGATCGTGCAGGTTATCGCCGATGACGGCGACCGCGCCCGGCGCGACGCCGACGGCGCCGCAAAAGGCATTGAACATGCCGGGTTGCGGCTTGCCGCCGTGTCCGCTGTCGAAGCCGACGACGAAATCGAGCGCGTCCGCGCCGGCGATGCGCTCCATGGTCCGCCGCGCGCTGCCCTCCGTATCGTTGGTGGCGACGCCGAGCCGATAGCCCATGCCGCGAAGCTCTCCGAACAGGGTGGGGAGATCGACGATGGGTTTCGCATTTGCGACGGCGCCGCTCTCGAACAGGGGCGCGATCACCGCGTAGATGGCGTCGGCGCTCAGATCTGGGCGGTAGGCGGTCCAGTTTTCCGCGATCTCATGGTTGCTGGCGGCGGCCAGAAGCGATCCCGGCTCGAAGCGGCCGTCGTCGCGAAGCCCGCCCGACCGGAGCGCCCGGTCCACCAGTTCGGTGTCGCCGTCGAAGAGGGCAAGCGCGGTCTCCTGGTAGGTCGGCCCCCAGGTCGCCTCGAAATCGACCAGCGTGCCGTCCTTGTCGAACAGGATCGCCTCGATGTGGCGCATGTGCCGCGCATCCCTCCAGCTTGTCACGGATGAAGCCATGCTCGATAAAGGCGGCCTTGGCAAGCGGACGCGGTACATGGGCGAAACGCGGGAATTCGATTACGTCATCATCGGCGCCGGTTCGGCGGGTTGCGTGCTCGCCGACCGGTTGAGCGCCGACGGTGCCAATTCCGTGCTGGTGCTCGAATTCGGCGGCAAGGACAACAGCGTCTTCATTCAGATGCCGAGCGCCCTCTCGATTCCCATGAACATGCCGAAATACGACTGGGGCTATTGGACCGAGCCGGAACCGGGCCTCAAGGGCCGGCGCATTCATCAGGCGCGCGGCAAGGTGCTCGGCGGTTCGTCGTCCATCAACGGTATGGTCTACGTGCGCGGCCATCCCGGCGATTTCGAGGAATGGGAACGTCTCGGTGCCGCCGGTTGGGGCTATCGTCACGTGCTGCCGTATTTCCGCCGCGCCGAGGATTGTGTCTACGGCGAGGACGCCTATCGCGGCAGCGGCGGGCCGCTCGGCACCTGCAACGGCAACGGCATGAAGAACCCGCTCTATCGCGCCTTCATCGCCGCCGGCGCGGCGGCCGGTTACCCGCTGACCGACGACTACAACGGCGCGCGCCAGGAAGGCTTCGGCCGAATGGACATGACCGTGAAAGGCGGCGTGCGTTGCTCGACCGCCAACGCCTATTTGAAGCCGGCCATACGCCGCCCGAACCTCGCCGTCGAAACGCACGCGTTGACGACGCGCATTCTTCTGGAGGGCAAGCGCGCCGTCGGCGTCGAGTATCGGAAGGGCGACGTCCTGCATGTCGCGCGGGCGCGCCGCGAGGTTATTCTTTCCGCCGGCGCCTTCGGCTCGCCGCAAATCCTGATGCTGTCCGGCATCGGACCGGCGGCGCACCTCAAGGAAACCGGCATCGAGGTCCGGCACGATCTTCCCGGTGTCGGGGGGAACCTGCAGGATCATCTGGAAGTCTGGGTGCAGCAGGCCTGTACGCAGCCGATCAGTCTGGCCGGCCGACTCAACCCGCTCTCCAAGGCATTGATCGGGCTCCGCTGGATACTCTTCAAGGGCGGGCTCGGCGCGACCAACCATTTCGAGTCCTGCGGCTTCATTCGTTCGCGTCCCGACGCGCCCTATCCGGACATCCAATACCACTTCCTGCCCGCCGCCATGAGCTACGACGGCTCCGCGTCGGCCAAGGAACACGGCTTCCAGGTGCACGTCGGCCACAACAAACCGAAGAGCAGGGGGCGGCTGCGGCTCGTTTCGGCGGATGTGCGCGACAAGCCCAGCATGCTGTTCAACTATCTGACCGAGGAAGAGGACCGGGCCGGTTTCCGCGCCTGCGTGCGTTTGACGCGGGATATCTTCGCGGCCGAGCCCCTCGATCCCTACCGCGGGCGGGAAATCGCGCCCGGCCCGGACGTGCGCACCGACGACGAAATCGACGACTGGGTGGCGCGGACAGCGGAAACGGCGCTGCATCCTTCCGGTACGTGCCGCATGGGGACCGACGGCATGGCGGTTGTCGACAACGAAGGGCGGGTCCGGGGGCTGCAGTCGCTCCGTGTCGTCGATGCGTCGATCATGCCGACCGTGACGAACGGAAACCTGAATGCCCCGACCATCATGATCGGTGAGAAGATTTCGGACGCGATCCTCGGTCGGGACGCCTTGCCGATCTCCAACGCGCCGTTCGAACTCTGACGGTCTCAAATACTAGGTCATGTACCCATAAAAGGGATTCACAACACTGCCGAGATGTGATTCAA
>JAYOFL010000018.1:52741-53190 GCA_038117205.1 Rhodospirillales bacterium | reverse complement strand
TGACCGGTGCACAAAGTGCCTCAAAGAACTCAAACCGCGAAATCGTCCGATGTCGAGATGGACAATCTCGACGGAATCGATCTCGAAGCGGATTTGGATCCGGCCATTTTCGCTTGGTTGAGCGAACGCGGCACCTCGCATCCGTTCGAACGGCATGAACATCTCTATCATCAGGGCGACCCGGCGAAGAGCGTCTATCTGCTTCAATCGGGGACCGTGAAGTCGACCTGCTCGGACGTTTTCGGCCATGAAACGCTTTTGAAGATACATGAGCCGGGAAGCCTGTTGGGCTTGTCCGCCCTTCGACCGCACGCGGTACGCGACGCGAGCGGCATGGCCTTGACGACGTGCCGGACGGTCAGTTTCCAGCGCAACGAATTCTTCGAGCTGATACGCGCCGACGGGCAGCTCGGCGTGCTGTTGGTGCAGATACTTCTCAAACGCCAACA
>JAYOFL010000018.1:0-52731 GCA_038117205.1 Rhodospirillales bacterium | reverse complement strand
GCAACTCCATGCCCGGATCAGCGAGGTAACCGGGCATCGGGTCAATCAGCGCCTGGCGCGCGTCCTGCTGCAACTGACTGCGGAAATGAATTCGCGTGTCCCGCTCGGCGAACGGCCAGGAATCTCGATTTCACACGAGGAATTGGCGACATTGGTTCTGTCGCGGCGACAATATGTAACGGCGATCCTCCGTTCTTTCGTTTCCGACGGATTGATCCGCAACGCCCGGCGGCAGATCGTCGTGACCGACCCTGCCGGATTGCGGCGGATCGCCAATGGCGAACAGGATACCGCGCACTGATTTCGCGAGGATGCTTTTCCCGCGCCCGGCGCCGATTTGTCAAAAATCTGACTTCCAGCCCCCCGTGATCGTGCAATCTTGCCAGCCGTCAGGTACGACGTTTCCGGCCGTTCCCGGACATCGTAGCCCGGCAAGAACAATAGACTGCGACGACGCAGCCGGCATCCAAACGTAGAAAGGTTTAGAGACATGAAATTAAAAGGACGTGTCGCCATTGTCACCGGCGGCGGCAGCGGTATTGGCGAGTCCATCTGCCGCGCCTACGCCAAGGAAGGCGCGGTTGTCGTCATCGCGGATATGGATCTGAAGGGCGGCGAGCGCGTCGCGTCGGCGATCAAAGCCGACGGCGGCACCGCTTCGGCATATCAGGTCGACATCCGCAACGCGGATCAGATCGCATCGACAGTTTCCGATACGGTGGCCAAACACGGCCGCATCGACGTCCTGGTCAACAATGCCGGCGCTCGGATCATCAAGGGGTTCATGCAGCACTCCATGGATGATTGGAACAAGATGCTCGACATCAATCTGTCGGGACCGTTTATGTTTTCTCAAGCCGTCGTCCCGAACATGGTGAAGAACGGCGGCGGGGTCATCATCAACCTGTGCTCCATCGCCAGCTTCATGGGCCGCCCCAATCGATGCGCCTATGTGGCCGCCAAGACCGGCCTGCTCGGACTGACCCGTGCCATGTCCATGGACCTGAGCGTGAAGAAAATCCGGGTGAACGCGATCGCGCCAGGGATGGTTGCTTCGCCGTTCAATCAGGTTTTCGCCGAAGCGGAAGACACCGGCGATGCCTGGGCCGGCGAGAACCTCATCGGCCGCTGGGGCCAACCGGACGATATCGCCGGCGCCGCGGTCTTTCTGGCCAGCGACGAATCCGGCTTCATCACCGGTTCCGAGATAAAGATCGAAGGCGGCTGGCTCGGCGCCCGGGCCCGCGCCGGCGAAACCCCAATGTGGGATTGAGAAAAATGAGCAGCACCATGACCACTGAACCCGATTGGAACGCCATGGCCCGCGCGACAGCGAGGCAGCTGTCGGGAAAAGTGCTCGTCGGCGGTGAATTGCGGGCCGCATCGAGCGGCCAGATGATTGAAGTCATTCATCCGGGCGATCTTTCGGTGATCGGGCAGGTTCCGCGTTGCGGCGCGGCGGATGTAAATACCGCCGTTCAATGCGCCCAGGACGCTTTTCCAGCGTGGCGTAAAATGCCGGCCCGCGAACGTGGCCGGTTGGTGCAAATCGCCGCCGATGGGCTGGAGGCGGAGAAGGAACTCGTCGCGCGCCTATTGTCCTTGGATACCGGCAATGCGTTGAAGACCCAATCCCGCCCGGAAACGGCGGCGACCATCGACCTCACCCGCATGTTCGGCGGACTGTCCAGTGAATTGAAGGGCGAAACCATCCCGTCGGCGAGTTCGTCGGTTCTGCAATATTCTGTGCGCGAGCCGATCGGTGTGGTCGGCGGCATCATTCCCTGGAATGCCCCGTTATTTCTATTCGTCGCGAAAGTCGCGCCGGCCCTCGCCGTCGGCAATACGGTCGTCATCAAAACCGCCGAGCAGGCGCCGCTTTGCGTCCTGTTCGTCGCCGAGATCATGAACCAAGCTCTGCCGCCGGGCGTCCTGAACGTCATCTCCGGGTTTGGCGAGGAATGCGGCAAGCCGCTTTGCGAACATCCGCTGGTGCGCAAAGTCACCTTCACCGGTTCCATGCCGGTGGGCTGCGCCATCGCCGGTTACGCCGCGAAGAAGCTTTGCCCCGTAACGCTCGAACTGGGTGGCAAGAACCCGGCCATCATCCTCCCCGACGCCGATCTCGATTTGGCAGTTCCCGGGGTCATCGACGGCATGCGCTACACCCGGCAAGGACAGGCCTGCACGGCCGCGACCCGCGTATTCGTTCACGAGAGCATTTACGATCAAGTCGCCGAGGGCGTCGTTGCTAGGCTGGCGAAATTGAAGCTCGGCGACCCAATGGACGAAGAAACCGATATGGGCTGCATCATTTCCGAGGAGCAGTTCAATCGAACGCTGCGCTACATGGAAATCGCCCGCAAGACGCCCGGCGCTCGAATCCTATACGGTGGCGAGCGTCCGACGGATTCCAAGCTCTCCAAGGGCTATTACTACCCGCCGACACTTCTCGACGGCATTCCGCTGAACAACGACGTATGCCGGGACGAAATCTTCGGGCCGGTCGCCACGATGTTGCCGTTCACCGATTTCGACACCGTGATACGTGACGCCAACGATACCGAGTTCGGCCTGGCGGCCAACCTTTGGACCCGCGATCTGGCCCGTGCCATGGAATTCGCCAACCGTATCGAAGCCGGCTTCGTGCAGGTGAACCAATGCGTCGCACCACGATCGAACGTGTCTTATGGCGGATTCAAGATGTCCGGACTCGGCAAGGAGTACGCTCTCGACAGTATGCTCACTCATTTCACGCAATCGAAGACGGTGTTGATCAATCCGGGGACACCGGCGGCAGGCGTCTAAAGCGTCTGGCGGTATCTGCGGCCTTGTTGTAGGACTCCGCGACCGAGGAGGCCCCGCATGACCAATATCTTCGCCCGACAATTCGAAACGCTGGCCCTTTCCCGTCCGTCCGAGCACGTGGCGATGGTCCAGCTCAACCGGCCGAAAGCCGCCAACGCCATGAACACGCAGATGGGCGAAGACCTGTTGGCGCTCTGGAGCTCGCTTTACCGCGACACCGCCGACGTTCGCGCCGTGATCCTGACCGGCAGCGGCGACCGGGCCTTCTGCGCCGGAGCGGACCTGAAGGAACGAAACGGCATGAGCGACGCGGACTGGCGCAGCCAGCACGCGCTCTTCGAACAGATGATCCGCGCCATGATGGACTGTCCGGTGCCGATCGTCGGCGCCATCAACGGCGCGGCCTACGCGGGCGGCCTCGAGATCGCGCTCAATGCCGATTTCCTCTATGCGGTGCCGGCGGCAAGGTTCGCCTTTACCGAAGTAACGCTCGGCATCATTCCGGGTGCGTCCGGCACGCAGCACCTGCCGCGCGCCGTCGGCATCCGCCGCGCCAAGGAAGCGATCCTGTCGGGACGACCCTTCGGCGCCGAGGAGGCCGTCGCCTGGGGACTGATCAATCGCATCTGCGCGCCGGCCGACCTGCTCGCCGAAGCGCGCGCCGTCGCCGACGCCATCGCCGGCAACGGCCCGATCGCGGTCCGCCAAGCCAAGCAATCCATCAACGCCTCGGCGGCGCTCGATCTCAAGAACGGGTACGACTTCGAAATCGCCTGCTACCAGCGGATCGTCGATACGGATGATCGCCGTGAGGGTATACTTGCCTTCAACGAAAAGCGCCGGCCGGCATTCAAGGGGCGCTGACGCGAGCGCCGGGGAACACGCGGCCGTTCAGACGGCCTTCCCCTTCTTCTGCGCGAGCCCGTCACTGACCGTCTTCAGCTCGCGCAGGAAATCGGCGACGTTCTGCGCGATCTTTTCCGGCTCGTCCGCCGTCAACGCGTTGCCGGCCGTCGCCGTGCCACCCGGCGTCTCCGGCTCGGCGGGCACATGCACCTCCTCGCGCAGGATCTCGTTGATCAGCTTCAAGAGCGCGATCCGGTCAATCGGTTTGGTCGCGCAGGCGTCCATGCCGGCGGCCAGGAAGCTCTTGATGTGCTCGTCCATGGCGTCGGCGGTCAAGGCGATGATGGGTGTCTTGGACCGCTCGCCCGGCATGGACCGGATCAACCGGGTCGCGTCGGTGCCGCTCATTTCCGGCATGCGGATATCCATCAGAATCAGGTCGTAAGTGCCGTTCTCGACCGCCTCGACGGCGCGCGCCCCATTTTCGACGATGGTGGGCCGGTGGCCGTAACGTTCCAGCATCGCGGAGATGATCCGCTGGTTGAGGCGGTTGTCCTCGGCGACGAGGATATCGAGCGGACGGACGCCCCGATAATTGACCGGTTCCGCGCCGCGCGCCGCCGACGGCACGTCGGTTTCCGCTTTCCGAAGCGGGAACGTGAACCAGAACGTGCTGCCGTTGCCGAGCGTGCTTTCGACGCCGATCTGGCCGCCCATCAGTTCCGACAGTCGCTTGGAAATGGCAAGCCCCAGCCCCGTCCCCTCGTAGCGGCGCGTGATCGACGCGTCGGCTTGCGTGAACGAAGTGAACAGATGCCCGATGACGTCCGGATGAATGCCGATGCCGGTGTCCGCCACGGATATCTTCACGAACGGCCCGCCCGGGGCTTCCTCCAGCCGTTCGAGGCGCACCGTAATGGCGCCATGGTGCGTGAATTTGACCGCGTTGCCGATCAGATTGATCAGAATCTGGCGGATACGCGTCGGATCGGCCTTGATTCCGACCGGCAGCTTCTCGTCGATCTCGACGACGAGCCGCACGCCCTTCACCAGCGCCCGGTCCCCCACCAGGTCGGCGACCTCGCGGACGGTCTGCGGCAGGTTGAAGTCGATCCTTTCGATCTGCAGCTTGCCGGCCTCCAACTTCGAAAGATCGAGAATGTCGTTGATGATGGAGAGCAGCGACTGCGTCGCTATCTTGATCTTCAGAACCTTTTCCCGGTCATCCTTGGCGAGGCTCCCGTCGAGCAGCATGTCGGAGAAGCCCATGACGGCGGTCATCGGCGTCCGGATTTCGTGGCTCATGGTGGCTAGGAATTCCGGCTTCGAGCGCTCGGACTGTTCGGCCCGTTCCTTCTCGTAGGCGTAGCGTTCGGCAAGCTCGGCCATCTTGCCGGTGCTTTCTTCGAGATACTTTCGCGACAACTGCAATTCGTCGACGTAGCGTTGCAGACGGCGCTCGCTCTGCTGCATCTCGCGCGACGCGGTCTCCTCGGTGGTCACGTCGCGGCCCGTACCCCGGTATCCCACGAACTCACCGGTCCTGCCGAAAATGGGTTTGCCGCTGATCGACATGTGGATGACACGCCCGTTCGGCAGCGTGGTCTGATAGCGGTAATCGTGAAAGGCACGGTGATGCTTGAGATCGTCAAGGTGCCTGTCCCATTGCTCGTCGAGTTTTTCGGTTTCGAGCCCGGCGATATCGGGGCGGGAATAGCCGATGAAATGGTCGACCGCCATACCGGTAATCTGCTCGAAGCGGCCGGAGACGTAAGTCAGGCGCAGGTCGGAACCCATTTCCCAATGCCAGTCGGCGGAAACGTCGAGCATGTCGCGGATGCGCGCCTCGCTTTCCTCCAACGCCTTCGTCCGCTCGTCGACGATGCGCCGGATACTGCGTTCGCGGTTGAAGAGTGTCAGGACGAAGGCATAAAGGACGATGGTGACGGCAAGACCGGCGATCAGGATCGCCGACGCCGACAAATTCGCCGGATGCATGGGCGGGAACGGCACGTGGAAGAACTCTATGCGCCAGGAACGCCCGCCGATCCCCAATTGCCTTTGAATATCCGCCATCGGCGCCGGATCACCCGATGCCGAGGCGGAGGCCATCACGGTGGCGAAATTCTTTGACGCGTAGACGATCTGCCGGGACGGCGGGGCGCTTTGATCGACGACGCGGAACGCGATTTGCGTGATCGTGCCGTCGTCGAAGGTCGTCGCGCCGGCCAATGCCGCGTCGAAGATTTCGGCGACGCCATAAACGCCGACGAGAAAGCCGACGACCGCGCGTCCCTTGCCGGCATCGCCGGGCTGGGCCGGCTCGGTGCGATAGACGGGGACGATCCCACCTACGGCGGACGACCCGCCATGGGTGGTGAAGATTTCACCGAGCGACGGCAACCCGCTTTTCTCGGCCCGGCGCAACCCATCCTGGAAACCCTCCATGGTGGCGATATCGGTGCCGAGCATGCCGTCGGTCGCCGTCTCCGGCGCGATCATCGCGACCGGATAGGTCGCGCCAAGTGCCTCGACCTGCGCCGACCGATCGACGCGCGGCGCCCACAGGATGGCTCGGCTGCCGATTTCCCCTTTGCGCACGATACCGGAAAACTGCTGAAACTCGCTGGGCGTCACGGCCTCGCTGGACTCGAAGAAGGCGCGCATCGCCTGCAAGGAAACGAAACCGCGGGCGAAATACGTTTCGACGTGGCCGGCGAATTCAGCAAAGGCGCGTTGGACGCGAAGTTCTTCCTGCTTTTCGGCGACCTTGAACATGGAGCGCGCGGCGGCGGCCGACATCAGAATGCCGCCGGCGAGAATCAATGTAAGGACGAGAGGAGCCAGCCCCACGGCTACGCCGCGAAACGGACTCGAAAAATACGTCAGTCGGCTCGTCGACGTTCCGGCACCCACGCCCATCGGTTGTCACCCGCAATCGAAGGCCAGAAAGAACTTAAGTCCATGCGCAAAAAAAGGACAGGGAATACCCATAAAAATTTATGCGCATTGAGTGGACACGATAGCAGGTATTTTGAGAATTAGGCGCAAATATTCGCCAAATCGAATCGAAAAAAGGTCAACCAGCGAACCTATTTTTCAATTCGGCGACCTGGGCGTCCGTGAGATAGCGGGTCTTCATGCCCTTCAACATGAGGAAAAGCCGCGCCGTTTCCTCCAGTTCCTCCGTTGCGTAGACGGCGTCCTCCAACGTCTTGCCGGCGACGACCGGTCCATGGTTGGCGAGCAGGACGGCGTGGTGTTCCGAGGCCATTTCCCGAACCGCCTTGGCGAGATCGAGATCGCCCGGTGGAAAATACGGCACCAGCGGCAGCTTGCCGATCTTCATCACGTAATACGCCGTGATCGGCGGCAGTACGTTCGCCGGATCCACGTCGGCGAGGCAGCTGACGGCGACGGAATGGGTGGAATGCAGGTGCACGACGGCGCCGGTGGCCGGACGCTCCTCGTACATGGCGACGTGCAGGAAGGACTCCTTCGTCGGCTTGTCGCCGGAAAGATGCCGGCCGCGCGCGTCGAGCCTGGAAATCCGGGCCGGATCAATGTCCCCCATGCTGGAGCCGGTCGGCGTCATCAGCCAGCCGTCGTCCAACCGCACGCTGATGTTGCCGGAACTGCCGAAGGTCAGGCCCCGTTCGAAGATGGAACGGGCCATTTGGGCAATCCGGTCACGGACCTTGGCTTCGCTCATGCGAGCATCCCCAGCGCCTTTTCGAAGAAGTCCTCGCCGCCGAAGTTGCCCGACTTCAGCGCCAGCGCCAAGGGCTTGCCGCCGACGGCCCCCCCGACGGCATCGGTCCACGGGACGCCCGGGTCGATTTCCGGCCCGATGCGGAGCGCGTAAATGCCGAGCGCGTTGACCACGGCGCCCGACGTCTCGCCGCCGGCGACGACGAGCCGGCCGACGCCCTGATCCAGCAGTCCCTTTGCGATCCGGCCCATGGCGTGCTCGATCATGGCGCCGGCGCTCTCGCGGCCAAGCTCGTCCTGCACGCCGCGGACAGCCGCCGGATCGGCGGAGGAATAGATGAGGACCGGCGTTTTCCCGTCCAACCCGGCCGCCCACGCCAATGTGTCCTCGACGACGCCGTGCCCCGCCGCCAGTTCCCGAGGATCGACGACGCGGGTCGGCCAGATCTTCTCCGCCCGGGCGACCTGGGCGCGGGTCATGTTCGAGCAGCTGCCGGCGATGACGACGGCGCGGCCGCCGACGGTCGGCAGGGACGGCGCCGGCCGGGAACCGAGAAGGCCCTGGCGGCGGAAATTTTCCGGCAGACCGAGCGCGATGCCGGAACCGCCGGAAATGAGCTTGTGGTCGGCGGCGGCCTCGCCGATGGCGCGGAGGTCGGCGTCGGCGACGGCGTCGACGATGGCGTGCCGCGCGCCCTTCCCGGCCAATTCAGCGAGCGTCGCCCGGATGGCGTCCGCGCCCTTGGCGACGGCGCCCCAGGGAACCAGCCCGACCGGCCGTCTCGTCTGACGGCCGAGCACCCGGACCAGGTTGGCGTCGGTCATCGGCGTCAGCGGATGGCTTTCCATGCCGCATTCGTTCAGGAGCACGTCGCCGACGAACAGATGGCCCTTGTAGATGGTCCGGCCGTTGACCGGAAAGGCCGGACAGGCGACGACGATCTCGGCGCCGAGCGCATCCATCAAGGCATCCGATACCGGCCCGATGTTGCCGGCGTCGGTGGAATCGAAGGTCGAGCAGTATTTGAACAGGAACTGGCGCGCACCCTCGGCCTTGAGCCATTCGAGGGCGGCGAGCGAGTCCGCCACCGCCTCGGCAGCCGGGGTGGTCCGCGACTTGAGGGCGACGACGACCGCATCCACGTCGCCCATGCCGCCTTTCGTCGCCGGCACGCCGATGCTTTGGACGACGTGCATCCCTTCCTTCACCAAGGTGTTGGCGAGGTCGGTGGCCCCCGTGAAATCGTCGGCAATGCATCCCAGCAGCATGCGGGCCTCAACGGTACAGATAGATGGGACTGGTCCAGGCCAGCGTGCCGTCTTCCTGCGTCAGCCGGATGAAGATCGGATTGTCGCCGTCCGGACGCAGCCGGACCGGCCGCGTGAAGCTGATGGTCCTGTGCGGGTTCTCTTCCGGCAGCCGGAAGACCTTGAGGTAGCGCGGCAGAACGCCGGAGCGGTCGAAGACCTCGTCCTCGTAGCCGATGTCCTCGAGCGGCACGCCGCACTTCACCAGCGGCGTCTCGATCTTCAGCGTGCCGCCGAACGGATCGGCCAGCCAGACGTCGAAGCCGCCGATGTTGCCGGTCGTCAGCGCCTTCCACTTGAGGCCGGTATCGCCGATCAGGTCGAGCGTCTTGTCGCGGTTAAAGAAGTTGATGGCGCGGGCGCCGACGATGGCGTTTTCCGACACGTGCGCCTCGCCGTCCCAGATCACCTGGCGGAAGCGGCCGCGGTATTCGGCCCCTTCCCAGATGACGCGAACGCGGGCGCCGAGTTCCTCCTTGGCATAGGGGCGGATCGTCTCGACGTGCTCGAGGCCGTTGAAGATGTCGACCCGCTCGATCGGCGCCGCGGCGTGGATATCGACGCGCAATTCGGCCTCGCCCTTCGGCAGATGCACGATGTCGCCCATCATCGCCTCCCGGCCGGTGCGGCCGTCGGCCTGAACGTGACGCGGATCGTCGTGATAGAGGGTCGCGTCGGCGTCCATGCCGACGCGGGCGTCGATGAACATGCGACCGCCGTGTCCGCCGGTGCTGGCGTAGTGCCGGCGCTTGCGCAGGCAATCGAGAATGGCGTCGCGGCTGAGTTCCTTGGTCAAGAAGCAGGTCAGGCCGCCGACGGCGCCGAACAGCGAGGCGCCGGGGTAGCTGGCGCCGGGCCGGCCCTTGTGACCGTCCGAGTTGGAGACAATGCCGACCCGGTAGCCCATTTCGAAGGCGTCCTGCACCAGCCATTCAAAGGTGCCCCAGGACGAATGAACCTCCATGGATTTCTCGAAGCGTCCGTCGTGCGCCATCTTCACGTCGGCATAACGGCCGCCGCAATGGGCATACCCGACGACGTCCCATTCCTTGCCGGCGGCAAGCGCGTCGAACAGTTCCGCCGCCGTGTTGCAATCCGTCGCGAGATCGCTGCGGTCGGCGAGCAGCGCGTGCGAGGAACGTCTGATCTGCCGGCCCGCTTCCGGGAAATAGATGTTGCGGTCGCCGCCGAGCCCGGTGTTGCCGGACCACTCGTAGCCGGGAACCGCGGCGTAGCGGCCGGGCTCCTCGTATTCGTCGCAGAGCCGGTCCAACTCGTGCCAGAACGGCGTCGTGATCTGGAAATCGTTGCCCTGGTGGCCGATGGCGTCGACGAAGGCGCGGTCCCGCGCGAACGCGAAATACTGGTCCGCCGTACCGGTGCCGATGGTCTCTTCCGACTGGCCGTGCAGGTCGCCCCAGTAGTGGATGAACTCCGAAGCCTCGACGACCCGGAGCGGATTGGCGGCCGCCGCCGTCTCGCCGTCGGCATCGACCAATTCGATCAGGAGATCGCCCGGCTCTTTCACCGAGAGCCCCTCGACGACGGCGGCGAATTGACCGGGCGCGAGTGTCACCGTCTCCGGCAGGCCGGCGACCGACATCGACGTCTTGAAGCTGAACGTCGCGTCGCACTGGTCAGACGGATTTCCCCACCGGTCCTCGCCCTTGATCTTGAGCGCGAAGGTTTCGCCGACACGGCGCAGCGTCGGCAGCACCGCGACATAGCATTCCGGCCCCGCCGGCACGATTTGGATCGTCGGCTGCTTGGGGAGCGGCTGATAGGTGAAGGTGGCGATGGGATCGACGAGGACGTGAAACTCGAAGCTGTCCTCGCAGAAGGTCTGTAGGCGCATGCCGGGCGAGCCGCCGTCGGTGACGCCGAAGCGCACCGTGATGGTGTCCCCTTCCCGCATGAAGCCGTTGACGACCTTGATGTAGAGGGTGCGGTCCCAGGGACGGACGTTGCCCTTGGGATCGTAGTGATATTGCAGCACGGCATTGTTGGATGCCTCGATCACCGTGTAGTTCGGCTTCTTCGGATCCTCGAACTGCGGACGCGTCTGGTCGGAGGCGAAGCGGAAACAGATTCGGATCGAGCCTGAATCGTCGATACCGAACTTGCCGCAGGTGTAGACCAGGGTGAAGGACTGGTGCGAACCGGCCTCGAAGGCGCCGCCCGGCGTCAGCGTCGCGTGACCGAGCTCGTAGTCCGGAATCGGCGCCGGAATGACCGTGCTCACGAGCCCGCCCTTCGGTGCGGTCGCGGCGTCGTCCGGGCTGCCCATCGGCTGGTGTTCGTCCATGTTCTCTCTCCCCCAACGTGCGCCGAGCGTAATATCCCGGCCCCGCTCTGTCATGGACAAAGGCGCGCGAATGCCGCCGGTTGAGCGCCGCCCGGCCATCTGGGCATAATCGGACAAACGTTATCTTGGGGAGGATCAAATGACAGACCGAAAACGCGCCGCCCTCGTCACGGGGTCGGGCCGAAACATCGGACGCTCCGCCGTCCTGGCGCTTGCCCGCGCCGGCTTCGACGTCGCCGTCAACGGCTCGTCCGACAAGGCCGCCTGCCAGCGCGTCGCCGACGAAGCGAAGGCCCTCGGCGTCAGGGCGGAAGTCGTCATGGGCGACGTCGGCGACATGGCGTCGGCGACCGGCGTCGGCGAGGCCGCCGTCAAGGCGTTCGACGGCATCGACGTTCTGGTCAACAACGCCGCCATCCGGCCGGCGCGGCCGTTTCTGGAAACGGACGAGGAAGAATGGCAGCGCGTGCTTTCCGTCGATCTGCACGCGGCGCGCTGGCTCGCCAAGGTGTGCTTGCCGGGCATGGTCGCGCGCGGCTGGGGCCGCATCGTCAACTTCGCCGGTATGAACGCCATCCAGGGCTACAACGGCCGCGCACCGGTCAGCGTCTCGAAGCACGGTGCCTGGGGCCTCACCAAGGCGCTGGCCAAGGAATTCGCAGCGCAAGGCGTGACCGTGAACATCATTTCGCCCGGCCCGATCCGTCCCGACGAGGCGGACCCCGAAATGCGCGCCCACATCGAGGGCATGGTGAAGCGGGTTCCCATGGGCCGCATCGGCGAGAACGACGAGATCGGCGCCATGGTGGCGTTTCTCGCCTCCGACGGGGCGGCGTTCCTGACCGGGCAGATGCTGCAGGTAAACGGCGGCGCCGAGACGTGAGCCCCCACTCCTAACCTCTCCCCCATGAATGGGGGAGAGGAACAAGCTTACCGACGCCCTTACTTCTCCTCTCCCCCGCCCGTGGGGGAGAGGTCGGGTGAGGGGGCGGCCTTAGCACTCGGTCACATTGACGGCGAGACCGCCCTGCGACGTTTCCTTGTATTTCGACAACATATCGACGCCGGTCTGGCGCATGGTCTCGATGGCGCTATCCAGCGGCACGAAGTGCGTACCGTCGCCCCGGAGCGCCAGCGACGCCGCGTTGACCGCCTTCACCGCGCCCATGGCGTTCCGCTCGATGCACGGCACCTGCACCAGACCGCCGATCGGATCGCAGGTCATGCCGAGGTGGTGCTCGATGGCGATCTCGGCGGCGTTTTCGATCTGCGCGTTCGTGCCGCCGAGCACGGCGCATAGCCCGGCCGCCGCCATGGCGGACGCCGAGCCGACCTCGCCCTGACAGCCCACTTCGGCGCCGGAGATGGAAGCGTTGCTCTTGATGATGCCGCCGATGGCCGCCGCCGTCAGCAGGAAGTCATGCACGAGACGCGTCGTCGCGCCGGGACAGAAATCGAGATAGTAGCGGATCACGGCCGGTACGATGCCGGCGGCGCCGTTGGTGGGCGCCGTGACGATCCGGCCGCCGCCGGCGTTCTCCTCGTTGACCGCGATGGCATAGAGGCTGATCCAATCCATCACCGCGTGTTCGTAACGCACGTTGCGCTGCTTGTCGGCCATGAGCGCGTCGGCGATGCTTTTGGCCCGGCGCTTGACCTTGAGGCCGCCGGGCAGGATGCCGTCGGTATGCATGCCCCGGTCCATGCAGTCCCGCATCGCCGCCCAGATCCGATCGAGCCCGGCGCGGACTTCCTCCTCGGAACGCAGCGTCACTTCGTTGGCGAACTTCATTTCCGCAATCGTCTTGCCGCCAGCCTTGCCCATCGCCAGCATTTCCTCGGCGTCGGCGAAGCCGAACGGCACGTCCGGATATTTCGGGCTTTCCGCGGTCGCGCCGATTTCCTCGGCGCTGGCGACGAACCCGCCGCCGACCGAGTAGTAGACCCCTTCGGTGACAGTGTTTCCGCCGTCATCGAGGGCCTCGGCGCGGATACCGTTGGTGTGTCCGGGCAAGGGCTCGCCGAACTCGAACAAGACGTCGGCGGAGAAATCGAACGGGATTTCCCGCCCGCCGCCGAGGCGGACCCGCCCGCCCTCGATGACGCCGTGGACCAGGGTCGCGACGGCCGCCGGGTCGATGGTGTCCGGCTTTTCGCCCAGCAGCCCGAGCACGATGGCCCGGTCGGTGCCGTGTCCCTTGCCGGTATAGGCGAGCGAGCCGTAGAGCGTCACCCGCACCCGCCCGACCCGCGCCAGCGTCGCCTCGGACATGCCGTCCAGAAACCGGCCCATCGCCACCATCGGACCGACGGTGTGTGAGCTGGACGGACCGATGCCGATCTTGAAGAGGTCGAAGACGCTGAGAAACATGGCGTGACTATAACCGACAGCGGCGCCGCGTGTCTGCGAAAACCCCCGCCGCTTGCGCGGCGGGGGGCTTCGTAAAGCGTCGGCGTACCGTCTTACCGCCTATCTGAGCTGGAACACACCCGCGCCCTGGTACAGCAGCAAGCCCGTCGAGAGCTGCGGCACGAAGGCGATGATCAGCCAGGCGAGCATCAAGGCCACGAAGTACGGCATGGTGTACTTCAATAGTCGGAAGTACGGGATGCCCGTAATGCCGCTCGCCACGTACAGGTTCAGACCGTAAGGCGGCGTGATGAAGCCGATGGCGTCGCCGACCAGGAACACGACCGCGAAATGGATCGGGTCGATGCCGACTTGCTGCGCGATCGGCGCCAGGATCGGCGCGAAGATGATCGTGTTCGGCAGGCTTTCCAGGACCGTTCCCGCGACGAGAACGATCATCATGCAGGCGATCAGGATCAGGTGATAGTCGCCAAGCTGTGCGAGAATGCCCGTCACGAACGCCTTGGCGCCGAGCAGCGACAGGATCTGCTGCATGACGACCGAGACGGCGATCAAGGGCGCCAACAGTCCGGTGATCTGTCCAGAGCGCAAAAGCACGTCCGGAAGGGTCCGCCAGTCCAGTTCCTTGGTGACGAAAATCCCGGCGACGAGACAGAACCCGGCGGTGATGCCGGCGGCCTCGGTCGGCGAAAAGATGCCGGAATAAATGCCGAAGATGACGATGCCGATGGCGAGGAAGCCCAGCCATGCCCGCAGGCCGGACTTGGCGATGGCGCCGACATCGAACGGAATCAAATGCCCCCAGCCCATCTTCCGACAGACCAGAAAACAGGCCAACTGCATGGCGATGACCATCAAAAGGCCCGGCAGCATGCCGCCGACGAACAGATCGCTGATCGACAGGTTCATGAGGAACCCGTACACGATGAAGATGATGCTCGGCGGAATGATGATGCCGACGGTGCCGCCGGCGGCGACCGTGGCCGCGGCGAAGCTCGGGTCGTAGCCGCTCTTCGTCATCTCCGGATGCATGATCGAGCCGATAGTCGCGGTCGTCGCCGAGTTCGAGCCGGAAATCGCCGCGAACAATCCGCAGGCGCCGAGCGACGCCATCGCCAGACCGCCGCGCAGCCAACCGAGCATCTGGAACGCGAAATCGGAAAGCCGTTTGGCGATACCCGCCGCCTTGATCAAGTCGCCGGTCAGGATGAACAGCGGCAGCGCGAGCAGGCCGAAGAAGTTCAACCCCTCGAACAGCGTGACGCCGATGTTCGCCAGCGTGAAATCGATGACGAGGCTGACGCCGACGACCCAGAAACCGATCACGAGAAAGATCGGCACGCCCAGGATGAAGAAGACCGTAACCCCGAGCGAAATGAGCGTGATCCAAAATCCCTGCATATCCCCCTCCTAATCCTTGAGGATCGCGGTTTGGATGGTGAACGGCTTTCGCTCACGGAACTGCTTGATGTCGTGCGCGAGGTTCTGCAGCGTCCGCCAGGTCAGCAAGCCCCAGCCGATGGGCGTCGCCATGTAGAACCACCACTGCATGACGTTGTCCGTACCCTGGACGATCGCGAAATTGTCGTAGGAATTGCCCACCTGCTTGACGGCGAAAAACGCAACGATGGCCGCGAACGAAAGCCAGAGAACGGCGTCCAGCAACAAACACGCGAACTGCCAGACGTAGGGAAGCCGCATGCGGATTTCATCGAACGTCAAATGCGTGCGAAGCTTGGAATTGTACGCGGCGCCGATCCACGTCACCCAGAGGAACAGGTAGATCGGGATGGTCGTGCTCCACGCCGCTTGCGAGCGGAAGATGAACCGTCGAAAGACCTCTTCGCAGATGATCCCCGTCATCGTCGCGTAGCAAATCAGGATCACGATCTTCTCTATGTTCTGATCGAGATACCTGTATACCGACCTAACACTTGTCACCGGTTCCCTCCTTCACACCGATTCCGTCGCCAACTGCCGCCCTACCGCGCCGCGACCGCCATTCGGCGGCAACCGCAAGGTCAGGCTAGGGGCCGTTGCCCGATCGAGTATGACATAAGAAAAGAGAGGCGCGGGACGAAACCCGCGCCTCTCCGCCTATAGAATTAGGCTTTCCACCAACGCCGCGGCTCGACGTTTTCGGCCTTCATGTCGCGCGGGATTTCGCGCGCGATCTTGTAGATTTCCTTGTAGGTGTCGATGCCGCCGGCCCACTTGTTGATACGCTCGCGCCATTCTTCCCACGGCTTCGGCTGGAATTCCGGCGAACACATCTGCGCCGCCTCGTTCCGTGCCGCGTCGTTGAGCATCGCGACCCGCGTACCGTTCTGCGCGAAGATCGTCCCCGGCAGGATCGGATCGGAGAAGCCGCAGGTATTGACCAGCGACGCTTCGTGCGCGCCCTGGATCTTCGACTGCGTATAGTAGGACGATTCCAAAACCGCATCCTGCAACTCGCCACCCAGCTTGTCGAAGACGCTGGCGTTCATCGCGGTGTGCTCGGTGCCGCAGAAGAACTCGAGGTTCACGACCTGCGAAACGACCGGCGACATGTTGGCGTAAGCCACGGCCGACGCCCACGTTTCCGCGCCGTCGATGAGGCCCTGCTTCAGACCGTCGAGCGTTTCTTCCCACGCGATCGGAACCGGGTTCAGGTTCATCAGGTTCATCGCGATACGGCCGAGCTGCGTGCCGGTGACGCGGTTCTTCGTGCCGGCCAGCTGCTTCACGCTGGTGACGAGCGGCTTATCCTTCCACTTCAAGCCCAGCATGATGCCGCGCAATTCGGCTTGGCTGAACAGGAACTGAAGGCCATGCATCTTGCGCAACGGATCGCGAAGAATGCGCTGGCTCTCCGGCGAATAGAGGAAGTGGTAGACCGCCGCACGGCTCGGGAACATGTAGGCATAGTCGAGGACGTTCAAATACGGCGCACCGCCGGCGGAGTTCTGCGTCGACGCGGCGAAGATGTCGATGATCCCCTGCTGGGTCTTCGAAACGCAGTTCAACTGACCGCAGATCTGGTTGTTGCCGATGAACTCGACGCGGATTGCGCCGTCGGTACGCGATTCGATGTCCTGAACGAAGTCCAGGCAGCCGGCGCGTTCGATCAGCAGGTTCTTTTCGTTGAAGCCGGCGGCGCCGAACTTCAGCGTAAACTTCGGTTCCTTCTTGAACCGCTTCTCGTACATCGAGTTCGCGGCTTCCGCCAACCTGGGCAGCGAAATCAAACCGGTCATCGTGCCGGCGGCGAGCATCGTCGACGACACGCCGAAAGTCTTGAAGAGCCGGAACAGATCGCGGCGAGAAACTTCATGTTGCTTGTTCGTAAGCATGTAACCTCCCATTTGCTGCGGACGACCCCGACGTCGCCTGCTGTTTCACTGGTCGTTTCCGGCATTCGCCGCTCTTCTTCTTATTGGGCTTGGCATCTCGCGCTTCCAGAACGAGACGCCAGCCACGCTGCTATTCGGCGGCAGCAGGCCAAGTCCGAGAGGAAGGCAGATTCCGGGCGGCGTGCCGCCGGATATCCAAATTGGGAATGAGGTTACAACAACCGGACATTCCGCCTCCCAACACCCGCCGGGTGTCGCCGGTGGGCAAAAAACGGTTAACCCGCTTTTCAAAATCTCATTATAGAGATTAATTGTATTCAGTATTGCACATCTGAATTTCTAGCGCAACGTACCTCCGCCTATCGACGGATCAATCCAAACCTTTCTCACCCGAATTCACATTCCAATACAGTCGAGAACTCGATCGGTTAGATGTCGGCAAACGACCACACTGAGGGTCGCATGTATCGACATTCACGAACGTCAGATTTTTGACAAACACTCCCAACGGATCGATGTTTGTAAGCGCTTACAAAGAATGCCACCATGCCCGCTTCGGTGTCAAGATGGTTACCGGCAGTTCGCCCGCTAGCAGATTTATTGCGTCTCGTTACCCCGGGTATCGTCCCGTCCGCACCGTGGAGCCAGGACAACGTGAACAAACCGTCGAGCAACCCGACCCTGCAAGACATCGCCGACGCCGCCGGCGTTTCCACGGCGACCGTTTCGCGTGTACTCAACAGCCCCGTCAGCGTCAGCGCCGAACTGCGCGAGCGGGTCGAGGCGCAGGTCCGCCAACTCGGTTACGTCCGGCACGGCGCGGCACGCGCCCTCGCATCCTCCCGCGCCTTTGCCGTCGGCGCCATCATTCCGACGCTGGAAAGCGCGATCTTCGCGTCGGGCGTCAACGCCATCGAGAACCGCCTCGACGCCGAGGGGCTAACCCTGCTGCTCGCCGTCACCAACTACGACCCGGCGCACGAATTCCGCCAGGTCCGCGATCTGTTGGAGCGCGGCGTCGACGGCATCATCCTGGTCGGACGCGATCACGACGAGGACGTGTTCAATCTGCTCGAACGGCAGGCCTGTCCGTTCGTGAACACCTGGACCTACGACGCGGCGTCGCCGCATCCCTGCGTCGGCTTCGACAATGTCGCCGCGGCACGGGAAGTCACCGAGCACCTGATCGGCCTCGGGCATCGCCGCATCGGCATGATCGCCGGCATCGCCGGCGGCAACGACCGTGCCCGCGACCGTATCGCCGGCGTGCGGGCCGCCCTCGCCGACGCCGGCCTGGAGCTGGCGCCGCGCGATCTGGTCGAGCGCCGCTACGAACTCGCCACCGGCCGCGACGGCTTCCTCGCCTTGATGGAACGTCAACCGGCGGAGCGACCGACGGCCATCGTCTGCGGCAACGACGTGCTGGCACTGGCCGCCTTGATCGAAGCCGGACACATGGGGCTCCGCGTGCCCGACGACGTCTCGATCACCGGCTTCGACGACCTGCCGTTCTGCGAACACCTGCCGCCGGGACTGACGACAGTGCACGTGCCGAGCCGCGAGATGGGGACCATTGCCGCCGAGTACATCCTGGAGCGCATCGCCGGCCAGCCGGGAACGCCGCGCGTCGAATTGCCGACCCGGTTGATCGTGCGAGGCACGACGTCGACGCCCGGGCAGCCGGCACGTCGGTGAATTTAACTTGATTTAATATCAAGAAATTATCGTTACTTTTTTCCAATCGTTCATACTAAGTTCAAGCCTCCATTCCACGCCGCGCCGAGGTGGCCCCGCATGATTCCGATCGACGTCGTCAAGGAAACCGCCCAGACCCTGATGGAGAAGGCGGCCATCGAAATTCCCGACGATTATCTCGGCGGCCTGAAAAAGGCGGCCGCCGCCGAAGACGGCGATCTCTCGTCATTCGTGCTGCATGCCATGCTGGAGAACTACGAGGCCGCTAAGGAAGACCGCCGTGCCATGTGCGCCGACACCGGCGTGCCGCGCTGGTATGTGAAGATGGCGAACGACGCGCACGTGCAAGGCGGCCCCATCGCGTTGGAAGCGGCGCTCCGCGGCGCCACCGCGTCGGCGACGGAGAGCGTGCCGCTGCGCCCGAACCGCGTGCATCCGCTGTGGCGCACCGATCACAACAATAACTGCGGCATCGGCGCGCCGGAAATCGAATACTCGTTCGAACCGGACGGCGACTGGGTCGACATCACCACCGTGCACAAGGGCGGGCTCTTCGGCACGGACTACCGGATGCTGTTCCCGGGCGACGGCATCGACGGCATCAAGCGGTTCTACCTCGACAGCCTGGTCGCATTCGGCAAGCGCGGCCTCGCCTGCCAGCCGGCGATCATCGGCGTCGGGCTCGGCGGCTCGAAGGACATCACCATGGTGCTCGGCAAGCAGGCGGCGTGCCTGCGTACCGTCGGCGACCGCAATCCGGACCCGAAGATCGCGGCGCTGGAAATGGAACTCATGGAACTCGGCAACTCCATCGGCATGGGCGCCATGGGGTTCGTCGGCAAGTCGATGGTGATCGACTGCCATATCGAAGTCGGCTACTGCCACACCGGCGGCATGCCGATGAGCGTGCATGCGTTCTGCCTGTCGTCCCGGCGCGCCGTGGCGCGCATCCATGGCGACGGCCGTGTGCAGTATCGCACCGACCCGATGTGGTTCACCCCTTACATGCGGCGGGAGACGGTCGAATGGGAACCGGCGGCGGAAGCCTCAAGAAAATCAGTCTGAACGTCCCGGTCACGGTCGAAGACCTGAAGCAGGTCGAGATCGGCGACGTCGTCTATCTGAACGGCGTCGTCTATACCGCGCGCGAAGGCGTCTACAAGAAGGTGATCGAGGACGGCGAAAAGCTGCCCGAAAACTTCGCCGCCATCTCGAACGCCAATTTCCATTGCTCGCCCGCCGCGACGCGGCACGCCGACGGCAGCTACGAGGTCGGCGCCATGACCGGCACGGCGTCGTTCCGCTTCTCGAAGTGGCTGGACCGCTGGTTCCAGCTTTCCGGCGCGCGCATCATCATCGGCAAGGGCGGCATGACGTCGGCGGACTACAAGAAATACTTCGTCCCCGCCGGCGCCATTTACCTCACGACCGTCGGTTATGGGACCGGCGCGTTGTTGGGCCGTGGCATCAAGGGCGTCAAAGACGTGAAGTGGTACGACGAGCTCGGCATCGCCCAGGCCATGTGGATGATCGAGGTCGAGAATTTCGGCCCCTTCATCGCCGATTCGGATTTGCAGGGTAATTCGCTCTTCGAGCGCGAAAACGCGAAAATCCGCGAAAACATCGACCGCCTCTACCAGGGCACGAAACCGCCGGCGCTGCACCGCTACGGCGAGACGGACGACCGCGGCGAAGAGGTCATCTGACGGAATCCCCATTCCGGTCCCGGCCGTTCCGGCATATAGATTCCGAGGGACGTTTGTCGCCGCGGAGGTATGAACCATGCCGTCGAACCGTTGGCTCCGGTTGATCGCCGGAGCCGTATTCCTGACCGCCCTTCCCGCTTCCGCCCAAATGACGCCGGAGAACTTCCTGAAACGCTGGGACGCGGACGGCGACGGCAAGGTCGCGAAGAGCGAGTTTGAAGGGCGGCGTCCATTCTCGTTCTTCGACAAGGACGGCGACGGCTTCATTACACGCGAGGAACTGGAGGAAGTCCTAGGCGGCGGCGCCGCTGACGAAGGAACCAACCGCCGGAAAGCCGATCAAGCGCCGGAGGGCGCACCTAGCGGTTCGCCTGCCGGAATGGCCGACGGCAAGACGGCTGGGAAACTCGATGGCTTCGTCCCCCTCTCGACGATCTCGGAAGACTTGGTCTGTTCCATTGGACGCAACCGCAAGTGCGACATCAAGCAAGCCGTCGAACGCGGCCTGTTCGAGACCGGCCTGGCGGCGAAATTCCCGGACGGCCTGGAATGCAACGGCGTCGACGAGACCTACGCTATGTCCTACACGCACAAGCGCGACCGGGAGAATTACCATGGCGGCATCGACATGCCGGCGAGCTTCGGCTTGCCGATGATCGCCATCGCCGACGGCGTGGTCGTCGCCAAATCGAATTCGCCGAAGAGCTTCCGCGGCATGGAAATCATCATTCGGCATACGCCGGAAGACACCGGCATTCCGCTCTGGATTTATACCCAGTACGCACACATGGACGAGGAGTCGCCGCTGAACGTCGGCGACCGCGTGAAGATGGGTCAGTTCCTCGGTCCGACAGGCAATTCCGGCGCGCAGAATTCGAACTCCAGACGGGCGCGCCGGCCCGCCATCCACTTCGCGGCGTGGTACAGCGACAAGCCCGGCTTCAGCATCGAGCGCAACGTCGTCGTGCCAGTGGACGGTTGGTGGATGGACCCGCACGCGATGTATCGACTGAAGCCGCCGTTCGATTCCAAGTCCATGGCGGCACTATCGTCGTCCGAGAAGGACGTGCCGATCCCGGTCATGGTCGAGGGCGGCGAGTTCATTCCCGCCGGCACCAAGCTGGTCTGGCCGTATGCGTGCAGCAAGTAATTCTCCAACCCGTCACCCCGGACTTGTTCCGGGGTCCACAGTTCAAGCAGTGGAATCCGGGACGCTACGCGCCCGGAAAGACGGGGCGGTTTAGTATTCCCGCCCCGGCCGCGCCTTATACGTCGGCAACGACAGCCCCTTGAGGATGCCGAGCGTCCGCAGCCCGAACCCGGCGGCGAGCCCCGCCAGCGCCGAATACTCGACCGGCACACCCAGATAGCCGAGACCGAGGTGCGTCGCGGCGGCCAGCGCGGCGGCGGTGGCGTAGACTTCCTTTCTCAGGATCAGCGGCGTCTCGCCGCAGATGACGTCGCGGAGCAGGCCGCCGAACGTCGCGGTCATCATCCCCATGACGACGGCGACCAGCGGCCCGGCACCGGTTTGGCGGGCGAGTTCCGCCCCCATGACGCCGTAGAGCGCGATACCCAGCGCGTCCGCCCACAACAGCACGACATAGCGGCGTTGGATCACGTGCGCCGAGAAGAACAGCAGAAGCGCCACGGCGAGACAGATCCAGATGGCCGCCGGTTCGGCGATCCAGAATACGGGCCGGCCGAGCAGGAGATCGCGCAGCGTGCCGCCGCCGACGCCGGTCAGGCTCGCCATCAGGCCGAAGCCGATCAGGTCCATTTCCTTGCGGCTGGCGACCAGCGCGCCGGACGCCGCGAACACGGCGACCGCCATCAGGTCGATCGCGATAATGTAAGCGTTCATACCATTCATCCTTCGAGACGCGGCCCAATTCGACTTGGGCCGCTCCTCAGGATGAGGTTAAACCATTCCGCCTCATCCTGAGGAGGCCTGAAAGGCCGTCTCGAAGGGTGTGGCGGCATCAGATCGCCATGCAGAGCCTGAGCGCATCGTAGATGGCGGCGTGGATGTTGCGGCTGGATACAGCGTCGCCGATCCGATATAGCCGGAAGGCGCCGTCCGGGTTGTCGGCGCGCGTCTGCGCCCGGCCGACGATCAGCGACGGATGATCGACGGCGCCGAGATTCACGCTCAACGGCTTGAGGGCGAAATAGAGATCGTCGAGCGGCAGCGTGCCGTGTTCGATCACCACCTGATCGACGGCGCGCGCCTCGATCCGGTCGGAATAGTCCGATCCGATCAGCGCTTTCAGGCCGTTGCCGTCCCTCTCGATGCCGACGAGGCGCTTGTTGATGGTGATGCGGACACCGTGCCGGTCCAGAATTTCCGCATAGGCCACGTGATTCAGCCCGCCGATGTCGGCGGCGAAAAACCGCTCCGGCGTCACGATCTCCAATTCGACGCCGGCGAGTGCGATCGCCTCCGCCGCCGTCAGGCCAGGATGCTGCGCGTTGTCGTCGTAAAGCAGCACCCGCGCCGCCGGCTTGGCGTCGCCCGCCAGAATGTCCCAACCTGAAACCGCGTGCTCGGCGCCCGGCACGATGGCGGTGTTCGGCAGGCCGCCCGTCGCGACGATCACCACGTCGGGGCTCTCGGCGATCACGTCGCCGGCTTCGGCGTAGGTATTGAAGCGGAATTTGACGCCGGCCTTCTCGCACATCGCCATGCGCCAATCGGCGATGCCGATCATTTCGGCGCGCCGCTTCACCCGTGCCGCCAGCAATATCTGGCCGCCTGGCCTGTCGGCGGCCTCCATCACCAGAACCGAATGGCCGCGCGCCGCCAGTACGCGCGCCGCCTCGAGCCCGGCCGGTCCCGCGCCGACGACGACGCAGTGCTTCTTCCTGCCTTCCGCCACCGGCACGACGTGCGGGATCGTCGCCTCGCGGCCGGTCGCCGGATTATGGATGCAGAGCGCGTCCCGCCCTTCGTAGATGCGGTCGATGCAATAGGTGGCGCCGACGCAGGGCCGGATGTCGCCTTCGCGCCCGTCCGAAATCTTCTTCACGATGTGCGGGTCGGCGATGTGCGCGCGGGTCATGCCGACCATGTCGAGCTTGCCCTCGGCGACCGCGTGCCGGGCCGTCGCGACGTCGGCGATACGGGCGGCATGAAAGACAGGGAACCTGGTTTCCGCCCGCACCTCGCCGCAGAAATCCAGATGCGGTCCGGACGGCGTGCCGCCGGTCGGAATGACCTTGGCAAGGGCCGCGTCGCTGTCGATGTGGCCGCGAATGAGGTTGAGGAAATCGACGCTGCCCGAAGCGACCAGCCGGCGCGCGATCTCGACGCCCTCCTCGCGCGTGAGTCCCTGCGACCAGTCCTCGTCGGCGACCATGCGAACGCCGACGATGAAGTCCGGGCCGACGCGGGCCCGGATGGCGTCGAGCACGCGCCAGGTGAAGCGGAGCCGGTTGTCGAGCGAGCCGCCCCATTCGTCGTCGCGGTGGTTGGTGGCGGGCGACCAGAATTGATCCATCAGATGGCCGTAGGCTTCCAACTCGATGCCGTCGAGGCCGCCGCTCCGCATCCGCTCCGCCGCGTCGGCGTAATCGGCGACGACGCGTTCGATATCCCAGTCCTCGATGATCTTCGGGAATGCCCGGTGCGCCGGCTCGCGCACCGGCGACGGCGCCAGCACCGGCAGCCAGTCCGAGTGGTTCCAGTTGGTGCGCCGGCCGAGATGCGTGATCTGCATCATCACCGCCGTCCCATGCTCGTGACAGGCGTCGGTGAGTTCCGTCAGCCAAGGCACGATCTCGTCGGCGTAAGCATACAGGTTGCCGAAGGCCGGCGGACTGTCCGCGGAAACGATGGCGGAGCCCGCCGTCATGGTCATCGCGATGCCGCCCTTCGCCTTCTCGGCGTGATAGAGGCGGTAGCGTTCCTTCGGCATGCCGTCTTCGGAATAGAACGGCTCGTGCGCCGTCGACATGATCCGGTTGCGGAGCGTCAGATGCTTGAGCTGATAGGGTTGCAGCAGCGGATCGCCGGCCGTCATGCCCGTCCCTCCGCCGTCGTCTCAGTACCAGGCATCGGGCAGGCTTTCCTTACGCTTCGCCACGAAGGCGTCGAGCGCCTCCGCCGTCGCCGGGTCGATGGGCGGCGGCGCGTAATCGGCAAGCGCCTTCCGCCACGCGGCGTTGGCCCGCATCTCGGCGTCCCAGCCGCCGCCGTCCCGCCACTGCTCGAACGACAGGTTGTCGGACAGGGCGGAATCCCAGAACGCCGTCTCGAAGTGCGCCATGGTGTGCGCGCAGCCGAAGAAGTGATAGCCGGGACCGACCTCGCGGAAGGCGTCCAGCGCCAGCGTCGCGTCGTCGACCCTGAGCCCGCCCAGATAGACGGCGAGCGAGCCCAGGAAGTCGGCGTCCAGCATGAACTTCTCGTAGCCCATGGAGAGGCCGCCTTCGAGCCAGCCGGCCGAATGCAGGATGTAGTTGGCGCCGCAGTGGATGGCCGCCAGCATCGACATGGCGCTCTCGTTCATGGCCTGCGCGTCCGTCGCCTTCGACGTAGTGAAGGCGCCGGAACAGCGGAGCGGCAGGCCGAGCCGGCGCGCCAGTTGTCCGACGACGAGCGAACCCAAGGCCGGCTCCGGCGTGCCGAAGGTGGGCGCGCCCGAGCGCAGCGCCATGGAAGACAGGAAGTTGCCGTAGACGGCCGGCGCCCCCGGCCGAACCAACTGCGTAAATGCGATACCGGCCATGGTTTCGGCGTGTGCTTGGGCGATGGCGCCGGCGTTCGTCACCGGCCCCATGGCGCCGCCGAGGATGAACGGCGTCACGATCACGCCTTGGTTGGCCGCCGCGTAGGCGCGCATCACCATCGTCACGGTGCCGTCGTAGACCAGCGGCGAGTTGACGTTGACGTTGCCGAGGATGACGCAGTCCCGCTCCGTCGTCTCGGCGCCGAAGACGATCCGGCACATGTCGATGCAGTCCGTGGCGCGGTCGGGGCCGGTGACGCCACCCAACAGCGGTTTGTCGGAAAACGTCAAATGAGCCAGCACCATGTCGAGGTGGCGCTTGCTGACAGGGATATCGACCGGTTCGCAGACGGTGCCGCCGGAATGATGGATGTTCGGCGACAGGTACGCCAGACGGACGAAATTGCGGAAGTCCTCAAGCGAACCGTAACGCCGCCCCTCGTCCATGTCCTGTACGAAGGGTGAGCCGTAAGCCGGCGCGAAGATGACGTTGTCGCCGCCCATGACGACGTTGCGCTCCGGATTGCGCGCCAGTTGCGTGAACTCGCGGGGCGCGGTCCCACAGAGTTTCCGCGCCAGCCCGCGCGGCAGCCGCACCCGCTCGCCGTCGATATCGGCGCCGGCGTCCCGCCACAGCGCCAGCGCCGAGGCGTCGTTCCGGAATTCGATGCCGATTTCTTGCAGGATCGTTTCCGCCGCGTCTTCGATGCGCAGCAGATCCTCCTCGCCGAGGAGGTCATAGGTCGGAATGCGCCGCTTGAGATTGCCGGCGGGGGCCGATGCCGCCGACGCCAGCCGCGCCGCCCGCCGTGATTCCCGGCCGCGCCGCCCTTGTGACGGGGCGTCGCCGCGCGCACGTTGCTCGTTCATGAACGCTCCCTCCCCCTGACCGGCAAGCTTGCCCCGGATTTCCGATAACCGTGAGGGTTATTTTTCGGCGTCAGCGGACAGGGCCGCTCAAGGTACGGCGGACGGCATCCTGCCAGCCGGCGAGTTTCCGCGCGCGGACGTCGGCCGGCATGGCGGGCGTGAAGCGGCGCTCGCATTCCCAAGTCTTGGCGAACTCGGCCGGCGCGGGATAGAGGCCGGCTTTGAGACCGGCGAGATACGCCGCGCCGAGCGCCGTCGTTTCCTGCACGTGCGGCCGGTCGACGGGTGCGGCCAGGATGTCGGCCAGGGCCTGCATGGTCCAATCGGACGCCGTCATGCCGCCGTCGACGCGGAGCACCGTCGACGGCGCCTCGGCTTCCGGCCAATCGCCGCGCCAGTCGCCGCGCATGGCTGCCAATAGATCGTGCGTCTGATAGCAGACGGCCTCCAGCGCCGCGCGGGCGATTTCCGCCGGACCGCTACCGCGCGTCAGGCCGAAGATGGCGCCCCGCGCATCGGCGTCCCAATGCGGCGCGCCGAGACCGGCGAAGGCCGGCACCATGTAGACCTCCGCCGCCGGATCGGCCTCGGCAGCAAGCTCCCCCGACTGCGCCGCGTCGCCGATCAGCATCAGTCCGTCGCGGAGCCACTGCACGGCGGCGCCGGCGATGAAGATCGACCCTTCCAGCGCATAGGTGCGCTCGCCGTCCAGTTGATAGGCGAGCGTCGTCAGCAGCCGGTTCCTGGACGGCACGGCGGTCTTGCCCGTGTTCAGAAGCGCAAAGCAACCGGTGCCGTAGGTGGACTTCATCATGCCGGGCTCGAAGCACGCCTGACCGACCGTGGCCGCCTGCTGGTCGCCGGCGATCCCGCGGACGGCGATCGGACCGCCGAAAAGCGCCAGGTCGGTCGCACCGAAATCGGCGGCGCAGTCGAGGACGTCTGGCAGGATCGCCCTCGGCACACCGAAGAGACCCAGCAGATCGTCGTCCCAACCGCCCTTCCGGATATCGTAGAGCATGGTGCGGGACGCATTTGTCGCGTCGGTCGCGTGCACGCGCCCGCCGGTCAGGTTCCAGAGCAGCCAGGTATCGACGGTGCCGAAGGCGAGGCGCCCCGTTTCCGCCGCCTGTCGCGCACCGGCGACGTTATCCAGCAACCAGACGATCTTGGTGGCCGAGAAATAGGGATCGAGCAGAAGCCCGGTGCGTTCGCTCACGAGGGCTTCGTGGCCGGCGGCGCGGAGCGACGCGCACGCCTCGGCGGTGCGGCGGTCCTGCCAGACGATGGCCGGATGGATCGGCTTCCCGGTCTCGCGGTTCCAGATCAGCGTCGTCTCGCGCTGGTTGGTGATGCCGATGGCGGCGACGTCTCCCGGCAGCACGTCGGCCCTGGCCAGCGCGTCCCGGGCCGTTTCCAACGCCGTCCGCCAGAGATCGTCCGGATCGTGCTCGACCCAGCCCGGCCGCGGATAGTGCTGTTCGAATTCCCGTTGCGCCGTCGCCACCGGCCGGTGCCGCCCGTCGAACAGGATGGCCCTGGTCGACGTGGTGCCCTGGTCGATGGCGAGGACGCAGCCGGTCATTTGTCCCGCTCGTCGGCGAACTTGATGAGCGCCGCCAGCCGGTAAAGCGCGTGCACCATCTTGCCGTAGGGGAAGGTCGCGAACAGCCCGAGCACGATGCCCAGATGTATGGCGAGCAACGTCCCCATGGCCGTCGTCTCACGGAATGCCAGCAGGACCAGTCCGGTCAGCCCGGTTAGGAACAGCAGCACCAGGAACGCGACATCCATGCCGATGCGCTTGCGGTCCATCGGCGTCTTGTCGGCCTTGATCTTCAGCCACATCAGGCCCGGCGTGCCGATGACGAGGCCGATGCCGCCGAGCGTGCCGAGTACGACCGGAATCGACAGGTAATCGTAGGGCGCGATCCAGCCGAACACGTGGTCGTAGATGGTGGCGACCGACGTCGACGCGAAGCAGAGCAGGAAGCCCCACATGGTGAACTGGTGGAAGACGCGCCGGCCCATCGAGTATCCCTCGTCGGGATAGTTGCAGCCGTGTCCGGCGCCGCCCATGTAGCGGAGCGTCGCCGCGTCGTGCAGCGCGCGCGCCAGCGCCTTCGGTTTCACCAGATCGCCGACCTTGCCGCCGATGCGGCGCTGGAAGTTGACCAGCCCCATGACGAAGGCGAGCACCGCGTAGCCGAAGACGGCGGCGGCGGTCCACACCATCACCTCATAGGGGATGACCTTGTAGAAGGCGCCGGGACCGGTGTGCACGCCCTTGACGACGGCCGGGTCCTGCAGGGCGAAGGTGAGGCCGACGACGGCGACGAGCGCCACCACCAGAAGCCCCATCACCCATTTGCCGTTGGCGCGGAACATCCCACCGAGGCCGGCCGGCCACGCATAGTCGCGATAGGTCTCGGCGCGGAGCTCGGAGAACGCCTTCGGAATGTTGACGTTGAACTCGTGCGGCGGCGCGTACTGACAGGCGTAGTAGCAACCCTGGCAGCCGTGACAGAGGTTCGCCATGTACTCGACGTCGACGTCGGTGAACGACAGCCGTTTCGTCATCGCCGGGAAAACGGCGCAATACCCTTCGCAATAGCGGCAGGCATTGCAGATGCCCATCAGCCGCTTGGCTTCTTCAAGTGTCTCAGTTGCGGGCATGGCGCGCCGCCTCCTCTCCCGCGATACGTCCGAATACGGTGCCGATGGCCATGCCGGTGCCGGCGGCGTAGCCCTGTCCGAGGATATTCCCGGACATGATCTCGCCCGCCGCCCAGATGTTCGCGGCCGGCTTGCCGTCCTGCATAATGACCTGGGCCTGCTTGTTCACGCCGAGCCCGAGATAGGTGAAGGTGATGCCGGTGCGGACCGGATAGGCGACGTAGGGCGGCGTGTCGATCCGGCGCGCCCAGTTGCTCTTGGCCGGCGTCAGTCCCTCGGTGCGGCAGCCGTCCAGCGTCTGTGCCTTGAACTCGCCCGGCTGCACGGCGGCATTGAAGTCCGAGATGGTCTTTTCGAGCGCCGCCGGATCGAGGCCGAGCTTTTCCGCCAGACCGCCGATCGTGTCGGCGACGATGCCGGGATAAAGCGGCGGCATGAAGAGGCCGATGCACTTCTGGTCGATGATCGAGTAGGCGATCTGGTCCGGTTCCCTGGCGATCAGGCGGCCCCAGATGGCGTAGCGTTTCGGCCAGATGTCCTCGCCCTCGTCATAGAACCGTTGGGCGTTCTTGTTGACCATCACCGAGTAGATGATGCTGTCGACGCGGGTCGAGATGCCGCCGTCGTACTTGGGCGAACGGCTGTCGATGGCGATGGCGTGGCACTGGTCGGCGTCGCCGATGGATTGCGCCCCGGCGTCGAGCATGGCGCGCAGCAGCTTGCCGGTGTTGTGCGGCGTACCGCGCACCAGGAAGTTCTCCGCCGCCTCGCCCCAGCCTTCCTTGAGCCACTCGATGTTGCTTTCGAAGCCGCCGGAGGCCAGCACGATGGTCCGCGCCGTCACCCGGTGCAGCGCGCCGGCATAGCTGACGATGGCGGCCTCGAAGCGGCCGTCCGTAACTTCCAGGGACTGGACTTCAGCCTCATAGACCACGTCGACGCCGAGCCGGGCAGCGGTCGCGAAGTAGTCGTTCATCATCGACTTGCCGCCGCCCAGGAAGAACGCGTTGGTGCGCGACAGGCCGATGGTGCCGGAGAGCGGCGGCTGGAATTTGACGCCCTGCGCGATCATCCAGTCGGCGGCGGTCTCGCTGGCGCGGATCATGAAGCGCGCCATCTCCTCGTCGGTCTTGCCGTCGGTGACGCGGAGCAAATCCTGCCAGTATTCCTCTTCCTCGTAGGGGCCGGTGACGTAGGGCGTCGCCGCCTTGTGCGCGTAGCGGATGTTCCTGACGTGGCGGCTGTTGCCGCCCCGGAAGTCCTTGGTGGCGCTTTCCAGCACCAGCACGCTGGCGCCGAGGTGCGCCGCCGTCAGCGCCGCCGACATGGCGGCGTTACCGGCGCCGACGACCAGAACGTCGTGCGGCGCCGTCAAAGGATTGCCTGGCAAGTTTCGGTCCCTCCCGTCCCTCCCGCCAGCGAGGCGGGGGCACAGATTATCCGAAGAACCGGCAATGAAAAGACGCTTCCCATTGTTCGGCGGCGTCCTTGCGTGATAGCTCTATCGGCAAGCGAACAGTCGAGGCAGACAGGCGGGGAAATCCGGTTATGGGCAAGGTCCAGGCACTCAGAAACGATATGAGCGAAGCCGAATGGCGCATGCGGGTCGATCTCGCCGCCGCGTTCCGGCTGGTCGATCTCTACGGCTGGTCGGATTTGCTGGCAACGCACCTATCGGCACGCGTGCCGGGCGTGACCGACCAGTTTCTCATCAACCCGTTCGGCATGCTGTTCGAGGAAATCACCGCAACGTCCCTGGTCAAGGTGACGGAAGCGGGCGAAGAACTCACGGAATCGGAATTCGGCATCAACCCGGCCGGTTTCGTTGTGCACAGCGCCGTCCACATGGCGAAGCCGGAAATCGCCTGCGTCATCCATACGCACACACAGGCGGGCGTCGGCGTCGCGACGCAGGAAGACGGACTTCTACCGTTGACGCAGCAGGCGCTCGCCGTCATCGCGCACACCGGCTACCACGACTACGAAAGCATCGCCTTCGACCTTGGCGAACGGGAACGGTTCGCCCGCGACCTCGGCGACAACAACGTGCTGATCCTCCGGAGCCACGGGCTCTTGACCGTCGGGCGGAGCGTCGCCGAGGCGTTCATGTGGATGTACCGCGCCGAACGGGCCTGCCGCTTCCAACTCGCGTTCCAGCAGGCCGGCGCCAAGCCGAAGCTGCTGTCGAAGGAATTGCAGGAAGAGACCATCCAGCGCAACCGGCACGCCAACAGCCCCGAGGGCTACCGCCCGATCGGCCAGAAGGAATGGCCGGCGCTCTTGCGCAAGCTCGACCGCGAGCGGCCGGGTTACGCGGATTGATTAATCAATATCGTCACCCCGGGCCCGTCCCGGGGTCCACACCCAGACACCCGTCGTGACGTTGCGAGTGGACCCCGGAATAAATCCGGGGTGACGGGTAGTGGCGGCGTCGATGGTTACCTAACACTCAATTCGTCACCCCGGGCCCGTCCCGGGTTCCACACCCAGACACCCGCCGTGACGTTGCGAGTGGACCCCGGAATAAATCCGGGGTGACGGGTGGGGGCGGCGTCGATGGTTACCTAACACTCAATTCGTCACCCCGGGCTCGTCCCGGGGTCCACACCCAGACACCCGTCGTGACGTTGCGAGTGGACCCCGGGATAAATCCGGGGTGACGGGTGGGGTCACCTCGGAAACGGCACCAACTCGCCCTTCGGCACCGGCATCTCGAAGGTGTTGAGCAGCTTCGAGATCAGGCCGTAGTAGCCGACCGTGATGGTCACCTCGACGACGCGCTGTTCGCCGAGGACGTCGAGCGCGGCGGCGTAGGTCTTCGCGTCCACCTCGCCCGTTTCGTTGAGCACGCGCGCGAAGGCGTAGACTTCCGCCGCGCTTTCCGGCCCTTCACCGGTCGGCAAGGGCGCCTTGGCCATCACCGCCTCGATGATCGCTTCCGGCAGGCCGGCCTTGCGGGCGATGGCGGCATGCGCGAACCACTCGTAGTTCGCCCGCCAATGCCGCGCGCAGACGAGAATCGCAAGCTCGCGAATCTGGTCCGGCAGCGACGACTTGAAGCGTACCGCCTCGCCGAGCGCCTGTAACGCGTAGCCCAGTTCCGGCGAGCGCAGCAACGGATCCCACGGCCCCTTGAGGGCGCCGTCGTCGTCCAGGAACGACGAAAGCGGCCGGCCGCCACCGCGCGGGCCACCGGTGATCGCCTCGACCAGCTTTTTGGCGTCGCCCGTCAACGTGTCGACGGGCAGTCCCTTCATGCGGCTCATGAGCGCCTCCACGACGCGGCGGCGACCTTTTCCGGCGGCGGCGGATTGCCCGGAACCGGTTCGCCGGCCAACGCCGAATGGCAACGTTGGTACTGCGGCGGATAGGCGGCGTTCCCGCCGAGTGCCTGAGCGGCATGCCACGTCCAGTGCGGGTCGTAGAGCATGCCGCGGGCCAGCGCCACCATGTCGGCCTGACCGGTGGCGACGATGTGTTCGGCCTGCAAGGGATCGGTGATCTTGCCGACGGCCATGGTCGCCATGCCGGTCTCGCGCTTTACCTCGGCGGCGAACGGCGTCTGGTAGCCGGGGCCGACGGCGATCTTCTGCTTCGGCGACGAGCCGCCCGACGAGACGTCGATGAAGTCGCAGCCGAGGCCGACGAGTTCCTTGGCGAAGGCGATGGTATCCTCGAGCGCCCAGCCGCCGTCGACCCAGTCGGTCGCCGAGATGCGGAGCCCGAGCGGCTTTTCCTTCGGCCACACGGCCCGAACGGCCTCGAACACTTCGAGCGGAAACCGCATGCGGCCTTCGCGGCTGCCGCCGTAGCCGTCGTTGCGGACGTTGCTGAGCGGCGACAGGAACTGATGCAGCAGATAGCCATGCGCAGAGTGGATTTCCGCGACCTCGAAGCCGATCCGCGCCGAACGCTCGGCGGCCTGCACGAACGCCTTCTTGATGCGCGCCAGCGCCGCATCGTCGGCGGCGACCGGCGTATGCCAGCCGTCGGCGAAGGGAACGGCGGACGGACCTGTCGTCTGCCATGCGCCTTCTTCCTTGGCGAGCGGCTTGCCGCCCAGCCACGGCAGGTTGGTCGACGCCTTGCGGCCGGCATGCGCGAGTTGGATGCCGACGGGCGTATTGCCGTAACGCTTGCAGAAGTCGAAGACGTGCTTGAGCGCGGCTTCGTTGTCGTCGTTCCAAAGACCGACGCAGCCGGGCGTGATGCGGCCTTCCGGCTCGACGCCCGTCGCCTCGACGAACAACAGGCCGGTGCCGGACACCGCGAACTGGCCCAGGTGCATGATGTGCCAGTCACCGACGGTGCCGTCGGCGGCGGAATACTGGCACATGGGCGCGACGACGACCCGGTTGGGCAATTCGAGGCCGCGCAAGGAAATCGGCGTGAACAATTGGCTCGCCATGGGACTCTCCCGTGTATGGATTTTTCGTTGGCGCAATTAGGGCGACCGAAAGCCCCCTCGTCAACGCCTGTCGTTAACCCTAACAGGGCGGGTTGCCCCGCCCTGCTCGTTACGGCGTCGATGTCGCCGCGGATTCCTTGAAGAGACTCAGCCCAACGCGGACTTGAGCGCGTCGCCGACGTGCACTGGCGTCGACAGCACGGTGACGCCCGCCGCTTCCAGCGCGGTCTTCTTGGAGGCGTAGGTGCCCTTGTCGCCCATGACGATGGCGCCGGCGTGGCCCATTTTCTTGCCGGCCGGCGCGGCGCCGCCGGCGATGAACGCGAACACCGGCTTCTTCATGGCCTTGGCGTATTCGGCCGCGTCCTCTTCCATGGACCCGCCGATCTCGCCGACCATGACGACGGCCTCGGTTCCCGGGAACGTATCCAGGGCTTCCAGCGCGTCGCGGGTCGTCGTGCCGATGACCGGATCACCGCCGATGCCGACGAAGGCCGTCTGGCCGTAACCGGCCGAGACGATGTTCTGGCACATCAGCGTGCCGAGGGAGCCGGAGCGCGATAGCACGCCGACGGTGCCCTTCTTGAAGATGCGCGGATTGAACGCCGGCATGAAGCCCATGAAGGTCTCGCCGACCGTCACGCCGCCGGCCGTGTTCGGCCCGACGATGCGCGTGCCGGCTTCCTTCGCCGCCGCCATCACGTACATGACGTCGTGTACCGGCACGTGCTCGGTAAGACACAGGATCATCTTCGCGCCGGCTTCGATGGCGTCCAGCGCGGCGGCCTTCACGCCGAGCGGCGGAATGAACATCAAGGACGCGTCGAAACCGGTTTCCTTCATGGCGTCGACGGCGGACGCGCACACCGGCACGCCGCAATGCACCGTGCCAGCCTTGGACGGATTGACGCCGGCGACGACGGTGGCGCCGTATTCCTGCATGCGTTCGGTCCAGAACGTGCCCTGCTTGCCGGTGATGCCCTGAACGAGGATGCGGGTTTCCTTGCGAGGAATGATCATCACTACGCTCCTTTCGCGGCATCGACGGCGGCCTTGCAGGCCGCGCTCATGTCGGGGAGCGGGTCCATACCGAGCTTGTCCTTCAGCATGCGGATCGCTTCCTCGTCGCCGGTGCCGGCGATGGAGAAGAACACCGGAATGGTCGGCTTCAATTCCACCCAGGCGCCCAGGAGCCCTTCCATCATCACGTCGCAGCGCGCGAAGGCGCCGCAGAAGTTGACGACTAGGCTCTTGATGCCGGGCTTGGAAAGCACGAGTTCGAGCGCCGTCTTCGCCTTGGTGTAGGCCTCGCCGCCGATCTCGCAGAAGTTCGCCGGCTGGCCGCCGTGGTGGCGCACCACGTCCATGGTGGTCATGGTGAGGCCGGCGCCGTTCGCGAGAACGCAGACGTCGCCGTCCAACTCGATGTACTTGATGCCGGCGGCGGCGCCCCGCGCCTCCAGCTCGGTCAGCTTGTCGGGCGTGCCGTCCTTCGCCGTCTCTTCCTGCCGTTTGATGGCGGAATCGTCCATCGTGTATTTGCAGTCGAGCGCGACCACGTCGCCCGCCGCCGTGACGATCAGCGGATTGATTTCCAGCAGCTCCGCGTCGTTGGCGATGTAGGTTCCGTAGAGTTTCTCCAACGTTTCGGCCACACCCGCTTCCGCGCCGGAGAGATCGAGCCCGGCGATCAGCTTCCCGGCGTCGTCGAGGGAGAACCCCTTGCGGATGTCGACGGCGTGCTTGCGCAGTTTCTCCGGCGTGTTGGCGGCGATCTCCTCGATGTCCATGCCGCCCTCGGTCGAGAACATGACCATCGGCCCCTTGCTGGCCGGGTCGTTGAGGACGGCGGCGTAGAATTCGCGCTTGATGGCGGACTTCGCTTCCACCAGCACCTTGGCGACCGTGTGGCCGCCGATGCTCATGCCGATGATGTTCTTGGCGTGCGCTTCCGCTTCGGCCGGCGTGTCGGCGAGCTTGATGCCGCCCGCCTTGCCGCGCTTGCCGGTCGGCACCTGCGCCTTGACGACGCACGGACCGATTTTCTCCGCCGCCGCCTTGGCCGCCGCCGGATCGGCCGCCAGCAGGCTCGGCGGCACCTTGATGCCGCCCTTCGCCAGGATCGGCTTGGCGGTGTATTCCTCGAAGTTCATTCCATATCCTCCCGAACCGCCCTCGTCCTTCGATACGCTCGCTCGCGCTCGCTCCTCAGGATGAGGGCGGAATAGAAGAACCTCATCCTGAGGAAGTGCGAAGCACTGTCTCGAAGGATGAGGTTCGAAAATTATTTCCCGAATTTCTTCCAGTACGCCCCGAAAAGCGCCTCTTCGGACGGCTTGTCCTCGGGGATCGTCTTCACCAAGTGCGTGATGTTGATGAAGTGCGTGTAGTTGAGGTTGTCGGAGATCGAGTTGCCGGCCCACGTGCCGCCGCCCATGGAGAGCGTGAAGTTGAGGCCGTTGTTGAACCCGCCGCCGTTGCCGTAGGTGTGCGCCTGATTGACCAGCACGCGCACCACGTCGATTTCCTCGGCCAAGCGCGTCGCGTGCTTGGGCGTCTTGGTGTGAATGCCGACCGAGTGGCCGAGGCCGCAGACGTGCAGGATCTTGTTCAACTGCTCGACGACCTGATCCATGTCCTTGGCCCGATAGACGGTGAGCACCAGCGACAGCTTTTCGTCGACGAATTGGCTGTCCGGATCGACGTCGCCTTCCTCGACCATGAAGAACTTGTGGCCCTTGGCCTGCGCGCCGAGGCCGAACACGTCGGCCAGGACATCGGCATCCTTGGCGATGACGTGCCGGTTGAGGTGCCCGTCGACCCACAGGTTGTCCCGCACCTTTTCCTTTTCTTCCGCCGTGCAGCGATAGCCGCCGACGGCCTTCAGCGCGTCCATGGCCTTCTCGTAGACGCTGTCGAGGATGATCACCGAGTTCTCCGACGAGCACGACGTCGAGTTGTCGAAGATCTTCGAGGCGCAAATTTTCTCGGCGGCGTCCATGAAGTCGGCCGTTTCGTCGATGACGACCGGGACGTTGCCGGCGCCGACGCCGATGGCGGGCGTGCCCGACGAGTAGGCCCGGCGCACGTTGTTCTGCGAGCCCGTCACGATGACGAGGTCGCACTGGTTCATCAGCTGCTGCGTCAGCTCCTTGTTGACCGGCGGCGGCAGCACCTGCACCAGGTCGGCCGGCAGCCCGATCTTTTCCAACTCGGCGCGCATGTAGTCGACCGTCTTGGTCGTCGTGCCGATGCCGGCCGGCGACGGCGCGATGATGACGGCGTTGCGGCCCTTGATCGAGAACATGGCCTTGTTGACGGGCGTCGCCGCCGGGTTGGTGGACGGCGTCACGGCGGCGACCACGCCGACCGGCTTGGCGTATTTGACGAGGCCCTTTTCCGGGATTTCCTCGATCACGCCGACCGACTTCACCCGCGACAGGTCGCGCAGGCAGCCGAAGGTCTTGCGGGTGTTCTTGATAATCTTGCTGTCGACGTTGCCGAGGCCGGTGTCGACGACAGCGAGCTCGGCGAGCTCCCGCGCGCGGCCGGGTTCGTAGATCGACCACGCCAGCGCCGTCACCGCTTCGTCGACACGGGCCTGATCGGCGTTCGCGAACTGCGCCATGGCGGCGCGGGCGCGCTTGACGAGACCGGCGACGATTTCCTTTTCCGGGCCGGCTTCCGGGCGCTTGGCGGCGGCTTGCGTGCTCATTTGTCCTCACCTTGGATGTTTTAAGGCGCGCGGCTGAAGGGCGCGCCACCCCCTAGAGTGTGGACTTTATACCGTAAAGCGGCTCGAATATCAATACTATTGAGACAATACGTCCCATTTTTTGGGATTATGGCAACGTCTAGAGTCCGAGCGGATGCGCCGGACCGAAGGAGGCCGCCAGCAGGGTCGCCCCCATCCAGAAGATGAGTCCGCCGCCGACGGCGCCGACGATATCCCCCACCAAGGCCGCCTTGCGGGCATCCATCCCCGAGTGCCGGGCCGTCCAGGCCCGGGCGTTGATGGCTGCATAGGCAATGGCGGCGACCGTAATCGCCGTGCCGGCGGAGATGGCGGCGACGGCGGCGACCCCGGCCCAGGTGAGATGCACGACCTTGGCGAAGACGAGCACGACGATCGAGCCGGTGCACGGCCTGAGCCCGACCGACAACACGACGCCGGCCGCCGTTCGCAGATCGCCGGCCCGCTCGATCTGTTCGGCGCTCGGCCCATGATTGTGTCCGCAGTGATCGTGGTCATGGTCATGGCCGTGATCATGGGCACCGCCCGCTCCCCCGGCGGCGGCGCGGCGCAGACGCTTGCCGACGGCGCGATAGATCAGCATGCCGCCGATCCCGGCGACCAGGACATAGCTCAGCCGCTCGCTCCAGGTCACGGCCATCTGCGTGTCGCGCGGCAGCCAGCCGGTGACGCCGATCAGTCCGTAGACCAGCAAGATCGCGACGAGGCCCTGAGTGAACGCCGACGCAACAGCCAGCAGGACGCCGCGCCGCACTTTCTCGCGCTGCGTGATCAGGTAACTGGCGATCACCGCCTTGCCGTGGCCCGGCCCGGCGGCGTGGAACACGCCGTAAAGAAAGCTGATCAGGATCAGCGTCCAGCCGGTGGCGAGAGAACCTTCTCGGGCCAGCGCCCGCATGCTCGCCGTCAGATCGCGGTGCAGTTCCCGTTGTTTGGCGAGGACCCAGGCGGCGGCCTGATCGACAATGCCGGGGTCCGCCGTCGCGGCGGTCCCGGCGGCGTGGCTGTCCGATGCCATCAGCGCGGTCGCGCCGACAGCGGCGCCGGCGACGAGGACGGCGATCACCAGAAGCGATCGCGGAAGTCCTAGGAGCCGCAACGAACCGTCACTTTCTCCGCGAACAGGACGCCGAGCCCGTCGCCGCCGCTTTCGTTCTTGCCGAGCGACGCCGCCATGATGACGATGTCGGCATCCGGCTTCGGAATTTTCTTCTCGAACGTGCACGGCTTGGGCGGCGACGCGAACGCGATCGGTTCGCCGTCCTTGGCGTGCAGCATCTCGATGTAATAGGTCGGGTCGTAGAGGGAATAGTTGAGCGGCATGTCGGACGCGGACACCGGCGTCGCCAGCGGCAGCGTGAACGACATGACGAGCCGCTGGTCGCGCATCGCCGTCGCGACCTCGGACGCCGTGCCGAAGGAAACCTTGGCCTCGCCGCTGCTGACGTGCGTGAAGTAGTCGTACTCGGCGAGATTCTTGATGTTCTCCCGCGTTACCGCCTCGAGCATCTCAGGGTCCGGCTTACCGTCCCAGTTGGCGTCGGCGCCGGCGGTCACGAAGGCGGTATAGAACTCGTCGAACAGCCAGGTTTGGCGGAGCGCCGCCACCCGGCCCTCGGCGTCGAAGCGGAGCTCGATCAGGAAGTCGATGTAGGCGTGCGGATGCGCGCGGACATCTCCAGGCGCCATCGTCCCGGCGACCGCGGCGGCGGCGGCGGCAATCATCGCTATGAAGCGGCGGATCATGGGTTCAGGCGCTTTCCCGTTCGGCGCAATCGGCGCAACGGCCATGCAGTTCGACTGTCATGTGTTCGGTCACGAAGCCCAGTTTCGACGGCGCCTTCGTCACCTCGGACGCGTTTCCCGGCACTGGGAACTCGCTGACGTCGCCGCAGTCATCGCAGATGGCGAAGCCGACCGCGTCGCCGCCGGCCGCATGGTCGTGCGCGCAGGCGACGAAGGCGTTCAGGCTTTCCACCCGGTGGACGTGGCCGCTCTTGCCCAATTTTTCAAGGGCCCGGTAGACCTGCACCGGCGCACGGATGCCGGTCTCACGGACGGCGTCCAGGATTTCGTAGGCCGTCATGGCCCGGCCCGCCTTGTGCAGCGCGTCGTAGACCTTGGCCTGGTTGCCGGAAAGCGGTTTGTGTCGTGCAGCCATCTCAGCGCCCCTTTCCGACGGCGGCCTGGCGGCGCCACTCGGCGCCACGGCCGATCAAGCTGACCAGGAACAGGACCAGCGCCGCCACGACGATGGACGGCCCCGACGGCGTATCGAACCGGTAGGAGCCGGCGAGGCCGCCGATCACGGCGACGACGCCGATGCCGGACGCCAGGACCGCCATCTGCTCCGGGCTTTGCGCGTAGCGCCGGGCCGTCGCCGCCGGAATGATCAGCAAGGACGTGATCAGCAGGATGCCGACGATCTTCATGGCGATGGCGATGACGGCGGCCATCAGGAACATGAAGACGATGCGGGCGCGTTCCGGCGCCGCGCCCTCGGCGGCTGCCAGTTCCTCGTTGACGGTGCCGGCGAGCAGCGGCCGCCAGATCTGCGACAGCACGCCGAGAATGAGCGCGCCGCCGGCGAACACGATGCCGATGTCGAGCGGCGTCACGGCGAGGATGTCGCCGAACAGATAGCTGATGAGATCGATCCGGAGCCAGACCATGAACGCCACCAGGACAAGGCCGATCGCCAACGTCGAATGCGAAAGGATACCGAGCAGGGCGTCGGACGGCAACTTCACCCGGCGCTGCAGCAGGATCAGCGCCAGGGCGCCGGACGCGGCGATGACGAAGACACCGAGCGAAATGTCGACGTCGAGCAGGATCGACAGCGCGACGCCCAACAGCGCCGAGTGCGCCATGGTGTCGCCGAAGTACGCCATCCGCCGCCAGATGATGAAGCAGCCGAGCGGCCCGGCGACGATGGCCGTGCCGACGCCGGCGAGAACGGCGCGGATCAGGAAATCCTCAATCATGGCGGTGCTCCCCATGATCGTGACCGCAGGCGTCCGAGTGCTGGTGCCCGGCCTCGCCGGAAATCGGCACGACGCGGCCGTCCGGCAGGTGCTGGTGGTCGTGGTGGTGCCGGTAGACGGCGAACGCCTCCGCCGCCCGGTGGCCGAACAATTGGTGGTATTCCGGGCTGAGGGCGACGGATTGCGGTGGCCCGGAACAGCAGACGTGGCCGTTCAAGCAGACGACCGTGTCGGTCGCGCCCATGACGATGTGAAGATCGTGCGAGATCAGCAGCACGCCGCATTGCAGCCGGTCACGGATATCGCGGATCAGATCGTAGATGGCGATCTCGCCGGCGAAGTCGACGCCCTGCACCGGTTCGTCGAGGACCAAGAGGTCGGGCCGGCGCACCAGCGCGCGGGCGATCAAGGCGCGCTGGAATTCGCCGCCGGACAGGCTTTGCACCTCGGCGCCGGCAAGGTGCCCGATGCCGACCTCGGCGAGCGCCGCGTCGATGGCGGCCGCGTCGTGCCGGCCGGTCAACGTCATCAGACGGCGGACGGAAAGCGGCATGGTCCAGTCGATGAAGAGCCGTTGCGGCACATAGCCGACGACGAGGCCCGGCCGGCGTTCGACGGTACCCGCGTCGATGCCGACGATTCCCAGAAGCGCGCGGGCGGTCGTGCTCTTGCCGCTGCCGTTCGGCCCGATCAACGTGACGATCTCGCCCCGATGCACGGAGAGATCGACACCCCCCACCGCCCAGGCGTCACCGTGCCGGACGCCTACACCGCTGGCGCTGACCAGCACCTCGCGGACCGTCGCATCCGTTGCCGGCAGGGGCGTGGCGTGGGTGGAAATGGGTCGTCTCCTCGGCTCTTGAAAAGTGAAATGTTATACTATAACGTTCGCCCGTCGATCAACACCGGGGACCATGCCATGCGCCGCACCGTATTCGCCAGCCTTGCCGTGTTCGGGCTTCTTTTCACCCAACCCGCCGCCGCCGACGGTCCCAAGGTGGTGGCGTCGATCAAGCCGGTGCACGCCTTCGTCGCCGGCCTGATGGCCGGTGTCGGCGAACCGGACCTGATCGTCAAGGGCGCGGCATCGCCGCACACGTTCTCGCTCCGGCCGAGCGACGCCAAGGCCATCGCCAACGCCGATCTCGTCGTATGGGTCGGCGAGGCGTTGGAGCGCCCGCTCGGCGAGGCCATCGAGAGCTTGTCCGGCAAGACCAAGGTCATCGAACTGCTCGATCTCGACATGGCGAGCCGCCGCAAAGGGTACGATCACGGCCATGACAGTGGCAATGCCGCGAAGAAGGAACACGGCGGACACGGTCACGGCAATCTCGATCCGCACGTCTGGTTGAACCCGGACAACGGCCACGCGATCCTGCACGCGGTGGCCGACGCCCTCGCCGGCGTCGATCCGAAGAACCGCGCCCGCTACATGGCCAACCTGGAAACCATGAACGAACGGCTGGAGGTGCTGGAGCGGGATCTCGAAAAATCGTTGGCGCCCTACGCCGGCAAGCCGTTCGTCGTCTTCCACGACGCCTACGGATATTTCACGGACCGGCTCAGCCTCGGGCCGGTGACGGCGGTGACGGTGAACCCGGAGCGGAAGCCGGGTGCCCGCCGCGTCGCCGAGGTCCGCGCCGAGATCGCCAAGGCCGGGGCGCGCTGCATCTTCGCCGAACCGCAATTCAGCCCGGCCATCGTCAAGACCATCGCCGAGGGGACGAACATCCGGCACGGCGTCCTCGACCCGGTCGGCGCCGATCTGCCGCCGGGCGCCGATCTCTACTTCACGTTGATGACGAACCTCGCCAAGTCGCTGGCGGATTGTCTCGGAGGGTGATTCCCCTCTCCCCCATAAATGGGGGAGAGGAATGAAGTTTCACGCTGCAAAACAGCCCCGCCAAGTCGCCGGCGGATTGCCGAGTTCCCGTCATTCCGGGCTGAGCGAAGCGAGGTCCCGGAATCCACTGTCCGAAGAGTGGACCCCGGGACAAGCCCGGGGTGACGCGTTGGGAAGTTACGCGATCTTCCGCTGCAATCCGCCCTGGCCGACGATGAAATCGGCGATAACGTCGACGCCTTCCTTGGTCTTCATGTTGGTGAAGACGTAAGGCCTCTCGCCGCGCATGCGTTTGGTGTCGCTGTCCATCACCTCCAGGCTCGCCCCCACCATGCCGGCGAGGTCGATCTTGTTGATGACCAGCAGATCGGAGCGCGTGATGCCGGGGCCGCCCTTGCGCGGGATCTTCTCGCCCGCCGACACGTCGATGACGTAGATGGTGATGTCCGCCAATTCCGGGCTGAAGGTGGCGGCGAGGTTGTCGCCGCCCGATTCGATCAGGATCAGGTCCAGGAACGGAAACTTTTCCCGCATGGTTTCGACGGCGGCGAGATTGATCGAGGCGTCCTCGCGGATCGCCGTATGCGGGCAGCCACCGGTCTCGACGCCCATGATCCGTTCCACCGGCAGCGCGCCGGCACGGGTCAGGATCAGCGCGTCCTCCTTGGTGTAGATGTCGTTGGTGATGGCGCAGATGTCGTAGACGTCGCGGAAGGTCTGGCAGAGCCGCTCCATCAGCGCCGTCTTGCCGGACCCGACGGGTCCGCCGATACCGACACGCAAGGGACCGTTCGGAGAAAGCGTCATGATCTGAACAACCTCGTGTATTGAGTTTCGTGACGGATGGCGGCGACGTCGGCCAACATGACCGCGCCGCCGACGCTATCCAGAGTCCCGGCGAGGGCCTCTTGCATTGCCGCCGCGACCGGCCCTTCGAGGGCGGCCAGCACGCGCTGGCCGGCGCTCTGGCCGAGCGGGATCAAGCGCACGCCCGCCGACACCAGATTGGCGGCGAAGGCATGCAGATAGGCGTGCAGCGCCGGGCGGACCGGAATGCCGTGTCCGGCGGCGGCGGTCGCGACGGCGACCGGATAGGCCGTTTCGCCGCCAAGCAACGCGGCGGCCTTCGACGCGTCGGCCCAGGCCCAGGCGCCGAGCGTCGTCGAGAGAAACGCCGTTCCCTGCGCTGCGGTCTCGAGCCGGCGCTCGGAGCTCGGCGCCAGGGCGAGCGCCAGTTCGTTGATCTCGGAAAGCCGTTCCAGGTCGCCACCGGTAACGGCCGCATGCGCGGCGCAGAAGAGTATTCCGTCCGACCGACCACCGCCGAGTTCCAGGATATCCGTCACCCACGTCAGCAGTTCCGTCTCGCCCCGGATCGTGCCGTCCTCGACCGCCCATTCGACGCCGTGACTGTAGGCGAAGGCGCCGACCGGATAGCTCGGCGACAGCCACGCCAGCAAGCGATAGAACGCGGCGTCATCCATGGTCGTGTTCCCGGTGCCGCCCCTGATCATGTCCCTGTCCATGCCCGTGTCCATGGTCATGATCGTGATCGTGCCCATGGTCGTGATCATGCGTGTGGCCATGTCCATGACCATGACTATGCGCGGCATGCCCGTGTCCGTAGGCGCCGCCTTCCGGATCGAACGGCCGGTGCACCAGCTTGACATCGGCGCCGAGCCCGCGCGCCATGTCGGCGATCACGTGATCGTCGCGGATGTAGAGCGCCATGCCGTCTATTTCCGTCGGCAGATGCCGGTTGCCGAGGTGCCACGCGACCCGCACCAGATGTTCCTGATCGCGGCAGGTGATTTCGAGCAGCGGTTCCGCCGCCGCCTTCACCGCCACCAGCCGGCCGTCTTCCAGCACCAGCCCGGCGCCGTCGGCAAGGGTCGTCGCCCGCGGCAGATCGAGCAGGAAGGAAAGACCGTTCACCCCCGCCAGCACAATGCGGCGGCGATGCCGGTCCTGGTGCGTGAGGACCACCGTATCGGCGGCGGCCCCGGCCCATCCTCCCTTCTCGACGATTTCGACGACACGCAGCATGGGAGCCTCAGAACAGGAAGTAGCGTTGCGCCATCGGCAATACGTCGGCCGGTTCGCATGTCAGCAATTCGCCGTCGGCCCGGACCTCGTAGGTTTCCGGATCGACCTCGATCTTCGGCGTCGCGTCGTTCAGCACCATGGACGACTTGGAGATGCCGCCGCGCGTATTGTTGACGGGGAGCACTTCCTTCTGGATCTCCAGCAGGTTCCGGATGCCGCGCTCGTGCGCCACCTTGGAGACGAAGACGACGCCGGACGCCGTCAGCGACCGGCCGAAGGCACCGAACATGGGCCGGTAGTGCACCGGTTGCGGCGTCGGGATCGAGGCGTTCGGATCGCCCATGGCAGCGGCGGCGATGGTCCCGCCGATCAGCACCATGTCCGGCTTCACGCCGAAGAAGGCCGGCGTCCACAGCACCAGATCGGCGCGCTTGCCGACCTCGATGGAGCCGATGTGCGCCGCCATGCCGTGCGCGATGGCCGGGTTGATCGTGTACTTGGCGATGTAGCGGCGGACGCGGAAGTTGTCGTTGCCGCCGGTTTCCTGGGCGAGCCGGCCGCGCTGACGCTTCATCTTGTCGGCCGTCTGCCAGGTGCGGATCAGAACCTCGCCGACACGGCCCATGGCCTGACTGTCCGACGCGATGATCGAAAACGCGCCAATGTCGTGCAGGATGTCCTCGGCGGCGATGGTCTCGCGGCGGATGCGGCTTTCCGCGAACGCCACGTCTTCCGGAATGTTGGCGTCCAGGTGATGGCAGACCATCAGCATGTCCAGGTGTTCGTCCAGCGTATTGACGGTGTAGGGACGCGTCGGATTGGTGGACGACGGAATGACGTTCTGCTCGCCACAGACCTTGATGATGTCGGGCGCGTGGCCGCCGCCCGCCCCTTCGGTGTGGAAGGCGTGGATGGTGCGGCCCTTGAAGGCGGCGACGGTGTTCTCGACGAAACCGGACTCGTTCAACGTGTCGGTATGGATCATCACCTGCACGTCCATCTCGTCGGCGACGGCGAGGCAACAGTCGATGGCGCCGGGCGTCGTGCCCCAGTCCTCGTGCAGCTTGAGGGCGGACGCGCCGCCCAGAACCTGCTCGTAGAGGCCCTCCGGCCGGGATGCGTTGCCCTTGCCGGCGAAGGCGAGGTTCATCGGAAAGCCGTCCGCCGCCTGGATCATGCGGCCGATGTGCCAGGGGCCGGGCGTGCAGGTGGTGGCGTTTGTGCCCGTGGCGGGGCCAGTGCCGCCGCCGATCATCGTGGTGACGCCGGACATCAAGGCGTCGTCGATCTGCTGCGGGCAGATGAAATGGATGTGGCAGTCGATGCCGCCGGCGGTGAGGATCTTGCCCTCCCCCGCGATGGCCTCGGTGCCGGGCCCGACGATGATGTCGACGCCCGACTGCGTGTCCGGGTTGCCGGCCTTGCCGATGGCGACGATGCGGCCGTCCTTGAGGCCCACGTCCGCCTTGACGATGCCCCAGTAGTCGACGATCAGCGCGTTGGTGATGACGGTGTCGACGGCGCCCTCGGCGCGCGGCGTTTGCGCCTGGCCCATGCCGTCGCGGATGACCTTGCCGCCGCCGAACTTCACTTCCTCGCCGTAGATGGTGTAGTCGCGCTCGACCTCGACGAAGAGCTCGGTGTCGGCAAGCCGCACCTTGTCGCCGACGGTGGGACCGAACATGTCCGCATAGGCGGCGCGGGATATTTTCGCTGGCATCTGACGTTCCTCCCTCTGTTCCCGCGGCCGCTCAGTCGAGCGCGCCCATGACCTTCTGATTGAAGCCGTAGACCTTGCGCCCGCCCAACAGCGGCACCAGGGTCACGTCGCGTGTCTGCCCGGGTTCGAAGCGGACGGCGGTGCCGGCGGCGATGTCGAGACGCATGCCGCGCGCCTTCTCGCGTTCGAAGTCGAGCATCGGATTGGTCTCGTAGAAGTGATAGTGGCTGCCGACCTGCACCGGGCGGTCGCCGGTGTTGGCGACCGTCACCGTCACGGTCGGCTGACCGGCGTTCAGTTCGATGTCGCCGGCGGCGGGAATGATTTCTCCGGGGATCATGAAGTCCTCCTCAGCGGATCGGCCTAACGGATTGGTTCGTGGACGGTGACGAGCTTAGTGCCGTCGGGGAAGGTCGCCTCGACCTGGACGTCGTGGATCATCTCGGCGACACCCTCCATCACCTGGTCGCGGGTGATGACCTTGGCCCCTTCCTGCATCAGATCGGCGACGCTGCGGCCGTCGCGCGCGCCCTCGACGACGAAATCCGTGATCAGCGCGATCGCTTCCGGATGGTTCAGCTTGACGCCGCGCTCCAACCGCCGGCGCGCCACCACGGCGGCCATGGCGACCAGCAGTTTGTCCTTTTCCCTGGGAGTCAGGTTCATTGTTTCCTCCTCAACTGGCCCAAACCTTGGGCAGTTCGCGCCCGTCCCGCAGATGCCGGACGAGCGGTAATACGATCTTGCGCAGCGACACGCCGTCCGGCGCCACGACACGGCAGACGAGCCGGCCCGCCAGCGCACTCGCCCCGAATTTTCCGAGACCGGGATCGAGGCCGTCCAGCACGCCGCGAACGCCGTCCAACCGCTCCGCCGCGCCGGGCGCGACCAGCAGCACCGTCGCCATGGCGTGCGCGCCGTCCAGCACCGCAGCCCGATCCAACTGACGGCCGATATCGTCCGCCAGCCAGAGCGCCTCGGCGTGGCGGAGTTTCCCGTCGACACGGATGCGCCACCGGTCGGCGAGCAGTCCGCTCCGCACCCGCTCGCCCATGGCGGCGCGGCCGAACAGGATTCCCTCGACGGCCAGGAAGACGCCTTCCGCCACCATGTCGACCTCGAGACGCCGGTCGAGCCGGCCGCCGTCGAAGAGGATCGTTTCCTGCGGCAGCCAGTCGATGCGTCCGCCCTCAGAGATAACGAGTTTTGACGTGACCGACGCCGCGCCGGCCGCGGACCGGTAGACCCGCTCGCAGGCCTGCGTCGTCAACGTCGCGCTGGCGCCCGGCGCCACCTCGGCCTCGACCGACATGACGTCGCCGCCGGTGAGCCCGCCGGCCGTGTTGATGAGCACCGCTTCCGGCGAGCCGCCGTCGAACACCCTGGGCAGGCGTATCTTCATGGCGCCCGATTGCCGGAGATCGTCGAGGACGGAGCGATCGCCGCGCACCTTGAACGTCGCCCGCGCCGCGCCGCGCGCGCGTTGCAGCCGCGGTGTCAGCAGACGTTCGCCGTCAAACCGTGAGGTGTCGTCTAACATCGGCCTCGTTCATGTCGGCTTTGTTCCCGGCGAGCACCACCTCGCCGCGATCCAAGACCGAGAACGTGTCGGCGAGGTCACGCGCGAATTCGAAGTACTGCTCCACCAAGAGGATGGCCATTTCGCCCTTGTCGCGCAAATAGGATATCGCGCGCCCGATGTCGGCGATGATCGAGGGTTGGATGCCTTCCGTCGGCTCGTCGAGGATTAGGAGCCTGGGCCGCGTCACCAGGGCGCGGCCGATGGCGAGTTGCTGCTGCTGGCCGCCGGACAGGTCGCCGCCGCGCCGGCCCATCATGTCCTTGAGGACCGGAAACAAATCGAAAATCTCGTCGGGTATTTTACGCTCCAGGCGCGGCAGGCAGGCATAGCCCGTTTGCAGGTTTTCCTGCACCGTCAGCAGCGGAAAGATTTCCCGGCCCTGCGGCACGTAGGCGATGCCGCGCCGGGCGCGCTCGTGAATCGGCAGTTGCGTCACCTCGGCGCCGTCCCAGACGACGGTGCCGGAGCGCACCGGGTGCTGCCCGACGATGGCGCGGAGCAGGCTCGTCTTGCCGACGCCGTTCCGGCCCATGACGCACGTGACCTTGCCCGGCTCGGCCTCGACGGAAACGCTCTTCAGCGCCTGCGCGGCGCCGTAATAAAGATCGACGGATTGAACGTTCAGCATGCTCAGCGCCCCAGATACACTTCGATGACCTGCTCGTTGGCGCTCACCTGATCGAGGGAGCCTTCCGCGAGCACCGAGCCTTCGTGCAGGACCGTCACCTTGACGCCGAGATCGCGGACGAAGGTCATATCGTGCTCGACGACGACCACCGAATGGGTCTTGGCGATCTCCTTCAAGAGCGTCGCCGTCTCCGCCGTCTCGGCGTCGGTCATGCCGGCGGCCGGCTCGTCGACGAGAAGCAGCTTTGGGTCCTGCGCCAGCAGCATGCCGATCTCCAGCCACTGCTTCTGGCCGTGCGACAGGTTGGCGCCCAGTTCGTCCCGGAGACCGCCCAGGCGGATGGTCGTCAGGATATCCTCGATCCGCGCCTCGTCGTCCTTGGAGGAACGATGGAACAGCGTGTCGAACACGTTCCGCTTGCCGGACAGCGCCAGCAGGATGTTGTCGTAGACCGTGTGGCTTTCGAACACCGTCGGCTTCTGGAACTTGCGGCCGATACCGAGCTCGGCGATGGCGGCCTCGTCCAGCTTGGTGAGGTCCGTCGACTTGCCGAAGGCGACCGTGCCGGTGTCCGGTTTCGTCTTGCCGGTGATCACGTCCATCATCGTCGTCTTGCCGGCGCCGTTCGGACCGATGATCGCCCGCATCTCGCCTTCGGCGATGACCAGCGAGAGACCGTTCAGCGCCTTGAAGCCGTCGAAGCTGACGGAGACGTTGTCGAGATAGAGAAGCGTATCGCCCTGCATCATGGCTATTCCGCCCCCTGCGGACTGTAGGCGCCCTCTTCCGCCTTCTTCGCAGAGGGCCGGCGGCGGAGTTTCAACTTGTCGATCAGGCCGAGGATGCCCTTGGGCAGGAACAGCGTCACGGCGATGAACAGCGCGCCCAGGGCAAAGAGCCAGATTTCCGGCAGCGAGCCGGTAAGTATCGTCTTCGCGGCGTTGACCAGGACCGCGCCGAGCACGGCGCCGATCAGCGTGCCGCGGCCGCCGACGGCGACCCAGATCACGGCCTCGATGGAGTTGGCGGGCGAGAACTCGCTCGGATTGATGATGCCGACCTGCGGCACGTAAAGCGCGCCGGCGATGCCCGCCATGCAGGCCGACAGCGTCCAGACGAACAGCTTGTAGCGTTCCACCCGGTAGCCGAGGAACCGCGTCCGGCTCTCCGCGTCGCGCACCGCGACCAGGATCTTGCCGAGTTTGGAGGCAACTATGGCCCGGGAAATCACGAAGGCGAGGCCGAGCGCCGCCGCCGTCGCCACCAACAGGCCGACGCGGGTGCCATCGGTCTGGATGTCGAAGCCGAGGATGTCCTTGAAGTCGGTCAGGCCGTTGTTGCCGCCGAAGCCCATGTCGTTCCGGAAGAACGCCAGCAGCAGCGCGAAGGTCATCGCCTGCGTGATGATCGAGAGATAGACGCCGGTGACGCGCGACCGGAAGGCGAACCAGCCGAACACGAAGGCGAGCAGCCCCGGCGCCAGCATGGCCATCAGGACGGCGAACCAGAACATGTCGAAGCCGTACCAGTACCAGGGCAGTTCCTTCCAGTTCAGGAACACCATGAAGTCCGGCAGGACCGGATGGCCATAGACGCCCCGCGTGCCGATCTCGCGCATCAGATGCATGCCCATGGCGTAGCCGCCGAGCGCGAAGAACGCGCCGTGCCCGAGCGACAGCACGCCGCAGAAGCCCCACACCAGATCGACCGAGAGCGCCAGCAGCGCATAGCAGAGATACTTGCCGAACAGCGATACAAGGTAGGTCGGCACGTGCATCGGACTGCCGGCCGGCATGGCGAGGTTGAGGAAGCCGACGAGGGCCACGATCCCGCCGAGCACGGCGAGGAAGATGTAGGCCCGGGTGCCGAGCCCGCGCAGGACGAACGACGAGATCACGATTCCACCGCCCGGCCCTTCAGTGCGAACAAGCCGCGCGGGCGCTTCTGAATGAAGAGGATGATGAACACCAACACCAGGATCTTGCCGAGAACGGCGCCGGCGTAGGGTTCCAGGAACTTGTTGGCGACGCCGAGCGTCATGGCGCCGACCAGCGTGCCCCACAGGTTGCCGACGCCGCCGAACACGACGACCATGAAGCTGTCGATGATGTAGGACTGGCCGAGGTTGGGGCTGACGTTGTCGATCTGGCTCAGGGCCACCCCGGCGATGCCGGCGATACCGGACCCGAGACCGAAGGTCAGCGCGTCCACCCAGTCGGTGCGGATGCCCATGGCGCCGGCCATGGAACGGTTCTGCGTGACGGCCCGCATCTGCAGGCCGAACGGCGTGCGTTTGAGAACCAGCATCAGGATCGCCAGCACGATGAAGGCGAAAATGATGATGTAGAGCCGGTTGTAGGTAATGGTCATCTGACCGAGTTGGAACGCGCCGGACATGAAGGCAGGCGTGCCGACCTCCTGGTTGGTCGGCCCGAAGATGGACCGCACCGTCTGCTGCAGCGCGAGCGAGATGCCCCAGGTGGCGAGCAGCGTTTCCAGGGGCCGGCCGTACAGCCAGCGGATGATGCCGCGCTCGATGGCGACGCCGACGGCGCCGGCGACCAGAAACGCGAGCGGAATGGAAATGAACAGCGAGACCTCGAACAGGCCGGGCATGGACGAGCGGATGTAGTCCTGCACCACGAAGGTCGTGTAGGCGCCGAGCATCACCATCTCGCCGTGCGCCATGTTGATGACGCCCATGACGCCGAAGGTGATGGCGAGGCCGATGGCGGCGAGCAGCAGCACGGACCCCAGCGACAGGCCGTACCAGATGTTCTGGATGCCGCCCCACATGGCGAGCGAGTTGTCGATGCCGGCGACGGCCTTTTCCGCCGCGTCCTTCACCGCCGGCGTACCGCTGGCGATGGCGGCGCTCAGAACGGCGCGGGCGTCGCGGTCGGCGCGCTCCTTCAGGAGCGCCACCGCTTCCAGTTTCGCCTTCTCGTCGGCGTCGCCGGACAGCACGGCGGCGGCGCGGGCTTCCAGCATCGCTTTCTTGACCTTGCCGTCGGTCTCGGCGGCGATGGCGGCGTCGAGCGCCAGAATGGCGGCCGGGTCCTTCGACTTGAAGACGGCGCCCGCGGCGGCGAGCCGGTCCTCGACGCGCTTCGAGCGGAGTTGCAAGCCGCCGAGCGCCTCGTCGACGGCGCGGCGGACCATGTTGTTGACCCTGATCTTGTCGAGCGCGCCTTCCGGCGCTTCGCCCAATACGGCGCCGCTCAACGGATCGTGCAGTTCGAGGAGGTCGCCCTTGGGAACGGTGATGACGGCCTTGCCGTCGTCCTTGCGGGCGAACAGCCGCCCTTCGCCCAAGGCCTTGAGGGCCGGCACGACGCGGGCATCGCCCATGGCGCCGAGTTCCTCGATGACCTTGGCGCGGGCGCCGTAGCTGCCCTTCGAGAGGGAGTCGATCTTGTCGGAAACCTCGTCGGCGGAAACGCCGGCGGCGGCAAGGACGGTGAAAATAGAAAAAAGAACAGAGAGAAAAATTCGTGTCGGACGTTTGGTCATGATCGGCACCGTGTCCTTTGCGGAAGGCTTCTATGGTCCGCGGATGGATCGGAGGCGGCCCGGTCGGGCCGCCTCCGTCCTTAGTTCGTCAGCTACCCTGACCGCCGCACTTGCCGGTCTTGGTGTTGAAGTTCCCGCACGCCATCGGCTTGCGCCAATCGCTGATCAGGTCCTTCGAACCGGGCAGGAAGTCGGACCAGGCGTCGCCCGGGACGAGGCCCGGCGTCGACCAGACGGTCTCGAACTGACCGTCCTTCTGGATTTCACCGATCAGCACCGGCTTGGTGATGTGGTGGTTCGGCATCATCGCCGAGTAGCCGCCCGACAGGTTTGGCACCGAGATACCGACGATGGAGTCGATGACCGCATCCGGCTTGGTGGTGCCGGCCGCTTCGACCGCCTTCACCCACATGTTGAAGCCGATGTAGTGGGCTTCCATGGGGTCGTTGGAGACGCGCTTCGGATTCTTGGTGAAGGCCTGCCACTTCTTGATGAAGGCGGCGTTCTCCGGCGTCTTGGCGGACATGAAGTAGTTCCAGGCGGCGAGGTGGCCGACCAGCGGCTTGGTGTCGATGCCGGCGAGTTCTTCTTCACCGACCGAGAACGCCACGACCGGGATGTCGGTCGCCTTGATGCCCTGGTTGCCCAGTTCCTTGTAGAACGGCACGTTGGCGTCGCCGTTGATGGTCGAGACCACCGCGGTCTTCTTGCCGGCCGAGCCGAACTTCTTGATGTTGGACACGATCGTCTGCCAATCGGAGTGACCGAACGGCGTGTAGTTGATCATGATGTCCTCGGCCTTCACACCCTTGTCCTTCAGGTAGGTCTCGAGGATCTTGTTGGTCGTGCGCGGGTAGACGTAGTCGGTACCGGCCAGAACCCAACGCTTGACGCCTTCCTTCATCAGGTAGTCGACCGCCGGAATGGCCTGCTGGTTCGGCGCGGCGCCGGTGTAGAACACGTTGCGCTCGCTCTCTTCACCTTCGTACTGGACCGGGTAGAACAGGATCGAGTTCAGTTCCTTGAACACCGGCAGCACCGACTTGCGGGACACCGAGGTCCAGCAGCCGAAAACCACGTCGACCTTTTTCACGGAGATCAGTTCACGAGCCTTTTCGGCGAACAGCGGCCAGTTCGACGCGGGGTCGACGACCACGGCCTCGAGCTTCTTGCCCATCAGGCCGCCCTTCTTGTTCTGCTCGTCGATGAGCATCAGCATGACGTCTTTCAGCGTGGTTTCGCTGATCGCCATGGTGCCGGAAAGGGAGTGAAGAATGCCGACTTTGATGGTCTCGGCAGCTTGTGCCAGACCTGCCGTGCCGGCGACGGCTGCGATAATCCCAGCGCTCGCCAGGGTACGGAGTGATTTTTTCATATTGGATAGCCCTGCATCCAGGGGTTGTTGTTGCACCGCAACAGGAAAAGCAAGCTGCGTGCCAATCATCACGACGGCCGAGCCGGAAATCGAAATGCACTATTTTTCAACCGCTTAAAAGATATCCGGGGTCAATATGCGAACGATCGCATGGGTATGGGCGTCATATTTTGTGCACATTTATTGATCGTATTTTTATCAGTGATTATTTTTTACGCATTGTTAACGAATGCGTTGGAAATCGCGTCCGTCTGTCGGTTGACCGTATTCGGGAAAGAGCGCAAGAAAGAGGCACGGTTGGTCAAGGCCCGCCGTCGGGGTTGTTGTTGCACCACACCGCAATCCCGGAGCCCCGGGCGCGAGCGATCGCGCTTGGGGCTTGAATTTTGAGGATCGATCAATGCAATCGAACGTCGGCGGGTTGATTACCCGTCACAATTAAAAAAGCCTCCACGAAGGAGGCTTTTTTAATGGCGGATGGGGAGGGATTCGAACCCTCGATACCCTTTTGAGGTAT
>JAYOFL010000017.1:0-53195 GCA_038117205.1 Rhodospirillales bacterium | reverse complement strand
GCGCCGCCGGCGCCATCAAGTCGGGCGGCACCACGCGCCGCGCCGCCAAGATGGTCGTCGTCGACATCGACCACCCGGACATCGAGCAGTTCATCAACTGGAAGGTGATCGAGGAGCAGAAGGTCGCGGCCCTGGTCGCCGGCTCCAAGCTCGCCAACAAGCACCTGAACATCGTGATGAAGGCCTGCTCGGCCGACGGTCTCGACGACGAAGCCCGCTTCGATCCGAAGAAGAACCCGGAGCTGAAGGCCGCCATCCGCGAAGCGCGCAAGGTCATGATCCCGGAAAACTACGTGCAGCGGGTCGTGCAGTTCGCCAAGCAGGGTTATTCCGGCATCGAGTTCAAGGAATACAACACCGACTGGGATTCCGACGCCTATGTCACGGTCTCCGGCCAGAATTCCAACAACTCCGTCCGCGTCAACAACGACTTCCTGAAAGCGGTCCTGGAAGACGGCGACTGGGACCTGATCCAGCGTAAGGACGGCAAGGTCTCCAAGCGCGTGTCGGCCAAGAAGCTGTGGGACGACATCGGCTATTCCGCGTGGGCCTGCGCCGACCCGGGCATCCAGTTCGACACGACCATCAACGATTGGCACACCTGCCCGGAATCCGGCCGTATCAACGCCTCCAATCCGTGCTCCGAGTACATGTTCCTCGACGACACGGCGTGCAACCTCGCCTCGCTGAACCTGATGACGTTCCGCCAGCCGGACGGCACCCTCGACGTGGCGGCGTTCCGGCACGCGGTGCGTCTCTGGACCGTGACCCTGGAAATCTCGGTGCTGATGGCGCAGTTCCCGTCGCGGCGCATCGCCGAGCTCAGCTACGTCTATCGCACCCTCGGCCTCGGCTACGCCAACATCGGCGCCTATCTGATGGCGTCGGGCATCCCCTACGACTCGCCCGAGGGGCGCGCCATCTGCGCCGCCATCACGGCGGTCATGTGCGGCCAGTCCTACGCCACGTCGGCGGAGATGGCCGAACAGCTGGGCGCGTTCCCGGGCTATGAGCCGAACCGCCAGCACATGCTGCGGGTCATCCGTAACCACCGCCGCGCTGCGCACGGCGCCAAGGACGGCTACGAGAACCTGCAAGTATCGCCGGTGCCGTTCAAGGCCAAGGACTGCCCGGACACGACGCTCGCCAAGGCGGCGGCGACCGCCTGGGACGAGGCCCTGGAACTCGGCGAAGCGCACGGCTATCGCAACGCGCAGGTGACGGTGATCGCCCCGACCGGGACCATCGGTCTCGTGATGGACTGCGACACCACCGGCATCGAGCCCGACTTCGCGCTGGTGAAGTACAAGAAGCTCGCCGGCGGCGGTTACTTCAAGATCATCAACCGCATGGTGCCGACGGCCCTCGAGACCTTGGGCTACGACATCGACGAGATCAGTGAGATCATCAAGTACGCGGTCGGTCACGGCACGCTCAAGGGCGCGCCCGCCATCAACCACGACACCCTCGCCGCCAAGGGCTTCACCGAGGACGCCATCCGCAAGATCGAGAAGAACCTGGCGGAAGCGTTCGAGATCAAGTTCGTCTTCAACAAGTGGACGCTCGGCGAGGCCTTCTGCACGGAAGTGCTGAAGCTGGAAAAGGCCGCTCTCGACGATCTCAACTTCGACATGCTGTCGGCGCTCGGCTTCTCCAAGGCCGACATCGAGGCCGCCAACACCTACGTCTGCGGCGCCATGACGCTGGAAGGCGCGCCGCGCCTGAAGGACGCGCACCTGCCGGTGTTCGATTGCGCCAACCCGTGCGGCCGCAAGGGCACGCGCAGCCTCTCGGTCGAGAGCCACATCCGCATGATGGCGGCGGCACAGCCGTTCATCTCGGGCGCCATCTCGAAGACCATCAACATGCCGAACGCGGCGACGGTCGAGGACTGCAAGGAAGCGTACCTGCTGTCCTGGCGCCTCGGCACCAAGGCGAACGCGCTCTACCGCGACGGCTCCAAGCTGTCGCAGCCGCTGGCCTCCGCGCTCATCGACGACGACGTCGAGGATGTCGAGGACGTGGTCCAGGAACTGACCGAGGCGCCGCTGGTCGCCAAGGCGGAAGCCATCACCGAGCGGATCATCGAGCGGATCATCACCGAACGCCGCCGCCCGCCGGACCGGCGCAAGGGCTACACCCAGAAGGCCACCGTCGGCGGCCATAAGGTGTATCTCCGCACCGGCGAGTACGAGGAAGGCAAGCTGGCGGAAATCTTCATCGACATGCACAAGGAAGGCGCGGCTTTCCGCTCGTTGATGAACAACTTCGCGATCGCCGTCTCGATCGGCCTGCAGTACGGCGTGCCGCTCGAAGAATACGTGGAGGCGTTCACCTTCACCCGCTTCGAACCGTCCGGCATCGTGCGCGGCAACGACACGATCAAGATGGCGACGTCGATCCTCGACTACATCTTCCGGGAACTGGCGGTCAGCTACATCGGGCGCAACGACCTCGCGCACGTGGAACCGTCGGACCTGCTGCCCGATAGCCTCGGCACCGGCAGCGAGGAAGGCAATCTGCCGGAACCGAGCGTTCCGGCCGGCGCCAGCGTCGGCTTCATGCGGACGAAGTTCCTGGTGATCAACGGCGCCAAGGCGAAGAAGGCGGCGGCCAGCCAAACCGTCGCCGCGGTATCGGCCCAGTCGGCGGCGCCCAAGGCGCAGGCGGCGGGCGGTGGAACCCAAGTCGTCACCGAAACGTCAGCGCAGGCGCTGTTCATTTCGGCGGACGTCATGGAGCGGACCGACAGTCATTTGGACCAGGTCCGCGAGGCGAGGATGAAGGGTTATGAGGGCGATCCCTGCGGCGAGTGCGGAAACTTCACGCTCGTGCGCAACGGAACGTGCCTCAAATGCAACACGTGTGGCGGTACCACCGGCTGCTCCTAACGGAGCGCCGGTTCGCCCCAATGCGTGACCGATCCTCCCTGGGAAACTTGGGGCGCGTGCCGGGTTAAACCGGTGCGTGCCCGTTTTTTTGCCCGACGACGGCCCCTACCCGCCTTTTTCCTATTTGCCGCCGGCCTATGCCGCGCCGGCACAGGTGATGGGCGCTCCGCTTAACTTGACGGGCGGGCCACGGACGGACCAATGATTGCGGTGCCGGACGATCCCGCCGGCGCCGCTCCCAAGAAGGATCCGCCGGTTGTCCGAAACGACCTCGCCATCGTCGCTCCGTCCGGTGCTGCCGATCCTCGTCGCGGCAACCGTCATGATGGCCGTCAGCATGGGTATCCGGCAGATGCTCGGCATCTTCGTACAGCCCGTGACGCGCGACATCGCGCTGACGATTTCCGAGTTCGCCTTCGCCCTTTCGATCCTCAATCTGTCCTGGGGCTTCACGCAGCCGTTCGCCGGCGCCTGGGCCGTCCGCTGCGGCTATCGGCCGATCATGTTCGCGGGCGCGCTGCTGTTCGTCGCCGGCCTCGCCGTGTTCGCGGCCGCTGACGGCTGGCTCGGCGTCATCCTCGGCCTCGGCGTGCTGGTCGGCGCGTCCCTCGCCTGCTCGGCGACGGCCATGGGTCAGGCCGTGGCGGCCCGCGCCGTGCCGCCGGCGATCCGCAGCCTAGTCCTCGGCATCGTTTCCGGCACGGCGTCGCTCGGCACCCTGATCGCGGCACCGCTCGGCCAGTCGATCACGGCGGAGCTCGGCTGGCGCTCGGGCGCTCTCGCCATTCTCGCCTTCGCCCTCCTCCTTCTGCCGTCGGCCTGGATCGCCGGGCGCATCGACAAGTTCGACCGCGCGAACGCGCCCAGCGGACCGAAGGAAGACGTGCGGGCGCTCCCCGTCATCAAGGCGGCGCTTTCGCATCCGCAGTTTCTGGTGATGGGCGGCGCTTATTTCGTCTGCGGCCTGCAGCTACTGTTCCTGATCGTGCATCTGCCGTCGTATTTGGCCATCTGCGGCATGGACCCGCTGCTGACGGCCTCCGCGCTCGCGACCATTTCGGTGTTCAACGCCTTCGGCAGCTTCTTCTTCGGCTGGCTCGGCGGACACTTCTCGAAGCGCGGCCTGCTCGGCTGCATCTACGTCTCCCGCTCCCTGGTGTTCGTCTGGTACTTCTGGACGCCGCCGACCCCGGAATCGACGCTGCTGTTCGCCGTGCTGATGGGTTTCCTCTGGCTCGGCGTCACGCCGCTGATCGCCGGCGCGTCGGCGGAGATGTTCGGCGTGCGCTGGCAGGCAATGATTTCCGGCTTGGCCTTCATGAGCCACCAGCTCGGCAGCTTCACCGGCGCCTTCGGCGGCGGCGTGCTCTATGACCTGCTCGGCTCCTACGATCTGGCGTGGAAACTCGGCGCCGGCATCGGCCTCACCGCCGGCGTCATTCAAATCCTCTCGGCCACCGTCTCGCCGTCGGACGGCGGCGGCAGACGGCTGCAGGCGGCCGGCGCCGACTAGCGCGCCCCGCGCCGGCACGCGGCGCGGACGGTCTTTTCCGGAAATTATCACGTAGCCGCCGGCCGAGCGCCGGAAACTTCCCTTTCGCCATGACAATCAACACCTTAAGTGCTTGACGAATAAGATCATTTAAAAAGGCGCAAGGGTAGACAGATATCGACAGTCCCGCCGTCCGGCATTAGTCTGTCGAATGAAAGTCGACTGGGAGTAGACCTACGTAATGGATTCGATCGCCGGCAAGACCCGCGCCTTCATCGTCGACGACGATCCCGCGTCGTTGGTGCTGATGCGCTCCATCCTCGAGGCCAAGGGCTTCGACGTTCAGACGACAGCGGACAGCGTCGGCGCCCTGGCAATGATCGACGAGGCGCGGCCCGACGTCGTGGTCGCCGATTTGATGATGCCGGAAGTCGACGGCTTCGATCTCTGCAAGGCCATGCGCGGGCATCCGAACCTGAAGACCACGACCTTCATCGTCGTGACGGCCAAGGCCTATCAGTCGGACGAGGCGCGCGCCCTCGAATACGGCGCCAACGGCTTCATCCGAAAACCCATCGACGCCGAGACCTTCGCCGACCGCATCAAGCGGATCGTCGACGACACCATCAACCTGACGTTCTGGGGCGTGCGCGGCACGCTCCCGGCGACCGGCGAGAACACGCTGCGCTACGGCGGCAACACGTCCTGCGTGACGCTGGAGTTTCCGCAACAGCAGATGTTCATCTTCGACGGCGGTTCGGGCATCAAGAAGCTCGGCGAAAAGCTGATGAAGGACAAGCGCGGCCGGGTGAACGCCAAGCTGTTCATCTCGCATCCGCATTGGGACCACATCAACGCCATCCCGTTCTTCGCGCCGCTCTACAAGCAGGGCAACGAGTTCGAGATTCTCGGCGCGCGCCAGGGCGACATTTCCATGCGCGAGCTGATCTCGGCGCAGATGGACGGTGTCTATTTTCCGATCACGCTGACCGAATTCGCGGCCCGGGTCTACTTCCGCAACCTCGATGAAGGCGAGCACCAGGTCGGCGGCATCACCGTGAAGACCAAGCTGCTGGCGCATCCCGGTCGCTGCCTCGGCTACCGGGTCGATTACCACGGCCGCTCGATCTGCTACATCACCGACCAGGAGCTCTACCTGGAAGGCAGCGAATACCACGATCCGCATTACGAACGGACGGTCGCCGATTTCGTTCGCGGCTCCGACATCCTGATCACCGACACCACCTACACCGACGCCGAATACGCGAGCAAGGTCAACTGGGGGCATTCCTGCGTCTCCAAGGTCTGCCAGTTCGCCACCAACGGCGAGGTCAAGAAGCTGTTCCTGTTCCATCACGACCCGGACCAGTCGGACGACGCCATCGACGCCAAGTTCGAACAGGCGCAGGCCGCGCTCGCCAAACTGGGCAGCAAGGTCGAATGCGTCGCGCCCATGGAAGGCCAGTCCTTCCGTCTCTGGTCGCGGGCGCCTTTCCCGAAATCGAAACCCAACGGAGGTAGTTCAGCATGGCCGGCAAGATCGAAGCGCGTCTCAAGGAACTCGGCATCGAATTGCCGAACGCGGCATCGCCGGCGGCCAACTACATTCCCTTCGTCGTCAGCGGAAAGCAGGTCTTCATCAGCGGCCAGATTCCGTTCTGGAACGGCGACATCAAATTCAAGGGCCGCGTCGGCGACGACCTGACCAAGGACGACGGATATCAGGCGGCCAGGACGTGCGCTCTGAACCTGATCGCGCAATTGCGCGTCGCCGCCGGCGGCGATCTCGACAACGTCGCGCGCGTCGTCAAGCTGGGTGGTTTCGTCAACTCCACGCCGGACTTCCATAACCAGCCGGAGGTGATCAACGGCGCGTCCGACCTGATGGTCGAAGTGTTCGGCGACGCCGGCCGTCACGCCCGCTTCGCCGTCTCGGCGGTCGCGCTGCCGCGCAACGTCGCCGTCGAAGTGGACGGCATCTTCGAACTCAAGTGAGGGTCGTCTCCCTCCTGCCGTCGGCGACGGAGATCGTCGCCGCCCTCGGTTTCCGCGAGCAACTCGTCGGCCGCTCGCACGAATGCGACTTCCCGCCCGGCATCGAGGCACTTCCCGCCTGCACCGCGTCCGCCATCGAGCCGGACCGCGAGACCAGCTGCGGCATCGACCGTCAAGTCAAGGAGGCCCTGGCAAACGCTGCTTCGATCTACAGCGTCGATACCGGTCTTCTCGAAAAGCTGAAGCCCGACGTCATCGTGACACAGGACCAGTGCGAGGTCTGCGCCGTCTCGCTCACCGACGTCGAGGCCGCCGTCTGCGCCATCGTCGGCAACGACACAAAGATCGTTTCCCTCAATCCGACGAACCTCGACGCCGTCTACGCCGACATCAATCGCGTCGCCGCCGCGCTCGGTGCCCGAGACGCCGGCGCCGCCCTCGTCGCCGACATGCGGGCGGCGATGGCGCGCATCTCGCTTGCCGCCAAGGGGCATGACAAGCCGCGCGTCGCCTGCGTCGAATGGGCCGACCCGTTGATGGCGGCGGGAAACTGGGTGCCGGAACTGGTGACCATCGCCAGCGGCGTCGATCCCTTCGGGACCGCCGGTGCGCACGCGCCGTGGCTCGACCCGAAGCAACTGTTCGAAACCGACCCCGACATCATCGTCTTCATGCCGTGCGGCTTTGGATTGCAACGGAGCGCGGCGGAGGCGAAGGCGCTGCTCGCGACGCCGGACTGGCAGGGGCTTTCCGCCGTCAAGGCGGGGCGCGTCTACGCCACCGACGGCAACAGCTTCTTCAACCGGCCTGGACCGCGCCTCGTCGAAAGCGCGGAAATCCTGAGCGAGATATTCTCCGGCGCGCCGGACGATCCGAAAGGCCGCTGGCACCGCGTCCAACCCTGATCGGCGATTTGCCCGAAGCTTGTCCGGACGGTGCCGACGCACTACGTCTAATTTAACGTAACAGCCGCCAACGAATATGCCCGACGGAAACGACGCACGCACCGTGAAGGTCATCGAAGGGCTCGGCCATATATCGGCCGAGGCGTGGGACGCCTGCGCCGGCACCGCCAACCCCTTTCAGACGCACGCCTTTCTCTCGGCGCTCGAGGAGTCAGGCTCGGCGACCGGCGATACCGGCTGGCTGCCCCGCCATCTCGTCGTCGAGGACGAAACCGGCAGCGTCGTCGCCGTGACGCCGCTCTACGTGAAGAACCATTCTTACGGCGAATACGTCTTCGATTGGGGTTGGGCCGACGCCTACGAACGGGCCGGCGGACGCTACTATCCGAAACTTCAATGCGCCGTGCCGTTCACGCCGGTGCCGGGTTCCCGATTGATGGTACGTCCCGATTTGCCGGACGGCACCCGCACGCAGCTCAAGAAGACCCTGCTCGCCGGCATCGCCGCGGTGGCGGAGCAGCTCAAGCTGTCGTCGGCCCACGTTACATTCTGCGACGAGGACGAATGGGCGCTCGGTCCGGAACAGGGCTTCCTGCAACGCATCGGCCAGCAGTTTCACTGGGAAAACGACGGCTACGGGAGCTTCGACGATTTTCTCGGCGCGCTATCGTCGCGCAAGCGGAAGGCGATCCGCAAGGAACGGCGCGTCGTCGCCGAGAGCGGCCTCGACATCCGCGTTCTGTCCGGAACCGAAATCGAGGCGAGGCACTGGGACGCGTTCTACCGCTTCTACCTTTCCACCACCGACAAGAAGTGGGGCTCAAATTATCTGCATCCGGAATTCTTTCACCTGCTGGGAGAGCGGCTGGGAGAGCGCGTGGCCCTGGTGATGGCGTTTCGGGACGATCGGCCGATCGCCGGCGCCCTCAATCTGATCGGCGACGATTGTCTCTACGGCCGGAACTGGGGCGCGGTCGAGGAGCACGAATTCCTGCATTTCGAGTGCTGCTATTACCAGGCCATCGAGTTCGCCATCCGGCGCGGTCTCAAGCGTGTCGAAGCCGGAGCGCAGGGGCCGCACAAGGTGCAGCGCGGCTATCTGCCGGCAAGGACCTACAGCCTGCATTGGATCCGCGATCCCGGCCTGGAGGCCGCTGTCGCCGATTTCGTGCGGCGTGAACAGCGGGGCGTCGACCGGGAAATGACGGCCATCGCCCGCGAACATTCCCCCTATCGGTCGACGGACGACGCGTAGCGTCGACCGCGCCGCTCATAATTCATTAACCATTCCCGACTAGCGTTTCGGTATGAGAAATCTTACCCGAATGTTCATCGTCGGCTTCGCCGTGTGTCTAACGATCGCATCCTTATCCGGCCAACCAGCGGACGCGGCGTCGCAGTGCCTCCGCCTCGTCGTCAACGGCGGCGTCGAGACCCTGGTCAACACCTGCAACCAGTGCCGCGTCGCCTCGATCATCCGCAGCCGGCCGGGCAACGACGTTCCCGTCGGGCGAAAATACAACGTCCAGCCGGGCTCGACGTTTCCGGTTCCGTTCCGCGGTCCGGGCCGGTCGCGTCTGACGTCCGACTTCCCCTGCCCCGGCGAGCCCGGCGGCGACAACGACCTTCTGAACCCCAAGGCGCAGCAGGCGGCAGCCGAGAAATGCGTCAACATGGAGCGCGGAGACAACAACGCCATCATGCTCGTCAACCGCTGCGGCACCTGCCGGGCCGTCGCCATCGAGCGCATGGCGGAAGGCGCCAGGTCGGGCAACCGCGACTACTTCCTGATTTCCGGCGGCTCCCGCCTGCCCGTGAAAGCGGAAGGCTTCGTGTCCGTCGGCCTGCTCGGCGACATTCCTTGTCCAGGCTGACGACAGACGGCAAACTGATTCCATGAACGAAGAACCGAGAACCCTGCAGTTGCACCGCGACGCCATCGCCGCGCACGAGCACGACGATCCGAAGACGGCGCTACGGCTGCTGCACGAGGCGGTCGAAATCGACCCCTTCGACCCGGCGCTGCACAACTCGCTCGGCGCGATCTATCGCGCCATCGGCGCCTATGGGCCGGCCATCGCCCACTTTCAGGAGGCGATCGCCCTCAATCCCGGCTTCGAGATGCCGCGCAACAACCTGAAGCGGGCGCTCGAGATCGCCGGCGAGAACGTCCAGGAAAACGTATACGACATCAAGTATCGCGGCCGCCGACTGCCGGACTCGCCGAAGGTCCTCGTCGTCAGCCACGAGCGGTCCGGCACGCATCTGCTGATCAACACCATCGCGTTCAACTTCGGCTACGGCTCGCAGTGGATCAACGTCCGCACCGACGCCATCAACGGCAAGCCAGATCCGGGGCCGCACCTGGCGTCCTTCAAGGAGCGGAACGTCACCAACGTGCTCAAGTCGCACCACGCGCGGCCGCTGTTCGGCGAGACCATCGAAGACCTGCTGAGCGAGTTCAAGATTTTCTACATCGTCCGCGATCCGCGCGACGTCATGACGAGCTATTGGCGCTTCGCCGGTCAAGCCGTCGGCGAGGAAGGGCCGCGCTCGAACTCCGTCGATGTCTTCGTGCGCTCGGAGCCGGCGGGCCGGGCTCTTCTCTACGAGTATCCGCCGTCCGCCGACATGGCCAACCGCTGGCGCCAGCACGTCGCCGGCTGGCTACCGGAGACGGACAGCGGCGCCGTGCATCTCGTCCGCTACGAGGATCTTCTCGACAATTTCGACGACACCTTGCAGGGCATCGCCGACCACATGGAGACGGAAGCGTTGCACCGCTTCAAGCCCGATCTGAGCCTGCCAGCGGTGGCGCCGTGGCGCGGCGTCGCCGGATCGTGGCGCGAGCGCATGTCCGCCGATACGGCCGACTACATCAAGGATACGGCCGGCAATCTCATGGGCCGCTTCGGCTACGATTGATCCTTCCGTACTAACCGCCCCAATCGGCGAGAACGGCGGCCACGTCGACGAATGCGGCGGCGGGTCTCGGTGCCGGCGGCGCGCCGTCCGTCCAGACCGGTAACAGCACCGACAAAGCGCCGCCGTCTATGCCGTCCTGGGCCCGGATGAGCGAACGGGCCGCGTTCTGCGGGTGCGCGGCGATCTCGGCGACGTCGAGAACCGGGTGATAGCAGCAGTCCACCGCGGCGAAGCGGACGTCCCAGTGGGCGCGGACTTCGCCTTTGAAGAACGCCGCCACCTCGGAAATCAGCTCCGTCTGCGGCATCGGCTCCAACTGCCTGGAAATCCAGCCCGGACGGCCGGCGGCCTCGCAGAAATTCCGCCAGAACACCTCCTCGATTGCGCCGAGCGAAACGAACCGTCCGTCCCCGGTTTCGTAAACGCGGTAGCACGCCGCGCCGCCCGTCAGCAGGTTCGCGTCCCGCGCCGGCGCGCCGTCACCGTCATTTGCGCGCGCCAGGGCCGTCAGCGCCTGCGATTGCCACGCCAACACGCAGTCCGCCATGGCGATGTCGAGGTAGGCGCCCTCGCCCGTCCGGCCCCGCCCGACCAGCGCGCCCAGAATGGCGACGACCGATTGCAGCGCACCGGCGTAGTCGGCGACCGGCGGGAACGCCATGTGCGGCGCCGCCGCCGGGCCAGTCAGACCGAGTTGCCCCGCCGCCGCCACGTAGTTGATGTCGTGTCCGCCGGCGAGCCGCATCGGGCCGTTCTGACCGAACCCCGAAAGCGCGCAGTGCACGAGGCGCCGGTTCATTTCACGGAGCCGCTCCGGCGAGAATCCGAGCTTGGTCATCACACCGGGCCGGTAGGATTCCATCAGCACGTCGGCGGAGGCGACGAGCGTCTCGAACGCCGCCTTGCCGTCCGGCGACTTGAGGTCGATCTCGACGACGCGCTTGCCGGCGTTGACGAGGGCGTGGAACGGGCTCGGGCCGCGGGCATTCGTCACCGGATCGAGACCGCGCATGGGATCGCCCTTCGGCGGTTCCACCTTGATCACGTCGGCGCCGAGATCGGCGAGCATCTGCGTCGCGAACGGCCCCGGCAGGAACTGGCTGAGATCGAGAACGCGGATGCCGTCGAGGAAAGCGAGAGTCATGGGAGTTCCAGGTGTTGTACCGGGCCGAGGATATCACCCCGCCGCCCCTTTGCCATGACGGGATGCCGGCACCCATCCTCTCGTCACCCCGGATTTACCTGCCCCTGGCTCGACCAGGGGTTCCGGGGTCCACTGTCCACGTCACGTCGGATATCTGAGTATGGACCCCGGGACGAGCCCGGGGTGACGGAGAGTTTATGCCGAGGCGTCTGCCACCCCACCCTCGTCACCCCGGATTTATTCCGGGGTCCACTGTCCACGTCACGTCGGATTTCTGAGTGTGGACCCGGGACGAGCCCGGGGTGACGGGAAAAGTAAAAAGATCGCTTGGCCTGAAACGAGGGTTCATTGTCATTGTGCCAAACCGCCGAAGCCGCGAGACTGCCGGCATGGAACGGAACAACACCCTTCGCCCCGTCGGCATCTTCTTCTACGACAACTGCCAGATCGTCGACGCGACCGGGCCGGCTGCCGTGTTCGGCGCCGCCAACGTCGAGTTGAAGACCGCCGGCAGCAGCGCCCGCTACGCCGTCAGCACCGCGTCGGTCCGGGCCGGACGGGTCGATACGTCCTGCGGCGTCGCCGTCGTCGCCGACATCGGCGTCGACCGCCCGCCGCCCGCCTACGACACTCTGATCGTCGCCGGCGGCAAGGGCGTTCACGCCGTATTGCAGAACCCCGAGGTCGTCGGCTGGATCGCCAAGGCCGCCGGCAAGGCGAGGCGCGTCGTCAGCGTCTGTACCGGCGCGTTTCTTCTCGCCGAGGCCGGCATTCTCGACGGGAAACGCGCCGTCACGCATTGGTATCACTGCGACGCGCTGGCGGAACGCTATCCGCGCGTCCGGGTCGAGACCGATCCGATCTTCGTCCGGGACGGCAACGTCTTCACCTCGGCCGGCGTCACCGCCGGCATGGACCTGGCGCTGTCGCTGGTCGAGATGGACCACGGCCGCGACATCGCGCTGACCGCCGCCCGCGACATGGTGATGTTCATGAAGCGGCCGGGCGGTCAGGCGCAATACAGCGCCCATTTGGCGGAGCAGGCCGCCGCCGAGGGCGCCATGCGCGATCTGCAACTGTGGCTTCTGGAGAACCTCGACGAGGACATCAACGTCGAAGCCATGGCGGCCAAGGCCAATATGAGCGTCCGTACCTTCAACCGCCGCTTCAAGGCGGAAACCGGCCGCACGCCGGCCCGCTGGGTTGCCGAGTGCCGGGTCGACGCCGCCCGCCGGCTGTTGCAGGAATCGCCGCTTCCCGTGAAGGCCGTCGCCGCCCGCTGTGGCTTCGGCGCCGAGGAACGCATGCGCCGGGCTTTTCACCGCGCCATCTGCATCAGCCCGGACGACTACCGGCACCGCTTTTCAACCCTGACCGCGCACTGACGCTGGAGAATTCGCATGACCAAGAGAATCGGTATCCTCGCCTTCGACGATCTCGAGGAACTCGACGCCATCGGCCCGTGGGAGGTCATCGCCTGGGCCTCGAAACTGGAAGGCGGCCCGAAGGTCAGCATGATCGGCGTCGGCAAGCGCGACATCGTCTGCGCCAAGGGGCTCCGCGTCACCACCGAACATACGATGGACGACCACCCGCCCCTCGACGTGATGCTGGTGCCGGGCGGCCAGGGCACGCGGCCCATCGCCAAGGACGGCGGTCCCGTCATCGACTGGATCGTCAAGACCGCGCCCACGTGCGAATGGGTGACGAGCGTCTGCACGGGCGCGCTGTTGCTGCACAAGGCGGGGCTCCTGAAGGGCCGCCGCGCCACCACGCACTGGCGCTCCATCGACCTGCTCAAGTCCATGGGCGACGACGTGGACGTGATGGCCGACGTGCGGTTCGTGCGCGACGGCAACGTCGTCACGTCGGCCGGCGTGTCGGCCGGCATCGACATGTCACTCTGGCTGTTGGGACAGATCTACGGAACGGCCTTCGCCAGGACCGTCCAGAAGGGGATCGAGTACTACCCCGCCCCGCCTTATACCGCCGAGGTCTGAAAAGATGGACCCCGGATCAAGTCCGGGGTGACGGCAGAGTTTGCCGAGGTATCTGCCACACACATTCCCGTCACCCCGGATTTACCTGCCCCTGCCTCGACCAGGGGTTCCGGGGCCGCGAGCCCGGGAGGGCAATCATGTGCGGGCAACCGTCGAAGCACTCCCACCCGTCACCCCGGATTTACCTGCCCCTGGCTCGACCAGGGGTTCCGGGGTCCACAGTTTGCCGCACGTGTTATGGCGAATAGTGGCCCCCGGGATCCCGGAACGGCGTCCGGGACAAGCGAGCCCGGGGTGACGATTGGATCTGTGGTCGGCGATGCGGTTTCCCCATCCGTCATCCCCGCGTAAGCGGGGACCCAGTCAATCCAACCGAAAACCCGGGTTCCCGCCTTCTTGGTCCATAGTGGCGCGGGAATGACGAATTTAACCTGCCTGGAAGCCCGGCCCTACTCCGCGAACTCCGGCACCTTTCCGGCCGGCGGCGGCAGGCTCTTCGGCGTGCCCTTGCCTTCCGGGAAGCTGAAGGCCGGCTTGTCGTCGACGATTTCGACGCGCACCAGCCCACCCTTGGCCAGCTTGCCGAACAACAGCTCGTCGGCGAGCGGCTTCTTGATGTGCTCCTGGATGACGCGCGACAGCGGCCGGGCGCCGAACAGCTTGTCGTAGCCCTTCTCCGCCAGCCAGGCGCGCGCATCGTCGGAAAGTTCGATCATGACGTCGCGGTCGGCGAGTTGCGCCTCCAGCTCCATCACGAACTTGTCGACGACCTTGGCCACCACTTCCGGCGACAGCGCCGCGAACGGGATGATGGCGTCGAGCCGGTTGCGGAACTCCGGCGTGAACATCCGCTCGATCGCTTCCTTGTCCTCGCCGACGCGGGCTTCGCGTTCGAAGCCGATGGCCGGCTTGGCGAGGTCGGCGGCGCCGGCGTTCGTGGTCATGATCAACACCACGTTCCGGAAATCGACCGACTTGCCGTTGTGGTCCGTCAGCTTGCCGTGATCCATGACCTGCAGAAGGATGTTGAACAGGTCCGGATGCGCCTTCTCGATTTCGTCGAGCAGCAGCACCACGTGCGGGTTCTTGTCGACGGCATCGGTGAGAAGGCCGCCCTGGTCGAAGCCGACGTAGCCCGGCGGCGCGCCGATCAGGCGCGACACCGAATGCCGTTCCATGTATTCCGACATGTCGAAGCGGACCAGCTCGACGCCGAGGGTGAGCGCCAGTTGCCGCGCCACCTCGGTCTTGCCGACGCCGGTCGGGCCCGAGAACAGATAGCTGCCGATGGGCTTTTCCGGCTCGCGCAGACCGGCGCGGGCCAGCTTGATGGCGCTCGACAACTGGTCGATGGCCTTGTCCTGACCGAACACCACGGTCTTGAGATCGCGTTCCAGCGTGCGCAGCGCCTCGCGGTCGTCGGACGAGACACTCTTGGGTGGGATGCGGGCGATCTTGGCGACCGTTTCCTCAACGTCCTTGACCGTCACGGTCTTGCGGCGCTTGCCTTCCGGCAACAGCATCCGGGACGCTCCGACCTCGTCGATGACGTCGATGGCCTTGTCCGGCAACTTGCGGTCGTTGATGTAGCGCGCCGCCAGTTCGACCGCCGTCTTGAGGGAGTCCGCCGTGTAGCGGACCTTGTGATGCTCTTCGAAGTACGGCTTGAGACCCTTGAGGATCTTGACCGTGTCGTCGATGGTCGGCTCGTGCACGTCGATCTTCTGGAACCGGCGCACCAGGGCGCGGTCCTTCTCGAAGTAGCTGCGGTATTCCTTGTAGGTGGTCGAGCCCATGCAGCGGAGCCGGCCGCTCTGCAACGCCGGCTTCAGGATGTTGGACGCGTCCATGGAACCGCCGGACGTCGCGCCGGCGCCGATGACGGTGTGAATCTCGTCGATGAAGAGAATGGCATGCGGCAACGCCTCCATTTCCTTCATGACGTTCTTGAGCCGCTCCTCGAAATCGCCGCGATAGCGCGTGCCGGCCAGCAGCGCCCCCATGTCGAGGGAATAGATCGTCGCCTCGGCGAGGACTTCCGGCACGTCCTTCTCGACGATGCGCTTGGCCAGCCCCTCGGCGATGGCCGTCTTGCCGACGCCGGGATCGCCGACGTAGAGCGGATTGTTCTTGTTGCGGCGGCAGAGGATCTGGATCGTCCGCTCCACTTCCGCCTCGCGGCCGATCAGCGGGTCGATGCGCCCCTCGGTCGCCTTCTTGTTGAGGTTGACGCAATAGGCATCGAGCGCCTCGGAGCCCTTGCGGACGACCTGCTCGCCCTCCGCTTCCTCGTCGGCGCCGTGCACGGTGCGGTCCTCGGCGAAGCCCGGCACCTTGGCGATGCCGTGCGAGATGTAGTTGACGGCGTCGAGCCTGGACATCTCGTGCATCTGCAGGAAATAGACGGCGTGCGATTCCCGCTCCGAGAACAGCGCCACCAGGATGTTGGCGCCGGTCACTTCCTCGCGCCCGGACGACTGCACGTGGATGACGGCGCGCTGCACGACACGCTGGAAGCCGGCGGTCGGCTTCGGCTCGGCGCTACGCTCGCTCCGGATGTTGTCGAGTTCGGTGTCGAGGAATTGCGTAACGTCGAGGGCGAGCTGCTGCAAGTCGACGCCGCAGGCCTTGAGGACCGCAATCGAGTCCTGGTCCTCGGTCAGGGAAAGCAGAAGGTGTTCGAGGGTTGCGTATTCGTGCTGGCGTTCCGCCGCGTGAGCCAGAGCGCGGTGCAGGGTCTGTTCTAGGTTACGGGACAACATCTGCTGGCTTTCCTTTCAGCTTCTGCCTTGTTATTGCCGTGCCCCGGCACCCGGCTACTCGTCGCCGTCGCCGTCCTTCTCAATCGTGCATTGCAGCGGGTGTTGGTGCTGGCGCGCCAGATCCATCACCTGCGCAACTTTGGTTTCCGCCACTTCGTAGGTATAGACGCCGCAGACACCGACGCCCCGCTGATGAACGTGGAGCATGATCTGCGTCGCGTCCTGGTGCGACTTCTGGAAGAACCGTTCGAGCACGTGAACGACGAATTCCATCGGCGTGTAATCGTCGTTCAGCATCAGAACCTTGTACATCGCCGGCTTTTTCGTTTTCGCACGCGGCTTTACGGCGACGCCGGTATTTTCGTCGTCGTCGAAGCGCGGCGGGTCGGCGGGTTTATTCGGTTCTGCCATGGCTCCCTTGGTTGCCTTGCGGGCGAGGACACCCCTACCCGCACCCATAATATAAGGCATGAAGCCGGACACCAAAATGGTCCTGACAAAAAAAAGTGACGCCGGTCAAACCCGGCGCCCCAAATAGCCGACGCCCGGCGGGGGGAGGATCCCGCCGGGCGTCTTATCTACTGCCTGATCCCAAATGGGGGATGGGATTGATTAGGCAGCGATCGGCTTCGAAAGCTTCTCGACCGTGACCGACACGCGCTCGGCGATCGGCTTGGCGGCCTCTTCCGCGACCTTGGCGGAGAGATTGGAGAGCTTGCGGCTCTCGTCGACGGCCGCGACGTAGTTCTTCTTGGCGAGGTCGTTCTGCACGGCGACTACGTCGGCGATCGACTTGCAGGCGAGCAGCTTCTGGGTCAGTTCGACGCTGTCCTCGAGGCTCGACTTCGCGAGCGAGAACACGACGGCGTTGATGTCCTGCACGCCCTTGACCAGGATTTCGTTCGACTTCACGAAGGCATCCACGTTCGCCTTGGAATAGGCGACCATGTCTTCGTAGCCCTTGAACACGTCGCTACCGGCCTTCACGGCGGCGGCCATCTGTTCCTGACCCATCGCGACGACCTTCTCGACACCCTTGGTGGCGACCTGGGTGCCGGCCTTCACGACGTTTTCGACCGCTTCCTGACCGACCTGAACGGCGGCTTCCACGGGCTGGACCTTCTTGGCGGCGGCGGCCGCGGGCTTCTTCTGCGTCGGCATGATGATACTCCTCTTCGCGCCGGCCCGGCGGATCGGTCGATGTCGGCGACACCGGTTTCCGTCAGGCATCGTAAAAAAATATCTGATTGCTGCAATGCAGCATCAAAACCCGAATATAGTCCGATCAGTTCTGGAGTCAATATATTTTTGTGCAGTGCACAAATTTTTAATGACACATTTTCAATGCATTAACGTTTCGGGCGGCGCCCGAATGTGAAATTTTTGCAAAGGCGAGATGGCAAGTCCCGCGAATCGCTGCGATGTCAATCGCTTACCCCCAGATTCCGACGCCTTTACCCCGCCGATACTCGACGCCGCGCCTGCCCGGACGGCGTTCCCAATCGTGGCGATTCCTCGTTTTCCATCCATGCGTTAACCCGATCTTATCTTCGCCGGGGTACCGCTTGTTCTCGGATTCGGAGAACGCCGTCGACGGACTCGGCGTTGTTGGGTTAGATTGGCGGACGCGCGGCCCGGGACGCGCGCTAGGGGGAACGATGAAGCGGCCGCGAGGAGAAGGAATGCGGAAGCAGGCGCGTGGGATCGGACGGTCGGCGAGAATCGCCGCGTTCACGTGGTTTTCAATCGTCGCGATGGCGCTGACGGCAACGCCGGCGGCGGCGAAGTACGCCAGCTACGTGATCGACGCGGACACCGGCGAGGTCCTCCACGCCGCCAACGAGGATACGCGGAATTACCCCGCCTCCCTGACCAAGATGATGACGCTCTATCTGGTCTTCGAGCGTCTCAAGGAAAAGCGTTGGCGCCTCGACACGCCGCTCAAGGTCTCGCAGCGCGCCTCGATTCAGCCCTCCTCCAAGCTCGGTCTGCCGGCCGGCGCCACTATCACCGTCGAGAACGCGATCCTCGCGCTCGTCACGAAATCCGCCAACGACATCGCCACCGTCATCGCCGAGAATGTATCGGGGAGCGAGCGGAATTTCGCCCTCAAGATGACGGCCAAGGCCCGTTCCATCGGCATGGCGAGCACCACGTTCCGGAATGCGTCGGGCCTGCCGCACCAAGCGCAGACGTCGACCGCCAGGGATATGGCCACCCTGGCGCAGTCCCTGCTCCGCGACTATCCGGAGTACTACCACTACTTCTCGGTCAAGGCATTCGACTACAAGGGCGCGTCGCACCGCAATCACAACAATCTGCTGTTCGACTATGACGGCGCCGACGGCATCAAGACCGGTTACATCCGTGCCTCCGGATTCAATCTGGTGGCGTCGGCGACGCGGAACGGCCGGCGGCTGATCGGCGTCGTGTTCGGCGGCCGCTCCCCCAGCCTCCGCAACAAGCTGATGGCGAACCTTCTCGACAAGGGCTTCACCCGCTTGGCTGCCCGTGGCGGCCAGCCGTTGATCGCCAAGGCGGCCCAGGCGGCCCCGAAGAAGCAGGCCGTCGTCCTCGACGCACAGCCGCTGCCGCCGCGCAAGCGGAGCCAGACCGCGCGAAACGCCCATGACGATTGGGCTGTTCAGGTCGGAGCCTTCCGGTCCGAGGATCAGGCCCGCGCCGCGGCGGAAAAGGCCATCAAAACGGCGGCGAGCCACCTCGACGGCGGCGAGATTAAGATCGTCCCCTTGAAGAAGAAGAACGGCAAGGTATTGCACCGGGCCCGCATCGAGGGGATCAGCCGCCAGGACGCTTACCGTACCTGCCGCGTTCTCAAGGATTGCATGGAAATCCGCGCGACCGAGGACTCTGAGGTCGCGGCCACCGCCAACTGACCGGGAACGGCAGGCTTCAGGCCGTCAATCCGCTCTTGATACGCGCCAGGAACGCCCGCTTGTGGCGCTTCTGCCATTCCGGGAACGACCAGCTTCCCGGTAGTGTGCGCAACCGCCCGGCCGAGACATAAACCAACGCCGTCACCGCCCGCTTGTCGTCGACGAGTAGAACGTCCAGCGGCGCGGTCCGGTATTCTTTTCCCTCGAACCAGTCGAGCCTGTCGACATCGCCCCGCGAGAGACCGTGCACGAGCACGCCCTCCGTTACCGCGCCCCTTTCTTCGACCAGGAGCGGGTAGTGCTGCCCGTGGATGGGCGCCGCCCGATAACCGCTCACGACGGCGTCGAAAACGGCGAGATTACCGATGGGCCGGCGCAGAACCGCGCGGAGGATTTCTGCATCCTGCAGAGTGCCGTAAAAGAAATAAGGCTGCATCGGGGTTATCTTAGACGAATTCCGCCGGCGGCGCGATTCCGACGGCGGTCAGATGCCTGGCAACGGTGGCCTTCAAACGTTCGAGGGCGTCGGCGGTGTCCGCCTCGCAACGGATCGACAACGCCGCCTGCGTGTTCGACGCCCGCAGCAGCCACCAACCGTCGGCATTCTCGACACGAACGCCGTCCATGTCATAGACGGTGACGTCGCGGGCCGACGCGACCCGCTTCTTGATTTCCTCGACGGCCGCGAACTTGCGTTCCTCCGGACAATCCATGCGGATTTCCGGCGTGCTCATCGTCTTCGGCATGGCGTCCAGCATATCGGCTAGAGTGTCCGGTCCCTCGGCGACGATGGACAGCAGCCGCACCGCCGCGTAGAGCGCGTCGTCGTAACCGTAATAGCGATGACCGAAGAAGATGTGCGCGCTCATCTCACCGGCGAGCGGCGAGTGCAATTCCTTCATCTTGGTCTTGATGTGCGAATGCCCGGCCTTCCACATCACCGGCTCGCCGCCCAAGCGCCTGATCTCATCGAAGAACACGCGGCTCGCCTTCACGTCGCAGAGGATCGGCGCGCCCGGTTCGTCGCGCAGCACTTCGCGCGCCAGGACCGTCATCATCTGATCGCCCCACATGACGCGGCCTTGCGCATCGACGGCGCCGATGCGGTCGCCGTCACCGTCGAAACCGATACCGATCTCGCAATTCTCGCGGCGGACGAGGTCCTTCAACTGCGCCAGGTTCTTTTCGACCGTCGGATCCGGGTGATGCGCCGGAAACGTGCCGTCGATCTTGTCGTTGATGAGCACGTGCCGGCCCGGCAGCTTGGCCGTCAGGGCCCGCAACACGTCGCCGGCGGCGCCGTTGCCGGGATCCCAGGCGACGGCGAGGTCGCGGCCGGGCCGGAAATCCTTCAGAAGCCGCGCCACGTAGGCGTCGAACACGTCGACCTTCTCGGACGAGCCCTGGACGGCGCGGAAGCCGCCGGCGGCGACGGCGACGCCGAGCCGCTTGATGTCGTCGCCGAAGTAGGCGCGGCCCTTCAGCGTCATCTTGAGGCCGTTGTAGTCGGGCGGATTGTGCGACCCCGTGATCATCAGACCGGCGTCGGCCTCGAGTTCGTGCGTCGCGAAATAGAGCATCGGCGACGGCCCCTGCCCGACTTCGAGGACGTGCATGCCGGACGCGACGAGACCGTCGCGCAGCGCCGCCGCCAGTTCCGGTGACGACAGCCGACCGTCATAGCCGAGCGCGACACGGCTGCCGCCCTCGGCATGAACCTCGGCGGCGAAGGCACGTCCGATGGCGGTCAGATCGGCCGGTGTCAGCGTATCGCCGACGATGCCGCGTATGTCGTACTCGCGAAGGATCGAAGGATGCAGGCTGTGCCCGTCGGTCATGGTGCTGTCCGTATTCAGGCGCCGACCGCAGCCGGGCGGCCGACGCAGTGGTATTGGAAGCCGCGCTCGACCATTTCGGCGGGATTGTAGACGTTGCGGAGGTCGACCATCACCGGTGCGCGCATCAGCGACTTCACGCGATCCAGATCGAGGGCGCGGAATTCGTTCCACTCCGTGATCAGGGTCAGCACGTCGGCGTCCGGCAGGGTTTCATAAGCGCCCGAACACCATTCAATGCCGGAGAGCATCTTCTTCGCCTCTTCCATCCCTTCCGGATCGAAGGCGCGCACCTTAGCGCCGGCTTCGACCAGTCGCGGCAGGATGTCCAGGCTCGGACTTTCACGCATGTCATCCGTGTTCGGCTTGAAGGTCACGCCGAGAACGGCGACGGTCTTGCCCTTCAAGTCGCCGCCGACCGCCGCCAAAATGCGGTCCGCCATGCGCTTCTTGCGTTCCTCGTTGAGGCGCACCACCGTCTCGATGATCTGCAGCGGGCTGCCGGCGTCGCGCGCCGTCGAAACCAGGGCGCGGGTATCCTTCGGGAAGCACGAGCCGCCGTAGCCCGGCCCCGGATGCAGGAACTTCCGGCCGATCCGCCCGTCGAGGCCGATACCGCGCGCCACGTCGTGCACGTCGGCGTCGACCTTCTCGCAGAGATCGGCGATCTCGTTGATGAACGTGATCTTGGCGGCGAGAAACGTGTTGGCGGCGTACTTGATCAGTTCCGAGCTTTGCCGCGACGTGAACACGATCGGCGTTTCGATCAGGAACAGCGGCCGGTAGAGATCGCGCATAACGTCGCGGGCACGCTGCGAGTTGGTGCCGATGACGACACGGTCGGGGCGCATGAAGTCCTCGATGGCCGAGCCCTCGCGCAGGAATTCCGGGTTCGACACGACGTCGAAATCGCCGTCCGGCCGCGTCTCGCGGATGATCTTCTCCACCTCGCGGCCGGTGCCGACCGGCACCGTCGACTTGGTGACGACGACCGTATAGCCGTCCATGGCCTCGGCGATCTCCTTGGCGGCGGCATAGACGTAACTGAGGTCGGCATGGCCGTCGCCGCGCCGGCTCGGCGTGCCGACGGCGATGAAAACGCAATCCGCATCCTTGACCGCCGGCGCGAGCTCGGTCGTGAAACTCAGGCGGCCGTCCTTGACGTTGCTTTCAACCAGCTTGTCGAGACCGGGCTCGTAGATCGGCATCCTGCCCTTGTGCAGGCCGTCGATCTTGCCCGCGTCCTTGTCGACGCAGACGACGGAGTGGCCGAATTCGGAGAAGCAAGCGCCGGAGACCAGTCCCACGTAGCCTGTGCCTATCATGGCGATGCGCATGTACTCGTCTCCCTGTCGCCGGCCGGCGTCCTACCGGCCGAGAATGCCCTTGAGGGCGGCCCTGAAGTCGTCGGCCAGGTCTTCACGTTCCAGGCCGAAGGCGACGTTGGCGGAAAGGAACCCGACCTTGGAGCCGCAATCGAAACGCGTTCCCTCGTAGCGGAGGCCGTGGAACGGCACCCGGTCCAACGTATCCGCCATGGCGTCGGTCAACTGAATCTCGCCCCCGGCGCCCTTTTCCTGGCGGTCCAGATACGAGAACACTTCCGGCTGCAGGATGTAGCGGCCGATGATGGAGAGCGTGGACGGCGCCTCCGCCGGCTTCGGTTTCTCGACCAGGCCCTTGGCCTTGGCGAGGCGTCCGTCGTCGCTCTCGACGTCGAGAATGCCGTAACGGTCCGTGTGTTCGCGCGGCACTTCCGTGACCGCGACGATATTGCCGCCGACTTCCTCATAGGCCGCCATCATCTGCGTGAGGCAGCCGGGCTTCGCCTTGACCAGATCGTCCGGCAGCAGGACCGCGAAGGGTTCGCCGGCGATGAACTCGCGGGCGCACCAGACGGCGTGGCCGAGGCCGAGCGGCTGCTGCTGGCGGGTGTAGTACATCTTGCTCGGCTCCGGGAACTGGCGGACGATCTCCAGTTCCTTCAGCTTGCCGCGCTTCTCCAGCGTCCGCTCCAACTCGTAGGCGTGGTCGAAGTGGTCTTCCATGATGCCCTTGCCGCGCCCCGTGACCAGCAACAGGGCGTCGATCCCCGCTTCCAGGGCTTCGTCGATGGCGTACTGGATCAACGGCCTGTCGACGACCGGCAGCATTTCCTTGGGCATCGACTTTGTGGCCGGCAGAAAGCGGGTGCCGAGGCCGGCAACGGGAAGAACGGCTTTGCGAACGGGGCGATGGTTCATGGATCTGTCACGGTTCGGAAAGTGGAAAAAGCACCGGGTTTCTGCCACACCGGGCCGTCCGCCGCAAGCGCCCCGCCCCGGTCAACCGAGCAGGACGTCGCGCGCTTCGTTGATCTTGGCGGCCAGATAGGCCGAGCCCCCCTTGTCCGGGTGCAGGGAGGCGATCAGGCGGTGGTGCGCAGCGCGTATTTCCGCCCCCGACGCGCCCTCTGCGAGGCCCAGGACCTTGAACGCCTCGTCCCGCGACATGCCGGCGGTGGGGCGGCTCGAAGGCTCGGATTGCTCGTTTTTGGCCGCGCCGGAGCGCCAATCCGGGTGGTTCCGGTCCAAAAACGCCGCCAAAAGCCTGGCGGATTCGTCGTCATCCTGGGCGTATTCCGCGAAAAGGGCCGTCAATACGTCGAGCGAGAGGTCCCCGAGATCCCGCCCTGCGTGGTTTCCGGCGACGATCCGACCGGTCATTTCACCGCTGTCGTGGTCGAGGCTCATTTCCAAGTGCCGGCTGCGGATTTCGCTGGTCTGGCCGGAAGCGCCCCCCGCCATGCGGGAGAAGTTCTTGGCCGCCCGGTAGGCGGCGCGGCCGCGAATGAACCACGGCAGCAGCGCCGGCAGGGCGGCGATGGCGAGACCGATGCGCCCGGATAGCAGAAAAAAGACCGCGACAGCGACGATCAGGCCGATCAGCACCCATTTCAGGACCTTGATCACGGTCCTGGGATCGGCGGCGACGAACCAGCGCCCGGCCAGCAGGAGCCCCGCCAGCAGCGCGAACCCCAACAGCAGATAGGTCACGCCCGCCCTCCGCCCATCTGCTGCGTGAGACGGAGGACGTCGCCGCCGTCCCGCTTGGCCTTATCCTCGAGCGCGGCGCGGCCGCCGGCGGCATAGACGGCGACGGCGCCGAGCAGTTTCTTGAGCATATCGGCGCTCGAGCCGTCGAAACGGCAGCAGGCGCCGTTGGTCAGCTTGGCGATCTGCTGGAACGCGAACGCGGCCACGCTGTCGTGCCCTTCATGGAAGACGAACACCGGCACGCCGAGGAGCCCCAATTCGCCCGCCACGTGGCCCAAGGCGTCGACGTCCTCCTCGACGCAATCGCCGATGAACACGACCGCGCCCAGCTTCGATTTCCGTGCCTCGTTGACGGCATGCTTGAGGAATTTTCCGATCTGCGTCTCGCCGGCCAGGCACTGCACCGACGTCATCAACCGGGTCAATTCCTTGGAATTGTTCGTCCAGCCGCTGACCTTGAATTCCCCGAAGCCCCGATAGAAGGCGAGCTGGATGTCGAGACCGCCGAGCGCCGCCGTTTCCGAGAACATCTCGCCCTGGATACGGGCCGCCGTGTCCCAGGTCGGTTGGCGGCTGGCGGTCGCGTCCATGCCGAACAGCAGCCGGCCGCGCGCGCCCGTCCTTTTCGGCGCCGGCGTCGCCGCCACCTTGGCCAGGAAGGCGTCGACGTCGCCGCCCGCCCGTTTCTTGTCCGGTAGATCGTCAGCCATGTCCGCTCCTCCTCAAGAAATAGAGCGGAAATCGGCAATTTGGAACCGGCGCGACCGGAAAATCGACCAGGGCGTCAGGCGGGGCGTCTGGCGGGGCGTCAGGCCGCCTTGTGGTAGACCTTGCCGCCCTTCATGACGAGTTTCACATTCTTGTCCGGGGCCGCCAGCATCCGGACGTCGTCCAGCGGGTTGCCGTCGACGACGATCAGGTCGGCCTCGAAGCCTTCCTTCACCTGGCCGATGCGGTCCTGCATGCGGAACAGCGCCGCCGGGTTTACCGTCGCTTGCCGGATCAGATCGGCCGGCTTCACGACTTCGGCGCGGATGGCGAATTCCTCGCTCTGGCGGCGGTGCATCTGCCCCAGGAGATCGGTGCCATAGGCGATCTTGAGCCCCGCCTTGTAGGACTTTTCGAGCGCCTGCATGCCGGCGTCCAGCACCTCCCAGGTCTTTTCGACGAGATGCGCGGGCATGCCGGCGTCGGCGCCCTCTTCCACCAGTGCCCGATAGATGACGAGGGTCGGCACCAGCGTCGCCCCTTTCTCCTTCATCACCTTGATGGCGTCGGCGTCGATCAGGTTGCCGTGCTCGATGGAATCGACGCCGCAGCGGACCGCGCGGCTGATGGCGCGGCCGGTGTAGGCGTGCGCCATGACCGGGATCATCGCCGCTTCCGCCTCGCCGACGATGGCGCGGAGCTCGTCCTCGGAGAACTGCGTCGACGTGATGCGGTCGGTCGGCGAGGCGACGCCGCCGGACGCCATGATCTTGAGGTGCGTGGCGCCGCGGCGGATTTCCTCGCGCGCCGCCCGCAGCACTTCCGAGATGCCGTCGCAGACGTGGCCGAGACCGGCACAGCAGAAGCACTGGTCGATCGCCGTCTCGCCGGGCCCCCGCATGTCGGCATGACCGCCGGTCTGCGACAGCGCGTGTCCGCAGTACAATAGCCGGGGCCCGTGGATCAGCCCTTCCTCGATGGCCTTGGCGAGACCCCAGTCGGCGCCGCCGGCGTCGCGAACCGTCGTGAAGCCGCGCTTCAACATGCCGCCGACCGTCGCCGACGCCCGCGCCGTCACGTAGGCCGGCGCCGTCTTGCCGAGGTTGGCGAAGTTCGCCGTGAAGGCCGTCGTGTGTACGTGCGCGTCGCAGAGGCCGGGCATCAGGATCTTGCCCTTGAGATCGATGGTCTCCGCCCCCTTCGCCTTGATCGCCTTGCCGGCGATCTCGGCAATTTTGCCCTCCGACACCCGGACGGAGCGGTCGGCGCGGATCTTGCCGGCGATCGGATCAAGAACGTTGGCGTTGACGAAAATCACGTCGTGCAAAGCGGTCATCTTCTTTTCCTTGCTCATGTCGGTGCGTGTCCCAAATAGAGTTCAGCCATGCGCTCGTCGGCAAGCAGCGCCTTGGCCGGGCCGGCCATGACGGCCTCGCCCTGATCGAGAATGATGCCGTCGTCGGCGATTTCGAGGGCGAGCCGCGCGCGCTGTTCGACCAGCAGCACGCCGATACCCATGCCCGGCAGATCGGCGATCAACTTGAAGACCTGATCGACGAGGGCGACGGAGAGCGCCGCCGTCGGCTCGTCGAGGACGATGAATTTCGGCCGCATCATCAGGGCGCGGGCGAAGGCGAGCTGCTGGCGCTCGCCGCCCGACAGCGACCCCGCCGCCATGCGGGCGCGTTCCTTGAGGGCGGGAAAGCGCTCGTACATCTCCGCCATGCGAGCCTTGCGGTCGAACCTGCCTTCGACGACGGCGAGGTTTTCCTCCACCGTCAGCGCGCCGAAGACGTTCTTCACCTGCGGCACGTAACCGAGGCCGCGCTGCACGCGGGCTTCCGCCGGCAGCCGGATCAGATCGTCGCCGGACAGCGTCACCGAGCCGGTCACGCGCGGCACCAATCCCATGATGGATTTCACCAGTGTCGACTTGCCCGACCCATTTGTGCCGGCGACGGCGAGAATGCGTCCCTCGTCGACGGAGAGGCTGACGCCCTTCACGATATCGACGGCGCCGTAACCGGCGCGGAGGTTCTCGACCACGAGGGCGCTCACGACACGCCTCCCATGTAGGCGTCGCGGACTTCCGGATTGGCGAGCAGGTCGTCGGGCGCGCCCTCGCCCAGAATGCGGCCCCGGTCCATGGCATACATCCGCGTCGTCAGGGCCGAGAGCGCGTTCAGATTGTGCTCGACGATCAGCACCGCGACGTCCTGCTCCGACAGGGCGCGGATGCGATCGGAAATCTCGCCGATCAGCACCGGATTGACGCCGGCGAACGGCTCGTCGAAGAGCACCAGCTTCGGCTTCGTCATCAGCACGCGGCCGAGTTCCAGAAGCTTCTTCTGCCCGCCGGACAGCTTGCCCGCCAACTCATCGGCGACGGCGCTGAGATTGAGGAACGCCATGATCCGGTCGGCCTCCGACGCCAGCGCCGCTTCCTGCCGGCGCACCGCGCCCGGCTGCAACAGCAACTGCAGGATACCCTCGCCCAACTGATCCGGCGCCGCCGCCATCAGGTTTTCCCGCACCGTCAGATGCGCGAACTCGCGCGGCACCTGGAAGGTGCGCCCGAGACCGTGCCGGGCGCGCTTGGCCGGCGTTTCCTCGGTGATATCGACGCCGTCGAAGCGGACCTTGCCGCCACCCGCGGGCTCGAAACCGGAAACGGCGGCGAAGGCGGTGCTCTTGCCGGCGCCGTTCGGGCCGATCAGGCCGACCCGTTCGCCGGCCTCGACGCGGACGGAGAACCCCTCGACGGCGACGAAACCGCCGAAGGCGACGCTGACGTTCTGGGTTTCGAGGAGGGTCATGCCTTGCGCACTCCCCGCTGCGTCCAGTCGCCGACGATGCCGCCCGGCCGATACAGGATCAGCAGGACGAGCGCGAGGCCGACGGCGAACAGCCTGACGCTCGACATTTCGACCTCGGAAACGCCCGGCACGATGTCACGGAGGAAGCGCGAGCCTTCAAGGAACAGCACCAATGCCAGCGTGCCGATGACGGCGCCGGAAATGCGCCCGGCGCCACCCAGGATGATGGCGACCCATATGTAGAACGTCAGCAGCGGCACGAACTGATCCGGCGTCACGTAGGTGACGTAGTGCGCATAAAGCGCGCCGGCGAGCCCGGCCAGCGCCGCGCCGACCATGAAAACGCGCACCTTAAAGCCGCCCGGGTCCTTGCCGAGTGCGTTCACCGCGTCCTCGTCATCGCGGATCGCCTGGATGATGCGGCCGAACGGCGAATTGGTGAGGCGCAGCACCACGGCGACGGCGAGCAGGTTGCAGATGATCAGCGTCACCAGCAGGACTGCGGACGGATCGAGGTCGATACCCAGCGCCACGGCGACGCTCGGAATGCCGGGGATGCCCTGCACGCCGTTGGTGAGCCACTTCTCGTTAACGATGGCGAGGCGCACGGTCTCGGAAAAGCCGAGCGTGACGATGGCGAGATAGTCGGCGCGGAGCCTGAGGCTCAGAAGCCCCAACGGCACGGCGGCGAGCGCCGCCAGCGCCATGGCCGCGGCGAGCCCCAGGAAGAGATGCCCGCCGCCGGTGACGACCAGCGACGACGCGTAGGCGCCGACGGCGAAGAAACCGACGTGGCCGAAGTTGATGAGGCCGGTGAAGCCGTAATGCAGGTTGAGGCCGAGCGCCAACAGCAGATAGACGAGCGCGATGATGCCGAGCGCGATCAGGTAGGCGTCCATCAGCGCACCTTCCTGCCGGCGGAGAAGATGCCCTCCGGCCGGACCAACAGCACCAGCAGCATGACGAAGAAGCCGATGGCGATCTTGTAGGTGAAGCCGACGAAGGGCGTCGACAGCTCCTGCGCCAGGCCGATGACGATGCCGCCCATCACCGCGCCAAGCGGATTGCCGATGGTGCCGAGAATGGTGGCGGCAAAGGCCGGCAGCAGCATGTCCCAGCCCATTTCCGGCATGACCACGGTCTTGATGCCGAGCAAAAGGCCGGAGAGACCCGCTAACGCGCCCGACATGCACCAGAGCGCCGCCATCGTCTGCGTCGCCGGAATACCGGACGCCTTGGCGAGTTCCGGATTGTCGGCGATGGCGCGCATGCGCCGGCCGACGGCGGTGCGCTTCAGGACGATGAAGGTCGCCGCCATGGCCGCCAGCGACGTCACGGCGACCCAGAGATCGGTCGGCACGATGCGGAGCGGTCCGACCACGATGCCGCGGCTGATCGGCATCTGGAACACCTGCTGGTCGTGGCCGAGGAAGAACGTCAGCGAGGCCCGCAGCATGAAGGCGAGCCCGATCGACGCGATCAGGGCGTAGACCCCCTGACGCTCGGCCAAGCGTCGGAACACCACCCACCATAGCACGACCGAGCATGCCGCCGACGCCAGCATGGCGCCGAGACCGGCGAGCCACATGGTGCCGCCGGCGATCTGCGTCGACCAGCCGGCGTAGGCACCGAGCGTCGCCACGTCTCCGGCGGACGCGTTCGGAAACCGCGCCACGCCGAAGGCGAGCGAAATGGCGAGCGCCAGGAGACCGACCAGCAGCCCTTCGACGACGCCGTTGAACGCCAAATTGAGGAAGGAGGCCCACGTCATGGCGCGATCTTACGCCGTGACGCGGGCCTGCCGAAGTACATCGTCAGTCTCCAGGGATCAGATGCTGACGATGCCGACGCGGGAGAACTTGCCGCCGTGGATTTCGCTGACGCTGAAATCCGGGGTGACATCGCCGAACTCGTCGAAGTCGAGCTTGGACGACGCGCCCTGATAGTTGCACTTGCCGCTGGCCTTGATCGCCGCGACGCCCTCGGCGAAGGAGTACACTTCCTTGCCGTCCGGATTGGCGACGGCGCGGATCTTCGCGTTCACCGCCTTGCTGTCGGCGCCCTTGCCGGCGGCCGCCATGGCGAGACCCCAGACGATCATCATGTCGTAGGTCATGGCGGCATAGACGTTGGTGTCGCCGCCGGCGCCCGTCGCCTTCATGTACATGTCGCTGTAGCGGGCGTAGGACGCGGCCTTCTCGTTGGAAACGGAATCGACCGCGATCAGGCCTTCCGTCACTTCCGGCCCGAGGGCCTCGACCAGTTTCGGGTTGGCCGCCCACGCCGGAATGATCCACTTGTTGGTGCCGCCGGCCTGGAACCATTCGCGGAGAATGATCGTGGTGTCCGGCAGGTACGAGCCCATGACCACGACGTCCGGCTTGGCGTCGAGAATCTTCTGCAGCTCGGAACGGTACGACGGACGCTTCGGCTCGTAGACCACCCGCTCGACCATCTTGCCCTTGTAGGCCTTGGCGAAGCCGTCGACGTTGCCGATGCCGGACGCGTTGTTGAACGCCATGCCGGCCGGGCGCTTGAAGCCCCGCTGCTCGACGATCTTGGCGAAGGCGCGGCCGAAGCGGTCGTTGGTCGCCTGGAAGCGCCAGACCAGATCCGCCTTGTCCTCGGTCGAGATGGAGGGCGCGCCCGACGTGCACATCAGCGGCACGCCGGCGGCCGTCGTGATCGGCATGACGGCGAGCGTCACGCCGGACGACCAGGTGCCGAGCACGCAGCCGACCTTGTTCACCTCGACCAGCTTCTTGGCGGCGTTGACGGCCGCTTCCGGCGAGGTCTGGGTGTCCTCGGCGACGACGCTGATCTTCTGCCCGGCGGCGCCGCCGGCGGCGTTGATTTCCTCGGCCGCCATCAGGATCGCTTTCTGCATGCCGGGGCCGTAGGTGCCGCCCGCCCCGCTCACCGGGTTGAGGGCGCCGACGACGGCGGGCGAGCCCGCCGCTTCTGCATTGAACGGGAAGCCGCCGGCGAGCATCAGCCCGCCCGCGCCCATGGTCGCCATCGCCGTGCGGCGCGAAATTTTACGATTCATTTTCTATCTCCCTGCGTTGGTGGATGTGAGTTGAACGATCTTCGGCCCGTCGCGCTTCAGCATTTCGCGCAACTGCGCCTTCCAGGCATCGCGGAGCCTGACGTAGTACGGCGGATCGTCCCGAAGGACGGTTTGGACGCCCATTCCGCGAAACAGGCATAGAGTCATGTTGAGGGTCGTCTCGATGTCGCGGTCGGACGCGCCTGCGGCGTGGAAGAACTCCCGCCAGATGGCGTCCAACTCGGCGTGGAACTGTTTGACGACGTCGACCATGCGGCCGCGCAGCGACTCGTTGTGGCGCGCCTCGGTGACGTGTTCCAGCGTCACCATCAGCAGATGGCCGAGGAACATGTCGCAAAGCGCGTCGAGAAAGCCGTCGAGGTCGATCTCCTCGGCGCGGAGCCGCTCGGCGAGACGCCGGATGTCGGCGGTGGCGTCACGCAGCAGCTTCACCAGCGCGTCGGTGATCAGGTCTTCCTTTGATGCGTAATGGTGCGTCAGCGCGCCGCGCGAGACGCCGGCCCGTTCGGCGATGAGGTTGGTGGTGGTGCGCGCCGCCCCCTCCTCGTACAGGCAATCAAGGGTGGCCTGAATGAGCTTCTGGCGCGTCTCGGCGCTCCGCTCTTCCTGCGTTCTCCGGCTTTTCGCCTGCATGACGGAATTCCCGCCGCCCCCTGCTGAACACGGGGAAATCTTCCGCCATAAAGAAACAAACCGTCAAGTCGGTTTCTTTGTGGATAACTCTTTACTCCTCTCCCCCGTTTGCGGGGGAGAGGCTGGGTGAGGGGGATAATCGTGCTGGAATTTAGAAGGCAACAAGGGGCGTTCGCCTCCTCTCCTAACCTCTCCCCCATGAATGGGGAAGAGGTAAAGGGGAATGTCCCTACCCCGTCTTGCGGGTCGCTTCCGGGGCGAGACCGGGCAGCCTGAGCGCCTCGATCAGTTCGAACACCTCTTCGCGGGCCGCCTTGTGCGAGCGGCTCAGGGGCGCGCCACCGGCGGCCTCCTTGAGATCGAGAATGGTGAGCCCGACCAGGAACAACTCGCGGAAGATCACGCGCTCGCCGAAGCCCGGCACGAAGCGGAAGCCGAGCCGCTTCGCCAGTTCGCGGATGGACAGCTCCATCTCGCGCTTGTTATGGGCGTCCAGGTTGGTCAGACGGTTGCGCATGACGATCCAGTCGACGCTGCCGCCGTCGCGGTCGGCCTTGGCCTTCTTTGCTTCCCAGATCGCTTCCGAATAGTGGCTCGGCCCCTTGATCTTCATGCCGTGCCCTTCCAGGTGCGCCAGCACGTCGAGATCGACGAAACTATCGTTGATCGGCGTGATCAGGGTGTCGGCGTAGGTGTGCGCCATGAACGAAAGCCGGTTTGCGGCGCCCGGGGTGTCGATGACGATGATGTCCCGGTTGAGGAGCGCGCCTTCGATGACGAGGCGCAGCTTGTCCTCCGCCGCCTTGGTCTCGGCGTCCGTCATGCCCGTGAGGCCATGCGTGTCGACGCGGAAATGGTCGGGCATCGGATAGTCGCGGCCCATGACGCGGTTGAAGCGTTCGCGATTGACCATGTAGCGGCTGAGGGTGCCCTGGCGGGAGTCGACGTCGATGGTGGCGACGGACTTGCCGGCCCGCATCAGGCCGATGGCGAGGTGCATGGCGGTGGTCGATTTTCCGCTTCCGCCCTTCTCGTTCCCGACGACGATGACGTGTGCGCGGCGTCCGCTCAGCATCGTTTTCTCTCTTGCTTCAAGCCTTCCCTATGCGGACGGCCGTGTCGTGAAACACGGCGCCGCCGTTAGGATATGCCCTATCGGGGCTTATCAATGCGTTAATGCCGATGCCGTTTTCGAAATATTTATTCGGCCAGATGCCTTCGACCACGACGACGTCGGGCAGGATGCCTTCGAACAACCGGACGTGCACGATGACGCGGCCGAGCTCGTTGGAAAGCTCGACCTTGTCGCCTTCCGCCACGCCCAGCTTGGCGCAGGCGTCCGGATGCATCATGGCGGTCGGGCGCCCTTCCTTCTTCACCGACGACGGCGTCTCGGTGAAGGACGTATTGAGGAAGCGCCGGGCCGGCGCGGCGACCAGCCGGAACGGCTTTTCCGGCGTGGCGTTGTCGATGACGTTCATGTGGTCGGGCAGCGCCGGCATCTTCTCGTAGGCCTTGCCGATCTCCGACCAGTTGGGGCGGAAGCGGAACTTGCCGTCCGGAAACTGGAAACCGTCCAGATAGTGCGCCTTCTCGAACGGCTGCGTGCAGTCGATCCAGCCCTTCGCGTGCACCTCGTCGGCGCCCGGATGGCCGGTGGCGCGGAGCGTGCGGTCGATGATCTCCCACGGGCTGAGCGTGAAGACCTCGTGGTCGCTGCCCAGGCGCCGCGCCAGCGCCGACAGCACGTCGACGTTGCAGCGCGACTGGCCGACCGGGTCGATCAGCGCCCGGGTCGCCTGCAGATAGAAATGCCCGCTGCCCTGATAGAGGTCGTCGTGCTCCAGGAACGTCGTCGCCGGCAGCACGATGTCGGCCAGTCCCGCCGTCGGCGTCATGAACTGCTCGTGCACGCAGAGGAACAGGTCTTCCCGCGCCAGTCCCTTCAGCACCTTGTTCAGATCCGGCGCCACTTCCGCCGGATTGATGTTCTGCACGATCATCGCCGTCACCGGCGGCCCGCCGAGCAGGCTGTCCTCGTCGCCGAGCAGGATCGGCCCGATCCTCGACATGTCGAGAGCGCGGATCGACGGGTCCAACTTGTCGACCGCGCGGATCAGGTTCTGGTTGACCCCGAACATGTTGCGGTTCGAATGCAGCGCCCCGCCGCCCTTGTGTTTCCACTTGCCGCCGACGGCCGGCAGGCACGTCACGGCATGCATGTTGGCGGCACCGTTGCGGCTCCGCGTGAAGCCGTAGCCGACCCGCATATAGACCCGTTTCGTCTCGCCGTAAGCCTTGGCGAAGGCCTCGATCTCGGCAACGGAAAGCCCGGTGATGCCGCTCGCCCATTCCGGCCCGCGCGACTTAAGGTGTTCGGCGAGGCCGTGCGGGTCGTCGGTGTATTTGCGCATGTAGTCCCAGTCGGCGGTGCCGTCCCGGAACATCACGTGCATGACGGCGCAGGCGAGCGCCCCGTCGGTGCCCGGGCGCAGACACAGGAACTCGTCCGCCGCCTCCGCCGTCGGCGTGCGGTAGGTGTCGACGACGTAGAGCTTGGCGCCCCGCTGCTTGCGGCCGCGCGCCACGTGCGTCATGACGTTGACCTGCGTCGCCACCGGGTTGCCGCCCCAGATGACGATCATGTCGGCGTCCGCCATCTCGCGCGGGTCCGATCCCCAGATCTTGCCGTGGCCGGCCATCCAGCCGCCCGACGCGGTCGCCACGCAGATGGTCTCGTCCTCGCGGGAATAGCCCAGCGCGTGTCGGAACCCGTGGATGATGTCGCGCTGCACGAGGCCCATGGTGCCGGCGAAGTGGTACGGCCAGACGGTCTGCTTGCCGAACTTCTGGCTCGCCCGCTCGAAGGCGTTCGCCACCTCGTCCAAGGCGTCGTCCCAGGAAATCGGCTCGAAGCTGCCGGAACCCTTCGGCCCGGTTCGTCGGAGCGGCGTCGTCAGCCGTTCCGGATGGTGCACGCGCTCCCTGTAGACCGCGACCTTGGCGCAGATGACACCCGCCGTGTAGAGGTTGTCGGCATTGCCCCGGACCTTGCCGATGGTGGCGCTGTCCAGGCATTCGACCTCGAGCGCGCAGGTGCTCGGGCAATCGTGCGGACAGGCCGTGCGGCGCCAGACGGGCTGAGAATCGAGGGGTGCCATCCGCGAAGATTAACGCCCGTCCGAACGCCCGGCAAGCGAGTGGCATTACCTCATCCTTCGAGACGCCGCCCAGTGGCGGCTCCTCAGGATGAGGATAAAATTGCCCTCACCCTGAGGAGGACCGAAGGTCCGTCTCGAAGGGCGAGGGGCGCTTGACCCGGCCCCGGCAGCGGCGGAAACTCCGCCCGCCGCTATCGAGGGAGACGACATGACCGAACGAACCGGATGCGCCGTGATCGGCGCCGGTGTGGTGGGACTGGCCTGCGCGCGGGCCATGGCGCTCGCCGGCCGCGACGTGATCGTACTGGAAAAGGCCGACGCGATCGGCACCGAAACCAGCGCGCGCAATTCGGAAGTCATCCATGCCGGCATCTACTACGCCAAGGACAGCATGAAGGCCCGGCTCTGCCGCAAGGGCCGCGACATGATGTACGAATACTGCGCCAGTCACGGCATCACGCATAAGCGCGTCGGCAAACTGATCGTCGCCACCGAGGAATCGCACGTTTCCCTGCTCGAAGGCATCCGCGCCAAGGCGGCGGTGAACGGCGTCGAGGATATGCGCGTACTGAGCGGCACCGAGGCCGTCGAGATGGAACCGAATCTCCGCTGCGCCGGCGCCCTGCTCTCGCCGTCCACCGGCATCGTCGACAGTCACGGCCTGATGCTCGCCTACCAGGGCGACGCCGAGGACCGCGGCGCCATGATCGCCTTCAAGAGCCCCGTTGTCAGCGGCGAGGTGACGAAGGACGGCATCCTGCTCCGCGTCGGCGGCGACGAGCCGATGGAATTGCTGTGCGACACCGTCGTCAACGCGGCGGGTCACGGCGCGCAGCCGACCGCCAAGGCCATCCGGGGCATTCCGCCGGAAACCGTCGCCGGCCAGTATTTCGCGCGCGGCGTCTATTTCACGCTGCCCGGCAAGGCGCCGTTCACGCGGCTGATCTATCCGGTGCCGGATCCGGCCGGCGGGCTCGGCGTCCACATCACCATCGACCTGGGCGGCCAGGTGAAGTTCGGCCCGGACGTGGAATGGGTCGACGGCGTCGACTACACGGTCGATCCCAGCCGCGGCGACAAGTTCTACGCCGCCATCCGCACCTATTGGCCGGCGCTCCAGGACGGCGCGTTGCAGCCGGGCTACGCCGGCGTGCGGCCGAAGACCTTCCCGAAAGGCACCGAAACCGACTTCATCATCCAGGGTCCGGACGTGCACGGCGTGAAAGGTCTGGTTAACCTCTACGGCATAGAATCGCCCGGATTGACGTCATCCATGGCCATCGCCGAGGATGTCCGCAGGATATTGGCGGCCTGACCGGCTTTCCGATCTGCGCCGTATTCGGTGGCCGCGCCGGTGGATAGGCCGGCGAACGGGAAAGCGAATGCCCTTTTCGAGCAAGCACCGTCTGTTGGTTTTTGCCGCCGTCGCCGCGGCCATCGCACATGGAGGGCCCGCCGCCGCGCAGCAGACGGCCCCCGGCGATCCGGGATACGTCCGCGTCCAGGGGGCAACGCCGCCCGAGACGCCGCTGCCGATCGTCGCCCCCACCGACAACCTCCGCGACATGCGCGAAGACATGCGCACCTTCATTCAATCCCTGGCCACCTATGCGCACAGCCAGAAACGCGGCTTCTTGGTCGTTGCCCGCGACGCGTTAGAGCTCGTCATCAAGCGTGACGTGCAGGACGAGAAGAAGATTTCACCGGCCAAGACCTTCATGCGTTCCGTCGACGGCATCTTCGAGGACGGCGTTTTCTTCGGCCGCACCGTCGTCGATCAGCCGACCAGCGGCGAAGTGCAGCCGTTCGTCCTCGACCGCCTGGCGGAAGTGAAACGCTACGGTTTGCCGGTGATTGTCATGGACTACGCCCGGACGCCGGCGACCGTCGACGCCGCCTATCGCGCCGCCGAGGCGAAGGGCTTGATCCCCTTCGTCGCGCACCGTCCGGACGACCAGTTGACGGAAATTCCGCCCTATCCGGCCCGGCCGTTCCGGGAGAACCCGAACAACATCCTGACCATCACCGAGGCTAAGAATTTCCTCTATATCGCCGATCCGGCGGCCTTCGGTCGGCAGGACGAATTCGCGCTCGCCATCCACGGCACCAATTTCGACGTCGTGATCGTCGATCCGTTCCATGGCCGCGATCCGCTGAGCGCCACGGCCGTACAGACCCTCAAGTACAAGAAACTGGGCGCGCGCCGGCTGGTGCTCGCCCGGCTCGATATCGGCTCCGCCTCAAGCTACCGCTACTATTGGAAACCCGATTGGCAAGAGGGCTCACCGTCGTTCGTCGCGGCCCCCTATCCGGCAGACCCGGACCGCTACTTCGTCGAGTATTGGCAACCCGGCTGGCAGCAGTTGATGTTCGGCAACGAGAATTCGTTCGTCTACGGCCTTATCCGCCAGGGCTACGACGGCATCGTCGTCGAAGGGCTGAGGTCGTTCCGTTTCTTCGAGGGCGGCGAGGAAGCCCTGAAGGAATTCGCGCCGGTCAGTATGAAGGCGCCGTAGAAGGCCTCTTCAACCCTTTTTCGGGCGCATGCCTTCCCAATCAGCGTCCGTCAGATTTTCCGCGTAATTGAACTGCCCTGCCCCCTTGAGCCATTCGCCGCCGTCGATGGTGATGACGTCGCCGTTGATGAAGGCGCTGCCGTCGGCCATCAGATAGGCGATGAGCGAGGTCAGCTCGTCGGGCTTGCCCGGCCGGCCCACCGGATTGCGCGTTTCGAAATGGTGCGCCATTTCCTGGGTCGGCATCAGCCGCGACCAAGCCCCCTCGGTCGGAAACGGTCCCGGCGCGACGGCGTTGAAGCGGAGACCGCGCCCGCCCCACTCGACGGCGAAGCTGCGCGTCATGGCCAGCACCCCCGCCTTCGCCATCGCCGACGGCACGACATAGGCCGATCCCGTCCAGGCGTATGTCGTCACGATGCTGACGACGCTCGCCGGGCGCCCGGCCGCCAGCCAATGCTTAGCGCAGGCCAGCGCCACATAGGCCGTGCCGTTGAAGACGATGCTCGTCACGGCGTCGAACGCCCGGTGCGAGAGCGTCTCCGAGCGGGCCAGAATGTTGCCCGCCGCGTTGTTGACGAGCCCGTCCAGGGGACCCTCCGCGAAGATTTCTGAGATAACGGCTTCGACGGCTTCCGCGTTTCGGATATCGAGACCCTTCCAGCCGATCTTGCCGCCGGTCGACGCCGCCAGTTCGGCGGACGTTTCCGCCAATACGTTCTCGCGCCGTCCGCAGATGACGATTTCGGCGCCGAGGCGCAGGAACCGTTCCGCCATGGCGCGGCCGAGGCCGGTGCCGCCGCCGGTGATGAGGATCTTCTTTCCCTTCAAAAGGCCCGCTTCGAACACGATGAATTCCTCTCTTCAGTCATACCGGCCGGATATTGGAGCGTTTTATCAAGGATGTCATTCCCACCCCTCATTCGGGGATATCGAGGCTTGTCCCGACAGCCTTAAATGCACGCAAAGGAAGTTGTGCGAAAGTCCTGCGAGTAGGAGTATCAAGCGATGATCGGACGGGCTCGAGTTCTCGCCTACGCCGTTGCCGCCACTGCCATTTTCGCCGCCGATGCGGCGACGGCGGCGGAACGGAACTATCCCTTCGGCATCGTGCCGCAACAGTCGGCGACCCGCCTCGCGGCGGACTGGGTGCCGCTCATGCGGAAACTTTCCGAAGAGACCGGCAAACGCATCCTGTTCACGACCACGAAGGACATTCCGACCTTCGAGAAGTGCCTGAGCGCCGGCGCCTACGAATTCGCCTACATGAACCCCTACCATTACGTCGTCTTCCACGAGAAGGCCGGCTACGAGGCCTTTGCCCACCAGGCGGGCGCGAAACTGAAGGGCATCCTGGTCGCCCGCAAGGACGGCAAGGTGAACAGTCTCGACGACCTGTCGGGGACCAGCATCGCCTTTCCGTCACCGGCGGCGTTCGGCGCCAGCGTGCTGCCGCGCGCGGAGTTGCGCCAGCGCGGCATCTCGTTCCTGCCGCAGTACGTCAAATCGCATGATTCCGTGTACCGCTCCGTCGCCGCCGGACTGCATCCGGCGGGCGGCGGCGTGACCCGCACCTTCAACAATCTGCCTGGCGAATTGGGCGGGCAGCTCCGGGTCATATACCAGACCCGCGAATATACGCCGCATGCCTTCGCCGCCGCACCGTCGGTCGACGCCGCCGTGACCGCCGCCGTGGCGGACGCCCTCGTTCGCATCGGCGCGTCGTCGCCGGCGCTGCTCGAACCGCTCGGCATGAAGGGTTTCGTCAAGGCGCAGGACGCCGCCTGGGATGACGTGCGGGCATTGAACCTCAGCCGTGACGAAACGGAAATCGTCGAAGGTGGAACCGTATGTCGTTCCGACTGAAGACCATCATCGGCATCGCGCTGATCGAGGTTATCCTGCTGACCGTCCTCATCGTCAGCGGCATCTACTATCTCCGCGCCTCGAACGCCGCGCAGGTCAAGGGCCGGGCGACGACGACGGCGCGGCTGCTCGCCACCATGACCAGCGATCCGGTCGTCACGATGGACCTGGCGACGCTCGATGCGCTGATATCCGAGAGCCTCCGGAATCCCGGCATCGTCTACGTCCGCGTCAAGAACCGGAACGATGTCGTGCTCTCGGCCGGCGGCGACGTCAGTGCGCTTTCCGCCCCCTTCAAGGCCGACGAAAGCGTCGAGAACGTCACCGACGGGCGGTTCGACGTAATTCAGGAAATCTCCATTGCCGGAACACCTTTCGGCACCGTCGAGCTCGGCATCGAAACCCTGTCGCTCGCCGAGACCATGGCCAAGGCAACCCGTTGGATGCTCGTGGTCGCGGGGATCGAAATCGTCCTGGTCGCGGTCTTCGGCTATATGCTGGGAAACGTCCTCACCGGTAAATTGGTTCTCCTACAGCGCGGCGCGCGGCGGGTCGCCTCCGGCGAGCTCGGCTACCAGATCGCCGTCGACGGAAGCGACGAGTTGGCCGACACGGCGTCGAGCTTCAACGCCATGTCCAGCTCCTTGGCCGCCATGGCGCGATACATGCGCGAAGCGCAGGCGGCGGCCGAAGCCGGCCGCGACCGTGCCGAGTCGGTGCTGCATGACGCCATTTCCAGCCTTTCCGAAGGCGTGCTCGTCCTCGACGGCGACGACAATGTCTTGCACGTCAACGACGCCTTCGCGGCCATCCACACATGCGTCCCGGAACTTTCGATGGCGTCAACCCTCACCGACGTGTCGGAACGGTTGGCGGCGCACGTCGTCCGCGAAGCCGACGGCATGGCTCGGATCGACGAAATTTTCGAGAAGGCCCAGCCCGGTCAGCGCGAGGCGCGGCCGCGTATCGGCGCACCGACGCCCGGCACGCAGTGGACGTCGCGTTTCGACGATGGCCGGATCGTCTTTTATTCCTGCCGTGACATGGCCGGTGGCGGTCACGTCATCGTCGGCAGTGACGTCTCGGAAATCTTCGAGACGCAACGCCGCTCGCGGCAACTCGAACACGAACTGATGCAGAGCCAGAAGCTGGAGGCGTTGGGCACGCTCGCCGGCGGCATCGCGCACGAGCTCAACACGCCGATCCAATTCATCGGCGACAACCTGAATTTCATCGGCGAGGCCGGCAACGACCTGATCGCCGTCACCGAAGCGCACGCGAAGCTGCTGGCCGCGCTCTCCGAAGGCGGCGCCGACCCTGCCGCCATCGCCGAATACCGGGACGATCTGGCGGCCCGCGACGTGGACTTCCTGCGCGACGAATTGCCGACGGCGGTTTCCCAGTCGGTGGACGGCATCCGCCACATGGCGGAGATCGTCCGCGCCATGAAGGAATTCTCGCACCCGTCCGTGAAGGAAAAGGCGCCCGTCGACGTCAACAAGGTCGCCGAACGGGCCGCCCTGGTCGGCAAGAACGAATGGAAGTACGCGGCGACCCTGGATCTGAAGTTGGACGCCGGGATCGAGCGCGCCTACGCCGTCGAAGGCGAGTTGAATCAGGTCCTGCTGAACCTGATCGTCAATGCCGCCCATGCGACGGCGGCGGCGAACCGCGAGCAGGGCCACATCGTCGTCAGGACGTGGCAGACCGGCGACACCATCCACATTTCCGTGGCGGACAACGGCACCGGCATCCCGGAGGAAATCCGCGACCGGGTATTCGAACCGTTCTTCACAACCAAGGATGTCGGCAAGGGCACCGGACAGGGGCTTGCCCTCTGCCACGAGTTCATCGTCAGCCGACAGAAGGGCATCCTCCGCTTCGACACGGAAACCGGCGTCGGCACGACGTTCTTCGTCGAACTCCCGGTCGCCCGCAGCGAACGCGCCTGATCCGTCTAACCTGCCGCCCCCTTATTTGGGGATATTTTCGCGGGCACGGTCCTGGCAAATATAAATAATCGCAACGGAACAACTGCGCGGCGGGACCGGCATGGACGCTCAATCGCAAATGCGGCCACACACTGGGCAGGAAGGCTCGGAATCCTTCCAGACGGCGGATCTTTTCGCCGCGCTCCGGGTGCTCGCCGATCTACCGGCGCTCATCTGCATCTGCCGGGGCGACCGGATCGAAGCGATCAACGCCGAAGGCCGGGCCATCCTCGGGCTGGAGAGCGTCGCTGACGCCGTCGGCGAACCCTTCGATACTTTCCTTTCCACCGACTATCAGGGCCTCGGGGCCGAGTTGATCGACATGATCGTCGAGGAACCGGCCGGCGTCCGTCTCAAGCTGGCGGCGCGCTGCGCGCCCCGGCGCGATATCGAGATCAAGGCGATCCTGGTCGGCGAATTGCCGGACGGGCTGCACGTCCTGCACGGCACCGACATCACGGAACGGATCAACAGCGTCGAGATGCTGCATCAGCGGGAATCCCGCTATCGGTCCATCATCGACAACGCGACGGCGCTCCTCTGCGAGACGGTCGGCGGCAAGATCATGTCGGTCAACACGGCCGGCGACCGCCTGATCGGCGCGACACGCGCCGGCGAGATCGTCGGCCGCCCCCTCGCCTCGCTCTTCCACGCCGATTACGCCGATCTCTTCGGTACGGAGTTGAAATCCCTGGCGGCGGAAGGCGAAATCCTGCCGACGCGGATGATCTGCCTGGACGGTCGGGTCCTCGACGTCGAGGTCAGCATGACCGCCCTCGACGGCGCCGTCGCCGATCACCTCCTGGTCGAGGTTCGTGACATCACGTCGCATAACCGGGCGGTCGGAGCGCTCCGCGAGCTCAATGAAAACCTGGAACAGCGCGTCGAGGAACGAACCCGGGCGCTCCGCGAGGCCGAACGCCGCCTCGCCCAGACGTCCAAGCTCGAGGCCCTCGGCACCTTCGCCGGCGGCATCGCCCACGAAATCAATACGCCCATCCAGTTCATCACCGACAACCTGAAGTTCCTCAGTTCCTGCTTCGACGAGATGTCGGACTTGATTCTTTCCTACGAAGGTTTGGCCCGGGTGGTGCGGCTCGGCGGCGACTCGCAGCCGGTCCTGACCGAGATCGAGGAAAAGGCCTCCAACACCGACATAACCTTCCTGACGGAAGAGGCGCCGAGCGCCATTCACCAATCCGTCATGGGTGTTTCGCACATCGCCAAGGTGGTGCAGGCCATGCGGGAGTTCGCCGGCAGCGACGATGCGGCCCTGAGCGCACTCGACCTCAACCGATTGGTGCTGGACGCCGCCAAATCCGCGGCCAAGGCCGTCGACGGCGTCGCCGAGATACGCTGCCACGTGGCGGACGGTCCGGTTCCCGTGCTGGGCGCCTCGGACGAACTGGCGCGCGTCCTCGACAACCTGATCGACAATGCCCGGCAGGCAATCCGCTACAAACGGGCCGGCATCGGACATATCGCCGTTCGGCTCGAAAGCACCGCCCATGAAGCGCGGATCGTCGTCAGCGACGACGGCGTAGGCATCACGCCCGACGTTCGCGAGCGCATGTTCGACCCCTTCTTCACCACCCGCGAGGTCGGCGCCGGCATCGGTCAGGGTCTGGCGATCTGCCACCACATCGTCGTCGACCGGCACAACGGGCGGATCGACGTCGAAACGGAGCCCGGCAAGGGCTCGACCTTCACCGTCGTCCTGCCGCGCGCCAGCGCGTCGGACGCCGCGCACCAAGAATCGATGCGGATGGCCGGCTAAGCGGTCGGTTTGATCACCGCCGGCGACAGCAACACCATCTGGATCAGCTCGCCCTGCCGGCCGGTGCTCGTTTTCGAATAAATCTGCTTCAAATAGGTCCTGGCCGTGCTCAGGGTCAGGCCGTTCTCCTCCGCCGCCTCTTCCAGCTTTCCGCTGGTCACGAGGGCCGCCAGAAGCTTGCCTTCGGAGCGTGTCAGTCCGAACAGGCCGGACAGAACAGCCGGCGAAACGGAAAGCGCCCGGTCCGGGTCCGTCACGAACACGGCGACGCGGCCGTCCCCGGACGCCGCCGCCGCGCCGTCGTGAAACGGCTGCACGAGAACGATCAACGGCCGCTGTCCCGACGGACGCTCGACGAACAGCGCATGCTCGTCGCCGCCCCCGGCCACGGCGGCGTTGCCGACGGCCAACAGCATCGCCTCGGTGTCGGCCGGTCGCGCGGCACGGAGATTCCGCTCTTTCGACAAACCGATGCCGTCGTTCGCCGCGACCAATTCGGCGGCGACGGCATTGACGAACAACGCCCGGCCATCCGGATCGACCACGAAAACACCGAACGGCAGCCGATCCAGCGCCGCCTTGCCGATGTCGAAGTCGTCGTCCGGCGCCGAGGCGCCCCGGGCCGCCGCCGAGGCGTCCAGGGCGTCCTGGATGCCCTGTGTCAGTTCGGCGCTGGCGCACGGCTTCATGTAGAATCTGAACACGTCGACGCGGTTGATGGCGTCGACCGCCGATTGCAGATCGGCGGTGCCGGTCAGGATGATGCATTGCGTTTCCGGGTAGTCGCCGCGAACCGTGGCGACGAGCTCCAGGCCCTTCATGCCCGGCATGGAAAGATCGGAAACGACGACATCCGCCGGCGTTTCTTCGAGCAGGCGCAGCGCCTCCTCGCCGGACGTGGCATAGCGGGTGGACCAGACGTCGCGGTATTGCCAGAAGCTGCGCCGGTGCGCGTCCAACACCTTGGGCTCGTCGTCGACGAACAGGATTTCGCGTTTGAGCGGCATTACATCCCCCAATACGACGCACCCCGCCACCACGTTAGACAATGCCCTTTGATCAATCCAGGCAACAATCCGGCGCCATGCGCTGCCCCCCTTCGAAACGCGGCGAAAAGCCCCGGATCGCCCCCTAAAATGGGGATATTTTCCGCCCCTAATCCATTGGAATATCGGCATCGAGACAGAACGGAGACATCTCGTGGCCGAATCCAATACCAAGGTAAACGTTCTCTTCGTCGACGACGACGAAAGGCTCCTGCAGGGCCTCCGCCGCATGCTTCGCGGCATGCGCGACGAGTGGGAGATGACGTTCGTGACCAGCGGTGCCCAGGCCCTCGAATTCATGGCCGGCCATCCGGTCGACGTCATCGTCTCCGACATGCGGATGCCGAAGATGGACGGCGCGCAGTTGTTGAGCGAGGTGCAGACCCTCTACCCCGGCACGATGCGGATCATCCTGTCGGGCTTCGCCGAAAACGAGACCGTGCTTCGCACCGTCGGCCCGTCGCACCAGTATCTGGCGAAGCCCTGCGATCCGGAACTCCTGAAGAAGACGATCAGCCGGTCGCTCTATCTCAAGACGCTCCTCGACGACGAAAATCTGCGCCGCGTCGTCGCCGGTCTTAAGACCGTGCCGTCGCCGTCTTCGGCCTATCGCAATCTGATCGCCGAGCTGTCGTCGCCGAGCGCGTCCGCCGGTTCGGTCGCCAAGTCCATCGGCGCCGACATTGGCATGACGGCGCAAACGCTCAAACTGACCAACAGCGCCTACTTCTCACTGCCGCAGAAGGTGGTCAGCATCGAACAGGCGGTGAAGCTCCTCGGGTTCGACACGATCCGCAGCCTGGCGACCATCGCTGATTTCTATCAGACCTACGGCGGCGATCCGGTTCACCTGAAGATCCTCGAAACACTGAGTGCGCGCTCGATGGTCGTCGCCGCCCTGACGCGCAAGATTTGCACGGCCGAAGGGCTCGACGCCGCCAGCGGCGACACGGCCTTCTGCGCCGGTCTGATGGCGCACGTCGGCACCCTCGTCCTGGTCGCCAACCTGCTGGAAAAATTCGACGAAGCGACGGGCATCGCCGATCGGGAGAACATCTCCATCTGCGATGCGGAACGCCGGGTGTTTGGCGCGACGCATGCTCAACTCGGCGCCTACCTGCTGGGCCTTTGGGGCTTCTCCTGCCACGTCGTGCAAACCGTCGCCACGCACCATCGCCCCGAGCGTAGCGGCGGCGACGAATTCGGTATTGCCGGCGCCGTCCATGTCGCGCAGTTCCTGACGCGCGACATGGGGCATGGGGCGGCGGAGAGCGAAAACATGATCCGGTCCTTCCTCGACGAAGCCTGGCTGGAACGGATCGGCCGCACCGGGCGGTTGCCGGTGTGGCGGAAACTCTATGAGGAGGTGCTGCATGGGCGCGGCTGAAAAGATTCTACTGGTCGACGACGAGCAGAACCTGCTGTCGGGACTGCGCCGGCAATTCCGCGGCCGGTTCAACATCCTGACCGCCAACAACGGTCCCGAGGCGCTGGAAAAGCTCAAGACCGACGGCCCGGTCGCCGTCGTCGTCAGCGACATGCGCATGCCGGGCATGGACGGCGTCGCCACCTTGGAAGCGGTGGCCAAGGAATCCCCCATGACCTTGCGCATCATGCTGACGGGTAATGCGGACCAGGATACCGCCGTCCGCGCCATCAACTCCGGTCACATCTTCCGCTTCTTCAACAAGCCCTGCGATGCCGAGCAGCTCGGCGTCGGCCTCGATACCGGCTTGCAGCAGTACCGTTTGCAGACCGCCGAGAGAGAGCTCCTCGAGTACACTCTCGCCGGCAGCGTCAAACTGCTGAACGACGTCCTCGCCCTCTCCAACACCACCTTCGCGCACCGCACGACTGCCATGCGTGGCTGGGCCAAGAAGATCGCCAAGCGGCTTGGCCTTTCCCGCGGCTGGGAACTCGACCTCGCCGTCATGCTGGCGCCGATCGGGCTCATCGGCGTGCCGGCCGACGTCCTCAGCAAGTGGCAGGCGGGAATGGCCTTGAGCGTCGAGGAACGGCCGCTGATCGAAAACCATCCAGAAAATGCGCGCAATCTGATCGTCAACATTCCGCGCATGGAGAACGTCGCCAAGGCGGTTCATTTCCAGAACAAGAATTTCGACGGCACGGGGTTCCCCGCCAACGCCGTAGCCGGCAACGACATTCCGGTGATGGCGCGCATCCTCAGGGTCCTCGGCGCCATTGCCGAGATGACCGACGGGCACGCGCCGTCCAAGGCCATCTTCGAGAAGTTGCGCGAGCGGACCGGCGCCTTCGACCCCGCCATTCTGGCGGCCGCCCGGGAATGCCTCGAGCATCGGCCTGGGGGTGGCGGTCAGGCCGGGGACGTGGCGGAACACCTGCCTATCAGCCTGCTACGCCCCGGCCTGATCCTGCTGTCGGATATCACCAACGCCGACGGCCGTCTGATCCTCTCCAAGGGGACCGAACTCACGGAGGCGCAGGTGCAGCGCCTGCGCGGCCTCAGGAAGACGCAAACGCTCAGCGAACCCGTTCAAGTCGTCAGGCACGCCGTGCCGGCATAGAAAATCGGAGAACACACATGTCCAACACCGTCATGCTCATCGACGACGAGCCGCATATCCTGGCCGCATATCAGCGCCGCCTCGGCAAGCAGTTCGATATCGTCACCGCCGACTCGCCGAAGAAGGCCCTTGAGCTAATCGAGAGCCATGGACCGTTCGCCGTGGTGGTCAGCGACCTCCGCATGCCCGGCATGGACGGCGTGACGCTGCTCAAGACCATCCGCGACATGAGCCCGGAGACAGCGCGTATCATGTTGACCGGCTACGGCGATCTGGGTTCCGTCGTCGAGGCCGTCAACGAAGGCCGCATCCACAAGTATCTGACCAAGCCGACGCCGGCGGGCGTTCTCGCCGAATCCATCCGCGAGGCGATGGCCTATCACGCGCAGCAGACCAGCATGCAGGCGGCCGCCGGCCGCCTGACGACGGAGGCGGTTCGGCACCGCACGACGCAGCAGAAGGCGCAGCGGATCGACGCGACGACGGGGCTTCCGAACCGCAAGTCGACCCTCGAAGCCCTGGAACGCAAGATCGAGCGGCATGCGGAAGATGGGGGCGTCTTCACCGTCGTCGTCGTCGACATCGACAATTTCACGAAACTGAACGCCACCTGGGGCGCCGAAGCCGGCGATCAGGTGCTGAGCGTCGTCGCCGACCGGCTCGCCAGCGTGCTGGACGAAGGCGGCGTCATCGGGCGCTGGGGCAGCGATTCGATCCTCTTCAGCATGGACTTCGGCGAAGTCTCGGACCTCGTCCGCGACGTCCTCGACGGTATCGGCGACATCGTCGGCCAGGGCGTGAATTGGGATTGCGACTACATCCCCGTCGCCCTGTCGATGGGCGCGGCGCGCTATCCGAACGACGGCGACGACGCCAAGGACCTGATCCATCGTGCCGAAATCGCACTGGAGAGGGCCCGCGCCGGCACCGCGCCCAACCCGTGCGTCTATTCGCCCGAACCCCTGCCCGTCCAGGACGGTCGGCCGCGCATGCTGGCCATCGACCAGTTGGAGTTGCATTACCAGCCGCAGATCGACATCAAAGACGGCAAGCCCGTCGCCGCCGAAGCGTTGCTGCGCTGGCGTCAGCCGGACGGCGAGTTGAAAGCCCCAGCCGATTTCAACGACGAAGCGACGCGGGCCGGCCTGATCGTGCCGATCGGCGCGTGGGCGGTCGCAGAAGCTTGCCGCACCGCCGCCCGCTGGCGGGACAGGGGCCTCCGCATTCCGGTGGCCGTCAACATCTCCGCCTTGCAGGTCGACAACCCCGGCTTCGTCGACACCGTGAAGGACGCCGTCAAGCAAAGCGGCATCGACCCGGACATGCTGGAGCTCGAAATCAACGAGTGCGAAATGCTTCGGGCGACGGAAACCGTCAACAACGGCCTGGAAGAGCTCGACGCCTTCGGCGTGCGCCTGTGCATCGACGATTTCGGATCGCAGTACGCCTCGCTCGGCAACCTGGTTTCCCATCCCTTCAAGAAAATGAAGCTGGAACCGGCGTTCGTCGCCCGCATGGACGAGGACAAGCGGGTCGAGACCGTGCTCCGCTGGACCATCGGACTGGCCGACGCCTGCGGCATGCGGATCGTCGTCGAAGGCGTCGAAACCGAGGCGCAGAAGGAATCCCTCCTCACGCACGGATGTTACTACGCGCAGGGATATCTGTTCTGCGAACCGCTCACGGAAGAGGACTTCCTGGCCCGGTACCAGCCGAACTGAGTGCCGGCAACCATCCATCGAGACGCCCGCTGACGTGGGCTCCTCAGGATGAGGTAAAATCCAAATCCCTCGTCTTGAGGAGCCGCCGCACGGCGGCTTCTCGAAAGATGAGGATGCCGTCTCAGGCCAGATTGAAGGCGTCGATCATGCCGTCCCAGACCGGCACCAGATCCATCAGCCGATCCCAGAACGCCTGATCGCGCCTGGCATCGAAATTGGCCAACGACACGCCCTGCTGCTCGACCCAGGTATAGTATCCGAGGTTGAAGATGCGTTCCCGGTCGAAGCGGGTCATTTCGAGCGTGTGGTCGATGCCGGCACCCAGCATGTAGCGTCCGAACGCCTCCGCCGCCGCCAGCTCGTCGAACTTGCCGCCGAAGCGCTTCTTCTCGGCGATGCCGATCTCGGTGCCGTACATTTCCGAACCGTCCGTGGCGACGGTCAGCACGACGTCGTCGGGTCCGAGCCCCATGTACTTGGCGTACTTCACCGCGCCGACGATGTTGGCGACACCGGAAAGCCCCAGATTGCCGAACGACGCCTGGGCCTCCTGCGACACGCCCTTGCGCTTGCCGAGATAGGCGCGGCCCAACGTCGTGTTGAAGACGAGGTTGAGGGCGTCGGACGCGGCGTCGGAGACGCCGATCACGAAATCCGTACCGACGATGTTGTGGATCAAAGGCACGTGCTTGTCGCCGATGCCTTGAATGTTGTGCTCGCCGTAACCGTTGTAGAGCAGCGTCGGACATTCCGCCGCCTCGACGGCGCAGGTGTGCGTGCCGAGCGCCGCCTTCAGGTGATCGCCGGCTGCGATGGTGCCGGCGGAACCGGTCGCCGACATGAACGCCCGGGCCTTCAGCTTGCCGCTCGCGTTCATCGAACGGAAGATACGCTCCATCGCCGGGCCGGTGACGGCGCGGTGGATGATGTAGTTCCCGAACTCGGAGAACTGGTTGAGGATGACGTTGCCGGCGTCCTTCGAGAGCGCGTGGCAGGCGTCGTAGATTTCCTTCACGTTGCTTTCCGTGCCGGGCGTCCGGTGGATGTCGGACGGCTCCAGGACCCAGCGGTCGAGCCAGTTGAACCGTTCCGCGCTCATCCCTTCCGGCAGCACGGCGACGGACCGGCAGCCCATGATGCGCGAGATGGCGACGCCGCCACGGCAGTAGTTGCCGGTCGACGGCCACACGGCCCGATGCTTGGCCGGATCGAACTTGCCTGACAGCAAGCGCGGCACCAGGCAGCCATATGCCGCCAGCACCTTGTGCGCGGCGATCATCGGGAAACGGTTGCCGAAGGCAACGGCGATCTTGGCGTCGACGCCGGTCACTTCCGGGCCGAGCACCACGTGCTCCGGCACGTCGACGAGCGAGCGGCGGTCGGTGCCGTTGTGCCAATGCACGCGAAACAGGTTACGAGCGTCCGGCGCGTCCGGATCGACGCCGGCGATGTCGGCGGACTTCTTCTTCAGGCGCGCCGGCGGATCGGCGAGATCGGAAATCCGCGGCAACTCGATGCCGGCATCCTTGAAACGTTTCACGTTCCGCGCGTAGGTCTCGCGGTCGACGATGTCGCGTTCGAGGCCGAGTGTCATGGCCATGTCCTCCCAAAGTCTTGGTTTAGTGCCTGTCGACCCATGCCCGATATCGAAGCATGATCGGGACCGCTCCCCTGCTAGTCCCGCTTGGCGCCCTTGGCGGCGGTGATCAGGCCGTAGCTGCCCGGTTCACGGTGCAGCGCGAAATTGAAGATGTTGTCCTGTATCTCCCGGCAGCGATCGAGATTGCAAGCATACACGATCACCTCGTCGGCGCGGGTCGAGCACTGGGCGACGATCTCGCCCGTCGGCGCGACGATGCAGGTGCCGCCGATCAGTTCGCACCCTTCCTCGTGGCCCGCCTTGGCGACGCCGACGACCCAGGTGCCGTTCTGATAGGCGCCGGCCTGAAGCACCAGATGATTGTGGAAATCCTGCAAGTGGTCGTGCTCGGGAGCCGGCGGATAGTGCTGCGGCGTGTTGTAGCCGAGCATGACCATTTCGACGGAGCGTAACGCGAGCATACGGAACGTCTCCGGCCAGCGGCGGTCGTTGCAGATGCACATGCCCATGCGGCCGCCCATGCTCTCGAACACCGGAAAGCCCATGTCGCCGGGCTCGAAGTAGCGCTTCTCCAGGTGCTGGAAGGCCCGCCAAGGCTCGTGCTCCTTGTGTCCGGGCAGATGCACCTTGCGGTACTTGCCGGCGATCTCGCTCTTTTCGTTGACCAGGATCGAAGTGTTGAAGTGATGCCCGTCCGGCGTCAGTTCGGCGTAGCCGAGATAGAACCCGACGCCCAGTTTCTTCGCGTGCTCGAACAGCGGCATGACGTCTTTGTTCGGCATCTCGGTCTCGAAATAGGCGTCGATTTCCTTTTGCTCGGTCATGAACCAGCGCGGAAAGAATGTCGTCAGTGCCAGTTCCGGAAATACGACCAACTCCGCGCCCTTCGCGTGCGCCGCCGTCATCAGGGCGATCATGCGGTTGACGGCGGACGCCCGGCCTTCGTCCTTGGCGATGGGCCCGAGTTGCGCGGCGGCGACGGTTAGATATCTCGGCATGACTTCTCCGTTCACTTCTCGGTTTCTTCCGCTGTATCCAGCATGACCTGCAACAGCACGTCGGCGCCGGCGTGGATTTCGTCCGGCGCCGTGTATTCGCGGACGTTGTGGCTGATGCCGCCCTTCGACGGCACGAAGATCATGGCGGTCGGGCAGTTCGGCGCAAACATCTGCGCATCGTGTCCGGCGCCGGACGGCATGCGCCGGACGCTGTGGCCGAGCGCCGCCGCCGTATCGGCGACCCGCGCGATCATCCGTTCGTCGAAATCGACCGGCTCGAACCGCGCCAGCGTGCGCGGCGTGATCTCGACGCCTTCGGACTTGGCGAGTGCCGCCACGTGCGCCGTCATGCGGGCTTCCGCCGCCTGCAACAGCTTCTCGTCCGTGTTCCGGAGATCGACCGTCACCAGCGCCTCGCGGGCGATGACGTTGATCAGGTTCGGCTTCAATTCGATCACGCCGGAGGTGCCGACCTGATTGCCGCCCATATCGGCGGCGATGCGCCGGGCCTCGACGGCGATGGCGGACGCCACGTAGCCGGCATCGTGCCGGAGCCGCATCGGCGTCGTCCCGGCATGGTTTGAGACGCCCTTGATCCTGTACTCGGTCCAGGAAATCCCCTGCACGCCGGTGACGGCGCCGATGAGCGTCCCTTCCTCTTCCAGGAGCGGCCCCTGCTCCACGTGCAGTTCGAAGAAGGCATGCGCCCGCACGGTGCCGACCGGGGTGTCGCCGGCATAGCCGATGCGCGCCAGATTGTCGGCGACCGTCGAGCCGTCGATACCGACGGTCTCGAGGCATTCGGCGAGATCGAGCGCACCCTGGTGCACGCCGCTGCCCATCATGTCCGGGGCGAAGCGCGCCCCTTCCTCGTTGGTGAAGAAACCCACCGCGATGGGCCGGCGCGTCTCGATGCCGGCGTCGTTGAGGGTCGCTACCACTTCCAGCCCCGCCAGCACGCCGAGATTGCCGTCGTATTTACCGCCCGTCGCCACCGTGTCGATGTGCGAACCGGTCATGACAGGCGGACCATCTTCCCGGCCGGCGCGGACGCCGATGACGTTGCCAATGGCGTCCACCGTGACGGCGAGGCCCAAGTCCTTCATCCAGCCGACCACCAGATCGCGGCCGGCCTTGTCCTCGTCGCTGAGCGCGAGGCGGCAAACGCCGCCAACGTCGATGGCGCCGACTTGGGCGAGATCCATGATCCGCCGCATCAGGCGGTCGATGTCGACGCGGAGGTTGTTCATACCGCCACCTCCGCCGGTGTCCGGCCGACGAGGCGAGAATACATATCCGGGTCCGTCGCACCTTCCGAACCGAAGACGACGACCCTGGAGCCCGCGTCCAGTCCGAGCTTTTTACGCGCCGCCTCGTCGCCGGCGACGGCGATCAGGCCGACCAGACCGGCGACACCGGACTCGCCCGCCACCATCGGCTTGTCGCCGTAACGGCCCTCCGCCAGCAGGCGCATGCAGTCGACGGCGGCGCCGTCCTCGACGGTCATCGCCCAGGCCGCTCCCGGCTCCAAGATGTCCCAGGCGAGCGCCGAAACTTCGCCGCAGGCGAGCCCGGCCATGACGGAATCGATGTCGCCCGCGATCACCGTCGGCGTCCGCTTGGTAAGACTATGGAACCAGCAGGCGCACTGCGTCGGCTCGACGATCACCGTCTGCGGCCGGTCGGCGCCGAAACGCTGCCATAATTCGGCGCAAGTGGCGGATGCCATGCCGCCGACGCCGGCCTGCACGAAGATGTGCGTCGGCGCGCCCGCATAGGGCAACTGCTCGATGGCCTCCGCCGCCATGACGCCATAGCCCTGCGTCACATCGCGGGGTGCATCGAATATTTCGCCGTCGGTGGTGTCCGGAATGACATGCCAACCCTCAGCCCGCGCCGTCTCGAAGGCCGCCCGCACGGCGTCGTCGTAGGAACCGGGATTGCGCCGCACTTCCGCCCCATAGGACGCAATGGCGCGTTCCCGCCCGACACTGACGCTCTCGTTGATGTAGATGACGCAGCAGCAGCCGAACATGCGCGCACCCCAGGCGACGGAGCGGCCGTGATTGCCGTCGGTGGCCGCCGTCACCGTCAACTTGGCGGCGACGGCGGCGTACTTGCCGGCGAGCACGTCGGCGACGGCGGGCTTAATCCCCTTCTCCACCTCGATCACGGCGGCGAGACGCCGATAGACCGCGTAGGCGCCGCCCAACGGCTTGAAACTGGCGAGGCCGAAGCGGTCGCCTTCCTGCTTGTAGGAAATCCCGCCGATGCCGAGGTGCCGGGCGATCCCCGGCAATTCGATCAGCGGCGTCGGGGCGTAGCCCGGCCACGCGGAAATAACGCGGCGCGCCTCCGCCAAACCATCCGCATTCAGAATCCGCGATTGCCGTGGGCCGTATCCGGCGCCCGGCTGGAAACCCGGGTTCGCCGCCAACTCGAACGCATATGTCGAAGTCGCTTCGTTCACGCCGTCAAAACTCTTTTGAAAAATGGACAAAAGCGGGCCGGGCGCGAACGCCCGGCCCAATTTTAGGGAGGAGAGAGAACTTACATCTTGGTTTCGGCAATGGCCTTCAGCATGGCATCCAGCATGGCCTTGCCTTCGGCGCCGTACTTTTCCTCGATCAGCTTGCGCACGGCAGGCTGAGCGGCGGACGCGAACTTCTTCTGTTCGGCGGCCGAGACGGCGTTGATCTGCATCTTCTTGGCGAGCTTCGGCAGGCCCTTTTCCGACGCCTCGATGATGCGCGAGATGCTGCGGCCGGACTCGGTCGCGACGTCCGCCGCCCAATCGACGATGGCGCGCTGTTCCGGCTTCATGCCGTCATACAGCTTCTTGTTGATGAACCAGATGTACGGGGT
>JAYOFL010000016.1:0-54025 GCA_038117205.1 Rhodospirillales bacterium | reverse complement strand
CTCTGTGCCTCTGTGGCTTTTCCTTCTCGTTTCGTCCTAAATGACTTTCTTCTCCCGAAGCGCCGCGATCTCGTCGTCGCCGTAGCCGGCATCGCGGAGCAGCGCCGCCGTGTCCGCGCCCAGCTTCGGCGCCGGGTTGGCGGGCGCCGGCGAACCGCCGGAGCGGACGGCGGGCGCCACGTACTTGTAGGTGCCGTAGCCTTCCAGTTCGATCTCCTGCAGCCGGCCGTGCTCGGTGACGAACGGGTTGTCGAGGGCCTGCTTAACGTCGTTGATGGCCGCCGCCGGCACCTTTCCGGCGAAGACCTGCAGCCATTCGGCCGTGGTCTTGGCGCCGAGCGCGCCGTCCAGGTATTCCTCGACCAGCGGTCGGTTGGCGAAACGTTCCTTGAAGGTCTTGAACCGTTCGTCGGTTCCCCACTCCGGCCGCCCGATGGCGTCGCAGAGCGCCGGCCAGAACTTCTCCTTGTTGCACATGAGATAGATCCAGCCGTCCTTGGTCTTGTAGAGCGCGCAGGGCGTCAGCGCCGGATGCGCCGAGCGCGGCAGGCGCCCCTGCACATGTCCGGCGTTCAGATACCAGATCGCCGGATAGCCGAGATTGCAGAGCGCGATATCGAACAGGCTGACGTCCATGTCGCGGCCGACGCCGGTCGCCCGGGCACCGGTGACGCCGGCGAGCGTCGCGTAGGCGAGCGCCAGGCCGGTCATCTGATCGACCACGGAAAGGCCGAACCGCGTCGGTGGGTTTTCCGGCTCACCGGTGAGGGAAAACCAGCCCGCTTCCGCCTGCATCAGATAATCGAAGCCCGGCCACGCGGCGCGCGGCCCCTCGCGGCCATAGGCCGACAGATGCGCGCAGACGATCTGCGGATTCACGTCCTTCAATTCGGCGTAGACGATACCGAGCTTCGCCGGCACGTCGCCGCGCGCGTTCGAGACCACGGCGTCGGCCTTGGCGACGAGGGCGCGGAACACGTCCTTCCCTTCCGGCGTCATCAGATCGAGAGTGACGCTGCGCTTGTTGCGGTTGTAGGCGTGGAAGAACTGGGATTCGCCTTCCGAGAACCAGTAGGGGCCGATGTCGCGGGCGAAATCGCCGCCGCTGGGGTTCTCGATCTTGATGACTTCGGCGCCCTGGTCGGCCAGGAACATGGTGCCGAACGGACCGGCGCCGTATTGCTCGACGGCGAGGACGCGGACGCCGGCGAGCGGAAGGGGGTTGGTCAACGACTGCCTCCGTCACAGAGTTGCTTGGCGATGATAATTCGCTGCAACTCGTTAGTCCCCTCTCCGACACAAAGCAATGGCGCGTCGCGATAGTAGCGTTCGATATCGTACTCCGGCGAATAGCCATAGGCGCCGTGGATGCGCATCGCCTCGGTGGCGTTCTCGAGCGCCGCTTCGGTGGCGAACAGCTTGGCCATACCGGCTTCCAGATCGCAGCGTTCGCCACGGTCATAGGCGGCGGCGGCGCGGTCCACCAGCGCCCGCGCAGCTTCCACCCGGGTCGCCATGTCGGCCAGTTTGATCTGAATCGCCTGATGCTGGCAGATCGGCTTGCCGAAGGTCTTGCGCTGCTGCGCGTAAGCGATCGAGTCCTGCAACGCCGCCCGCGCCACGCCGACGCCCCTGGCCGCCACGTTGATGCGGCCGAGTTCGAGACCGGCCAGGATCTGCTGCAACCCCCGCCCCTCTGCGTCGCCGATCAGCATGGACCCAGGCACGCGGACGTTGGCGAATTCGACCTCGCCGGTGTCGATGCCCTTGTAGCCGAGCTTCTTGAGCTTCCGCGCCTTGAATCCCGCCGATTTGGGAACGAGCAGCAGGCTCATGCCCTTGTGGCGCGGCTCGGCGTCGGGATCGGTCTTCACCAGCACCGCCAGGCACTCGCCCTTCACGGAATTGGTGATCCACATCTTGGTGCCGTCGATGACGTAGTCGCCGCCGTCCTTCCGCGCCTTGGTGCGGACGGCCTGCAGATCGGTGCCGCAGTCGGGTTCCGTGAGGGCGATGCCGCCCCGGATTTCGCCGGAGGCGAACTTCGGCAGGTATTCCCGCTTCATGTCCTCGGAGCCGAACCGCTCGACGGCAGCGGCCATGATCAGGTGCGAATTGAAGAGGCCTGAAATCGACATCCAGACCGCCGAGACCCGCTCGACGATCTGGGTGTAGGTGCGGGCGTCGAGGCCGAGGCCGCCGTATTCCGTCGAGATGGTCGCGCCGTAGAGGCCGAGCTCCGCCATCTTGTCGGCGATCTCCGCCGGATATTCGTCGGCGTGTTCCAGCTCCTTGACGAACGGCCGAACGTCCTTTTCCAAGAACTTGTCGACCGCGTCGAGGATGAGGGACTTGTCGCTATCGCTGAGCGCGTCGGGCACGGGCACTCCTCCCAACATGTTTCTTGTATTTCAAACCACGGAGACGCATAGGCACAGAGGTCGTCATCCCATCCGCGCATGCGCTAAGCTCGAACAGGACTGTTTTTTTGCCTATCGGAAATTATTTACTCTGTGCCCCTGCGTCTCGGTGGTCCAATTCAGTATCCGGCCTTGTCGTCGACCGCGTGCCCGCGCTTTGGGATCAGCATGGTCCGCTCGAAGGACATGAACTCGACGCCGTCGGCCTTCTTGCCGACGGTCTTGATGGTGACGATTCCCTGTTTCGGACGCGACTTGCTTTCCCGGATCGCCAGCACTTCGCTTTCCGCGTAGATCGTGTCGCCGTGGAACACCGGCGCCGTCATCCGCACCTTGTCCCAGCCGAGGTTGGCGATGGTCTTCTGGCTGACGTCGGAAACGCTCATGCCGGCGACGATGGCGAGCGTCAGACAGGAATTCACCAGCGGCTTGCCGAATTCGGAATGCTTGGCGTACTCGCTGTCGAAGTGCAGCGGGTGCTGGTTCATGGTGAGCAGCGTGAACCAGTGATTGTCGGTTTCCGTGATCGTGCGGCCGGGCCGGTGCTCGTAGATGTCGCCGACCGCGAAGTCCTCCAGGTAACGCCCGTAGGACTCCCGGTACCGGTTCGGCCCGACCTGTTTGGCTTCGGCGACCATTACTCGGCGGCCCGCGTTTCCGGACGGCCGGCGGCGAGCACCGACGTCACCGAGTTCTGCGCTTCCAGACCGAGGATGGCGTCGGCGAAGCGCTTGCAGCCCTCGGCACCGAGATAGGGCTCGGCGAGGCCGGTGAACTTGCCCATGAATTCATCGGTGCTCATGAAGTTGGCGGGCTCGCCCCGCGGCACCGAAACCAGCCGCGTGAAGGTGCCGCTCTTCGTCTTGACGGTCGCCTTGCCGGCCATGTTCGCGGGGAACAGCGCTTCCGCCTCGGGATCGTTGACGACGTCGACCTTGCGGGTCAGCGCCAGCGTTTCCGGGTCGTTGAGGTGCGTCGCGTAGTGATCCCAAAGAAGGGTTCCTTCGCGCAGCACGACGGCGGCGCAGAACGGCATGGAGAACTGGCCGTCGACGACGCTCTTCGGCTCCCACTTGGCCGACATCGGCTCGGCGACGATCTTCATGCCCGTCTTCGGGATGCCGATCTCGACCGTTTCCACGTCGGCGGCGGTGACGCCGTCTTCGCGCATGATCTGTTGCAGGGCGTCCATGGCGGCGTGCGTGTAGCGGCAGCTCGGATAGGGCTTCACGGCGAGACCGAGAGTCCGCCACACCTTGCCCAGGCCGGCGACGGCTTTCTCACCGTCGGCGTTCGGCGCGTAGGCGTGCAGGAAGCCCCACTTGCCCTCGAACGCCTGCTTCGGTCCCTTGAAGCCCTCGGCGGCCATGACGGCGCACATCAGGCCGTTCTGCGCCGCCTGCCCGACGTGCGAACGCTTCGTCCACGATCCGTCGGCCAGGAACTGCATGGAGCCCGCCGCCTGACTGAGCGCGATACCGAAGGCGCTCTCGATACCGTCGGCGTCGAGGCCCATCAGCTTGCCGACCGCCGCCGCCGCGCCGAACACACCGCAGGTCGCCGTCGGGTGATAACCGCGGTCGTAGTGATCGGAGGGTCCGAGCGCCAGCGCCAGGCGGATCTGCACCTCGTAGCCGGCGACGCAGGCGGCGATCAGGTCCTTGCCCGAGGCCCCCGTCATTTCGGCGGCGGCCAGGGCGGCCGGCACGATCGGCGCCGAGGAATGCAGCGACGCTTCCGCGTGCGTGTCGTCGAAATCGAGGGAGTGCGCGAGCGTGCCGCCCAACAGCGCCGCCGCCGGCGGCGCATAGCCGCCCGCATCGCCCGGCACGCTGCAATTGCCGCCGCCGAGCCCCATACGCTCGATGGCGCGGACCATGGCCGGCGTCGATTCCGCGTCGTTGCGGGCGCGGACCATGATGCCGGCGGTGTCGAGGATCAGAAGCTTGGTGCGCTCGGCCACCTCCGCCGGAATGGCGTCGTAACGCAAGTCGGCGGCGAAGGCCGCGAGGCGGCGGCTGATATCGGTCATGGATGCACTCCCAACAATTGCGCGCCGTTTGCCGGGAAAAATACCCGTCGGCGCCGCGTTGCCGGTATCACATCACAACCGACGCGATTGGACAAATAGGAAGAAATAAAGTATTTATTGGAAAATCAGATCAATTAGCCATGCTGCCCGTATCGCTCAAACAACTGGAAACGTTCGTCGCAGTGGCCGAAGCCGGCGGCTTCCGTCGCGCCGCCGACCGGTTGAATCTGTCGCAGTCCTCCGTGACGTCGCACGTCCGCCAGTTAGAGGAGACGCTCGGCGTCGCCCTCTTCCACAGGACGACCCGCTCGGTGCGATTGACCGACGCCGGCAACGCGCTTCTTGAGCGCGCGGACCGGGCCTTGAACGGCATCGCCGACGCGGTCAGCGCGTTCCGCAGCGAAGCGGCGATGACGGCCGGTCGCATTCTCGTCGCCTGCGCACCGAGCTTCGCGTCGTCCGTGCTGCCGAACGTACTGGCGGCTTTCCAGACGCGCCATCCAGGGATCTTCGTGCAGGTGCGCGAGGCCTACGGCAGCGAAATCCATGACGCCGTCCGCACCGACAGCGTCGATTTCGGCATCGGCCCGATGGAGCGGACGGACAAGGACTTCGAATTCCGGCACCTCGTGACGGACGGGTTCGTCGCGGTCATGAGCGGCAGCCATCCCCTCGCCGGCAAATCCTCGATCCGCTTCCAGGACATTCTCGACGAACCGGTCCTCGCCATGCCGAGACGCTCGGCGACCCGCTTCAAGCTGGAAACGATCTTCGCCGAGAACGGTCGCATGCTCGCACCGAAGTACGAAATGCTGCACCACCAGACGCTGATCAGCATGGCTGAAGCCGGTCTCGGCATCGCCGTGCTGCCGGAAACCGCCGTGCCCACCGGCAGGCAGGGCGCCTACCGCATCGTGCCGCTGACGCATCCGCGCGTGACGCGCCGGATGGGAATCCTGATGCTTCGCGGCAACAACCTGTCGCCGGCGGCCCGTGCCTTCGTCGACATCCTGCCGGCGTTCATTTCCGACCGGCGCGACGCCGTCGATCACTCCGCAGCGTAGGCCTTTTCCGCGTCATAGTATTCGGGGAAGCCGACGATCGCCTGCAATTCCATGAAGGTGATGCGGCGGTTGAGGTCGTGCTTGCCGGTCTTCATGCCGACGAGCGTTTCCTGCATCGCCTTGATGGCCGACAGCATCATCGACACCGGCCAGATGGCGAGCTTGTAGCCGATGTCCTGCAGTTCGTCCGGCGTCAGGTACGGCGTCGCCCCCTGCTCCACCATGTTCGCCATCTTCGGGCCGGGAACGTCCTTGCCGTAACGGCGCATCTCGGCCTCGTTCTTCGGCGCCTCCAGGAAGGTGATGTCGACGCCGGCGTCGACGAACGCCTTGCAGCGCCGCACCGCCTCGTCCATGCCGTCGGTGGCGTTGGCGTCGGTGCGGGCCATGATCAGGATGTCACCGCCGTGCCGGCGCAACTCGTCCCGCGCGTCGCAGGCCGACTTGATCCGCTGAACGGCTTCCTTGAACGGCACTACCTGCTTGCCGCGGGTGTGGCCGCAACGCTTCGGCGCGACCTGATCCTCGATCATCACGCAGGCGAAGCCGGCCTGGGCATAGCCGCCCACGGTTCGCTTCACGTTGATGGCGTTGCCGTAGCCGGTGTCGCCGTCGCCGATCACCGGAATATCGACGGCGGCGCAGAGGTTGCGGCCCTGGTCGACCATCTCGGCGTAGCTGATGAGACCCGTGTCCGGCATGCCGATGCGGGCCGCCGACACCGCGAAACCGCCCATGAAGGCGGCATCGAAGCCGGCCTGTTCGGCGAGCCGTGTCGACAGCGCGTCGAAGACGCCCGGCATGACGAGGATTTGCGGTCGGTTCAGCAGGGCTTGCAGCTTGGCGGCGGGGGTCATGGATGGTCTCCGTGGTTTGCAGGTTTCGCGGATCAAACGACGGCGACGCGCCGCCGGTCAAGTGCGTGGCGGATTCCGCAATCGAAATATTGGATTCCGGGACGCTTCGCGCCCGGAATGACGAAAAAATTCTCACCCGTCACCCCGGGCTTGTCCCGGGGTCCACTCTCACCGTCCCTTGAACGCCGGCGGGCGCTTGGCGAGGAACGCCGAATACCCTTCCCGGTAGTCCTCGGAGTCGCAGGGCTTGTACGCCTCGATCAATTCGGCGCGGCTCATCGGCGTCGGATCGTCCGTCAGCCGGTGCGCGATGGCCTTGGTGGTGCGGATCGAGAGCGGCGCGGCGGCGGCGATACGGTTTGCCGTTTCCGTCGCCTCGCGCTCGAGATCGTCGACCGGCACGACGCGGTTGACGAGACCGCGCCGGACGGCCTCGTCGGCGTTCATGATGCGGCCCTCGATCAGCAGTTCCAGCATCAGCGCCTTGCCGATCAAATCGAGAACCGGCTTCATTTCCGGCGGCGCGAAGGCATGGCCGAGCTTGTTGATCGGCACGCCGAAGCGTGCGTCCTTGGCGGCAATACGGATGTCGCAGCACGCCGCGACCTCGAGCCCGCCGCCGGTGCACGCCCCCCGGATCATGGCGATGGTCGGATGCTTGAGAAGGCGGAGCGCCTTCAAGGCCTCTTCCGTCACGTCGCCGTAGACGATGGCCTGCTCGGCATTGGTGCGGATTTCCGGAAACTCGGAAATGTCGGCGCCGGCGGCGAACGCCTTGTCGCCCGCCCCCTTGACGATGACGCAGCGGAGATCGTCGTCGGCCTGCAACTCGGCGCAGACCTCGATCAACCGTTCCCAGGCATGCAGAGAGAGCGCGTTGCGCTTGGCCGGATTGTTGAGAATGACGGTGGCGATAGCGCCGTCGCGTTGCAGCAGGATCGGATCGTCGCTCATGCGTTCAACATCCTCGTCGGTTCGCCTTTCCGCCACGCGGCGATGTTCTCGACCGCCTGGCCGTAGACCAGTTCATAGAGTTCCTTGACCACGTAGCCCGTGTGCCCGGTCAGCACCGCGTTGTCGAGGGCGCGGAGCGGATGATCGGCGGGCAGCGGCTCCACTTCGTAGACGTCGATGCCGGCGCCGGCGATCCGCTTCGCCGTCAGCGCGTCCAACATCGCCGCCTCGTCGACGATGGGGCCGCGTGACGTGTTGACCAGATAGGCGCTCGGCTTCATCAGATCGAACTCCGCCTTGCCGACGAGGCTGGTGGTGCGTTCGCTCAGTACCAGATGGACCGAGATCACGTCGGAGCGGCGGAACAGATCTTCCTTGCTCACGTACTCGACGCCCATCTCGGCGCAGCGCGTCGCCGTCAGGTTCTGGCTCCAGGCAATCGTCTTCATCTGCATGGCCTGTCCGAACTTCGCTACCCGGCCGCCGAGCTTGCCGAGGCCGAGCAGGCCGAGCGTCTTGCCGTTCAGGCCTTCGGATACGTAACCCTGCCAGCCGCCTTCGCGCATCACGCTGCTTTCCTTCGAAATTTTCTTGTATAGGTCCATGATCATCGCGACCGCGTGCTCGGCCGCCGGATACGGCAGCATGTCGGTGCCGCAGACGTCGATCCCCTTGGCGCGGGCCGCCGCCATGTCGATGGCGAGGTTCCGCATGCCGGTCGTCACCAGCAGCTTCAGGCTGCCGAGCTGGTCGATGACCGCCGCCGGAAAGCGCGTGCGCTCACGCATGGCGACCAGCACGTCGAAGGGTTGCAGCGCCTTCACGACGTCCGCGTCGTCATGGCCGATGAACGTATCGAAGACGGTGATCTCGACGTCGTCGCCGAGCCTGCCCCAGTCGGCGGAGCCGAGTGCGGCGTTCTGATAGTCGTCGAGAATGGCGAGCCTGAGCGGCATCTTGGTTTTCTCCCTCGGATATTTTTAATTCGTTTCGTGGTTGGCGCGTGCCTTCGGTCGGGCGCGTGGTATATCACATCGGTACGCAAAAGGAGAACTCATGTCCACGCCCGTCCGCACGAGCGTCGTCGACGGCATTGCCATCGTCGTCATCGACAATCCGCCCGTCAATTCGCTCGGCAGCGCCGTCCGCTCGGGGCTCCGGGACGCCTTCGCGGCACTCGCCGGCCGCGAGGACGTGCGGGCGGTCGTGCTCGAAGGGACAGGACGTTGTTTCTCGGCCGGCGCCGAGATTTCCGAGTTCGGCAAGGAGCCGCCGGCCGGCACGCCGACGCTGCCGGAAACCATCGCCGCCATCGAGGCCCTCGATATTCCGGTGATCGCCGCCATCCACGGTTTCGCGCTCGGCGGCGGTCTGGAGGTCACGCTCGGCGCGCACTACCGGATCGCGCTACCGAACGCCAAGCTCGGCCTGACCGAGGTCGATCTCGGCATCATCCCCGGCGCCGGCGGCACGCAGCGCCTGCCGCGCCTGATCGGTGTCGAGGCCGCCGCCAACATGATCGCCGGCGGGGAACGGATCGACGCCCGGCGCGGTGCGGAAATCGGCCTGATCGACAGGCTGGCCGATCCCGACGCCGCGGACGATCCGGCCTTGGCGTTCGCCCGGGAATTGATCGGCAGCGGCCCGCGCCGCACCTCGGAACGAAGCGACATGCTGCCGGACGCGGACACCGTCGAGGCGCTGATGGAAAACATCGGCATTGCCGTCGCCAAGCGGACGCGCGGACGTACAGCGCCGATGCGCGCCTTGGACGCCGTCGGTAACGCCGCCAGACTACCGTTCGCCGACGGCATGGCGGCGGAACGGAAGATCTTCGTCGAGCTCCGGGACGGCCCGGAAGCGGCGGCGCTGCGCTATCTCTTCAAGGCGGAACGGGACGCGGCGAAGATCGCCGACGCCCCGGAGGGATTCCGCGTACCCGATATCGAGCGGGCCGGTGTCATCGGCCTCGGCACTATGGGGCAAGACATCGCGCTGGTGCTGGCCCGCGCCGGCATCGAGGTCACGGCCATCGAGCCGGACGCCGCTCGCCTGGAAGCGGGATTGGAGGCGATGCGTTCCGGCCTCGCCGAACGGGTCGAGCGCGGCCGCATGACGCAGGACGCCATGGACGCGGAACTCGCCCGCATTTCCGGTGCGACAGAGCTTGCCGCCCTCGACGACGTGGACCTGGTCATCGAAGCGGCCATTGAGGACATGGCCGTGAAGAAGGACATCTTCGCCGCGCTCGACGGCATCTGCCCGGCGCACGCGATCCTTTCCACCAACACGTCGAGCCTTTCCATCGACGACATCGCCGCCGCCACGCAACGCCCCGACAAGGTGGCGGGCGCGCATTTCTTCGCACCGGCGCAGGTGATGAAGCTCCTGGAAATCGTCCGCGGCGAAAAGACGTCGCCGGAAGCGGCGGCGACGCTGATGGCGCTCGCCAAGCGGATCGGCAAGAACGGCGCCGCTGTCGGCAACGGCCCCGGCTTCGTCGGCAACCGCATGTATCACCGCTACACCTGGCAGGCGTATTTCCTTTTGCAGGAAGGGGCGGAGCCGGCCGAAGTCGACGCCGCCATGCAGGAGTTCGGGTTTCCGCTCGGCTGCCTCGCCGTCGGCGACATTTCCGGTCTCGACGTGGCCTGGCGGGTGCGGCAGGGGCAGATGGCGTCGGGCGACATCGACCCCGCCCGCCCCTACCCGGTCGTCGCCGACCGCATCTGCGAGAAAGGCTGGTTCGGCCGCAAGACCAAGCGCGGCTGGTACCGCTACGATTCGGGCAAGCCGACTCCCGATCCGGACGTCTCGGCGCTCATCATGGAGGTATCGGCGGAACTCGGCATCGAGCGGCGCCGGATAGCGCCGGACGAAATCCGCGAACGCTGCCTGTTCGCGCTAATCAACGAAGGCGCGCGGCTGCTCGGCAACGGCGTCGCCTACAAGCCGAGCGATATCGACGTCATCTGGCGCTACGGCTACGGCTTCCCCGATTGGAAGGGCGGCCCCATGTTCATGGCGCGTGAGATGGGGCGGGAAAAAGTGCTGGAGACGCTCGAATGCCTGCGGGTCGCGCACGGCGTCTGGTTCGAGCCGGCGCCGGCAATCGTCGATTCGGCAAACGACGCGTTATTTGGATAGAGTGGATTCCGGGACGGCGCTTTGCGCCACCCGGAATGACGGAATTCACCGAAATTTCGCTACCCACTCGTCACCCCGGGCTTGTCCCGGGGTCCACTGCCGCAACATAAAAACCCGATCCCTTTCCCGCGCCCACATTCCGGCTTAAGGTTCCGGCAACGGATTTTCCGACGGAGGAAGCGACCATGACGACCTGGCTCGAAGGCAAGACCCGCAACCCGCGACCGGCCGGCGAACGGCTCCGCGAACTGCTGGCGCGGCAGGAAATCCTCCGCGTGCCCGGCGCGCACAACCCGCTCGCCGCGCGCCTCGCCGCCCGCCAGGGCTTCGACGCCCTCTATATCTCGGGTGGCGCCGTCACCATGAGCCTCGGCCTGCCGGACTTGGGCGTGATGGGCCTCGACGAGCTCTGCTTCATCACCAAGATGGTATCCCGCGCCACCGATCTGCCGCTGATCGTCGACGGCGACGTCGGTTACGGCGGCACGCTCAACGCCATGCGCACGGTGCGCGAGTTGGAAGCCGCCGGCGCCGCCGCCGTCCATATCGAGGACCAGTTGCTGCCGAAGAAGTGCGGACACCTGAACGACAAGCGCCTGGTGCCGGCCGAGGAAGCGGCCGCCAAGATCGCCGCCGCCAAGAAGGCGTCGAGCCATCTCGTCGTCATCGCGCGGACCGACGCCGCCGGCGTCGAAGGTCTGGACGCCGCCATCCGCCGCTCGCAGCTCTACAAGGAGGCCGGCGCCGACGTGTCGTTCCCGGACGGCCTGAAATCGGAAGCCGAGTTCCGCCGCTACTCCGCCGAGGTGCCGGGCCCGTGTATGGCCAATATGACCGAATTCGGCCGCACGCCGCATTTCACCGGCAAGCAGTTCCAGGACTTCGGCTATTCCATCGTCATCTGGCCGGCGACGTCGGCCCGGGTCGCCGGTTACGCCATGCGCGATCTCTACAAGCACATCGCCGACAACGACGGCACCGCCGGTTTCGAGGACCGCATGCTGACCCGCGCCGAAGGCTACGAGATCATCGGCTATCACGATTTCGAGGCGTTGGACGTCTCGGTCGCGCGCTCCGTCGCGCCGAGTTTCACCGGCGAGGACATCACCGAGCAGCGGCTCGCCAGAGAATGATTGTTTGGGGAGTAAGCGGCCTCAGCCGCTCTTCTTTCCCGTCAGCTTACCGAAGAAGAACACGATGGCCCAGATCGGCACCACGATGACGGCGCCGAGCAGGACGTATTTGACCGCCCCGGCGACCCAGCCGGACAGCAGATCGAAGACGTCCTGGATGGTCTTGCCGAAGTTGGCGATCAACTCGCGGGGGTCGATGTCGAAGAAGCTGAGGACCAGGCCGACGACCAGCGAGGCCACCAGGAGCTTGATCAGTGTCGAGATCACGTTCTGCGGCATGTCCGTCGTCTCCCCGCCGTTGCCGTCGTCTCCGAAACGCCAGTTTACACACCGGCCATGAGCCCCGACAAGCTGCCACCGGGTCATGCTTCCGCCCAAAAGCCGGGGCCGCCGATGCCGATCCGCTGGCTCGCCTTCCTGGGTTGGCTGACCTTACCGATCCTGGCGACGGCGGCCGTGGCGCGGCTTACGGAGCTGGCCGTTCTTTGGTGGGGACCGGTGTGGTTCGGCTTCGCGCTCGCCTACACGATCGTCTATTTCCGCTGGGCGCGGCGGCGGTTTCCGAAAGAGTGATCCCATGCCTCATCCTTCGAGACGCTCGTATTCACTCGCTCCTCAGGATGAGGGTTTTACATATTGCTCCTCATCCTGAGGAGCCCGCGCAAGCGGGCGTCTCGAAGGATGAGGTTGTGCGCTAGAGCTTCTTCGGCAACAGCGATGCCAGCCACGCCATGGCGAGCGTCGTGGCGCCGCCGACGAAGAAAACGGCCGGCAATGCGAAGACGCTGAGCGCGACGGCAAAGAGGCCGGGCGTGATCAATTGCGCCGTCTGCCGGAACGTCACGTAGACCGACGTCATTTCGGCCCTTTCGTGCGGATGCACGGCGCGCAAAAACGGCACGTTGCCGGCGCCGTCGATCAGCAGCGCCGCCGTCGCGGAGGCCAGCAGCAGCGCGACGCCGAGCCACGGCACCGAGGCGGCGAAGCCAAGGGCCAACGTAAGCCCGCCGGCGAGCCCGTAACCGAGCATCAGCAGGAAGCGCAGCCCCTTCTTTCGGCCGATGGCGGCCCAGAGCGGTACCAGGAACAGCGGGATCGTCGCCAGCGACACGACCGCGCCGCCCATCTCCGGCGGAAAGCCGGCCTCGATCACGTAAATCGGCGCATAGATGTAGAACATGATCCACCATGACGTCCGACCGATGGCGAGCGTCCAGGCGAGACGGAGCCGCGGCTGAACGGCGAAGCGCGGCAGATAACGGATCGGGTTCGGCGGCGGCCGCAGCGGGCTGGTCACGGCCGGGTTTTCGACGATGCGGAGGAACCAGAAGTAGCCGAGCATGGCGAACGTGAACGCCCCGACCAGCGCATAGGTCGCCCACGGACCGGCGTTTTCCGCGAGCCAGACCCCGAGCCAGGGACCGAGCGTGAACGGAAAGGCCAGATACAGCAGCCGCTTCGGCTCGAACCCCTTGATCTCCGTCCTCGGCACGTGGTCGAAGACATAGAGATTGAGGACGATCTCGAAACATGCCGTCGCCGTCACCTGGCAGGCGAGCGCAACGATCAAACCTGACGCCGTTCCCATGCCGTAGCCGGCGACCGCCAGCAGCATCAGAACCCCGCCGAACGTGAACGCCCAGCGCCGCCGCACGCGATGGACCAGCATCGGAATGACGAGGGTGGAGACCAGGCCGACGACACTGACCGCGAGATAGAGGAGGCTCACCGCCCGCGCGTCGCCGAGGATCGCGTGCGCCTGCAGCGGCACGACGGTAATCAGCGTCGCCCGCCCCCATCCTTCCAGACTGAACAGCGCGACGAACGTGCCGGCGCGCGGCCGGCTCGCCCCATCGAGCCAAACCGGCAGATGAAACCGCCGCATGTCTCCCTCTCCCCAAACGGCGCGAACGCGCCGCGAAATCGGAGACTAAACCAGGAATTCGGTCATTGGCCAGAACTCACACCCGCCCGGGCGGCGGTCCACCGACGAGAGTTTTCGGGTGGAAATCCCTGGGGAATTTCCGCCGTCAGTCCGCGTCGATCGACCGGGCGTCCAACGCCTGGGCAATGGCCGAGACGAGTTCGTTGGTCTTGAACGGCTTGGTGACATAGGCGGTGAAGCCCGCTGCCATCGCCGCTTCCACATCCGACGCCATGGCGCTGGCACTGACGGCGATGACCGGCGTATCGGAAAGCGCGTCGATCTCGCGGATCGCCCGCAACGCCTCGATGCCGTTCATGCCGGGCAGGTTGATGTCCATGAGGATGACATCCGGACGCTCTTCTGCCGCCTGCTTCACGCCGTCTTCCGCGTTCATCGAGGAAACGAACCGGATGTTCCGCTGCTTGGCGAGGATCATGCGCATCAGCTTGAGATTGATGGGATTGTCCTCGACATACTGGACGGTCTTCTCCGCCGACGGCGTCCCGAGGCTCACTGTCGGCGTCGCCGATTCCCTCTCGCCGGAGACGGTCGCCTCGCCGCCCGCTGCCATGGGAATATCGACCCAGAACTTCGAGCCGACGCCCTCGGTCGATTCGAAACCGATTTCCGCGTCCATCATCCGCGCCAATTGCCGGGCGATGGAAAGACCGATACCGGTCCCCTCGATCACGCTGTTCTCGGCGCCAAGGCGGGCGAACGGCGTGAAAAGCATCTTTTGCTTGTCGGCGGAAATACCGACACCCGTGTCGGCGATGGAGATCCGGCATTTGTCGTCCCCGATCTTGCCGGCGGAGAGCGTCACCGAGCCGTCGTCGACGTTGTACTTGATGGCGTTCGACAGCAGGTTGAGGAGAATCTGCTGCAACCGCACCCGGTCGCATTTCAAAGACAGACCGCCCAGTTCGGAAAAGTCGCCGCTGACCGTGACGCCGTTTCTCTTTGCCATCGACCGCCCCATCGCCAGACAGTCTTGAAGGACCGTGCGCGCATCGACGGCCTCGATGGACAGGGTGATCTTGCCAGACTCGATCTTGGCCAACTCGAGAACACTGTCGATCAAGTGCAGAAGCAGATCGCCCGCCTTCCGGATATGCCCCAGGCTTTCCGCCTGATCGTCCGCCAACGGATGCTCGGAATCGGTGCTGAGGAGATCGGAGAAGCCGATGATCGCATTCAGCGGCGTCCTCAATTCATGGCTCATGGAGGACAGGAACTGCGACTTCGTGCGGCTTGCCGCTTCCGCCTCGTCACGGGCGGCCTTCAGGCCTTCCTCGTAGCGGCGCCGCTCCGAGATGTCCCGCATGATGCCGACGTATTTCCGCTCGTCTCCGAGAACCATCGGCGAAACGTTCAATTCGATCGGAAAGACCGTGCCGTCCTTGTGCAGGGCCCAAAGATCGCGGGCCTTGTTCAATATCTTCGTTTCGTGGAGATTGGCGTTCTTGAGGTATCCGTCGTGATCGGTTCGATCGCTTACCGGCAAAAGACATGAGACGTTCCTGCCGATAACCTCTTCCGCCTTATAACCGAATAAGTTCTCGGCGGACGGATTGAACGTCTCGATCTTTCCGTCGTGCGAGATCGTGATGATCCCCTCGGCGCTATTGACGATAATCGTCCGATAACGTTCCGCCTGGCTGGCAATCTCCTCCGCCGCCTGCTCCTCGAGCTGACGGTAGGTGCCCCGCAACCGGCCGAGAAGATCGTTGAACGTGTCCGCCAACCCGTCCACTTCGTCGCGGCCGTCGGACGTGACGCGGCGTTCGGTCAAGGCATCGGTCGCGAGTTCGTGCGTCTCGCGGTGCAATCGGGAAATCTTCCGCGTCAGTTGTCGAGCCAGCAAGTTGCTGAGAATGATCGCGATGATGATCACGAGCAGACTTGTGACGGAAACCGTGGCCAGATGGTCCGACAACGGTTCGCGGAACATTTCCGGGCTTGCGCGAAGCCGCATGACGACCCTGTTGGGGCCGTCGACAATGGACATATCCAACGGCACTTCAACGCTCAGGAATGAAATGTCGCCCCGTTTCGCCGCCGGATCGTCACCGACCTGTTTGACGACCAGAGCCAACTCCTCGGCCCACGGCAATCCCGACAGTATATGCCGGATGCGTTCGGAATTCCGCCATTCGCCGAGGGTGACTTGGTAGAAAAGCGCGCCCTCGGGCTGCCCGGTATTCCGATAAATCACGGGCTCCGACAGGACTAGCCGGATGTCGTCCCCTATCCTGACGACGAATCCCGATGCCTTGCCTGTTTCGACGACGCTCGCCAACCAGGGCGCGGGTACGATTACGGAAGCATTCCTGCCGTTCGTGGCGATGGTTTGCCCCTGAAAATCAACAAGTCCGATGGAGGCATTGAAGCCTTCGACGAAGTCGATGCCGGAGAGAAAATTCCGCAAATAGACGTTCCGACCGACGTCGTCGACGAGCGCATCGGCAATCAGGTCGTTTGCCGCCAAGGCGGACAGATTGTCGCGCAGCAGATTGATGCGGCCGTCCAGATCGTTGAACAGCAACGAGGCTTGCGCCGACAGCGTCTTTTGGTTGGTGTCGTAGACGGTCTCGCGAAGCGTCAGGAACGTCAGCGTCGCGCCCGCAAGCACGGCGGCCGTCACGAGAGCCGACATCGCCGCGGTGATCTTGACGACGAGGCTGTCGCGCCACCGCGGGTTGACGCGATCGTTCCGCGTCATTCGGAGAGGTTCCTCGTCACCGGTCAACGGGAACGATCTCACCGTCGGCCTTAAAACGCGCCATGAACACTTGCTCTGGGGTCAACGCGTCGTGGCGGCCCGGCGTGAAGGGCGGTGCGTAGTCGCGCACCAATCCACGATAAGAAGGTACTCTCTCCAACGCGTCCCGCACGGCGCCACGGTCCGTCGTTCCGGCCAAATCGACCGCCTTGGCGAGAATATGCATCATGTCGTAGGCATGCGCGACGCCGACCGGCGATTCAATTCGATGCGGATCGTCATAGCCGGCGACGGCTTTCGCCAACGCCATGAACTTACCGAGCGCGGCCGGCTGCGCCTTGCTGAAGCTGAACGTCTGAACGAACGTGAAGTCGATTTTTTCCAGAACAGGTCCACTTTTCTCGACGAACTTCCCGCCCGTCACGCCCCAATGCGAGATGATGGGAAGCCGCTTCACGTCCGGGCGCTCGCCCAGTTGCCGAACCAGCAGGCCGCCCTCGGAATCGTTGGCGACGAACAGAATCACGTCGGCATCGACAGACAACAGGCGTTCGTAATACGCCAGCATGTCCTCGTCGCCCCAGTTGTACCACTGCGGCGGCATGATCTCGACGTTCTGCTTGCCGAGAACCGCCGTATCGAGCGCGCTCTGGCTACTGCGCCCCCAGCCGTTGTTGGGGAGGAGGACGCCGATCTTGCGATGTCCGCGCTTCATCGCGAATTCGAGCATCGCCGGCATCGCCCAGGAGTCTTTCAACGATAGCCGAAAAACGAAATTCGGATCGGAGGTGTTGTCCGAAATGCCGTCCGCCGCCGCCCACACGTCCAACAGTGGCACTTTCATCTCGTTGGCCGGCCCCACTTGCTGAAGTTGCACCGGACTGAACCGTCCGCCGAACACAGCCACCAGATCCGGCATCGCGGCGAACGCCTTGAGATTGGCGATGCCGCGCGCCGGAACGGACCGGTTATCCTTGACGTGGAGTTCGACCGGCCGTCCGCCGAGCACGCCGCCCGCGGCGTTGATTTAATGGATGGCGATCTTCAAGCCGTCTTCGATGGCCTGCGCCGACGTCGAGTTCTTGACGCCGTATTCGACATCGAAACCGACGATGACCGGTTTCCGTTTCGTATCCGTCTGACCGAACGACGGCGTGACGGCGAGGGTCAGGCAGACCGCGACGACTGCTGCCGTCACTCCGCCAAGAATGCGAGATAAATGGCTCATACGTCTTTTCAGATGGTGGCGGAAACTGTCGTGAAAAAGCATCTTGTCCTCGGACGCCAGACTCGCGACGGAAACCGCCGGAAAACCCGCACCCCGGAAGCCGCTTCGAATATTCGTCGCCGAGCGAGGTTGCCTGGAAAAGGCGCGAATGGCGCCGTTCCTCTCCGAAATTACTCTCGGCGACGCGACAATCACCTCGGCCGGTCGAATTTTGCACTGACTTCACGTGAAATGACAGTCCAAATAATTTCATAAGTCCGTCGCCCGGCCGGCAGCATCTCTCCGCTTTGCCAATTTCGGCGGTGTGCTAACCTCCGCCGCCACGGGGCGAATGAAGTCCGGTCGGCGCGAAGAGCCGGACCACGGGAAGAGGAGCGTTCTCCATGACGGAAACACGGATCGGTGAGCGTCTCGGCGCGATTGCGACCAGCACGCTCGCGAATGCGCTCGACAGGGTCCGGCGCCCCTATCAGATCATGACCGGGTTGAAGCCCATCGCGCCCGGTTTCCGCTTCGTCGGCACGGCCGTCACGGTACGCGAGGAAAGCGGCCCCTTCGAGACCTTCGACGGCAGTGAATTCCGCGTCGGCGCCATGATCGACGCGGCCGAACCCGGCCAGGCCATCGTCGTGTCGGCCGGTGGCGCGCCCTATTCCACATGGGGTGGCATGGCGTCGCTCGCCGCAGCCGTGAAGGGTATCGCCGGCATCGTCGTCGACGGCGGCGTCCGCGACCGGGACGAGACCGTCGAGGCCGGCTTCCCGGTATTCGCGCGGCACCTGGTGCCGACCACCGGGCGGACCCGGCTCCGCGTCGCCGCCATCGGCGATCCGGTGACGGTCGACGGCGTCCTCGTCAACCCGGGCGATTGGATCGTCGCCGACGATACCGGCGTCCTTGCCATTCCCGTCGATTGCGCCCTCGAGGTCGTCGAGATGGCCGAGAAATTCACCAAGGAGGACGCGGAGGCCGCGACCGCCATCCGCGCCGGCATGCCGTTCAGCGAAGCCATGCGGCGTTACGGGAATATCTGACGTCATGACCGAGACCCTCGCGGAACGGATCGCCGGTGAACTCGCGCGCGCCGGCGTCAAACGGATGTTCGGCATTCCGGGCGGCGGCTCGAGCCTAGATTTGATCGACGCCTGCGACCGCATCGGCATCGAGTTCGTCCTGACCCGGACGGAAGCCGCCGGCGGCCTCATGGCCGCCGTCACCGGCGAGATCACGAACACGCCTGGCGTCGTGCTCGTTGGCGTCGGCCCCGGCGTCTCCAGCGTCGTCAACGCCGTCGCCTATGCGTCCCTCGAACGGTCACCGCTGATCGTCTTCGCCGACGGCCCCGCCTCATCGCGTCATCAGCGCTTCGACCAGCAGGCCCTCTTCAAGCCGCTGGCGCGCGGCAGCAAGCGGCTGACGCCGGAAACCGGTGCCGCCGACTTCGCCGAATTGATTTCCCTGGCCCTGTCGCCGCCGGAAGGCCCGGTGATCTGCGAATTGACGGCGCCGGATGCCGGCAAGCCGGGGGCCGCCATGCCGCCGGCGGCGCCAGCCGCAGCGAAGCCCGCCGACGCCGACAGCCTTGCCGCGGCCAGGGCGCTGATCGAAAAGGCCCACCGTCCGGTCCTGATCGCCGGCCTGGAAGCGCGCCGGCACGCCGACGCCGTCCGCGGCTTCGCCGCCGCGCTCGGCGGACTGGTTCTCGCCACTTACAAGGGCTCCGGCGTCGTCCCCACCGGCGATCCCATGTACGTCGGTCCGTTCACGGGCGCCGCCGGCGAGCGGAAGCTGATCGCCGACGCCGATCTGGTGATCCTGGCCGGCGCCGACAGCATCGAATTCATTCCCGGCGCCTTCCCTTCCGACGCGCCGATCCTGTCGCTCGCCGAAGCGCCGATCGACGATTCCCGCCTTTCCCCGGCCGTGACCGTCGCCGGCCCGCTCGGCGCCAGCCTCGCGGCGCTCCTGCCCGCTTGCGGCAAGGGCGCCTGGCCGCAAGGCGCGGCATCGGAACGGCGCGCGCTGGTGATGAAAGCCCATGCGCCCCGGCCCGGCGTTTTCGATACGGCGACGGCGGTGCAGATCCTCGGCCGGCGCATGCCCGCCGGCACCCGCCTCGCCGTCGACGCCGGCGCGCACATGTTCTCGACGTTCGCGCATTGGCCGGCCTCGGAACCGTTCGGCATGGTGAAATCGAACGGACTGTCGTCGATGGGCTACGCGTTGCCCGGCGCCGTCGCCTCCGCCTTGGCGGAGCCGGAGCGCCCGGCCCTCGGCATCACGGGCGACGGCGGCCTGATCATGTGCCTGGGCGATCTCGCCACCCTCGGCGAGCGCAAGCTCAACGCCGGGATCGTCGTCATGAACGACGCCGCCCTCTCCCTGATCGACATCAAGCAGCAACGCCAGCAGCGGCCGCCCCGCGGCGTCCGCTATCCGGCGCCCGACTTCGCGGCCATCGCGCGGTCGTTCGGCATCAACGCGGCAACCGTCGGCTCGGCGGCGGAGCTGGAAGCGGCGCTCGACACCCTCGCGACGCCGTTCCTGATCGACGCCCGCGTCGATCCCGCCGGCTACGGCGAGGAATTGGAGCGGCTGCGGGGGTAATCTACTCGTCATTCCGGGCGCGCAGCGTCCCAGAATCCACTGTTCGAAGAGTGGACCCCGGGACAAGCCCGGGGTGACGACAAAAGAATTTCGATCTTACTTAATCGGCGAGAACGACACGCCCTTGAGAATCTTGTTTTCCTGCGACACCAGCATGCCGGCGGATTTTTTCTTGTAGGCCGTCCACGCCGGATCGGCGTCGCGCGCCGTGCGGCGGCGTTCCATATCGGCGAAGTCTTCGTAACCCCAGAGATGCACCACCTGGTTGAGCGGTCCCACGGCCGTCTCGAAATAACCGATCAGGTTGCCCAGATGCTTGATCTGCACCGGCAGGCCCTCGGCCTCGAATAGCTTCATGTACTCGCCGGCGCGGCCGTGCTGGATGACGTAGGTGCGGTGGTCGATGATCATGATTTCTCCCTCGGATTTGCGTTCGTCGATTGGGGTTGCCACCCATGAGCGGGATGGCTATAAACCGCCCGCCCCCGTTAGAGGGGCATTCTTTTTGACCTTTGTCCACGACCCAACTTTTTGAATAGGAGCGAGACATGGCCGTCGAACGGACCCTCTCGATCATTAAGCCCGACGCCACCCGGCGCAACCTCACCGGCAAGATCAACGCGCGTTTCGAGGAGCATGGTCTGCGCATCGTCGCGCAGAAGCGCATGCGCCTCACCCGCGCCCAGGCTGAAGAGTTCTACGGCGTTCACAAGGAACGCGCCTTCTTCGGCGATCTCTGCGAATTCATGACCTCCGGCCCGGTGGTCGTGCAGGTCCTCGAAGGCGAAAACGCCGTCGCCAAGAACCGCGAAGTGATGGGCGCCACCAACCCGGCCAACGCCGCCGCCGGCACCATCCGTAAGGACTTCGCCGAAAACGTCGAGGCCAACTCGGTGCACGGTTCGGATTCGCCCGAAAACGCCGCCATTGAGATCGCCTTCTTCTTCGCGCAGACCGAAATCGTCGGCTGAGCCTTCAGGCACGGTCGGAAAGAATGAGGGGAGCCTTCGGGCTCCCCTTTTTATTTGCTGAAGTTAATCAGGGCGCCTGCGGCGGGCTCGGCGCCGGTGACGATCGCCCTCTCGCCGGCGATCCGGACACGGCCCTCGGCGATCCAGCGGACCGCCATCGGATAAATCTTGTGCTCCTCGGCCAGGGTGCGGGCCGCCAGGGCGTCGGCGTCGTCTTTCGGATGCACCGGCACGGCCGCCTGCACGATGATCGGTCCGGTATCCATCTCGTGACGCACGTAATGCACCGTGCAGCCGCCGAACCGGACGCCGGCGTCGATCATCCGCGCATGTACGTCGAGCCCCTTGAAGGCCGGCAGCAGTGACGGGTGGATGTTGATCAGCCGGTCGCGCCAATGGCTGCAGAATTCCGCACTCAGGAGCCGCATGAATCCGGCCAGGCACACCAACCGGCCACCGGCCTTTTCGATGGCCGACGTCATTGCGTCGTCGAAGCTCTTGCGGTCCGAAAAATCCTTGTGCGAGATCGCCAGTGTCGGGATGCCGGCGGTCTTGGCCCGATCAAGCCCGACGGCGCCGGCGACGTTCGAAACGACTAGGACGATTTCAGCCGGGTAGGACGGATCGGCGGCGGCGTCGATCAGGGCCTGCAGGTTCGAGCCGCGCCCGGAAATCAGGACCGCGATCTTCAGACGCGCCATAGCGCCTCGCCGTTGGCGATTTCCACCGGATGATCGCCCGCCCGCTCGACGATGCGGCCGATGGGACGCACCATCTCACCGGCGGCAAGCAGGGACGCCGCGACCATGTCGGCGTCTTCCGCCGCCGTAACGAGCGCCATGCCGACGCCGCAGTTGAAGGTGCGGAACATTTCCGCCTCTGCGACGCCACCCGTCTTCTTGAGCCACGCGAAAATCGGCAGCCCCGGCCACAGCGCCGCGTCCAGGTCGGCACCGATGCCGTCCGGCAGGACACGCGGCAGGTTTTCCGGCAAGCCGCCGCCGGTGATGTGCGCCAGCGCCTTGATGCCGCCGCCGCTTCCGCGCGCGGCCTTGATCGCCGACAGGCAGGATTTCACGTACATGCGGGTCGGCGTCAGAAAGGCCTCGGCCATGCTTTTTCCGGGCGCGAACGGTGCCGGGTCGGTCCAGGCGAGGCCGGAACGCTCGACCACCTTGCGGACCAGGGAAAATCCGTTCGAATGCACGCCCGACGAGGAGATTCCCAGCACCACGTCACCCGGCCGGACGTCGGCACGCGGCAAAACGTCGGATCGTTCGACGACACCGACGCAGAACCCCGCCAAGTCGTAGTGATCCTTGGCGTACATACCGGGCATTTCCGCCGTTTCGCCGCCGACCAACGCGCATCCGGCCTGCCGGCAACCCTCGGCTATGCCTTTCACGACCGCTTCGGCGACCCCGACGTCGAGACCGCCGGTGGCGAAATAGTCCAAGAAAAACAACGGCTCCGCGCCCTGCACGACAAGGTCGTTGGCGCACATGGCGACGAGGTCGATGCCGACCGTATCGTGGATGCCCGTGGAAATTGAGAGGATCAGTTTGGTGCCGACGCCGTCGGTGCCGGACACCAGGATCGGGTCCTTGTAGCCGGTCTTGGCGAGGTCGAACAACGCGCCGAAACCGCCGAGGTCGGCGACGATTCCCGGCCGCGCGGTGGATTTCGCATGCGGCCCGATGCGGCGCACCAATTCGTCGCCGGCGTCGATGTCGACGCCCGCGTCGCGGTAGCTGAGCCCGCCATCCGCCCGGTTATTGCCGTTCGCGCTAATGGTCTTTCTCCCCGCAACCGGTGTGGTAAGTTATGCCCCGCATGGCCCAACGACAAACGCTTTTCAGACGCCTTCCAGAAGCGCGCCTACCGTCGCTGTCGCGGGTTTTCCGCGTATTTGCGGCGGCGCTCTTGATTGCCGGTCTCGTGGTACCTGGACTGGCGGCGTTCGGCAAGTCCGCGACGGCCGCCGACGACGTATTCGAGGTCAAGAACATCGCTGTCGACGTGACCGCCAAGACGGCGGCGCAGGCACGGCAACTGGCCCTGGCGGAAGCCGAGCGGCGGGCGTTCTACGCCTTGATCGCGCGTCTCACGCTGGCCGAGGACCAGGAACGTCTGCCGGAACTGCCGTCCGACGAGATCACGGCCTACGTCCGCGAACTCGCGGTGGCGTCGGAAAAGTCGTCCTCCGTCCGCTACATCGCCAGTCTCAACTACCGCTTCAAGAACGAGCAGATCCGCAAGCTCCTGCGCGCCTATGAAATTCCCTTCGCCGAGACGCCGAGCAAGCCGGTCGCCGTTCTGCCGGTTCTGGAAATCGGCGCCACCCGCGTTCTCTGGGACTCGCCCAACGCCTGGCGCGAGGCCTGGGAACGGCGCAACGCGCCGGCCGGACTGGTGCCCATCGTCCTGCCGCTCGGCGATCTCACCGATGTGACCACCATCGGCGCCGATCAGGCCACGTTCGGCGACGGCGCCGCCCTCGCCGCCGTCGCGACGCGCTATCTTGCCGGCGACGCCATGACGGCCTATGCGCGCCTCGGCCTCGATCCGCAGACCAACGCGCAAGTCCTCAACGTCATCCTGATCCGCCCGGCGCAGCCCATTCCGAATGCGTTGGCGGTGGCGACCTATCCGCAAAAGCCGGACGAGAGCGTCGAAAACCTGTACGCCCGCGCCGCCGGCGCAACGGCGCGGCGGATCGAGGATTTGTGGAAACGCGCCAACCTGATCGAGCGGTCGTCCGCCGGCGTTCTGGCGGTGACGGTGCCGATCGCCGGTCTCGGCGATTGGCTCGCGGTGCAAAAGCAGTTGGCGCGGATCGGCATCATCAAGCGAACCGAGATCGTCCTGATGTCGAAACAGGAAGTGCGGGTGAACCTGCATTACGTCGGGCAACCCGACCAGCTCGGCGTCGCCCTGGAGCAGGCCGATCTCTCGTTGCAGCAAGAAGCCGGCGAGTGGCTGGTCATGCCGATCGGCGTGTTCCTTCCGCCGAAGACCTGACGACGCCGTCCCATGAGCGTGCCTAACGCCATATCCATCGGCCGACTTCTCGCCGTGCCGGTGTTCGTGTGGTTGATCCTCAGCGAGGCGTTGACGTCGGCGTTCTGGCTGTTTCTCGCCGCCGGGATCAGCGACGCCGTCGACGGCACCATCGCGCGCTACTGCAACGCCCGCACGAAGCTCGGCGCCTTCCTGGACCCGCTTGCCGACAAGGCGCTGCTGGTCTCCGCCTATATCGTGCTCGGCCACATGAACATGCTGCCGACGTGGCTGGTGATCCTCGTCGTGTTCCGGGACCTGCTGATCATCGGCGGCGCGCTGCTGTTCGAAACGGTCACGCAGTCCCTGGAAATGGAGCCGCTGATGGTCTCCAAGCTCAATACCGGCACGCAACTGACCCTGGTCGCCATGGTCCTCGCCGCGCCGACTTTCGGCCTCGAATGGGACGGGATTCAGACGGCGTTTTGCTATATCGTGGCGGCGACCACGGCGGTGTCGGGCGCCGCCTATGTCTATATCTGGACGCGCCGGGCGGCGGAATACGAAGCGAGGGACGAAAGCGAATGACGCGGGAACAACGGTTCTTTGCCTGGGTCGCCGTGATCGTCACGGCGGGCTTCCTGCTGCACCTCCTGAGCGCGGTCCTGATGCCGTTCGTCGTCGGTATCGCCATCGCCTATTTCTTCGATCCGGTCGCCGACCGGTTGGAGCGGATGGGACTATCGCGCCCCCTGGCGGCGGCGGCGATCCTGCTCGCCTTCTTCCTGATCCTGACCGGCGTCGCGTTGCTGATCTTCCCGGCGCTGCAACGCCAGATCGCCAGCGTCGCGCAACTGGTACCGGTGCTGATCGACCGCCTGCGGGAAGCGGCGGCGCCGATCCTGGAGCAGATTTCCGCCGATCTCAGCCACGGCGCCGTCGCCGAGATCAAGGACGCCGCCGGCAAGTACGCCGGCACCGTGCTCGGCTGGCTCAGCAAGATGATCGCCGGCGTCTGGAGCGGCGGTCTCGCCGTCATCAATCTACTGTCGCTGATCCTGGTCACGCCGCTGGTGGCGTTCTACCTGCTCCGCGACTGGGACCTGATCGTCGCGAAGATCGACGGCTGGCTGCCGCGCGACATGGCCGACACGATCCGCGAGCAGGCCCGCAACATCGACGACACCATGGCCGGCTTCGTGCGCGGCCAGGCGAGCGTGTGTCTCGTCCTCGCCGTCTTCTACGCCGTCGGGCTGACGCTCGTGGGTCTCAAGGCCGGCCTGTTGGTCGGCATCGCCGCCGGCTTCCTGGCCTTCATTCCCTACATCGGCGCCGCCGTCAGCACCGCCGTCGGCGTCGGCATGGCGTTCGCGCAGTTCGACAGCCTGGCGCACGTCGCCGCCGTCGCCGTCATCTTCTTCACCGGCCAGACGGCGGAAAGCTATTTCCTGACGCCCCGGCTGGTCGGCGGCCGCGTCGGTCTGTCGCCGATCTGGGTAATCTTCGCCATGTTTGCCTTCGGCGCCATCTTCGGTTTCACCGGCGTGCTGATCGCGCTGCCGGTCGCCGCCGTCACCGGCGTCATCGTCCGTTTCGGGCTCGAACAGTATCTGAAGAGCGATCTCTACCACGGCGACGCCAAGCGGGACGGCGGCCAGAAGCCTTGACGACGCGGGAACGCCCACGGCAACTCACCTTCGATCTCGAGGCGCGGACGTCGCTCGGCCGCGAGGATTTCCTGATCGCGCCGCCGAACGCGGCGGCCGTCGCCTGGATCGACGCCTGGAAGGACTGGCCGGCGCCGGCGCTGGTGCTGTCGGGCCCGGCGGGGTCGGGCAAGACGCATCTCACGCGCGTCTTCATGTCGATGGCCGGCGCCCATGAGATCACCGGCGGCTTTCCCGAGGACGGCGCGCCGGACGCCGCCTACGTCATCGAGGACGTCGACCGCCGTATCGGCGACAGGTCGTTCGAGGAGCCCCTGTTCCACCTCTACAACGACCTCAAAGGCGCGGGCGGCCATATCCTGCTGACGGCGCGCTCGGCGCCGGCGCAGTGGACGTTCGCCATTCCCGATCTGGCGTCGCGGCTGCGCGCCGCGCCGGCCACCGAGATCGGCGAGCCGGACGACGTGCTGCTCGGTGCCGTGCTGGTGAAGCTGTTCGCGGACCGGCAGCTCCGCATCGACGCCGACGTCATCGCCTATGCCGTGCCGAGGATGGAACGCTCGTTCGCGGCGGCGCGGGCCTTGGCGGCGGCGGCCGACAAACTCGCGCTCGAGGGAAAGCGCCCGGTTACGGTGCCGCTGATGCGGCGCGTTCTGGAAACGTGACATCGCCGCCGGCGACGGGTTGCAGGAAGTCGAGAAACTGATCCGCGACCCTGTCCCAGGAAAATTCCAGCGCCCGGGCGCGGCAGACATCCGCCGAGATGCCCATGGCGGCCAGCGCCGCCTTCTTCAAATCCGCGTCGAGGACGCCGGCGCCGGACGATCCGATGACGTCGAGCGGCCCCGTCACCGGGAATGCCGCGACGGGAATGCCGCAGGCGAGCGCCTCCAGCATCACGAGGCCGAAGGTGTCGGTGAGGCTCGGAAATACGAACACGTCGCCGGCGCTGTAATAGCGCGCCAGTTCCTCATCCCCGTTGGCGACGAAGAAATCTATGTCGGGATACCGGCGCATCAGCGGTTGCCGCGCCGGTCCGTCGCCGACGACGACCTTGCGGCCCGGCAGATCGAGGTCCAGGAACGCCGGCAGGTTCTTTTCGACCGTCACGCGCCCGACGTAGATGAACACGGGGCGGCGGCCGTCGAGCTTGTCCTTGCCCATCGGACGGAATACGTCCGTATCGACACCGTGCGACCATTCGCGCAGGTTCGAGAAGCCGCGCGACGCCAACTCGCGGTGGATCGCCGGCGCCGGCACCATCACCGCGCCGGACGCCGCGTGGAACCGGCGCACGCCCTTGTAGAGGAGATCCAGCGGCAACCCCGTCCGCGCCCTAACGTATTCCGGAAACTTGGTATGGAACGCCGTCGAGAACGGCCAGCCGCGCGCCAGGCAATGCGCCCGCGCCGCCCGGCCGATCTGTCCCTCGGTGGCGATATGGACGGCGTCGGGACGGAAGGCTTCGAGTTCACGGCCGACGCGGCGCGCCGGCAGGACCGCGAGACGGATTTCCGAATAGCTAGGGCACGGCACCGTGACGAATTGCTCCGGCGACACCACCCTGATTTCGTGGCCTCGTTGGATGAGCGCGTCATGGACGGTCGATAGCACCCGAACGACGCCGCTCCGCTGCGGATGCCAAGCGTCGGTGGCGATCAGGATCTTCAAGCGGAACGTCCCAGTCTGCCCATGTTTCCGGCCATACCCCCGGATCGCACGGCACGCCGCCGGAGTTCAAATGACAAGAAAATGACGCATCAAAAGGCCAGCTTGACCGCGCCTTTCAGGCCCTTAAAGTCGTTCGCCAACGAAACATCCAGCAGGGGAGAAAATGCATGGATCTGGGAATCGCCGGAAAGAAAGCGATCGTCTGCGCCGCCAGCAAGGGCCTCGGCAAGGCCTGCGCGACCTCGTTGGCCCGCGAAGGGGTCGACGTCACCATCTGCGCCAGGACCGAGGAGACGTTGAACGCGGCCGCCGATGAAATCCGCGCGCTCGGCGGTGGCAAGGTGATGGCCGTCGCCTGCGACATCACCACCGACGACGGCCGCGACGCCGTGCTCAAGGCCTGTCCGGAACCGGATATCCTGATCAACAATGCCGGCGGCCCGCCGCCCGGCGATTTCCGCGATTGGGACCGCGACACCTGGATCGCCGCCGTCGACGCCAACATGCTGACGCCGATCTTCCTGATCAAGGCAACGGTCGACGGCATGATCGGCCGCAAGTTCGGCCGCATCGTCAACATCACGTCGAGCGCGGTGAAGGCGCCGATCGACATCCTCGGTCTTTCCAATGGTGCCCGCGCCGGCCTGACCGGGTTCGTCGCCGGCATCGCCCGCAAGACGGTGCGCCACAACGTGACCATCAACGGTCTGCTGCCGGGACCGTTCCTGACCGACCGGCTGACCAAGAACATGAAGATTCACGCCGACCAGGAAGGCATCTCCTTCGACGAGATGATGGCCAAGCGCGCCAGCACCAACCCGGCGGGCCGCTTCGGCGATCCGGCCGAGTTCGGCGAGATGTGCGCCTTCATCTGTTCGGCGCAGGCCGGCTACATGACCGGCCAGAACTTCCTGATGGACGGGGGCAACTACCCGGGCACGCTCTGAGCCTGCCCGCTTATTGGCGGGTTTACTGGCACGGGAAGGCGCGTTTCAGTTCGAGAGCGACGAGGACAGCCATCGGCTGCGCCTTGCGCTTCTCGTACTGGCCCGCCTCCCGTATCCGCTTCAGAGCGTCGTCCAGGAACTTGGCCAGGAACTGCGGCGACATCGGGAACTTGTCGTCCATGCAGAAGAAAAGCCGGCCGCCGGCCGCGCCGGTCGGTGCCTGCACCGCCTGGATGCCATCCATGAGGCCGACCACGTAGGCGCGCCAGCGGTTGGAGGCGCCTTCGTCGCCGTCGGCCGCCAGCTTGCGGAGCAGCGCGTACTCCTCGACCGTGATGTTCGCCTTGGCCGGATGGACGAGTAACGCCGCGAGAAGGAAAAACGCGGCGTCGACGATCCGGCGCCGCGTCTTTTTCGTTTCCGTGCACACGACCGGGGTCGTGCGAAGCGGCCTCACAGCTTCCGCATTTCCTCGAGGAAGCCGTCCGACTCGCGGCCGAGCTTCTCCGACTGCTGCGACAGCTCGCCCGCCGCTTCCAGCACCTGCGACGCGGACTGGCCCGTCTCCGAGGCCGCCGACGTGACGCCGGTGATGTTGGTCGCGACTTCCTGCGTCGCCGCGCCCTGCTCTTCCACGGCGCTGGAAATGGCCGTCGCGATCTCGTTCAACTCGTTGATGGTCTTCGAGATGTCGCTGATCGCCGCGACCGCTTCGCGGGTGGCGTTCTGGATCGACGATATCTGACCGGAGATTTCCTCCGTCGCCTTCGCCGTCTGCGTCGCCAGGCTCTTCACTTCGGACGCGACGACCGCGAAGCCCTTGCCCGCGTCACCCGCGCGCGCCGCCTCGATGGTGGCGTTGAGGGCCAGCAGGTTGGTCTGGCCCGCGATGTCGTTGATCAGGTTCACCACCTCGCCGATCTTGTCGGCGGCGACGGCCAGACCCTGGATGCGCTCGGTCGACTGCTGCGCGCCCGCCACCGCTTCCGACGAGATCATCGCCGAACGGCTGACCTGCGCCGAGATTTCGTTGATCGAGCTGGTCAGCTCTTCCGACGCCGCGGCGACGGTGTTGGCCTGGTTGCTCGTCTCCTCGGCGGTCGCGGCCAAGGCCTCGGCCGACGACTGCATCTCGGTCGACGCGGCGGAAACGGCCTCGACGATGCCCTTGATGTTGAGCTCGAAGTCGTCCGCCAGCTTCACCTGGGCCGTGATCACCGACCACGACAGCATGGCGCCGATGTACTTGCCTTCGCGGCTGTTGACCGCGTTGACCCTAAGCTGAAGCGTGTGCTCGCCGAGCTTGATCTTGGAATTCCACGGCAGGTTCTTCGGATCGGCGAGGATCTTGCGCTGGTGCGCCGGGTTCTTGTGGAAGATGTCGACACACTGGCCGACGATCTTCTCGGGCGCGATCGGCAACAGACTCGCCAGCGGACGCAGCGTCTCGAGGCTGGTCTTGTTCATGTACGTGATCGTGAAGTTCTCCGGCTCCATGAACATCACGTTGATCGGCATCTGGTCGATCATCTGCGCCTGACGGGCGGATTCTTCCTCCATGCGGATCTTTTCGGTGACGACGCTCCAAGTGACCATCGCCGCGATAAACTTGCCGCTGGTGTCGTTCACCGGCGTGACGAGAAGATCGAGTTTCTCGCCGCCGACTTCGATGATCGCCTTATGCGGCAGATTGCGCGGGTCGGCGAGCATGCGCCGCTGATGCGCCGGGTTCTTGTGGAAGACGTCGATGCACGTCCCGATCATTGCATCCGCCTTGACCGGCAGCAGGTGCTCGATCGAGCGCAGCGTCTCCAAACTCACTTTGTTCATGTAGTTGATCTTGAAGTCGACCACGTCCGCGACCATCACCGCGACGGGCATCGCGTCCACCATCTGGTGGAACGTTTCTGCCGACAAAGAGGTTACGTCAGACGTTTCCCTAATCTACCGTTTTGAAATCACCGCTCCCAGACGGCCTTCGCGTGCGTGCCCTGGATCACGGAAACGACCCCATCAACCCTTGCGAATCTGCCCGACGAACTTGTCGACCTCACGACGCAGATTCGCAAATTGTACCATCAATTCCGACGCGGCAGAATAAATCTGCTCGGCGGAAGTCATGGTTTCGCTCGACGCGGCCGTCACCTTCTAGATGTTCCCGCTGACCTCGCGGGTTCCGGCGGCGGCCTGATCGACGTTTCGACTGATCTCCTGCGTCGCCGCCGACTGTTCCTCGATGGCCGCGGCGATACCGCTGGAAATCTGCTCGATCTGATCGATGACGGCGCTGATGCCGGCGATGGCCTGCACGGCTTCCCGCGTCGATTGTTGGATATCCCCGACCTGGCCGGCGATTTCCTCGGTCGCCTTGCCGGTCTGGCTGGCCAGATTCCCAACCTCCGCCGCCACGACAGCGAAGCCTTTGCCGGCTTCTCCGGCGCGCGCCGCCTCGATCGTCGCATTGAGGGCAAGCAGATTGGTCTGGCTGGCGATATCCGTAATCAGCGCCACCACCTGTCCGATTCTATCGGCGGCTTGGCTCAACTGCTCGATCTGTCCGCTGGTCGAGCGGGCCTGCTCCACGGCTTGTCGGGAAATCGTCGAGGCTTCCTGAACCTGCCGGCTGATCTCGGCGATGGACGAGTTCAATTCCTCGGACGCCGAGGCGACCGTCTCGACGTTGGTCGTCATCTGAATCGACGCGCTCGCCACCATGCCCGCCTGATTGCTCGTGTTTTCCGCGATCGCCGTCATGCTCTGCGACGATGCTTCCAGTTCGGTCGCCGCGGACGAAACGGTCTCGACGACGGCGCCAACGCTTCGCTCGAAATCGTCGGCCATGCGCACCAGCAACGCCTGACGTTCCTTCTCTGCCTGCTGTTCCTGTTGGCGCCGTTCTTCCGCCGCACGCTGTTCCTGCTGACGCTTTTCTTCTTCGCGTTGCGCCTCTGCTTGGCGAAGTTTTTCTTCCTGGCGCCGCTGTTCCTCGGCGCGCTCCTGTTCCGCCTGGCGCTTTTCTTCTTCCTGGCGGCGCTTTTCCTCGGCGCGCTCCTGTTCCGCTTGGCGCTTCTCTTCTTCCTGTCGGCGCTTTTCCTCTTCGCGCAGGCGTTCGTCCTGGCGCTGTCTTTCCTCTTCCTCGCGCTGGCGGGCCTCCATACGCAGCTTTTCCTGCGCGTTCTCCTTGAATACCTGAACCGTCGCGGCCATGGCGCCGATCTCGTCGCCTCGATCCTTGGCCGGAATTTCGACGTCCAAATTCCCGCCGGCCAGCTCCCGCATCGCACCGGTCATCGCGGAAATCGGTTTCGCGAACGCCATTCCGACGGCATAGCCGCCAACCGCAACGACGACGACGGCGACGCCGAGCGCGATCAGCATTTCGAGGATCGTGACATCCCAAACACGATAGGCGACGTCGCGCGGCATGCGGATCAGCACCGACCAGCCGAGCCCGGGATAATCGTAGGCGCCGACGGTATGGGCGTAGCCGGCGGTCTGGTCGATTTTCTTTCGGGCATGGAGCGTCCTGTCGAGCGTGCCGACAGAGCCCGGCTTGATGGCGAGAACCGCCGCCTCGACTTTCTTTTCCGCGAGGTTGAAGGCGTTGACGACCTTCTTGTCGCGAGGATAGTCCTTCCAGCCCTGCGCCGCCGGATCGTAGTCGACAAGTATGTGGCCGTCGCGATCGAGGAGGGTGATCTCCGTCGCGGCCTGACCGGCTTTCCGGTATTCCTCGTGAAACAGGGCGACGATTTCCTCGACCAGCCCCATGTCGGCGAAATTGACCCAGACGCCGACGACTTTGTCCGCGGCATCCTTGACCGGTGCGGCGAAGGTGAGGACGAATTCCTTTTCGTCCTTGTACACTTCGGCGATCAGCGGATCGAAATGCTCGTCGATGACGGTTGTTCCCGTCAGACCGTTCCGGCCCTCCAAGAACTTCCCCGCCATCGTCTGCGTGAACCACTTCGCATCGGCGAACGAGCGGTCGTAGATGAAACCGGTATCGAGTTTCTTGCCCTTCGGATCGACGGAATTGACGGCAAGTACCTTGCCGGTCGGATCGACGAGCATCATCAGACGATACAACCCATACCCGGTCATGTATCCGTTCATGGCCCGGACCAGGGGCGTTTCGACGTCGCGCCGGCCCCAGTTCTGCGGGTCGGCCGCCGCCGTATTGAGGGCGAATGCCTGTACGTCGCCATAGCGTTCGAAGAGATTCCGCTCGATCACTTCGATCAGCTTGATGGCGTTGACGTGCATGCCCTCCCGCATGGTCTTGCGGAAGTCGGTACCCTGATTTTGCAGGGTGAGAAACAACGCCAAGGCCGGAACGATGCCGAAGGCGAGCAAAAGGGCGATGAGCTTGTATTTGATGGAGAGTTTATTGAACATTTAATCCAGCAACTTATTCGGAAGCGATGATCGGTCGCCGTAAGACGCCAGCAAATCCGGCCCGCAACTCCCCCCATCTGCGGGTAGTTGCGAAATTGATCCCCCATCAGCCGCGGCGCGAACTCGCGGAGATCGGGAATACGTCTTATCAGGTGATCGATTTGCCCCAGTTTAGGTTCAAAGCAAAAGCAACCGCGCCAAATTTGTTCAAAAATGATCCTACTACAGAACCATCCAGAACGTCATCTGCTACAATTACTCGCCGAACTTGCCCAAAACTTAGGGCCCACTCCAGAATTAGAGCGAGAAACCGAGCGGACACAATAGCGCGGCGCGCGGTCGCCAAAAAGCAAAAAAAGTCACATAATCCGTCGGTTTCGAGTAGGGCTCCGGCCTCCTGGCAGAGGCGGCAATCGCCAACCCAAAATCACCTTCAGGGCTGTCCTAAAACATTCATGACCTGCCTCAATGACAGGCAATCATGGGCGAGTTAGAATATTTCGTGAATTGTAGTTCGGGAGGTTCCAAAGGTGGACGAGGCAACGCTCACCGCCGAGACGGTCGGCGGACGTAGGGGTCGGAAAACCGCGGTTGAAAAGGCCGATGTCGGGCCGCGTCTCCTTAACCGGGAACTGTCGTGGCTGGCCTTCAACACCCGCGTCCTCGAGGAAGCTGAAAACGAGCGCCATCCGGTGCTGGAGCGGCTGCGGTTTCTCTCCATCTCGGCGACCAACCTCGACGAATTCTTCATGGTCCGCGTCGCCGGCATCCGCGGCCAGATCCGCGCCGGCGTTTCCATGCCGAGCGACGACGGCCTGACGCCGACGCAGCAGATCGAGGCCATCCAGAAGCAGGCGCACGAACTGATGCGCAGCCAGCACGCGATCTGGCGCAAGCTGCGCCAGGATCTGCACGCCAACGGCATTTTCGTGCTCCGGCGGGAAGACGTCGAGGCGGACGACCTGCCGTGGCTCGAACAGCAATTCATGGATCAGGTGTTCCCGGTCCTGACGCCGCTCGCCGTCGATCCGGCGCATCCGTTTCCGTTCATTCCGAACCTCGGTTTCTCGCTGGTGCTGCTTTTGAAGCGCCGCAATTCCGACGAACACCTCCGCGCGCTGCTGCCGATTCCCTCGCAGCTGGAACGCTACGTCCGTCTGCCGGGCGAGCGCATCCGGTTCCTCGCCCTCGAGGACTGGGTGATGCTGTTCCTCGACAAGCTGTTCCCGGACTTCACCGTCGTCGAACGGGGCGCGTTCCGCGTCATCCGCGATAGTGAAATGGAAATCGACGAAGAAGCCGAAGACCTGGTGCGGACGTTCGAATCCGCGCTCAAGCGCCGTCGCCGGGGGTCCGTCATCCGCCTGACCTTCAATGCCGACATGCCCAGGCAGTTGCACGAACTGGTGATCGGCGAACTGGGCATGGAATCCGGCGTCGCCATGCCGATGGAAGGGCCGCTCGGCCTCGCCGACACCAAGCAGTTGATCGTCGACGAGCGCCCGGACCTGCTGTTCTCGCCATTCAACGCCCGCTTTCCGGAACGTATCCGCGATTTCGGCGGCGACGTCTTCGCCGCCATCCGCAAGAAGGACATCCTGGTCCACCATCCCTACGAAAGCTTCGACGTCGTCGTGCAGTTCGTCCGCCAGGCGGCGCGCGACCCCGGCGTCGTCGCCATCAAGCAGACGCTCTACCGCACCTCGAACGACTCGCCCATCGTCGCCGCCCTGATCGAGGCGGCGGAGGCCGGCAAGTCGGTGACGGCGATGGTGGAGCTCAAGGCCCGCTTCGACGAGGAAGCCAACATCCGCTGGGCACGCGATTTGGAACGTGCCGGCGCGCAGGTCGTCTACGGCTTCGTCGACAAGAAGATTCACTCCAAGGTCAATCTCATCGTCCGCCGGGAAGGCAAGCAGCTCAAGTCCTACGTCCATTTCGGCACCGGCAACTACCACCCGGTGACGGCGAAGATCTACACCGACCTCTCCTTCTTCACGTGCGATCCGGCGCTTTGCCGCGACGCCGCCAGGCTCTTCAACTTCATGACCGGCTACGCCAAGCCGGACCGCATGGACAAGCTGGCATTCTCGCCGCTGACGCTGCGCGGCCGTCTCAACGACATGATCGACGTCGAGATCGCCAACGCCAACGCCGGCAAGCCGAGCGGCATCTGGATGAAGATGAACTCGCTCGTCGACGGCGAAATGATCGAGAAACTCTACGAGGCTTCGGCCGCCGGCGTGCCGGTCGATCTCGTGATCCGCGGCATCTGCTGCCTGCGGCCGGGCGTCCCGGGGCTCAGCGAAAGCATCCGCGTCAAAAGCATCGTCGGCCGCTTCCTGGAACACTCGCGGATATTCTGCTTCGCCAACGGCGACATCCTGCCCAGCCGGTCCGCCAAGCTTTACATCAGCTCGGCCGATCTGATGCCCCGGAACCTCAATCGCCGGGTCGAAGCCTTGGTGCCGATCGAGAATCCGACGGTCCACCAGCAGGTGCTGGAGGAAATCATGCTCGCCAACCTCAACGACACGGCGCAGAGCTGGACCATGCTGCCGGACGGACGATTCCAGCGCGTCGAGCCGGAACCGTATTTTTCGGCGCACGAATACTTCATGACGAACCCGTCCCTTTCCGGCCGCGGTTCGGCGCAAGAGCTGGAAAAGAAAGGCGGAAAGGGCGGCCGCAAGAAATCGAAATCGGCCGGCTGACCCATATCAATTGACGCGTGAGCCCCATTCCTTAGGATCGGCCCGTGTCCGACAGCGTAGTCCCGTTTCCGAAATTGCTGCCGACCGTTCACGGGCGGTTGGGGGTCGTCGATATCGGCTCCAACACGGTTCGTCTCGTCGTCTACGACGTTCCCGACCGGCTGCCGGTCCCCATGTTCAACGAGAAATCCGAGTGCCGGCTGGTCGAGGGCCTGTCGGGCAGCGGACACCTGTCGCGCCAGGGCGTGCAACGGGCCATCCGCGCCATCGGGCGCTTCGTCCGCCTCGCCCACTCCATGGGCGTCGAGACGCTCGATCTCGTCGCCACGGCGGCGGTGCGTGAGGCCAGCGACGGCGCGGCCTTCGTCGAAACCATCGAGGTCACCTACAACACCCCCGTCACCGTGCTCAGCGGCGCCGAGGAAGCGGAGCTCGCCGCTCTCGGCCTCGTCGTCGGCGTGCCGGACGCGGACGGCGTGCTCGGCGATCTCGGCGGCGGATCGCTGGACCTCGTCGTCCTCGACAAGGGGCGGCACGTGTCCTTCGGCACCGTGCCGCTGGGTCACGTCCGGCTCGGCGAGATGGCGGGCGGCAAGATCAAGCGCGCCAAGACCATTGTCGAGAAGCACCTCAGCTCCGCCAGTTGGCTGCAAGGCGCCCAGGGCAAGAACCTGTATCTGGCGGGTGGCGTCATGCGCGCCATCGCACGGGTCTTCATCGAGCAGACGAATTACCCGCTGCACATCGTCGACAACTACGCGATCCGCGCCGACGACGCGCAGCGGCTGGCGCGCCTGCTCGCCGGCCTGTCGCCGGGGACCCTCAAGAAAATTCCCGCCATTACGCCGAACCGCATCAAGAGCGTCCCTTTCGCGGCGGAAGTCCTCGGCTCGCTGATCGAATACGCGAAACCCGGCCAGGTCGTGTTCTCGGGTTTCGGCATGCGCGAGGGGCAGATGCTGAAGCGTTTGCCGGAGGACATGCGCCATCAGGATCCACTGCTCGCCGGCGCGCAGACGCTGGCGGAAAAGACCGGCCGCTTCTCCCTCAAGGGCCAGGAAATCATCGATTGGGTGCAGCCGCTGTTCCCGGACCTTCGCCCGGCCGAGTGGCGGCGTGTCGAAGCCGCCTGTCTTCTCTCCGACATCGCCTGGAACGATCATCCGGATTACCGGGCCGAGCACGCCTTCTACAGGTGCCTGCGGCTGCCCTACGCCGGCCTGTCGCACGCCGACCGCGTCGCCATCGCGACCGCCGTGTTCGTTCGCTACAACGGCGATCCGAACGCCCCTGTCGTCAATTCCGTGCGCAGCCTGCTGGCGGCGGAGGAATTGGCCAAGGCGGACGGCATCGGCCGGGCCATTCGTCTGGCGCACACGGTGTCGGGTTCGGCGCCGGGGCTGCTCAGGCTGACCCGCATCGAGCGGACCGGCAAGCGGCTGATCCTGCACCTGCCCGGCGATACGGAAATCTTCAGAAGCGAAACCGTCGACCGGCGGTTCCGGAGCCTGGCCCGAATTCTCGGGCTGCAAGGCAACGTCACACGGAAATAGGAATCACTCGGCGACGGCGCGGGGCGCGGAAAGCTCGTTGAGGGCGACCCGGTCGCCGTCGAGGGCGAGGCAGATTTCGCCGTTCCTGAGACGCAAGGCGTCGCCGCCGAACACGGCCCGGCGCCACCCCTTGAGGGCCGGCACGTCGGCCTTTTCGCCGAACGCGGCGATGGCCTCGACTTCGGCGACACTGGCAACCAGTTTGGCCGCCACATCGGCCTCGGCGCATTTCATCTTCAACAGCACCTTCAGGAGATCGGTCGCCGCCGCCGTCCATGCCGGCAGTTCCTGACGCTCGGGCAATTCGGGCCATGCGCTCTTCGGGGCGTCGGCGCCCTTCGAGATGGCGACGAGCAGCGATTCACCTGCCGACCCCTCAGCGAGACGGCGGCCGAGGCCGCGCGTCTTGGCGAGTTCCTCGACCGTGCGCGGAATACGGTGCGCGATCTCCAGGAGCGCCTCGTCGCGGATGACGCGGTTGCGCGGCAGGTCGCGCTTGCGCGCTTCCAGTTCCCGCCACGCGGCGACTTCGCGCAAGACGGCGAGCGTGCGACCCTTGGCGCCGCGGATCTTGATCCGCTGGTAGGCTTCGCCCGGCTCGACGGTGTACGTCGCCGGGTCTTCCAGGATCGCCATCTCTTCGCGCACCCACTGCTGGCGGCCCGAAAGCTCCAGCTTGCCGGCGAGAATTTCGTAGGCCGGGCGGAGATGCACCACGTCCGCCAACGCATAGGCGATCTGCCGATCCGAGAGCGGTCGCAGCTTCCAATCCGTGAACCGCGACCCCTTGTCGATCTTCGCCTTCACCAGCTTGCTGATGAGGTTTTCGTAGCCGACGGAGTCGCCAAACCCGCACACCATCGCCGCCACCTGCGTATCGAAGATGGGCGCCGGCAGCTTGCCGGAAAGATGCAGGAAGATTTCCAGATCCTGGCGGGCGGCGTGAAATACCTTCAGGACGCTCCGGTCCGCCATCAACTCGAACAACGAGTTGAGGTCGATCCCCGGCGCCAGCGTGTCGATGGCGCGTGCGCCATCTGTGGCGCCGATCTGCACCAGGCACAGTTCCGGCCAGAAGGTGCTCTCGCGGATGAATTCGGTGTCGACGGTGATGTACGGCTCGCTCTTCAGCGAGACGCAATAGGCCGTCAATTCCTCGGTGGTGGTGATCAGGTCGCTCATGGTCGGCGTGTACATACACCGTCGGCGGCGGGACCGAAAGGCATGAAGGGCGTTTATCCCTCCACGAACGGCGCCGCCTTGAAGGCCGGCAGGGCCTCGCCGGCGTCGGAAAGCCGAAGCAGATTGGGCCAGGACGTCAGGTCCTTGTACTCGGTTATTTTCCGGCGCAGGTGTGTCAACGCCGCCGTCGCCGAGATGTCGGCCTGGCTGAGCGCCTCCCCGGAGAACCAAGGCGCGCGGCATTCCGCCTCCAGCCAATCCAGGCCGGCCCTGATCTGCTCGTGGAAGCGATTGACGAAATCCGGGTTCTGCAGGTGCGCCGGCCGCCGCACGGTTTCGACGCGGAGCGCGACTGCCCGTTCCGACACGCCCATGGCCACCGTCGCGAGCCGCAGCACGCGGCGCCGGGCCTCGCCACGCGGTGGCGTCAGGGACCGCTCCGGCCCGACGGTCTCGTCCAGGAAATCCAGGATCATGGCGCTGTCGACGATGGTTTCGCCGCCTTCCAGGATGAGCGCCGGCACCTTGCCGAGGGGATTGAGACGCATCACCTCGTCGCGGTCGCCGAAAACGGAGAGCACGTGCCGGTCGAACGGCATTTCGTAGTGATGCAGGGTGGCGGCGACGCGCCGGACGAAGGGCGAGTCGAACTGGCCGACGAGTACCATCATGGCGGCGCGATCTCCTCCCCGGCGAGCGTCCCCCGATGCCGAAAGCTATAGCCCCGCCACCCTGCCCCCGCAAGCGGTCTGCCGCCTCCCCGCTCACGCGACGGGGGGATCGTCGCCGAGCGATTTTCCCTTTGCTCGCCCGCGTGCGCCGGCACCTGACACGGCCTGGAGGTCGGTGTTAGTGTCGGACGAGCATGAACGCGCCGCCACCCGATACCCTCACCGACGCCCCCATCGGCTCGCCCGCCGCCGGCCAGGCGCAAGTCGATCCGTTGCCGATGCCGCGCGCGGTGCCGGTGGCGCTCGCCGCCATTCTTCTGGCCGCCCTGATCGTGCTGCGCGGTGAGTTGACCGTCGCCGCCGGCAATCCGGTCTGGTTTGCGCTGGCCTTGCTGGCGGCGGGTCTGCTCGGCTGGACGGTCGTGCGCTGGCGCCGGACGACGCCGCTGGTCGTCGTCTCCCGCGCCGGTGTCGCCTTCCCGCATATTCATGACGGCTGGCTCCGCTGGCGCGACATCGGCGGCATCGACGTCGAACAGCGCCGGCATCGGCTGGGCGACATCACGGATCTGCTCGTCATTCACCTGCGCAGCCCACTCCCTATCCAATGGCGGGACAAGCACCGCCGCCGGAGCCTCGGCGCGACGCCGCAGGCCGCCGTCGCCGTCGAACTCGACCTGTCCTGGCCCATGCGGGCGGAGGCGCTCAGGACCATGCTCGGCGACTGGACCCGGGCCGTCACCCTAGACCGGGACGACGGTCTGACGGCGCCGCCGCCGGTCCGCCCGTCCCGGGATTGGCGGCCCGACGCGCTGATCGCCGCCGTCGCGCTGGCCCTGCCGCTGGTCGCCTACTCGCTCGATCTCAGAGTTCCCGGCATGACGCCGGCAGGCCTCAAACTGCTGGCGGCGGGCGACACGGCGTCGGCAATCCCGCATCTCGAGGCCGAGGCCCGCGCCGGCGACGCCGCATCGGCATTCGCGCTGGCGACGCTCTATCAGAACGGCGACGGCATCGACCGCAACGCGGCGCTGGCCGCCAGTTGGTTCCGCCGCGCCGCCGACGGCGGACACGCCGAAGCCGCCTATCGGCTCGGCGAAGCCTATCGCGTCGGCGTCGGCGTTCCGAAAAGCGCCGCCGACGCCATCAAGTGGCACACCACCGCCGCCGGGCGCGGCAACATGGACGCGGCCTACGTCCTTGGCCGCATCTACCGGCTCGGCGAGGGTGTCAGGCGTGACTACACGGAAGCGACGAAGTGGCTGGAGATGGCCGCCGACAAGGGACACGCGCCGTCTCTGCACGACATGGGCCGGCTCTATCTCTCCGGCATCGGCGTCAAGCAGGACCGCCAACTCGCCCGCCGCACATTCGAGACGGCGGCCGCCCTCCGTTTCACGCCGGCGGTTCACGATCTGGCGATTCTCGATCTGGAGGACGGTCGGGACGGCGATGCGGTGCGCCGCCTGATCGCCGCCGCCGACCGCGGATACGGCCCGTCGCAGTTGCGCCTGGCGCAATTGCTGATGGAAGGGACGCGGACACCGCGCGATCCGGTCGAAGCCTACAAATGGGCGTCCCTCGCCGAGCGGGCCCTGCCGCCGGATTTCCGCCCCGACGTCGAGGCCGTCCGCGACCGCGTGGTTTCCACGGTGCCCCCGGAAGTTCTCGCCGAAGCGAAGCGCCGCGTCCGATCCTGGCGCCCGCTGAAACCGTGAATTGGGCCGGGATTGCCGCGTCGCCAACCGTCTTTCGGACGGCCCGGCAGCGTGCTAAACCCCGCGCCATGTTGACCGTCACCGACCTCGTCTACCGCATCGGCGGCCGTACCCTGTTGGAGGGCACCTCACTCGCGCTCGAACGCGGCCAGAAGATCGGCCTCGTCGGCCGCAACGGCGCCGGCAAGACGACGCTGTTCCGCCTGATTACCGGCGAGGCGCAGGCCGACGCCGGCATCATCCAATTGCAGCGCGGCGTGCGGCTCGGCCAGGTGCGCCAGGAAGCGCCGGCCGGCGCGGATAGCCTTCTCGACACCGTGCTCGCTGCCGACACCGAGCGGGCGCGGCTTTTGGCGGAGGCGGAAACCGCCACCGATCCCAACCGCATCGCCGAGGTGCATACCCGCCTTGCCGATATCGGCGCCGACCGGGCGCCGGCGACGGCGGCGCGCATTCTCGCCGGTCTCGGCTTCAACCACGAGGCGCAGCAGCGCCCGTGCAGCGATTTCTCCGGCGGCTGGCGCATGCGCGTGGCGCTGGCCGGGGCGCTGTTCGCCCGGCCCGACCTGTTGCTGCTCGACGAACCGACCAACCACCTGGATCTGGAAGCGGCGCTCTGGCTGGAGCAGTACCTGAAGGTTTGGCCCGGCACCTTGATCGTCATCTCGCACGATCGCCGCTTCCTGAACGAGGTCGTCGACGGCATCGTGCATCTGGAGGACCGGAAGCTGGTCCGCTACGTGGGCGGCTACGACCGCTTCGAGCGCACGCGCCGCGAACGCCTGATCAACGAGAGCAAGATGCGCGAGCGTCAGGAATCGGAGCGCGCCCGCATCCAGAGCTTCGTCGACCGTTTCCGCGCCAAGGCGACCAAGGCGCGTCAGGCACAGAGCCGCCTTAAGATGCTGGCGCGCATGGAACCGATCGCCACCATGATCGAGGAGAAAACGGTCGCTTTCACGTTCCCCGAGCCGGTCGTGCCGCCGCCGCCGCTGATCTCGATCCAGGGCGTATCGGTCGGTTACGAACCGGAGAAGCCGATCCTCAAGGGCCTCGATCTCCGCATCGACCCGGACGACCGGATCGCGCTTCTGGGCGCCAACGGCAACGGCAAGTCGACCCTGATGAAGATGCTCGGCGGCCGGCTGAAGCCGCAGGCCGGAAGCCTCGTCAAGGCGTCGAAGCTGGAAGTCGGGTACTTCGCCCAGCATCAGGCGGAGGAACTGCACCTCGACGAAACGCCCTACCGGCATGCGGCGCGGGCGCTCGGCGAATTGAAGGAGAGCGTCATCCGCGGCCACCTCGGTCGCTTCGGGTTTTCCGGCGACCGGGCGGACACGCTCGTCGGCGATCTGTCCGGCGGCGAGAAGGCCAGATTGCTGTTCTGCCTGATGAGTTGCGGACGCCCGAACGTGTTGCTGCTGGACGAACCGACCAACCACCTGGACGTGGACGCCCGCGAGGCGCTCGTGCAGGCGCTCAACGCCTTCGAGGGTGCGGTGATCCTGGTCAGCCACGACGCGCACCTGATCGAACTGGTGGTCGACCGTTTGTGGCTGGTCAACGACGGCTCGTGCACGCCGTTCGACGGCTCGCTCGACGACTACGCCGAGCAGCTTCGCGCCGAACGGCGGGAAATCCGCCGCGCCGAGCGGGACCGGAACGAGTCCGACCAGCCCAAGGCCAACGACAAGAAGCAGGCGCGGAAGGACCGCGCCGAAAAGCGGGCCGAGACGGCGTCGCTCCGCCGCGAGGTGCAGGACGCGGAAAAGCGGATCGAGAAGCTCTCGAAGGAACTCGCGGTTCTCGAGGCCAAGCTCGCCGATCCGGCGGTCTACCAGGGCTCGACCCGCGACTTGATGGACCTGCAACTCAAGCACAAGTCCATGAAGGAACAGATCGCCAAGACGGAGACCGCGTGGCTCGCCGCCCAGGAGAAGCTCGAGGCGGCGGAATGACCGGGCGCGATCGCACCGACTACGCCGGCCGCGAACACGCGCCGGCGGGTGCCGGTGCGCGGGTGCTGTCGCTGGTGCCGAGCCTGACCGAGCTGATGTTCGATCTTGGCCTCGCCGGCCGGCTGGTCGGGCGCACGCACTACTGCATCCACCCCGCACCCGCCGTCGCGGACATTCCCTCCGTCGGCGGCACCAAGAAGATCGTCATGGAACGGGTGCGCGAGCTGGCGCCGACGCATGCGCTCCTCAACGTCGACGAGAACCCGAAGGAGATGGCGGAAGAACTGGAAGCGGCCGGCATCGAGACCGTCGTCACGCACCCGATGCATCCGGACGATAATCCGGCGCTCTATCGGCTGATCGGCGGCGTCTTCGGCGCGGAAGACGCGGCAGCGCGGATGGCGGCGGACTACGACGCGGCCCGCGCGGCGGTGCGCGAGCGCGCGGCCAATTTGCCGGCGCGGCGGATTCTCTATCTCATCTGGAAAGACCCGTGGATGGGGATCGGGCGCGATACCTACATCGCCAACATGCTGTCGCTGGTGAACTGGCACGTGCCGGACGTAAGCGGCGAACGGTATCCAGAACTGCGCCTCGACGATGCTACGCTCGCCGCCACGGACCTCGTCCTCTTCTCGACCGAACCCTACGCTTTCTCGGGCGCCGACATCGACGCGTTCCGTGACGCGCGCCCGGCGCATGCCGCGAAGGCGCGCCTGATCGACGGCGAGATGACGTCCTGGTATGGATCGCGCGCCGTCCGATCGCTGGGCGATCTACTAGACTATGCCAGGGGCGCCGCGACATGAGCCCCGCCGCACGCCTCTCCGGTCTCTACGGCGGCATGTTCCTGGTGGTCGGCATCATGATGCCGTTCTGGCCGGTCTGGCTGGCGTCGCGCGGCCTCAGCGCCAGCGAGATCGGTATGGTGATCGCCGGCGGCAGCATCGTCCGCTTCGTGCTCAGTCCGCTCGTCGCCCGCAAGGCCGACCACAGCGGCGAACGCCGGCGGCCCCTGATCGCGCTCGCGGCGGCGGCGGCGGTCCTGTTCCTGCCGTTCCCACTTGCCGACGGCTTCTGGCAGATATTGCTGCTGCAGGCGTTGTTCGCCGGCACCATGGGACCGATGACGCCGATCGCGGAAAGCCTGACCATGATCGGGGCGCGCCAGCATGGTCTCGATTATGGCCGCATTCGCCTTTGGGGATCGCTGACGTTCATCGTCGGCGCGTCCGGCGTCGGCTTTCTGCTCAAGGGCGCCGCGCCCGAGGCGATCTGGATGTCCGTCCTGATGGCGCTCGTCCTTTCCTTTTCCATGACGTGGTTCGTGCCGGACTTCCGCGGGCCGGGCAGCGACAAAACGCTCGCACCACTGGCCCGCGTCCTGGGCGACAGGACCTTCCTGGCTTTTCTCGCCGCCACCGCCTGCGTGCAGGGCAGCCACGCGCTCTATTACGGCTTCGGCACGCTGAACTGGCTGCGGCTCGGTTTCGGCGAGGGGACGATCGGCTTGCTCTGGGCGGAAGGCGTCATCGCCGAGGTGATCCTGTTCGTCTTCGCCGCCGGCACGGTCCGGCGGGTCGGTCCGGCGCGCCTGATCGCACTCGGCGGTCTGGCGGCGTTGATCCGCTGGGCGATCGCGGCCGAGACGGATTCCCTCACCGTTTTCGTCCTGTTGCAGATCCTGCACGCCTTCACGTTCGGCGCCGCGCACCTCGGCGCGGTCTACTTCATCGCCGACCGCATGCCGCCGGAAGTATCGGTGACGGCGCAAACCGTCTACGCGTTGTTCGTTTCCGGGCTCGCCATCGGCCTGACCAGCATGGCGTCGGGTTTTCTGTATGCCGAGCATGCCGGTCGGGCGCATTGGATGATGGCCGCCATGGGCGGCGTCGGCGCCGTCATCGCGTGGTCGATCCGCAGGCGGCGTCCCTAAGAAACGACGCCCTTCTCGCGCAGCGCCGCGATCCCCGCCGCATCGAAGCCGGCAGCGGCGAGCACGTCGTCCGTATGCTCGCCGAGCGCGGGTGCGGGCCGGATGAACCGGCCGGGCGTTTCGGAAAGCCGCGGATGGATGTTGTGCATCGGCGCCGGCCCGATGTCGGCGTCCGGCAACTCGACCAGAATTTCCCGGCCGAGAAAATGCGGATCGGCGCAGATATCCGACTGATCGTAAATGGCCGACGCGGTGACACCGGCCTCGCCGAAGATGCGCAGCAGCTCCGCCTGATCCCGTTCCGCCACCCAGACGGCGACGATGTCGTTCACCTCGTCGACGCGGGCGACCCGGTCGGCGTTGGTGCGGTAGCGTGGATCGTCGATCATGTCGGCCCGGCCGATGGTGCGGAAGACACGCTCCGCCATTGCCTGAATGGATGCCGACAACGCCACGTACTTGCCGTCCCTGGTTGTGTAGACGTCCCTCGGCGCCGACGTGTTGGAGCGGTTGCCGACGCGCTTCTTGATCTTGCCCGTGACCTTGAAATCCATCGCCGCCGGGCCGAGCGTCGAATGGATCGGCTCCAACAGCGACATGTCGATGACCTGCCCGGCACCGCCCTTCGCTTCGATCTCGCGCAGCGCCACCATGACCGCGAACGCCCCTTGCACGCCGGCGATCATGTCGGCCATGGCGATCGGCGGCAGCAGCGGCGGCCTGTCCGGAAAGCCGTTGCGGAAAGCGAAACCGGACATGCCCTCGACCAGGCTGCCGAACCCCGGCCTATCCTTGTAGGGGCCGGTCTGCCCGAAGCCGGAAATGCGGACGACGATCAGTTTCGGATTGCGCGCCATCAGCACGTCCGGGCCGATGCCCATCTCTTCCAGCGTGCCGGGCTTGAAGTTCTCGACGAAGACGTCCGCCGCCCCGGCGAGGGCCAGGATCACGTCCATGGCGCCGTCGGCCCGGAAATCGAGGGCGATGCTCTTCTTGTTCCGGCAATAGGCCTTCCAGAAACAGGCGACGCCGCCTTCCGTCCAGGCGCGGAGCGGATCGCCCTTGCCCGCCGGCTCCAGCTTGACCACCTCGGCACCGAAGTCCGCCAACTGGTGCGTCAGCATGTTGCCGGACACGAGGCGCGACAGATCCAGCACCCGGACGCCAGAGAGCGGTCCCTGCGCCGCCGGTTCGAAATCGAGCCGGCGCATGCGTCAGATCGTGGCGATGGGGGACGCCGGCGAGCCGACGGCGCCCGGCAGGTGCAACGGCGGCGCCGTCAGCAGGAAGCGCGAACGCTTCGCCGCACGGAGCGCCGCCGCCAATTCGGAAAGCAGCCACAGCTCGCCCAGATGCACGCCGAGCCGGAACAGGCAGTGCCGGTGGATCGGCAACCTCGAGCACCCGCCGTGCGTTTCGCCGTAACCGTGCATGTTTTCGATGGCGATGTTATCGGAGATGAGCGCGACGACGCCGGAATCCGTGATCCAGTTCAGCAGCTTGTCGTCGAAGCCGTCGAGCACCGCGCCGGACGCGTGAAGCTTCTCGGCGTCGGGCTTGCCGTTCATTTCCAGGATCATGTCGTCCCAGCCGGTGTGGAACAGGAAGAAGTCCCCTTCCTCGACGACGATCTTGTCGGCGTCCAGCATCTTCATCAGGAGGTCGTAACCGACGACGGTGCGGCCGGTGCCGACGTGCGGCACCATGTCGAGCAGCACGCCGCGCCCCTGCATGCCGGCCTTCGCCATGCCGGCGACGCTCAGGCGTCTGGCGCCCATGCCGTCCGGATCCTCCGGTCCCTTGACGTCGATGCCGGGACGGAAGCCGTTGTAGTAGCGGGGCTCCGGCTTGCCGTCTCCGTCGGCGTCGAACATGGAGCCGACGTGCGCGAAGCTGTCCCACTGCGTCGAATACTGGTTGTAGAGCACCGTGTATTCGTCGCACGAGACGTCCATGTTGCCGTCCTGGTGCTTGTGCCATTCCATGTTGTAGTAGACGCCGTCGGAGCCCGGCGGATGATTGACGATGCCGAACTTCGGCGGAAAGCGCTTCGGGTTGACGCTGTTGCCGCCCGGCAGGTTGAGCGGCATCGACAGGCAGAAGGCGCGGCCCTCCTTCACCTCGGCGACGGCGGCCTTGATGCGCGCCGGCGTCAGCAGATTGACGCGGCCGAACTCGTCATCCTCGCCCCAGTCGCCCCAGGTCGAGCCCTCGGGGCGATTTACCCATCGCTTCGTCATTCGTTCCTCCCGTCGTTTCTTGTTCATGCTTTCTTTTCCCAGCCGCCGGCGGCGTTCTGCTGCCAATAGGTCAGATCGTGCCCGGCGTCCTTGAGCGTCTTCCAGCGTTGCCTCGCCGCCTGCACGGCGTCCGCGTCGTCGCCGTCGAAGAGATCGAAGCAGCGTTGGAAATCGCCGATCCGGTCCGACGCGCCACCGTCGGCCAGGAACAGGAATTCCGCGCCGTTCGGATTGGCGTCGTCGGTGGAAATCCAAATCGGCTGCGCTTCCGGTTCGCCGTCCTTGCTGGTGCCATGCGGCAGCCACGCTCCCGGATCGTAGGTCCAGAGGAGATCGTCGAGCCAGCGCGCCCGCTCTTCCGAGCCGACGACGACGAGCGCCCGCTTTTCGGCGGCGAGCGTCTTTTCCAGGAGCTTCGGCAGAGCGCCGTCCAGCTTCGATCGGGTCAGATGATAGAAACCGACGTCGGTCATCGCACCCCGTGTCCGGTTTCCCAGGTCACTCGTAGTTGTCGGCGACGAACTTTTCGAGCAGGCGCACGCCGAACGCCGTGCCGCCCTTCGGCACGACGGCCGTGTCCTTCTTCGACCAGGTGACGCCGGCGATGTCGAGATGCACCCACGGCGTTTCGCCGACGAAGCGCTTCAGGAACTGCGCCGCAGTGATGGAACCCGCGCCCCGGCCGCCCGAGATGTTCTTCATGTCGGCGGCATCGGAATCGAGCAGCTTGTCGTATTCGTCGCCGAGCGGCATGCGCCAGACCCGTTCGCCGATGGCCTCGCCGACCTTGTGGATCTTGTCGGCGATCCCGTCGTCGTTGGAAAACATGCCGGCGCGCGACTCACCGAGGGCGATGATGATGGCGCCGGTGAGCGTTGCCAGATCGACCATGAACTTCGGCTTGAAGCGTTCCTTGACGTAATGCAGCACATCGCAGAGCACGAGCCGCCCTTCCGCGTCGGTGTTCAGGACCTCGACGGTCTGCCCCGACATGGAGGTGACGATATCGCCCGGGCGCTGCGCGTTGCCGTCGGGCATGTTTTCAACCAGGCCGACGGCGCCGATGACGTGCGCCTTCGCCTTGCGGCCGGCCAAGGCCTTCATCAGGCCGGTGACGACGCCGGCGCCGCCCATGTCCCACTTCATGTCTTCCATGCCGCCGGCCGGCTTGATCGAAATGCCGCCGGTGTCGAAGCAGACGCCCTTGCCGATGAAGGCGAGCGGCTGCGAGCCCCTGCGCTTGGCCGCCGGCAGGCCGTTCCATTCCATGACGACCATCTTTGACTCGCGGACCGAGCCCTGGCCGACGCCGAGGAGCGCGCCCATGCCGAGCCGCTTCATTTCCTTTTCGCCGAGGATCGTCACCTTGACGCCGACCTTGGTCAGTTCCTTCTTGATGCGGTCGGCGAATTCCGCCGGATAGAGGACGTTGGGCGGTTCCGACACCAGATCGCGGGTCAAGAGAACACCGTCGCCGATCTTGCCGAGCGGCGCATAGGCCCGCTTGGCTGCGGCGGCGTTACGAACCCGGAGAACGAGCGTCTGCAGCGCCGGCTTCTTTTCCGGCTTTTCCGTGGTGCGGTACTTGTCGAAACGATAGGCGCGGAGATAGGCGCCGTAGGCGATTTCCGCGGCCATCTGCGCCGGGCCGACCTTACTGCGGTCGACCGAGTCCACATGCACCTCGACGGTGGCCGCCGTTTTCGACGTCGCAGCGACGATGGCGCCGCCGGCTTCGTTCAGGACCCGCGCGTCGATGTCGGCGGCCTTGCCGAGACCGATGGCGACGATCCGTTCCAAGCCGACGCCAGCCGGCGCCAGCACCGTCATGTCCTGACCCTTCTTGCCCTCGAACTTGCAGGCCTTGGCGGCGCGCTTCAGCGCCCCCTTGGTGCGCTTGTCGAGATCGGCGGCGGTGGCGGTCCACTTGCCGCCTTCGGCGGCGAACACGACGGCGACGCCACGGGCGGGCTTGGCGGGATCGGCGAACGAAATCTTCATCGGAAATTCCTCGTTGAGCGATGGACGGGCGCCGGCGCGCCCGGGATTGCCAACGAGTGTAATCGCCCCACGGGGCCGCGCAAGGGCCGGCCCTCGGCGGGGTCGCATTCCGCCTTAAGGCCGCGGGCTCTCCATTGATACCGGCTCGGCGCTTTCCTGCTCGATTTCCTGGTCGATGGCGTCGGACGCTTCGTTCACGGAAACGGTCTCGCCGCGCCGCCGGCTGAGGAGCCAGAGGATACCGGCCGGAATGGCGACAACGATGCCGAGAACGCCGACGGAAATCGACAATACGACGGAGGCGTCGTGCGCGATGCCGATCAGGCCGAAAGACCACGCCATGGCGCCCTCGCGCACGCCCCAACCGGCAATGGAGATCGGCAGGGTCGTGACGAGCACGACCGGCGGCATCAGCACCAGGCAGTCGAAGAGCGTGACGTCGATGTCCAGCCCCAGCGCCAGGAGAAAGACGCAGAACGCCACATTGAATTGCGAGAATACGCCCCAGATGAGGGCGTGCACCGCCGTTATCGGCTTCAGGAATACCGCGCGGGTATCTCCGGCCAAGTGGCCGAGGCCGCGGACGATCTTGAAGCGGTTAAGCCGCTCCGGCACCCGGTCCAGAACCATCAAGAGTCCGGTACCGCCGATGGCCGCCAGCGCCAGCGCCGCGATCGCCAATAGCGTCATTGTCCGAACCTCGGGCGTCAGCTTGGGCAGGAAGAACGGCTGCACCACCGCGACCATGACGACGATGCCGAGTACCGTCACGACGCGTTCGAGCATGACGCCGTTGATCGCCTTGGAAAGCGGCACGCCGTCCCGGTAAACCATGTACATGCGGATCGGATCGCCGCCGACGGCGGACGGCAAAGCCTGCGAAAAGAAAACCCCGATGTAGAACAGCCGGGTCAATTCGGACCACGCCAGCGGATGCCCAATGGCGCGCATGACAACCCACCATCTGGCGCCGGCAACGCTCATCTGGACGATCAGAAAGGCAACGGCGGCAACGAAAAACCGGGGGTCGGCCGCCAGGACGCGGGCCTTGGCGTCGCCGAGGTCGATGTTGCCGATCAGGAACCAGATCAGCCCGACCGACACCAGAATCTTGAGAATGAGTAGGATTTGCTTCCGAGTCACCAGGGGCCGCCCGTTTCGATCCGCCAATTGCCGGCGCATCTAGCAGGTTGCCTGGGATTTGTCACGGATTGCGGTCGAAACCGCCACGCCACGCCGTCAGTTGAACCGAAGCGGTACCCTTTTGCGGCCCCAATCGCCCGGCTTTTCCTCGAAAACGCCGTCCAGCGGCGTGCCGCACACCGCGCAATCGCCCCGGTGATTGCCGGAAAAGTCCACGTTCCAATCCGACAGCAGGTGCCAATCCCGTCCGATCAACAGTTTGCCGCAGTTGTGGCAATAGGTGCTCTGCGTCGCCTTGTCGTGAATGTTGCCGGTATAGGCGTAGCGGATGCCGTTCTTGAGGGCGATGGAACGCGCGCGCAACAGGGTCGCCGGCGGCGTGCGGGATTTGTTCTGCATCTTCCAATCGGGGTGGAAAGCCGTGAAATGGATCGGCACGTCCGGGCCGAGGTTTTCGACGATCCACTGCGTCATCTCCTCGATTTCCGCTTCCGAGTCGTTCTCGTCCGGAATCAGCAGCGTCGTGATTTCGAACCAGACGTTCGTCTCGTGCTTGAGGTACTTGAGGGTATCCAGGACCGGCGCCAGCTCGGCAGAGCAGAGCTTCTTGTAGAACTCCTCCGTGAAGCCCTTGAGATCGACGTTCGCCGCGTCCATCACCGAATAGAATTCGGCGCGCGGCTCCTCGCAGATGTAACCGGCGGTGACGGCGACGTTCTTGACGCCCTGTTCCCGGCACGCGAGCGCCACGTCGACCGCATATTCGAGGAAGATCACCGGATCGTTGTAGGTGTAGGCGACGGACCGGCAGCCGGTCTTGACGGCGGCATCGGCGATCATCTTCGGCGTCGCCTTCGATTGCAGCTTATCGAATTCCCTGGACTTCGAGATGTCGTGGTTCTGGCAGAAGGTGCAGGTCAGGTTGCAGCCGGCGGTGCCGAAGCTGAGGATCGGCGTGCCCGGCAAAAAATGATTGAGCGGCTTCTTCTCGATCGGGTCGATGCAGAACCCGGACGAGCGGCCATAAGTGGTCAGCACGATCTGGTCGTTCTGACGCCCACGCACGAAACAGAGTCCGCGCTGCCCTTCGCGCAGCCGGCAGAAGCGCGGGCAGACGTCGCACTGGATGCGGCCGTCGTCGAGGGCGTGCCAGTAACGGCCCGGCACGGCGTCGGCGAAGGTTTCATCGACCGGTGTGTGGTTCTCGCTCATGCGGACAATATAGTCCCCAACCGTCCGTCCCGGTAGGGCCCGGCGAAAGGCGCCGCGCAAATCCCGCCCTACCCCTTGCGGACCGACGGCGTTATGATGATCTCAGGCGAAAGGAGTTTCTGCAGATGACCGCGATCCGCGCCGCCGCCGTCGCCGGCCAGTTTTATCCGGGCGACGCCCGCAAGCTTTCCTCGGACGTCTCGCGCTTCCTGAACGAAGCGCCTGCGGCCAGCGGGGCCGTGCCCAAAGCGATCATCGCGCCGCATGCCGGCTACGTCTATTCCGGCGCCATCGCCGCCAGCGCCTATGCCCGCATCGCGCCGGCCTCGGGTACGATCAAGCGGGTCGTCTTGCTCGGCCCCTGCCACCGGGTCGCCGTGCGCGGCATGGCGCTGTCGGGCGCCGACTACTTCGAAACGCCGCTCGGGCGCGTCCCGGTCGACAAGGACGCCGAGGCGTCGATCCTGGACATGCCGCAGGTCGGCGTGTTCGACCCGACGCACAAGATGGAACACAGCCTGGAAGTGCACATCCCGTTCCTGCAAACGGTGCTGGGCGATTTCAAGCTGGTGCCGATCGTCGTCGGCGAGGCGAGCCCGGAAGCCGTCGCCGAGGTCTTGGAGCGCCTCTGGGGCGGGCCGGAAACGCTGATCGTCGTCAGCTCCGATCTCAGCCACTACCTCGATTACGACAGCGCGCGCGCCATCGACGGGCGCACCTGCAAGGCCATTGAGACCCTCGATCCGGCCGCCATCGAGCGGGGCGGCGCCTGCGGCCGGTTCCCCGTCGGCGGCCTCCTTCGCCTTGCCAAGGCCAAGGGCATGACGGTCGAAACCCTCGATCTCAGGAATTCCGGCGACACCGCCGGCAGCAAGGACAAGGTGGTCGGCTACGGCTCGTGGGCGTTCTTCGAACGGCCCGTCGTCCGCAAGGCCGTTCCTCTCAACATCCGTCTCACCGCCGGCCCGTCGCAGACGGCGAAGCCCGTGACGGCGAAGCCCCAACCTGCGGCACCGGACGGCTCGGCGTTCGAGGAAGCGACCAAGCGGCTTCTCGCCGAGCATGGAGCGAGGCTTCTCAAGCTCGCCGGCAATTCCATCGCTTGCGGCCTCCGGAACGGGCGGCCGCTGCCGGTCGATCTGGCCCGCGAGCCGGAACCACTCCGCGCCCAGGGGGCCTGTTTCGTCACCCTCAAGACGGCGGAACGGCAACTGCGCGGCTGCATCGGTTCGCCGGTGGCACACCGTCCGCTCGGTCTCGACGTCGCCGACAACGCTTTCAAGACGGCCTTCAAGGATCCCCGCTTCCGTGCCGTCACGGCGCCGGAGTTGGCGGGTCTCCGGCTTTCCATTTCCGTGCTCAGCCCGCAATCGCCGATGACGATCGCCGATGAGGCCGACCTGCTGCGGCAACTGCGACCCGGCGTCGACGGGCTGGTAATCGCCGACGGTCCGCGCCGGGCGCTGTTCCTGCCGTCCGTCTGGGAACAGTTACCGGATCCCCGGCAGTTCCTGGCGCACTTGAAGCGCAAGGCCGGCATGGCGCTCGATCACTGGTCGCCGAATTTCCAGGCCAACCGCTTCATCGCCGAGGAGGCCTACGCCGACGACCTCGAGAATCCGGCCTCGATCTGGAATATCGGCTGACCGTTCCGCCCCGATCCGTTGACACGCGGGGACGTCGGCGCGAAGGTCCGACGACATCGCCGCATCGTCGCGGCCGCCGCGCTGGAGAGGAAATCCGATGGTCCTGAACGTCACCCTGGGTCTCGCCGAACAACTCGGTGAAATCGCGCGCGGCGCCGGCCGCGTCATCATGGACGTCTACGCCACCGATTTCGAGGTCGAGCGCAAATCCGACGAATCCCCCGTCACCGCCGCCGACCGGGATGCCGAGGCGATGATCGTTTCCGCCATCCGCGACGGTATCGCCACCGATTTTCCGATCGTCGGCGAGGAAGCGGCCGAGGCCGGCGTCCTGCCGACCCTCGACGGCCAGCCGTTCTGGCTGATCGACCCGCTGGACGGCACCAAGGAGTTCATCTCCCGGAACGGCGAGTTCACCGTCAACATCGCCCTGATCGAGAACGGCCTGCCGGTGCTCGGCGTCGTGCACCTGCCGGTCAGCGACGACACGTATCTGGCGACGCCCGCCGGCAGCTTCGCCCAGTACGCGGGCGCCGGAAAGGCGACGCAGATTTCCTGCCGGCAGGCCCCGGCGAAGGGCATCACCGCCATCGCGTCCCGCTCGCACGCGACGCCGGAGGTGGAAACCTTCCTCAAGAAATTCCCGGTGAAGACGCGGATCACGGCGGGATCGTCGCTTAAGTTCTGCCGCGTCGCCGAGGGCAAGGCCGATCTCTATCCGCGCCTCGGCCCGACCATGGAATGGGATACGGCCGCCGGTCAGGCGGTACTGATGTACGCCGGCGGCGAGGTGGTGACGCTCGACGGCTCCCCGCTCCGCTACGGCAAGCCGGAATTCCGCAATCCGCACTTCATCGCCCGCGGCCCCGGCGTCCCCGACCTCGCGTAGAATGCCGGGGTCCCCCGTGTCCGGCGCCGCCCCGATCGAACGCATTTCCGACGCCGCCATCGACAAGGCGGCGCGGATTCTTCGTGCCGGCGGTCTGATCGCCTTTCCGACGGAAACCGTCTACGGCCTCGGCGGCGACGCCACGAACGCCGGCGCGGTCGCCAAGATTTACGCCGCCAAGGGCCGGCCGAGCTTCAATCCGCTGATCGTGCATGTGCCCGACATCGAAACGGCCAGGCGCATGGCGCACTTCGACCCGCGCGTCGAAAAGCTCGCCGCCCGGTTCTGGCCCGGCGCGCTGAGCATCGTGCTGCCGACGAAAGAAGATGCCGGGATCGCGCCGCTGACCAGCGCCGGCCTGCCGACGGTGGCGCTCCGCGTGCCGGCGAGCGAGACGACGGTCCGGATGCTCCGCGC
>JAYOFL010000015.1:0-54164 GCA_038117205.1 Rhodospirillales bacterium | reverse complement strand
GCCGATCTCGTCCTGATGAACAAGGCCGATCTGCTCGACGACGGCACGCGGCGAAAGATCGGGAGCGGACGGGAGATGCATCTTCTCGCGGCACAACCGGGCGCCATCGCCGACGGCGCGGAAGCGGTCGACCTCGGACAGACGCCGGGCGACATCGTTTTCGTCTCCGCCGCCGATACGGAACTCGCGATGCTCGCCGACGCCCGCGCCGCGCTGGAAACGTCCGGCGTCAGTTTGCCGTCGCTCCGGCTCGCCAACCTCATGCAGCTCGGCCACAACATGTCGGTCGATCTTTATGTCGAACAAGTGATTTCCGGCGCCAAGCTGGTGGTGGTCCGGGTGCTCGGCGGACACGGCTACTGGCCCTACGGCATCGATCAGATCGCTGAGACCTGCCGTCGCCGCAAAATCCAACTCGCGGTGCTGCCGGGCGACGACCAGCCTGACCCGGAACTCGGTGTCTATTCGACGCTCGGCGCGGAAGCGGCGCACCGGCTCTGGCAGTACGGCGTGCACGGCGGGCCGGATAACGCCCGGCAACTTCTCTTATATATGACGTCGCTGACCGGCGCCGACGCCCCATGGCTGGAACCGAAGCCGCTGGTGCGGGCCGGCCTCCACTGGCCCGGCGAAACCGCGCCCGATCTGGCGGCGGTCCGGGCGCACTGGACAGCCGACGCGCCGGTCTCTGCCCTCGTCTTCTATCGGGCGCTGGTGCAGTCGGGGAACCTCAAGGCCGTCGACGCGCTGATCGGCGAGCTTGCGGCGGCCGGTCTCAATCCGCTGCCGATCTTCGCGCAGAGCCTGAAGGACCCGCTGGCCGCCGGCGTCATCGAGGAGCTGCTGGCCGAAGCGCCCGCCGCCGTCATCCTCAACGCCACCGGATTTTCCGTCTCGGCCCCCGGCGCCAAGCGCGCGGCGTCGCCCTTCGACGGCGCCGGCTGCCCGGTGTTGCAGGTGGTGTTCTCCGGCTCCAACCTCGCCGCGTGGGAAGGCTCGACGCGCGGCCTCTCCGCCCGCGACATCGCCATGAACGTGGCATTGCCGGAAGTGGACGGCCGCATCTTCAGCCGCGCCGTCTCCTTCAAGGGCAACGCCCGGCGCGACGCCGCCACCGAGACCGATATCGTCAGCTACGAACCGGTCGCCGACCGCATGCGCTTCGTCGCGAGGCTCGCCGCCAACTGGGCGAAGCTCCGGGCGACGCCCGCCGCCGAGCGCCGGGTCGCCCTGGTGCTCGCCAACTATCCGAACCGGGACGCCCGGCTCGGCAACGGCGTCGGCCTCGATACGCCGGCCGGCACGGTGCGTTTGCTGAAGGCCCTCGGCAACGCCGGCTACCGCGTCGGCGATATTCCCGCCGACGGCGACGCGCTGGTCCGGCGCATCAAGGCCGGTCCCACCAACGATATCGCCGCCCTCGCCGGGCGCAACGTATCGGAAACGCTGTCCTTCGCCGACTATCAGATCTGGTTCGGCGCGCTGCCCGCGCGGGTGCGCCAACAGGTGCTCGACCGTTGGGGGCCGCCGGAAGGCGATCCCTTCTATATGGCCGGCGAGCTCGACTGCGGCCGCTTCGCGATCCCGGCGTTCCGGCTCGGCAACGTCGCCGTCTGCCTGCAGCCGGCGCGCGGCTACAACATCGACCCGGCGGCCAGCTACCACGATCCGGCGCTGGTGCCGCCGCATGCATACCTTGCCTTCTATTGCTGGCTGGAGCGGGAATTCCGCGCCCAGGCCGTCTGCCACATGGGCAAGCACGGCAACCTGGAATGGCTGCCGGGCAAGGCGCTGGCGCTTTCCGAAGACTGCTTCCCGGAAGCGGCCTTGGGGCCGATGCCGCATCTCTATCCCTTCATCGTCAACGATCCGGGCGAGGGGACGCAGGCCAAGCGCCGCGCCCAGGCGGTGATCGTCGATCACCTGACGCCGCCGCTGACCCGCGCCGAAAGCTACGGTCCATTGAAGGATTTGGAACAGCTCGTCGATGAATACTACGAAGCGGCGGGCGTCGATCCGCGCCGCATCCGCGTGCTGACGGAGGAAATCCTGACGCTCTGCCGGGCCACCGGCCTCGACGCCGACATCGGCATCGACGTCGACGACAGCGCCGACGGCGCGCTCGCCAAGCTAGACGGCTATCTCTGCGAGTTGAAGGAAATGCAGATCAGGGACGGCCTGCACGTCTTCGGCGAAAGCCCGACCGGCCGGCTGCTCGACGATCTGCTGGTGGCGCTGGTGCGGGTGCCGCGCGGCGTCGATGCCGGCCAGGATGCGTCGCTGCACCGGGCCATCGCCGTCGATCTCGGCCTCAAGTTCGATCCGTTGGACTGCGACATGTCGGAACCCTGGCAAGGTTCGCGGCCGGCGGCGCTGCTATCGCTTGCCGCCGATCCTTGGCGGACGGCCGGCGACACGGTGGAGCGGATCGAGCTTCTGGCGCGGCGGCTCGTTGCCGGCGGGGCCATGCCCGAACCGGCTTGGCGCTGGACGTCGGACGTGCTGGCCTGGATCGAGGGCGATCTCCGTCATCGCGTCGCCGCGTCGGGAGACGCGGAAATCGCCGGCATGCTGGCCGGTCTCGACGGCCGCTTCGTCGAACCCGGCCCCTCCGGCGCGCCGACCCGCGGACGCCCGGATACCCTGCCGACCGGCCGCAATTTCTATTCCGTCGATACCCGCACCGTGCCGACGCCGGCCGCCTGGACCCTCGGTTGGAAATCTGCGTCGTTGCTGGTCGAACGCTACGTGCAGGACAACGGCGACTGGCCCCGCGTCATGGCGATCTCGGCCTGGGGGACGTCCAACATGCGCACCGGCGGCGACGACATTGCGCAGGCGCTGGCGCTGATGGGCGTGCGGCCGACATGGGATTCCGCGTCCCGGCGCGTCACCGGCTTCGAGGTGCTGCCGGCCGACACGCTCGGGCGGCCCCGCGTCGACGTCACCGTCCGCGTCTCGGGTTTTTTCCGCGACGCCTTTCCGGCCCTGATCGACTTGTTGGACAGCGCGGCCCGCGCTGTCGCCGCCCTGAATGAGTCGGCCGATGTCAATCCGCTGGCGGCCCGCGCCGCCGAGGAACGGGCGTCGCTCGTCGCCGCCGGCATGGACGCCGAAGCGGCCGCCAAGCGCGCCGGCTATCGCGTGTTCGGCTCCAAGCCCGGCGCCTACGGGGCCGGGTTGCAGGCGCTGATCGACGAGAAGGGCTGGGAAACGGAAGCCGATCTCGCCCGCGCTTATGTCGCCTGGGGCGGCTACGCCTACGGCTCGGGCGCCGAGGGGGCGGCGGAGCATTCGCTGTTCGAGCGCCGGCTCGGCCGGGTGCAGGCGGTCGTGCACAATCAGGACAACCGCGAACACGATCTCCTGGATTCCGACGACTACTATCAGTTCGAAGGCGGCCTCGCCGCCGCCGTCCGCGTGCAGTCCGGCCGCCAGCCCGGCATCTATCACAACGACCATTCCCGGCCCGAGCGTCCGGTGGTCCGTGCGCTGGACGACGAGATCTCGCGCGTGGTGCGGGCCCGCGTCGTCAATCCGAAGTGGATCGCCGGCGTCATGCGGCACGGCTACAAGGGCGGCTTCGAGATGGCGGCGACGGTCGACTATCTGTTCGCCTTCGCCGCTACGGCGCACTGCGTTAAGGATCACCATTTCGATCTGGTGTTCGACGCCTACCTCGGCGACGACGCGGTGCGGAAGTTTCTGGAAGACCACAATCCGGATGCGCTCCGCGACATGGCGGCCCGGCTCAAGGAAGCGCAGGACCGGGGTCTCTGGAAGCCCCGGCTCAACGACACGCGCGGCACGCTGGAGCGGCTCGCCGCCGCATAGTGCGCCCGGCCCGCTTTCGTGGCCCACCCTATCCGCTATAATGGCGCGATTCGCCAAACGGAGAGAGACATGGCCGACAAGAGCGACACGGACGAGGCGGCGCTCGACGCCCGGCACGCCGAGAAGATGGCGAAAAAGAAGGCCGCGCGCGACAAGATCCTCGCCACCAAGACCATCGAGAAGGGACTGCTGATCGTCCATACCGGCAAGGGCAAGGGCAAGTCGACGGCGGCCATGGGTCTGGCGATCCGCGCCATCGGCAACGACATGAAGGTCGGTATCGTGCAGTTTGTGAAGGGCGCGTGGTCGACGGGCGAGCGCAAGGTGCTGGAGAAGTTTCCCGACCTCTGCGTCATGAAGTCCATGGGCGAGGGGTTCTCCTGGGAAACGCAGGACCGCCAGCGCGACATCGCCGCCGCCCGCAAGGCCTGGGAAACGGCGAAGGAGATGATGCGGGACCCGAGCTACCGGCTGGTCATCCTGGACGAGCTCAACATTCCGCTCCGCTACGACAACCTGCCCTTGGACGAGGTGGTCGAGACCTTGCGGGCCAAGCCGGCCGATCTGCACGTGGTCGTCACCGGCCGCAACGCCAAGGACGAACTGATCGAGATCGCCGATCTCGTGACCGAGATGACGCAAATCAAGCATCCGTTCCGCGACGGCGTTAAGGCGCAGGTCGGGATCGAATTCTAAGGGGTGGAGGCACGCATGCGCCGGAGATTTCTCGCACTCGCCGCCGCGGTCCTGTTCGGCCTATCGGGCTGTGCCAACTTCGAGCCGACGCCGCAACTGAAAGCCGATCATCTGATCGACCAGGCGGTGGCGACGGTGGAACGGTTCCAGACCATTGAAGGGTTGAAGAAGTTCGCGTCGTTCCTGCCGGACGCCTACGCGGTCGCCATCTTCCCGCGCATCATCAAGGCCGGTTTCTTCATCGGCGGCGAGGGTGGCAACGGCGTGCTCATGGCGCGGATGCCCGGCAAGGGCTGGAGCGCGCCGGCCTTCTACACCTTGGGCGCCGGCAGCTTCGGCCTGCAATTCGGCGCCCAGGACACGGAAGTGATCCTGATTCTCCGCTCCAAGGGGGCGCTCGATGCGGTGCTCAAGGACCAGGCCAAGTTCGGCGCTGACGCCGGCGTCACCGTCGGCATCTACGGCGTCGGCATGGAAGCTTCGACCACCACGAATTTCGGCGCCGACGTGCTGGCCTTCGCGAACTCGCGGCTCGGCGGCTTTTTGGGCGCCAGCTTCGAGGGCGGCGTCATGGTGCGCCGGCAGGACCTGAACGAGGCCGTGTATGGCCAGGGCATGCAGCCGGCCAACATCGTCACCAACTCGGCCGTCGACACGCCGCGCGCCGAACGCCTGCGAGCCGCGCTTGGCAGATAAGGGTCTCGCGCCGGCCCTGATGTTCCAGGGCACCGGTTCCGACGTCGGAAAATCGCTGCTCGTCGCCGGCCTCTGCCGGGCGCTCGTCAACCGGGGCCTCAAGGTCCTGCCGTTCAAGCCGCAGAACATGTCGAACAACGCCGCCGTCACGGCGGACGGCGGCGAGATCGGCCGCGCCCAGGCATTGCAGGCGATGGCGGCGCGGGTGCCGCTCTCCGTCGACATGAACCCGGTGCTCCTGAAGCCGCAGAGCGACGTCGGCGCCCAGGTGGTGGTGCAGGGCCGCATGGCCGGCAACGCCAAGGCGCGGGACTACTACGCCTGGAAACCGAAGCTGCTGCCGACGGTGCTGGAGAGTTTCGAACGGCTCCGCCGGCAGGCCGAAATCGTGCTCGTCGAAGGGGCCGGCAGTCCGGCCGAGATCAATCTCCGCGCCGCCGACATCGCCAACATGGGCTTTGCGGAAGCCGCCGGCGTGCCGGTGGTGCTCGTCGCCGACATCGACCGGGGTGGCGTCATCGCTCAGATCGTCGGCACGCACGCCGTCATCTCGGATGCCGACCGGGCGCGGCTCAAGGGCTTCATCGTCAACAAGTTCCGGGGCGACCCGGCGCTGTTCGAGGACGGCATGAAGATGATCGCCGAGCGCACGGGCCTCCCGTCCTTCGGTCTGGTGCCGTTCTTTGCGGCGGCCGGGTTACTGCCGAAAGAAGACGGCATGGCGCTCGACAACCGCCAGGCGTCGGTGGCCGGGTCGGACTACATCGTGATCGCCGTGCCGCGCCTGCCGCGCATCGCCAACTTCGACGATCTCGATCCGCTCTCGGCGGAACCCGGCGTGCATGTGGAAATCGTCGAGCAGGGCCGGCCGCTGCCGGTCGCCGACGTGGTGTTGTTGCCGGGCTCCAAGGCGACCCTCGCTGATCTCGCGTCGCTCCGCGCCGAAGGCTGGGACGTCGACATCGCCGCACACCGCCGGCGCGGTGGGATCGTGGTTGGTCTCTGCGGCGGCTATCAGATGTTGGGGTCCGTTATCGAAGATCCGGACGGCATCGAGGGCGCGCCGGGCGGCGCGCCGGGGCTCGGCATGCTCGACGTCCGGACCGTCATGGGCGGCGACAAGCGGCTCGTCGAGGCGTCAGGCGTAGAGGCGGCATCCGGCGCCGCCGTCGCCGGCTACGAAATGCATATCGGCGTCACCGACGGCCCCGACACGGCTAGGCCTTGGCTTTCGTTGAGCGATGGACGACCCGATGGCGCCGTGTCGGCGGACGGCCGCGTCATGGGCGGCTATCTGCACGGCGTCTTCGCGTCGGACGACTTCCGCCGCCGGTTCCTGGAACGGCTACGGGCGGGGACGTTCGCGAACGAGGATTACCAGGGCCGGGTCGAGCGGACCCTGGACGCGCTCGCGGCGCACCTGGAAGCGCACCTCGACGTTAATGGGCTGCTGGCGCTTGCGGGTGCCGCAAAATCCTAACCCTTCTTTCGTCACCCCGGACGCTAGGTGCGCCCGGAAACCAACGGTTTCCCCTGGCGGACCTTGCGATCCGGGGTCCATGTGGCAAGCGGCACGGAGTGGAAGATGGACCCCGTATCAAGTCCGGGGTGACGGATTGGTAAGAAATTAAACGTCGGTCGAACAACCGCTCGTCACCCCGGGCTCGCCTGTCCCGGACGCCGTTTCGGGATCCCGGGGTCCACACTTAAAAACCCGTCGTGACGTCGGCAGTGGACCCCGGAATAAATCCGGGGTGACGGATTGGTTGGAAATGAAGCGTCGCTCGAACCACCGCTCGTCACCCCGGGCTTGCCTGCCCCGGACGCCGTTCCGGGGGCACGGGGTCCACACTTAAAAATCCGTCGTGACGCGATCAGTGGACCCGGACCCCGGATTAAATCCGGGGCGGGTAAATCCGGGGTGACGGGTGGAATTTAGTCGGGCGGCGGATGGGGATGATCGACGCCGCGTCGCGCCGGACCTGTCACGCCTGCAGACGGATGAGGGCGAGGGCGGCGACCATGCCGCCGACCAGCAGGCAGGCGACGCCGTAAAGATAAAGCGCACGGCGGATGTCGTTCGCCGTCGCGCGCGCCCGGCCGTCCCCCATCCAGGCGTCCTCCACCACATGATCGCCGTAGCGGCGCGGCCCGGCCAATGCGAGGCCGAGGGCGCCTGCCGCCGCCGCCTCCGGCCAGCCGGCGTTGAAGGAGCGGTGCTTGCCGGCGTCGCGGAACGCCGTTTTCAGGGCTGCCCGGGCGTTGCCGGTCGGCACGAACAGCGCGGCGGCGGCGAACACGAACGCGGAGAAGCGCGCCGGCACGGCGTTCAGCGCGTCGTCGAGCCTCGCCGCCGTGAAACCGAAGGCCCGGTGCCGGGGCGTCATGTGGCCGATCATGCTGTCCATGGTGTTGACGGTCTTGTAGACGAGGATGCCGGGCAGGCCGAGCAGCACGTACCAGAAGACAGGCGCCATGTAGGCGTCGGAAAAATTCTCGGCCAGGCTCTCGATGGCGGCCCGCGCCACGCCGCCCTCGTCGAGCGATTCCGGATTGCGCCCGACGATGTGGCGGACCGCGTCGCGCCCGCCGGCGAGTCCATCCGTTTCCAGCCCCGCGGCGACCCGGGCGACGGCGTCGTAGAGGCCGCGCCCGGCAATCAGCGATGTGACGAGCAGCAATTCCGGCAGCCAGCCGAAGGGCGTCATGAGGGTCAGCCACATCAGCGCCAGCCCGAACGCGGCGGCGCCCGTGACCATCACGGCGACGGTGATGGCGCCGCGGATGGCGCGGTCGGTCTCGGACCGCCAGTCGCGGTTGAGCTTGTCGTCGAGAAAGCCGATGGCGCGGCCGATCACGACCACCGGATGCGGCACATGGCGGAACAGGAAGGCGGCGTCGCCCATGTATCCCTCGACCGCCATGGCGATCAGGAGCAGGAAAATCGGGTCGAAATGGACCGGGCCGCCGACGAGACCGAGCAACAACATAACGCAAGGTGCAGCGAAGCCGGCCGCTTCGTCAACGGCGGCCGCGCCGGAAACGGCGGAATGGCTTGAAAAGAAACCGATTTTGACCGAGTCTCCCGAAACGGCCCGGCAACTGGGTGCCGGTCCGCGCTATTTGGGTGCTCGCGTTGAAGGCGTACTCGATTCCATACCGCAATGGGCGATCATCGCCGTCGTCGCCGCCATTGCGGCGTTCGCCGGTACGATGATCGGCAGCCGATTCGGCCGCCGCCGCGCCCTCGCGGAAGCCGACGAGGACGACGCGCCGCCCCGCGAGCAGCGCCCCATCAACGCCGAGAATCAGGCCTTCCAGAAGCTGCAGGAACTGCTGCGCGACAAGGGCGTCGGCGCCAAGGAACAGGACACGCGGCTCCGACCATCCGGACATCGCGACCTCGCTCAACAACCTCGCCCTCATCCACTATTCGAAGGGCCGCTTCGATCAGGCGGAGCCGCTCTACCGCCGCGCGCTGATGATCGACGAGAAGGTGCTCGGCTACGATCATCCGAGCGTCGCCACCGATCTCAACAACCTCGCTCTGCTCTACAAGAAGCAGGGCAACCTGGAAGCCGCCGAGCCGCTTCTGAAGCGGGCACTCGGCATCAAGGAACGGACCTTCGATCCTGGACACCCGTCCCTCGTGACCGGTCTCAAGAACTACGCGGCCCTGCTTCGCTCCCTCGACCGGATCGAGGAAGCCAAGCAGTACGAAATGCGCGCCGCCTCGCTGCCGCCGTCCCGCACCGAAGCCGCCGTCTGACGGGAAAACGATACAATTGGCCGTCCGCGAGCCTTTCTCTCGCGGTTCTTTCCTGCGATAGTCCTCGACCCGACGGGGCCGGAGGCCATGACCAGCCCCTCATAATCGGCGCGGCGACGCGCCCTCGCTCGAAGGCAAGGACCAAGCGATGCTCGAGAATACCGCCATCATGCTTTGCGGCCACGGCAGCCGCGACAAGGCCGCCGTGGACGAATTCAACAACCTCGCCGTGCGGCTGCGCGACCGATTGCCCGACAACGATATCGAAAGCGGCTTCCTGGAATTCGCGACGCCGGTGATCCGCACCGGCCTCGACAAGCTGAAGGACCGCGGCGCCAAGCGCATCGTCGCGCTGCCCGGCATGCTGTTCGCCGCCGGCCACGTGAAGAACGATCTGCCGTCGGAGATCAACACCTTCGGCCGCGAGAACCCGGGGATCGAGGTCGTGTTCGGCCGCGACCTCGCCATCGACCCGAAGATGCTGAAGGCCGCCGAGGTCCGTGTCGCCGAGGCCTGCGACGCCGCCGGCGGCGACGTGACCCGTGAAGAGACGCTGCTGATGGTGGTCGGACGCGGCACCAACGATCCCGACGCCAATTCCAATATCTCCAAGGTCGCGCGCATGCTGTGGGAAGGCATGGGCTTCGGCTGGGCCGAGGTCAGCTTTTCCGGCGTCGCCTTTCCGCTCGTCGACGCCGGGTTGGAGCGCGCGGTTCGGCTCGGCTACCGGCGCATCGTCGTGTTCCCGTATTTCCTTTTCACCGGCATTCTGGTGCGGCGCATCTACAAGTGGGTCGACGAGGCGGCGGCGGCGCACCCGGAAATCCAGTTCGTGAAGGCCGGCTATCTCAACGATCAGGACTACGTCATCGACACGTTCATCGAACGCATCCATCAGGCGCTCGACGGCGGCGAATCGAACGCCATGAACTGTCAGCTCTGCAAGTACCGCACGCAGGTGCTCGGCTTCGAGGACGAGCAGGGCATGGCGCAGGCCGGCCACCATCATCACGTGGTCGGCGCCGGCGTCGAGGAAAACGCCGAGGACCGGGGCGTCTATCTCGGCCGCGGGCACGGCCATCACCACGATCATGGGCACGATCATCATCATGGGCACGGCCACCATCACGCCCACGATCATGGGCACGATCATTCGCACGATCATTCCCATGGCCATTCGCACGATCACGCGCACGGTCATGATCACGGGCATAGCCACGAGCATGACCACGACCATGATCATGGGCATTCGTACGACCACGGGACCCGGCGCGGCAACGGCGGCTGAGACGATCCGCCATGGACTATCTCCGCGATCCGGACGCGATCTATCGCCAGTCCTTCGCCACCGTGCGGGTGGAAGCCGATCTCGCGCGCTTTCCGGCCGACGTGGCGGAAGTCGCGGTCCGGCTGATCCATGCTTGCGGAATCCCGGCCATCGCCGCCGACATCGCCTTCACGGCGGACGCGGTGGCGGCGGGGCGGCGTGCGCTTCAGGCCGGACGGCCGATCCTGGTCGACGCCCGCATGGTCGAGGCCGGCATCATCCGGACGCGGCTGCCGGCGGATAATTCCGTCATCTGCACGTTGGACGACATGGGTGTGCGCGACCGCGCCAAGGCCGCGGCGACGACACGTTCGGCGGCGGCCGTCGAATTATGGACGCCGTATCTGGAAGGCGCGGTGGTGTGCATCGGCAACGCGCCGACGGCGCTCTTTCGCCTCCTCGAACTCTTGGCCGACGGCGCGCCCCGGCCCGCCGTCGTGCTCGGCTTCCCGGTCGGTTTCGTCGGCGCGGCGGAATCGAAGGAGGCGCTGATCGCCGACGGCTCCGGCCTCGACTACCTGACGCTCCGGGGCCGCATCGGCGGCAGCGCCATCGCGTCCGCCGCCGTCAACGCCCTGGCGGGGGGATTGTCGTGAGCGGGATCGTCACCGTCGTCGGCATCGGCGAGGACGGTCTCGCGGGTCTCGCCGACGCCGCCCGCGCCGTTATCCGTTCGGCGGACCTGTTGGTCGGCGCCGACCGTCATCTGGCTCTCGTCCCCGAACGCGACGGTCAGGCGCGTATGCCGTGGGGCAAGGACATCGCCGGCGTCGTCGAAAGGATCGGGGTTGAGCGCGAACGAAAGTCCGTCGTCGTATTGGCGAGCGGCGATCCGCTTCGGCATGGCATCGCGGCGCGGCTGATCCATCGCTTCGGCGCCGAGGCCGTCAGCGTGCTGCCGACCGTCGGCGCATATTCGCTCGCCGCCGCACGGATGCTGTGGCCCCTCGACGATCCGATGCTGGCCTGCGTCAGCGTGCACGCGCTGCCGTTCGAAGGACTGGTGCCGTTCGTGCAGCCGGGCGCGAGGCTCCTGATCCTGAGCCGCACCGGCGAGACGCCCGCCGACGTGGCGCGGCTGCTCGTGGCGCGGGGCTTCGGTGACAGCGCCATGACCGTCCTCGAGCGCATGGGAGGTGCCTCCGAGCGCCGCGTCGACGGCGCCGCTGGCGGCGATTGGTCCGGCTCCTTCGACAATCTCAACGTGATCGCCGTCCGATGCGTCGCCGGCCCGGACGCGCTGCGGCTAAGCCGAGCGCCCGGACTGCCGGACGATACATTCGAGCATGACAACAACATCACCAAACGCGAGGTGCGCGCCGTGACGTTGGCGGCGCTCGGTCCGCTGCCGGGCGAGACGCTTTGGGACGTCGGCGCCGGCAACGGCACCGTCGCCGTCGAATGGTTGCGCTTGGAACCCTCAGCCAAGGCCGTCGCCGTCGAGCGCGACGCCGCCCGCGCGGCGAGGATCGAGACGAACGCCAGCGGGCTCGGCGCGGTGAGCCTCACCGTCGTCGTCGGCGACGCGCCGGGCGTGCTCGCCGATCTGCCGGCGCCGGACGCCGTTTTCATCGGCGGCGGCATCGCCGAGCATCCGGACTTGATCGACGTCTCCCGGGCGGCGTTGCGGCCCGGCGGGCGCATCGTCGCCAACGCGGTGACGCTGGAGGCGCAGGCGGTCCTGCAAGGGGCGGCGGCACGCATGGGTGGCGAACTGGTGCGGATCGGCATCTCGCGGGCGGAACCGGTCGGCGGCTTCACCGCCTTCAAGTCGGCCATCGACGTGTTGCAGTGGCGCTGGGGGAAGACATGAGCGGACGGCTGTACGGTCTGGGCGTCGGCCCGGGCGATCCGGAACTCCTGACGTTGAAGGCGGTGCGCCTGATCGCGGCCTCCGACGTCATCGCCTATCCGGCGCCGGCCGACGGGACCGAGAGCATGGCGCGCCGCATCGCCGCGCCGCACATCCCGGACGGCAAGACGGAGATCGTCATCGCGACGCCGATGGTTCCCGGCAACTTTCCGGCCGACGACGTCTACGACACGTACGCGGCGGAAATCGCCGGGCACTTGCGGGCCGGCCGCGACGTCGCCGTGCTCTGCGAGGGCGACCCGTTTCTGTACGGTTCTTTCATGTATCTGTTCGGCCGCCTCGCCACCGACTTCCCGACCGAGGTGGTGCCGGGCGTCTCGTCCTTGGGCGCCTGCGCGGCCCGGGCCGGCGTGCCGCTGGTGTCCCGGAACCAGGTTCTTTCGGTGGTGCCGGCGCCGCTCGCAGAGGAATCGCTGGAAGCCCGAATCAAAGGCGCCGACGCCGTCGCCGTGATGAAGGTTGGCCGGCATCTCGCCAAGGTGCGGCGTGTCCTCGAACGTCTGGGCCGTCTCGACGGTGCGGTCTATGTCGAGCGGGCGACGCTCGCCGACGAAACCGTCCATCCGCTCGCCGAGGTCACGCTCGATAAGGCGCCTTATTTTTCCATGATCCTGGTGCGGCGCGCCGAGGCGGCGGACGCATGACGGCGCCCGTCTTCTTCGTGCTGACGGACCGGGGCGAGGCGCTGGCGCGGCGGCTCCAACCGGCGCTGCCCGGATCGGCGGTGCACGGCAAGAAGGACCGCACGCACGCGCCGGACGTGCCGTTCACCGACGCAGGCGCGCACCTTCGCGATCTGTTCCAGGCCGGAGCGCCGATCGTCGCCGTCGCGGCGGCCGGCATCGTGATCCGGCTGCTCGCCCCCGTGCTCACTGATAAGCGTGAAGAGCCGCCGGTGCTGGCGCTGGCCGAGGACGGCAGTGCCGTCGTGCCGCTGTTGGGCGGTCATCGCGGTGGCAACAAACTCGCCCGCGATCTCGCGGCGGTGCTAGGCGTACCGGCGTCGGTGACGACGGCGGGGGACGTCGGGCTCGGCTTCGCCCTCGACGATCCGCCGGCGGGCTGGGCGGTCGGCAATCCGGATGCCGCCAAGGCGGTCGCGGCGGCGCTCCTCGCCGGCAAACCGGTGGCGCTGATCGACGACGCCGGATGCGATCTCGATTGGCTCCAAGCCGGCGGCGCGGCGTTCGCCGACGATCCGACCGTGCGGCCGGCGGTGCGCGTGACGGCGGCGGCATGTCCCACTGAAGCGGATGTCTTCGTTCTGCATCCGAAGGTGCTGACATTGGGTGTCGGCTGCGAGCGGAATTGCGACCCGGCGGAACTGGCGGCGCTCGCCCGCGCGGCGCTGGCCGACGCCGGGCTCGCGGAAAAGTCGGTCGCCTGCGTCGCTTCCCTCGATCTCAAGTCGGACGAGCGGGCCGTGCTCGACCTCGCCGCCGATCTCGGCGTGCCGGCCCGGTTCTTCGACGCCGCCCGTCTGGAAACGGAAACGCCGCGCCTCGCCAATCCGTCCGACGTCGTGTTCGCGGAAGTGGGCTGCCACGGTGTCGCCGAAGGAGCCGCGCTGGCGGTTGCGGGCGCCGAAGCGTCGCTTACCGTTCCGAAGCGGAAATCCGAACGCGCCACGGCGGCCGTCGCCCGCGCCGACGCGCCCGTCGATCCCATGACCGCCGGCCTGCCGCGCGGCCGGCTCTCCATCGTCGGCATCGGTCCCGGCGACTCGGCGTGGCGGACGCCGGAAGCGACGGCGATGCTGCGGGCGGCGACCGACGTCGTCGGCTACGGTCTCTATCTCGATCTTCTGGGTGGGCTCATCGACGGCAAGCGCCGGCACATGTCGGAATTGTCGGAAGAGGAAGCGCGGGTGCGCCGTTCATTGGAACTCGCCGCCGAGGGCCGCGACGTGGCGCTGGTCAGCTCCGGCGACGCCGGCATCTACGCCATGGCGGCGCTCGCCTTCGAGCTACTGGACCGGGAGAACGATCCGGCGTGGAACCGTCTTGATATCGCGGTGACGCCCGGCATCTCGGCGGTGCAGGCGGCGGCGGCCCGCATCGGCGCGCCGCTCGGGCACGACTTTGCGCTGATCTCGCTCTCCGATCTCCTGACGCCCTGGGCGGTGATCGAGAAACGGATCGAGGCGGCGTCGGCGGGCGACTTCGTCGTCGCCTTCTATAATCCCGTCTCGCAGCGGCGCCGCACGCAGCTGCAGGCGGCGAAGGAAATCCTGCTCAGGCACCGGCCGGCCGGGACGCCGGTGGTGCTCGCGCGAAATCTCGGCCGGGACGGCGAACGGGTGGACGTGATCGCGCTCACAGACCTCGCCGTCGATATGGTCGATATGCTGGCATTGGTTTTGATCGGCGCGTCACAGACCCGGCGCGCCGAACGGGGTGCTCGAACGTGGGTCTACACGCCGCGCGGTTACGCGGCGAAGATGGACAAGAACTGAGAAGGAGCACCCATGCGTCCGATCCTGATTTTCATTGCGATGCTGATCGCCGCGCCCGCGGCCCATGCCCAGGCGACGACGGCCCCCGCCGGACAGGCACCCGGAACTCTGGGCGATCTCGCCGGCGTCGTCTTCAAGGAGGCCGAGAAGCGCATCATCGAGGAATACTTCGGCAAGCGCGCCGACGAAGACGACGACGAAAAAGACAAGGGCAAGAACAAGAAGAATAGGGACAAGGACAAGGGCAAGGAAAAGAAGGCGAAGGGACAAGGCCGTGGCCACGGCCTGCCGCAGGGTCTCGCCAAGCGCGATCAGTTGCCCCCGGGCCTCGCCAAGCGCGGCAACCGTCTGCCGCCCGGTCTGATGAAGGCCGACCTGCCGCCCGACCTCGAACAGAAGTTGCCGAAACTCCAGGACACGCTGGAGCGGATCATCGTCGACAATGACGTCGTCCTCGTTCAGAAGGGCACCAATCTCATTCTCGACGTCCTGAGCGGTGTGTTGCGAGGCCAATGACCATTCATTTCATCGGCGCCGGCCCCGGCGCGCCCGACCTGATCACCGTGCGCGGTCTGAATCTGATCCGCGCCGCGCCGGTGGTCCTCTACGCGGGCTCGCTGGTGCCGGAAGCGGTGATCGCGGAGGCGCGGCCCGACGCCCGTGTCCTCGACACCGCGCCGATGCATCTGGATCAGATCGTCGAGGAAATGCGTCTCGCCGACGAGGCGGGGCACGACGTCGCCCGCGTGCATTCCGGCGATCCGTCCCTTTATGGCGCCATCGCGGAGCAGATGCGCCGCCTGGACGCGCTCGGCATCGCCTATGACGTGACGCCGGGCGTTTCCGCCTACGCCGCCGCGTCGGCGGTGCTGAAACGGGAGCTGACGCTGCCCGACGTCGCGCAGACGGTGATCCTGACGCGCACCGCCGTGCGCTCATCCTCCATGCCGGAAGGGGAAGACCTGGAAACCCTCGGCAAGTCCGGTGCGACGCTCGCCATTCACCTGTCGGTCAACAATCTCGCGCACGTGGTGCGCACGCTGACGCCGCATTACGGCGCCGACTGTCCGGTGGCCGTCGCCTACCGCGTCAGCTGGCCGGACGAGGCGTTCGTGCACGGCACCCTCGCCGACATCCGCGACAAGGTGAAGCAGGCGGGCTTCACGCGCACGGCGCTGATCCTGGTCGGCCGCGTACTGGCGCCGGAAGGCTTCGACGATTCCCGGCTATATGCCGCCGATCATCATCACGTGCTCCGGCCGAAGAAGTAAAACCACAGAGGCACAGAGGCACAGAGAAGGAAGATGCTGGTCGGCGATGCCGACCGGAAACGCGGCGAAGCCGCAACATCTTCATCAATCGAAACGAACAGCGGCATGCGGGAAGAAAAGGCTTCTTCTCTGTGTCTTTGTGGTTCAATTCACCGTCCGAGACGGTCGCGCACGGCGGCGAGCGCATCCTCGATGCTCGCCACCTCGTCGCGGGCCGGCATGGTGGGGCGCGAGATCATGATCACCTCGAGCCCGAGGTCACGCGCCGCATCCAGCTTCGCCCGCGTCGCGCCGCCGCCGGCGTTCTTGCTCACCAGCGTGTCGATGCCGAGATCCCGGAAAAGCGCGGTTTCCGCCGCCAACGAGTAGGGGGGCCTGCCGACGATCGGTTCGATCCCCGGAAACGCTGCGTCGTCCGACGGTTCCATGACGCGGGCGATCAGGCGGACGTTGGAGATGCTCGCAAAAGCCGCTAGGTCCTTGATGCCGGTGGTGAGCAGACATGTCTTCGCGCGCGCCGCCACTTCCCGGGCCGCCGCCTGGACGTCCGGAACGTCGATCCATTTGTCGCCCCGTGCGGGCGTCCAGGCCGGGCGGACGAGGGCGAGCAGCGGCACGTTCGTCGCCTCGGCGGCCGCCGCCGCGTGCGCCGAGATTTGCGCGGCGAAGGGATGCGTCGCGTCGATCAGCAGCGAGACCTTTTCCGCGCGCAAATAGTCCGCGAGGCCGTCGGCGCCGCCGAAACCGCCGATGCGCGTCTCACCGGCGGGCTTTCGGGGCTCCCGCGTCGCGCCGGCCAGGGACGTGACGACGCGGAGCGCATCGCCATGCGCCGCGACAAGAGCGCCGGCGAGCTTTCGCGCCTCCGCCGTGCCGCCGAGGATGAGGACCGTCTTCCTCGGTTTACGTGGCGAAGGGGGCATGCCCGACCTCCTTTCCGGCGCGGTCGAAAATCAGGACTTCCACGTCGGTGCCGCCGGCCAGGCTGGCGAGCGCCGTTTCCCGCGCCCCTTTCGCGACCGCGTCGGCGAGCGGCACGCCGGCGTCCTGCGCGAGGGTGAGCGCCTGCATGGCGGTGTTGGCGGCGCCGATGGCGTCCGCCGTCTCGGCCCCGGCGCCGGCTTCACCGGCCGTCGCCGCGAGCCGCGCCATGTCGACTTCCGAGCGCGAGGAATGCAGATCGAGCGCGCCCTGTTGCAGTTTCGTCAGCTTGGCGAAACCGCCGGCCAGCGTCAGGCGCGGAACCGGATTTCGGCGGAGATACTTCAACAGCCCGCCCGCGAAATCGCCCATGTCGATCAGCGCCTGCTCGGAAATGCCGGAATAGCGGGTCCGCGCCGCCGCTTCCGAGGTCGAGCCGGTGGCGGCGATCAGATGTCCGATCCCTTGCGCCCGGGCGACGTCGACGCCCCGGTGTATGGAATGGATCCAGGACGCGCAGGAGAACGGCACGACGACGCCGGTGGTGCCGAGGATGCTGATGCCGCCCTTGATGCCGAGGCGCGGGTTCATGGTCTTGGCGGCGAGGGCCTCGCCGTTCGGTACCGAGATGGTGATCTCAATCGCGCCGTCGCCGTCCAATTCCTCGGCGACCGCGCCGACGGCGGCGGCGATGATGGCGCGGGGGCCGGGGTTGATGGCGGGCTCGCCGACGGCGAGCGGCAGGCCCGGCAGGGTCACGGTGCCGACGCCGGGACCGGCCTTGAAGGAGAGACCACCGCCGTTTCGCCGCACGCTGACGACGATCTCGGCGCCGTGCGTGACGTCCGGATCGTCGCCCGCGTCCTTGATGACGGACGCGGTGGCGACGCCGTCCGCCATGTCCCGCCGCTCCAGTTGGAACGTCGGGATTTCCCCCTTCGGCAGGCGAATCGACTGCGCGTCGGGGAAGCGGCCGGTCAGGAGCGCCCGGTACGCGGCCGCGGCGGCGGCGGCGGCGCAGGCGCCGGTGGTCCAGCCCCGTCGCAGCGTCCCGGTGGGTTTTCTTCCTTCCATAGCGGGAGTTTACGTGTCCCGGCCCGGCGCCGCCAGCCGGCTCGCCAGGAGTGCGGAAGGCCGCCGCCCCTTGATGATCGGCGGCGGCGGCTTATGATGGCGCCAGGAAACGTCGAGGTCCGAATGGCAGAGAAACCGGTCGACAAGAAGCCCGCCGCGCCGAAGGTCGACACGGCGGCGGCACCGCCGCCGCCGCCGGCCAAGAAGCCGTCCGGCGGGCGCCTCACGCTTTGGCTCCTGGCCATCGTCTGCGTCGCGGGCGTGGTCGCGCTTTTGGGCAAGACCTACCTGCCGAGCATGGGCCAGAAATCCGGCGGTCAGGCGTCGAAGAGCGACAGTGGCCCCTCCGTCGGCGGTCTGTTCACGCTGCTCAACCAGTACGGCGAGACCGTTACCGAGAAGACCTACGCCGGCAAGTACCTGCTGATCTATTTCGGCTACACCTATTGTCCAGACGTCTGCCCGACGGCGCTCACCGACATGGCGAACGCCCTCGACATGCTGGGCGAGAAGGCGAACAAGATTCAGCCCATCTTCATCACCGTCGATCCGGCCCGCGATACGGTCGAACAGATGAAGGAATACGTGGCCTACTTCCACCCGGCACTGGTCGGCTTGACCGGCACCACGCAGCAGACCGACGCGGTGGCGAAGGCGTACCGGGTTTATTACCGGCTCAACGCGCCCTCCGGCGAGGACAAGAGCGACTATGCCGTCGACCACACGTCGATCATCTATTTCGTCGGCCCCGACGGCAAGCTGGTGACGCACTTCTCGCACGGCACCTCGGCCGAAACCATGGCCGAGAGGATCGGAAAGCTTCTGTGACCACACGGCGACTGACCGGCGTTCCCGGCGGCGGTCTGATCATTGCGGCACCGGCGTCCGGCAGCGGCAAGACCCTCGTCACGCTCGGCCTGTTGCGCCGGCTCCGGAACGAAGGCGTCGACGTGGTCTCCGCAAAGGTCGGCCCCGATTACATCGACCCGGCCTTCCATGCCGCCGCCACCGGCCGGTCCTGCCCGAACCTCGATCCCTGGGGCATGCGCGAGCAGACGCTGGCGCAGCTCGCCGCCGAACTGGCGGCCACCGCCGACGACATCGTCGTCGAGGGGGTGATGGGTCTCTTCGACGGGGCCGAGCCCAGCGATGACAAGCACGACGGTTCGACGGCGGCGCTCGCCGAGATCGCCGGCTGGCCCGTGGTGCTGGTGATCGACGCCGCCCGGCAGGCGGCGTCGGCGGCGGTCGTCGCCAAGGCCTTCGCCGAGCACCGGCCGGCCATCGACGTCGCCGGCGTGATCTTCAACAAGGTCGGCAGCCCGCGGCACGGCGACATCCTGGCGAACGCCCTGAAGCGCTTCCAGCCCGAGTTGCAGGTGTTTGGCTGTCTGCCGAGGCTCGATGCGCTCACGCTGCCGGAACGGCACCTCGGCCTTGTGCAGGCGAGCGAGCATGCGTCCCTCGACAGCTTCCTCGAACGCGCCGCCGAGTGGATCGGCGCGCACCTCGACATTCCGGCGCTCCGGCGCGTCATGCGGCCGTGGGCGGTGCGGCCGAAGATGGATGGGCCGGTGCCTATACAACCGCACGGCCAGCGCATCGCGGTCGCCCGCGACGACGCCTTCGCCTTCGCCTATCCGAGCGTCATCGAGGGCTGGCGCAAGGCCGGCGCCGAGATCAGCTTCTTCTCGCCGCTCACCAATCAGGCGCCGAGCGTCAAGGCCGACGCCATCTACCTGCCGGGCGGCTATCCGGAATTGCACGCCGGCCGGCTCGCCGCCAACTGGGACTTCATGGAGGGCCTGCAGCGCGCCGCCGACGAGAACAAGGCCATCTACGGCGAGTGCGGCGGCTACATGGTGCTCGGCAACGGCATGACCGACGCGGACGGCCGGCGTCACCCGATGGCGGGTCTCTTGCCACTGGAGACGTCGTTCGCCAAGCGCCGCTTGCATCTCGGCTACCGGCGGGCGACCCTCGCCAAGAACGGGCCCCTCGGCCCGGCGCGCCGGCGCTACCGCGGGCACGAATTCCACTACGCCACCGTGATCGAGGAAGGGCCGGGACTGCCGCTGTTCCGGATCGAGGACGCGGAAGGCAACGAACTGGGCGAGACCGGCCTGGCGGACCGCCGCGTGCAGGGCTCGTTCATCCACCTGATCGACATGGAAGACAGCGTCTGAGGCGCAAATCATGCTCGGCTTCGGCAAGAAGAAATCCAAGAAGGACGCGGAACCGCCGTTCTGGAAACGTAAGAAACTCGCCGAGATGTCGGCCGAGGAATGGGAATCGCTCTGCGACGGCTGCGGCCGCTGCTGCCTCAACAAGCTGGAGCACGAGGACACCGGCGAGATTCTCTATACCGACGTCGCCTGCCGGCTGTTGGACCTGGAAAGTTGCCGCTGTGTCAGCTACGACCAGCGCACGCGGTTCGTGCCCGACTGCCGGCGACTTACCCCCTTGAACGTCGGGCGGATTCCGTGGTTGCCTACGACCTGCGCCTACCGGCGGCTCGCCGAAGGCAAGGATCTCAACTGGTGGCACCCCCTGGTCTCGGGCGATCCGAAGACCGTCGAGGAGGTCGGCATTTCCGTCCGTGGCCGCATCGTATCCGAGCGCGACACGGACGATCTCGAAAACCACATAGTAAGCTGGCCGAAGTGACCGGCGACAACGAGGAGAAACGAACGTGACCGAGACCCATTCCCCTTACAAAGGCGTTTTCGCCGCCGTTCTGACGCCGGTGAAGCCGGACCTTTCGGCCGATCTCGACCGCATGGCGGCGCACTGCAAGTGGCTGCTCGCCAACGGCTGCGACGGCCTGGGCGTCCTCGGCACGACGGGCGAGGCCAATTCTTTCGGCCTCAAGGAGCGGATCGGCATCATCGAGGGCTTGGTTGAGCGCGGCGTTCCCGCCGACGTCATGATGCCCGGCACCGGTTGCTGCGCGACGCCGGACACGGTGGCGCTGACCAAGGCGACCATCGACATCGGCGCCAAGGGCGTGCTGATGCTGCCGCCGTTCTACTACAAGAACAACAAGGACGAGGGCCTGTTCGCGGCGTTCTCCGACGTCATCCAGCGGGTCGGCGACGACCGGCTCAAGATCTTCCTCTATCACTTCCCGCAGGTCTCCAACGTGCCGATCACCTTCAACCTGATCGAGATGCTCTTGAAGGCCTATCCGAAGACCGTCGTCGGCATGAAGGACTCGTCCGGCGATCTCGAGAACATGGCCGGCGCCGCCGAGCGGTTCCCGGGCTTCGCGTCGTTCTCGGGCTCCGACGAGAACATGCTGCCGCTGATGCGGCGCGGCGGCGTCGGCTGTATCACGGCCTGCGCCAACGTCGTCTCGCCGACGCTCGGCGAAATGTACGCCGGCATCGTCGGCAAGCGCCCGGCGGCGGAACTCGACAAGCTGAACGAGAAGCTGATCGCCATCCGCAAGATGATCGCCAAGTATCCGCTGGCGCCGTCCCTGAAGGCGCTGATGGCGCGTCACACCGGCGCCAAGGCTTGGCTGACCGTACGGCCGCCGATGGTTTCGCTGAGCGACGCCGAATGCAAGGCGCTCTACGCCGAATTCGACGCCCTGGCGCAGCCGATGGCGAAGGCCGCCTGAGGCCCGACGAGGCGGTCGGGCGGACGTGGCCACACCTTCCAGGCGCGACCTCGTCTTCGATCTCGACGGCCGGGATGTTCCGTTATCGGTGCGGCGCGTGCGCGGCGCGCGCCGCATCATCATCCGCATCGACCCCGATACCGACGGCGTGCGCCTGACGCTGCCGTGGCGGACAGCGCTCGCCGAAGGGCTCGAATTCCTGGACCAGCAGCGGCCCTGGCTGCGCCGTCGCCTCGACGGCCTGGCGCCGCGCGTTCCGTTCGCGCCGGGCAGTCTGATCCCGATCCTGGGCGAGGATCACGAAATCCGCCACGCCCCCGACGCGCGCCGCGGCATCTGGGTCGAGGACGCGGCGATCCACGTCTCCGGTGCTCTCGAACACCTGCCGCGCCGCCTCGGCGACTGGCTCAGGAAGGAGGCGAAGGCGGCGCTCGCCGAGCGGGTCGCGGCGAAGTCCGCCCAGATCGACGTCGCCGCCGGCCGCATCACGGTGCGCGACACTCGGTCGCGCTGGGGATCGTGCGCGCACGACGGCAAGCTGAATTTCTCGTGGCGCGTCTACATGATGCCGGACTTCGTCTTCGACCACATCGTCGCGCACGAGGTCGCGCATCTGGTCGAGCGCAATCACGGGCCGCGCTTCCACGCTCTCGTCGCGACGCTGACGGCCGAGCCCGACCGGGCCGAAGCCTGGCTAAGCGTGCACGGACCCAAGCTCTATCGGATCGGCTAGACCGGCGGATCGTCGCGCCCGGCGAGCCGTTCCGCCCCCGTGCGCGCGAAGCGGAGCGTCTGGGCGCGCCGCCGGTTGCCGTTCATCGGCTGCTCCGGAGACTCCCGGCGGACGACGCCGCCATAACCGTCGGCGACGATCAGGCCCCGGTCGGCGGGCAGCAGGTCGAGTGGAAAGTTGGGGCCGACCGCGAAATAGAAGAAGTCGCAGAAGTCGAGATACTCCGGCCACTTGCCGTCGTCGCGGAAGTCGGCGGCGGAGCTTTTCACCTCGACGACGATGAAGCGGCCGTCCCGATCCAGCGCCGCCACGTCGACGCGCCGCCGCGTCGTCAGCTTGAACTCGGTCAGCGGCGAATACCCGAGGTCCAGCATCAGGCGGATGACGCCGCGGGTGATGTCGTCGGCGGCGGAACCGGGCGCTGGGCCCGGATTGCCGCCCCGGATGATGCGGTGGCGCATGGCGGAGGCTCCGAATCCTGCAGCCATTTTCCGGCCGTCGATCCGGACGTCAAGCAAGCCCGACGGGCCGTTATTCGGGGTGTGGCCGGCGTATGGCCGGCGTATGGACAGAGCCCCCCCGATCCCCTATGTTCCGGTCGCTTCAAGGGCGCGGGTGTGGCGGAACTGGTAGACGCGCCAGACTCAAAATCTGGTTTCCGCAAGGAAGTGCCGGTTCGATTCCGGCCACCCGCACCAACCCTCCCCGAAACTGACAACCACTTCGAAGAGTATCCGCGCCGGCGTTTTCGCCTAACGCCCGAGACCGTTTTGAGTTTTCAAAAAACTTGGCTAAGTCATTTCCCGAGTGCCGGGCGCCGAGCGGCGGGGAAACGGTCCCCGCGGTTTCGGACGCCCCAGGTGGGGACGGCCCGATGCACGTTTCGAGGCGAGCGCGGATTTGGCTGGCGGTCATCTGGATGATCGGCGGCGTGGTCTCGTTCCCGCCGTTCTTTCTCAACATCATGGTCTTCGATGCGCCGGGCTCGACCGAGAACACGTGGACGTATGTCTGGGTCCTAGGGCTGATCGCCGTTCCGGTTCTCGCCTTCCTCGGCGGCGTTCTGACGCTTCTCACCAAGCGGCTGGTTTTTCTGGCGAGCCCATTGGCCGGGCTTCTCGACTGGGCGACCGGCCAACTCCTCGACGCAATTTCCAAATGAACAGGGGTTTCCACATGAAACGAAAGACGATCCACGCATTATTCGCGGTCATTCTCGCCGTGCTGTTCGCCGTGCCGATAGCCCGAGCGGATTCGGGGCTGCCTGACGAAACCCTTCGGGACATGTTGATCGTCAACACGCTGCTTCGTTTGAACGACGCCAACCGGACCGGTAATTACGCCATCCTGCGGGATCTGGCTTCGCGCCAGTTCAAGGACGAAGTCAGCCTGAGCAAGATCGAAGAGAGCTTCAAATCCTTCCGCGATCTGCGCCTCTGGCGGGACGAGGTTTCCGTCCGCGACTTCGCGGCGGACGAGGGCGGCGAAATCCTGCACGAGGGCATCCTGCGTCTTTCCGGCAGCTTTACGCTCAGCCGGTTCCGGTTGAATTATCTCTTGCGCTTCAAGCGCGAGGATGGCGAATGGAAGTTGTTCAGTCTCGGTGCGACGACGGAAGAGAACAAATAGACCGTTCCGGACGTCAGCGACGGCGAGACAGCAAACAGGCGGAGCGAGCGGTATGCCGACATACAGGAACGTCCTCGTCACCGGCGGCTCGGGCCGGGTCGGTTCCGCCGTCGTCGACGCGCTGATGCCGCATTACGACGTCACGGTGTTGGACCGGGTGGCGCCGAAACAGAAGGTCGGTTTCCGGAAGGCCGACATCGAGGACCGCGCGTCCCTCGCGGGCGCTTTCGACGGCGTCGACGCGGTGGTGCAGTTGGCCGCCCTCGACATGGGCGTCCAGGCGGCGGAGCATGACTTCTTCCGCGTCAACGTGCAGGGGCTCTGGAACGTGCTGGAATTCGCCGAGGCGGCGAAGGTCAAGCGGACCGTCGTCTGTTCGAGCCTGTCGGCCGTCAACATCAGCCGCGAGAACCCGCCCCGTTACCTGCCCGTCGACATCCATCATCCGATGGCGCCGGTGCACGCCTACGGCATTTCGAAGGCCGCCGGCGAGGTGGTGGCGAAGGCGTTCGCCGACCGCTCGGAGATGCAGGTGTTCTGCCTGCGGCCCATGCTGGTCGCCAGGGACGCCGCCGTCTACGGCATCGCGGTCAAGACCGCCGAGGAGGACAGCACGCCGCCACCCGCCGCCGTCACGCCCGATCCCGATTGGGTGCCGAGCAAGCCCCGGCCCGGCTCGCGGCATTTCGTCTCGACCCGCGACGTGGCGCGGGCGTTTCTGAAGTCGCTGCAGGCCGAGGTCCCAGGCTTCGATGTCTTCTTCGTCGCGGCAGCGGACACGCACAGCCAGTTGTCGACCTCGGAGGTGGTGCGCCGGCAATTCGGCGTCACGCCGGAAATCCGCGACAAGGCGCTTTACGAGCGGGATCCGCGCGCCTCGATCTACGATATTTCCCGGACCAGGGACGTCCTGGGCTGGGAGCCCGAGGAACGCTGGTCCGACCTGCTGGAGCGGGTTACGGCCGGGAAAACGGCCGGTTGAATTGGGTGACGAAAATCCTCCCATCCGGCGCGGATCGCGTTAAACTTCCGGCGGGGTGGAAACGGTTGGCGGAGCAGGGCATGCCATCCTTCGAATTTCCGAGACCGCTGGAATGGCCCAGTGGCGGTGCCTGCCGGAAGCGTCGGACGCCATGAAGTCCGTAATACGGCACCCCAAGGACGTCGTCATCAAGGGCAATCTATCGAAGCTGTACGGCTATTGGGACGATCTGCGCGGCGACCGGTTCGCGCCTTCATGGCGGGAATTCGACTGGATGCGGGTGCCGACGGACGTGATCCCATGGTGCGCCGTCGTCGACGTCAAGCGCGACCCCTTTGATTTCGACTATCGGTTCTGGGGCACGGCGCGGACGTCGCTGCAGGGCCGCGACTACAGCCGCCGTTCGGTGACGGAGTTCATCCAGAAGGAAATCGCCACCAAGGCGTTCGCCGAATATCTCGACGTCATCGCGAAAAAGGAACCGCTTCACATCACGACGTCCGGGGAAGATCGCGAGTCCGGGGCGCCGATCTCATACGATTTCCTGCGGCTGCCGTTCGGCGAGAACGGCGACGTTCAGCAAATTCTCGGCGTCGGCATCTACGACGATTTCCAGATCAAGACGCTGACGAATTTCTACGGCACCGACAAATAGCTTCGAGCGCGGAATTTCTGACTGCTTGCCAGCCGCACCGATGCCGCCCTACGGTGATCGGGTCCGCGCCCACGAAAGGCCAATAAGGCCGGCCGCGCCGACAGATCGAGGACGACATCCATGCCCAGCGTTCAGAAGCGCCGGAAATCGGATCGCGCCATTGATTTCCAGGAGGCGCTGGATTGGACGGCCGGCCGCGTCCAGGCGGACCTCCGCAAAGGGCGCGTCGCCACCTACATTCCGGCATTGGCCCGCGTCCCCAAATCCAAGTTCGGGATGGCCGTCGTATGTTGCGACGGCCGCGAGGCGGCGGTCGGCGACGCGGACGAGCCGTTTTCGATCCAGAGCGTCTCAAAAGTGTTCACGCTGACGATGGCGCTCGCCCACGTCGGCGCCGGGCTTTGGCGCCGTGTCGGGCGCGAGCCGTCCGGCAACCGCTTCAATTCGCTCGTGCAGTTGGAATACGAACGCGGCATCCCGCGCAACCCGCTGATCAACGCCGGCGCACACGTCGTGACCGACTGCATCGTCACGCACGAGTCGGACGGAAAGCAGGCGATCCTGGCCGAAATGCGAAGACTGTCCGGCAACGGCAGCATCAAATTCGACCGGGAAGTCGCCCGTTCGGAACGCGAGCATGGACACCTGAACGCCGCCATCGCAAACTTTCTAAAGGCGCACGGAAATTTGCACGCCGAAGTCGATCGGGTTCTCGACGCCTATTTTCACCAATGCTCTATCGCCATGTCTTGCCGCGATCTGGCGCGGGCCGGATCGTTCCTCGCCAATCGCGGCGTCAATGTTCATAGCGGAACCCGGATCACCACCGCCCGTCGCAGCAAGCGGATCAACGCCGTGATGATGACATGCGGCTTGTACGACGCCGTCGGCAGCTTCGCCTACCGTGTCGGCATTCCCGCCAAGAGCGGCGTCGGCTGCGGCATTCTCGGCGTTATTCCGGGGCTGCTCAGCGTCGCCGTATGGTCGCCCGGGCTCGATCCCACCGGCAATTCCCTGGCGGGGGTCAAGGCGCTGGAGTTGTTCACGACGCGCATCGGCAAATCCGTGTTCTGACGACGGTCCGTTTGCCGCTACACTGGGCGGCACGAAAACAACCGATCGGAGAGAATGGCATGGACCATCCCGTATTCGCGGCCGGGCGGGTCGCCGTCGTGACGGGCGCGGCCAGCGGCATCGGCCGCGCCGTCTGCCGGCGGTTGGCATCATTCGGCATGAAGGTCTGCATGGTCGACCGGGACGCCGCCCTGCTGGCGGAGGCCGAGAAAGAGGTCGCCGCCGCCGGCGCCGCCGGGGCGCACGTTCTGGCGCTCGCCGTCGATATCGCCGCCGACGACGCCATGGCACGCCTGAAGACGGAGGTCGGCGCCATCCTCGGCGGTGACGTGGCGTTCCTCTTCAACAACGCCGTCGTCCGCGACAAGGCCGGCACCTGGGACGGCATGCCGGTATGGCGGCGCACCCTCGGCATCAATTTCTTCGCCGTGCTCGCCGCCGTGCAGGCGTTCGCGCCCGACATGATCGCGTCGGCGCGGCCCGGCATGATCGTCAACGCCGGCTCGAAGCAGGGCATCACCAGCCCGCCCGGCAATTCCCCCTACAACGTCGCCAAGTCGGCGCTCAAGACCTACACGGAACTGCTGCAGCACGATCTCCGCAACGAGGCCGGCTGCGCCGTCAGCGCGCATCTGCTGATACCCGGCATGGTGACGACGGGATCGCGCGAGCATCGGCCCGGCGCCTGGTGGCCGGATCAGGTGGTCGATTTCATGCTGCCGCGGCTCGCGCAGGGGGATTTCTACATCCTCTGTCCGGACGGCGAGGTGACGCCGGAGATGGACCGCAAGCGGGTTCTCTGGGCCGCCGGCGACATCGTCGACAATCGGCCGCCCCTGTCGCGCTGGCATGCGGACTGGCAGGACGCATTCCGGAAGACGCCGGACTGAGGCCCTATTTCAACGCCTTCTTCTCCAGCGCCGTCGGCACGTTATCGAAATCAAAATGGGCGATGATGTGTCTGACGCCGTTCCCCTTGCCGCCGAGGGGAAGCATGATCGCTTCGTACTTGAAGTGGCTGCGTTCCGGATTGGACAGAACTCTGGAAACCAAGCGCGCCGGATAGACGCCCTGCATGACCTGCCGATAGAAATCCGTCGCCCAGTGGACCATGTTGGGCGCGTAAATCTCGTCATGAAGCCGTCCGGTCGCCTCGATTCCCATGACCTCCGTCAGCCGGCGGCCCCAATAGCGGTTGCGAAAAATCTGTCCGCCGTCCTCGATGTCCTTCACGATCAGACCCGTCGCGACGCGGTGCAGCGCCATCAGGTCGATATCGCGCCAATCCGGAAACGCCCGCTCGCCGGCGGTTTCCGTCCAATAGGCCAGAAGTTCCCGATTTTTTGCGGATCGGAACGACTTCGTCTGCTCGAATATGGCCCATGGTGTATCTGAATCTGTCCCGTCGCCGCCCACTGAGTACACCCCTCCACTCATTTTTATTAAAATTAGGACTTATATTTGAACCCATCCAGCGAAAAGTGTGGCGAAAGGTGGAAATCGTTGCCCCTATACATTGCAGGGGATCACCGGCGATTTTCTTGACTTTTCAATGGGTGCGGGCGATGGGATGCGACATTGTGACAGCCGGAGTACCCATGGCCGACAGTCAGGACCCCGAATACGCCGTCGAGATCGAACATCTCTCGAAGACGTATTCCCGCTCGAAGCGGCACGCGCCGAAACATGCGCTCAGGGACGTGACGCTCCGCATCCGGCGCTGTTCCTTTTTCGGACTCCTCGGTCCAAATGGCGCGGGAAAATCGACGCTCATCAACATCCTGGCCGGGCTGGTCACGAAAACGGAAGGGACGGCGCGAATCTGGGGGCATGACATCGACGCCGACATGCGCCGGGCGCGGCGCTCCATCGGCGTCGTGCCGCAGGAACTGAACATCGACCCGTTCTTCACGCCGCGCGAGCTGCTCGACTTGCAGGCGGGCCTCTACGGCGTTCCGAAATCCGAGCGCCGCACCGACGAGGTTCTCGACGCCGTCGGCCTCGCCGACAAGGCCGACGCCTATACGCGGACGCTCTCGGGCGGCATGCGTCGCCGCCTGCTCGTCGGCAAGGCGATGGTGCACTGTCCGCCGGTGCTGGTGCTCGACGAACCGTCCGCCGGCGTCGATGTCGATTTGCGCCGCCAGCTTTGGACGCATGTCCGGGAAATGAACCGCCAGGGCACGACCGTCCTTCTGACGACGCACTATCTGGAAGAGGCGGAAGCCATGTGCGACGAGATCGCCATCATCAACCATGGCCGCATCATCGCCTGCGAACCGACCGAGACCATGCTGCGCCGGTTGGACGTCAAGCAACTGACGGTGACGTTGTCGGAACCGTTGACGGCGGCGCCGGCGGCACTGGCCGGATTCAATCCCGTGCTCGGCAAGGACGGCCGCCGGCTCGCGTTAACGTTCCCGCCGTCGAAGACGCCGGCGCGGCAAGTCCTGGCCGAGGTCGAGGCGGCGGGCCTTTCGGTCACGGATTTCTCGACGACCGACGCCGATCTCGAGGACATCTTCATCCGCCTCACCCAGGCGACGGACGATGCCGCGTAACGGCGGCGTCCGGGCGGCGGCGCGGCCCGTGCCGGCCGTCCGCTACGCTGTCGTTTTGTTTGCCCTCGCTCTGCTCCCCCTTGTTCTGCTCCCCCTGACCGCCTGCGCGCCGATACCCGTCGACACCGGGCCGTCCCGGCGCCCGCCCGCGCTCACCGGCGTCTTCATGGAAACCCGTGACGGACTGCACCTTCCCTACCGCATATGGCCGGCGGCGGGCGGAGAAAACGCCGTCGTCGTCGCGCTGCACGGTTTCAACGACTACGGCGAATTCTTCGACGGTGCGGCCCGGTATCTCGCCGGCCGCGGCGTCACCAGCTACGCCTACGATCAGCGTGGCTTCGGCGGCGCCATGCTGCGCGGCCGCTGGTTCGAAACGGCGCGCTATGCCGAGGACGCCGGCGATTTCCTGCGCCTCGTGGCGGCGCGCCATTCGGGCAAGCCGGTCTATCTGCTCGGCGACAGCATGGGCGGCGCCATCGCCATGCTGACGCTGACCGGGCCCGACGCGCCGCCTGTCGCCGGCGCGGTGCTGGTGGCGCCCGCCGTCTGGGGCCGCGTCACCATGCCGTGGTATCAGCGCGCCGCGCTCTGGTTCGCAGCGCATACGGTGCCAGCGATGCCGCTGTCGACGCGCGGCATCCAGGTCACGCCGTCCGACAATATCGAAATGCTGCGCGCCCTCGGCCGCGATCCCCTGATCATCAAGGGTGCGCGCGTCGATACCGTGCACGGCCTCGTCGATCTGATGGACGCCGCGCTCGCCGCCGCACCGCGGTTCGAGACGCCGGCATTGATCCTCTACGGCGGTCGCGACGACATCGTGCCGAAGGAGCCGGTGCGCCGGATGCTGACGAGCCTGCCGCCGGCGGCTTCGGCGGCGCGGCGCATCGCCGTCTACGACGCCGGCTATCACATGTTGCTGCGCGATCTCGCCGCGGAAACCGTGTGGCGCGATGTCGCCGCCTGGATCGAGGATCCCGCGCGGCCGCTGCCGTCGGGCGCCGAGGCTGGCGCCCAGCGGTTTCTCAGCGCAACGGCGGACCGGTAAACCAGGCGACGAGGCTCCAACGCGCGCCCCGCGTCACGGGCGTCACCCGATGCTTCATGAAGGACGGAAACAGCACCGCGTCGCCGGGCGCGAGTTTCGGCGCCGGCCGGAAAACGTCGGAGACGAAGAACTCAAGATTGCCGCCGTCGAAGGACGTCGGGTTGGACAGCAGCGTCGTGATGCTGATCTTGCGCCGGCTGGTCGGGCCGCGGCCGAGGTCCTGGTGCCAGTCGTACATCTGTCCGACTTCGTAGCAGGTCAATTGAAACTGTTCGGGGCAGCCGCGGATGTCGAAGCGGAAACTCGCGTCGTTCCATGTCGTGACCGCATCGGCGACGCGGTCGTACATCCATTGCGTCCGCTCGGGTTCGCGCCGGGTCCAGAATATCTTGGAACTCCTGACCGTCCCCTTGCGGCCTTGCAGGTTGTCCTCGACCCCCTCGATGTCGCTGGACAGGCCGATGATCCGCTCGCATTCCGCGGCGGTGAAGACGCCGGGAACGACCATGAAGTTGGGGTCTTCGCGCCATTCGGGGTTTTCTGTCTCGGCCATAATTCACAAATTTTGTATGGAATTTTCTCGGTTCGCAAGATCGCCCCTCGGCGCCGTTGACTTCGCCCGAGAGGGCTCCACTATGAAGCCATGCGAAAGTTCATTCCAGTCCTGGTCATGGCCGTCCTGTTGGGCGGCATCGTCGTCTACGATCTGTTGCCCGACGCCGGGAGCGGCGAGCCCTCGGCGGCGACGATCGCCCAGGGCAAGGCGCACTACGCGACGCACTGCGCCGCCTGCCACGGCGCCAACTTGGAAGGCCAGCCGAACTGGCGCACTCCTAACGCGGACGGCACCCTGCCGGCACCGCCGCACGACGCCAGCGGCCACACCTGGCACCACCCGGACGACTTCCTGTTCGCCTATACGAAGAAGGGCGGACAGCCGTTCGCGCCGGCCGGTTTCAAGAGCGCCATGCCGGCATTCGGCGACGTTCTTTCGGACGCCGACATCCGCGCCGTGTTCGCCTACATCAAGAGCAACTGGCCGAAGGAAATCCGCGAGCGTCATGCGGCGATGAGCGGCGGCTGAGCGGCGCCTCGCCGATCGGTGAAATGCGCGACCTTTTACGGCATTGAACTTCCAGGGGACGTACCCGAAAATAATCGGGCAGGGGTGCGTGAAGGGCGGAAGGAAAACGTCCGTAACAGGCGTGGTCTGATCAGATGCCCGAACGCACGACGACGCAGGAACTGATTTTCTATCTCGTCATCGCCGCCGCCATGACGCTGGTGATTACGGCGAGTTTGGTCGCTCTCGACGCTTTCGATTTCATTTACGAATACACGCGCTCGCACGAGGACATGGAACTCGATGAGTTGATCCTCGGTATAGCCGCAGCGCTTTTTTCGCTGGTGGCCGTCGGGATGTTCAAGTCGGTCAACGATCTTCGGCGCTATCGCGAGGCCGTCGAGGCCCGGCGGAAACTCGAAAAGGAATTGGAACATCGCCAACGCCTGAGCGCGCTCGGCACCCTGCTCGGCGGCATGGCGCACTCGCTCAACAATTACCTGCTGCCGATCGAGATGCTCTGCGGTCTCACGCGCGACGGGCTCGACACCAAGTTGCATGAACGCGAGCGTCAGCATCTCGGAAAGGTCCTGGAGGCGACAAAGGGCGCGAAATCCGTCGTCGCCGAGGCGCTGACCTTCGCCCGTGCCGACGCGTCCGGCGAGCAGGTCGACCTGAACACGGCATTGCGGCATGCCCTGGTGCTCGTCGACGCCATGTTGCCGCCGACGGCGAACGTGTCCAAGGCGGTCGAGCCCGGGTTGGGGGTCGTGGACTTGAGCCTGCAGCAGGTCCAGACGATCATGCTGCTTCTGGTGCAGAACGCCCTCGACGCCGCCGACGACGAGGTGAGCATCGAAATCCGCGCTGAGCGGGATCCCAAGGGCGCCATCATCAAAATCACGGACGACGGGCCGGGCATCCCGCTCGACATCATGCCGAGAATTTTCGAGCCGTTCTTCACCACCAAGCCACAGGGTGAAGGGACGGGATTGGGCCTTTCCACGGTCTACGGCCACGTCAACGGGGCCGGCGGAAACCTCCGCGCGGAAAACGTTGCCACCGGCGGTGCACGGTTTATCCTTTGGCTGCCGTCCAACCCGAGCCCGGCGAAAGGATCGTGACGTGCCCAGGATATTGATCATCGACGACGATGATTTGGTGCGATACGCCATTGCGGAAACCCTGCGCCGCGCCGGGCACGAAGTGATCGAGTGCGCCGGCGCCGCCGACGGCCTCCGCGTCATGACGGAAGGCGCGCCCGACCTATGCATCCTCGACATGATCATGCCGGACCAGGACGGCCTGGAAACCCTGACGCGGATGAAGGGCTTGGGCCTGAAGACGCCGGTGCTGGCGATTTCCGGCGGCGGACGGACCGGCCTCGGTCTTTATCTGCAGACGGCGTCGCTGCTGGGCGCCAAGGACATCCTGTCGAAGCCCTTCGACAACGAAATCCTGCTCGCCAAGATCGAGGAAATGCTCGCCCGCTGAGGCGTGGCGTTCGCCTTCGTCGATTACAGGACCGGCCGCGTTTTATGCGCGTGCGGTTCCGGCGACGGTTTGCCGCGCGAGCGCCGCTCCAGCCAAGCCAATCCGGACGCGGCCAGGAACGGCAGGCTTTGCACCACCAACGTCGCCGCGAAGATGTTGGTCTCGATGGTTTCCGTCTCGTTGGTCTTGACCAGGATCACCGACGACACGATCAGGAGCGATCCGAGCCAAGCTTCGCGCTTGGCCGGAGAAGCATCCGCCGATTTGGCGAGTCCGCCCTTTTCCGTGCGCTTGAATTCCAGCTTGATACCCCACAGCCCCTCGGCGACCGCCTTGGCCACCGTCATTTGCAGGCTCATGGCGGCGACGGCGGCGCTCAGGATGCGCCGGGGCGAAATGCGCACCCGCACGCCGTAGAGAATCAGGCAGTGCATCAAGTTGACGACGAACATGGCGAGGATCGGCAGCGTGAACGGCAGCATCGGGATCAGCACGCCGACGATGACGATCATTGGCACCCAGAGCAGGTTCAGAAACGCCGCCAGCACGCCGAAGGCGTCCGACAGCCAATAGCTCCACCCCGTCACGAACTGCGTCTTCTGGTCCGTCGTCAGGGTCTTCGAGCTCGGCAGCATGTGCCGCCAGTGCTTGCGGATGATCTGCATGGCGCCGAAGGCCCACCGCTGGCGCTGCGTCATGAACGCCTTCAGCGTGTCGGGCAGCATGCCGCGGCCGTAGCGGCGCTTGGTGTACTGCGCGCCGTAGCCGGCCTCGAACAGCCTGAGACCCAGTTCCGTGTCCTCGGTGATGGTGTCGGTCGCCCAGCCGCCAACCTCTTCGAAGGCGCTACGTCGGATCAGCAGCATGGTACCGTGCGCGATGGCGGCGTTCTTCTCGTTCCGCTGTACCATGCCGATGTCGAAGAAGCCGGCATACTCGCTGTTCATGACGGTCTTGAGCAGCGTGTCCTCGCCGTCGCGGTGATCCTGCGGCGCCTGCACCAGGGCGATCTTCGGATCGGCGAACGCCGGCACGAGATCGCGCAGCCAACTCGGCTCGACCGTGTAGTCGGCGTCCAGGAGCGCGATGATCTCCGCATCCGCCGCCATCTCGGCCATGCCGACGTTCAGCGCGCCGGCCTTGAATCCGGCCACTTTCAACAGGTTGACGAACTTGAAGCGGGGCCCAAGTTCCTGGCAATGGCGCTCGATCGGCCGCCAGAAGGATTCCTCCGGCGTGTTGTTGACGATGACCAGGACCTCGAAGTCCGGGTAATCGAGCCGGGCGACGCTGTCCAACGTCTCGATCAGCATTTCCGGCTTCTCGCGGTAAGCCGGAATGTGAACGGAAACCTTCGGCGGCTTGAAGCCGGCGGCGTGCACCGGCGGCCTGAGCAGGCGGAACGGCCGGCGGCCGAGCGTCACTTCGCCGACCTCGTGCACCTTGACCAGCGTCATCGCCGTTAGCGGGATCATCAGGAACATGCCGATGCCCCAGGCGATGGCGGAACCGGCGTTCAGGTAGTTCTCAAGCGGATAGTGCGCGGCGACGGCGACACCGGCGGCGAGGGCGTTGGCGGCCGTGGAGAACGCCAGCGCATGCATAAACGTCGCCCGCGCCCAAGCCATGCAGACGAGACTGATCAACGCGCCGATGACGAGCGCAAGTATCATGCGCGGGTAGAAGTACTTCTCGCGGAAATCGCCGGCGAGCGGGAACTTAAGCTGGCCCGCCGTGTCGAACAGGCCCCAATAGGCGCCGACGCTGCCTTCGTTGGATTTCCAGGGCTGGTCGAAGGCCTCGATGATGTTGAACGGGATGTCGCGGTCGGCGGCGGTGCGCACGAAGGCGCGGATCATCTCCGCCTGCACGGCCGGACCGGGTTCGGCGCCCTTGTTATTGTAGCCGCGGCTCGGCCAGCCGAATTCCGCGATCACCACGCGCTTGCCGGGATAGGCGGCGCGGAGCTGCTGATACCGTTCGAAGGTGTACTTGACCGCCTCGTTGGCCGGGATGCCTTCCCAGTAGGGCAGGATATGGGCGGCGATGTAGTCGACCTCGCGAACCAGTTCCGGGTGCGCCAACCAGATGTCCCAGGTCTCGCCCGTCGACACCGGCACGCGGACGCGGCGGCGAACCTTGCGGATCAGCTCGATCAGCTCGCCGGTCTTCAACTCCTTGCGCAGGATCGTTTCGTTGCCGACCACGGCGGAGCGGACGTTCGGGAACTTCATCGTCGTCGCGATGAGCGCCTGCAGCTCGCGCTCGTTGGCTTCCGCGTTGCGGCCGACCCAGGCGCCGGCGATGACGGACAGCCCGTGGTCGCGGGCGAGCGGAGGAATCTCGGCGTTCCGTCCGGACGACGCGTACATGCGCACGCCGCGCGTCACGTCGGCGACCAATCCCATGTCGCGGTCGAAGCGCTTGCGTGTTTCCTCGTCCATCGGAAGCGCCTGCGTCTCGGGCGCGCCGACCGAATAGGAGACGGAACTGACGGCGTCGAGCGCCGAGGGTGGAGACGCCGTCTCGCGCGCCACGTACCAGGCGCCGCAATGTACGGTGCCGGCGATCAGGGCGGCGATGACGATGCGAAACAGCATTGGGGGGGCCCGATGGCGCGTCGTCGCCGTCTTCAGGACGGCGCTACTTGGAGGTCGGTTTGTTCGCGGTCGGCGGCGGCAACGACGACGGTTTCGGCGGCTGCGCGGCGACGTTGCCGGACCAGCAGCCGACGATACGCTTGCCGATCTCGTCGGCCTGGTCGGGCAGGGCGGTCTCGACGGTGCAGTCGAAGGCGGCGCGCAACTGCTTGGACGGACAGCCGAACTTTTCGTACAGCGTCACGTAGTCGTTGGCGGCGACGACGTCGTCGCGGACCATCGAATGAACGGCCCGGCTGCCGATCCAGGCACACCCGGGGGTCGGTCCCTTGTCGGCCTTCTTCGCCGCCTGCGTCGTTTGCGCCAGGACGGGCGCCGACTGGACGGCGAGCAGCGCCGCCGTGGCCAGGGAAACACCGAGAAATTTCAATCGCCAGGACATGGTCTTGGCACGTTCCTCATCAACAGGAGCACTCGCTGGTTCTATGGCACTGTCGTGCCGGACGCAAAGGGATTCTGGCGGCTGCCGAAAATTCCCGAAGGGGCCCGCGAACCGCCCCGATCGGGTGTCCGGGCCGCCTCCGGGCGGCCCGGCCGAACGTCGTCAGATGCAGTACGTCTTCAAGGGCTCGAAGCCGTTAAAGGCGACCGCCGAATAGGTGGAGGTGTAGGCGCCGGTCGCCCGGATCTCCAGCTTGTCGCCGATCTGCATGTCGAGCGGCAACTGGTAGTCCGCCTTCTCGTACATGATGTCGGCGGAGTCGCAGGTCGGGCCGGCGATTACGACGGGACCGGTGGCGCCGCCGCGGTCGGACAAGATCGGGTACTGGATCGCTTCGTCCATGGTTTCGGCGAGACCGCCGAACTTGCCGATGTCGAGATAAACCCAGCGCTTCTTGTCGTCGTCCGACTTCTTGGAGATCAGCACGACTTCCGTCTGGATGACGCCGGCGCTGCCGACCATCTGCCTGCCCGGCTCCACGATCAGGTCGGGGATCCGGTTGCCGAAATGGCGGCGCAGCGACTCGTCGATGGCTTCGCCGTAGGCGGCCATGCCGGGAATGGTGCGGCGATAACGGGTCGGAAAGCCGCCGCCGATGTTCAGCATGGAGAGGTTGACGCCGTTCTCCTCGCATTCCTTGAACAGCCACGCGGCCTGCGAGACGGCGACGTCCCACTGGCTCGGGTCGCGCTGCTGCGAGCCGACGTGGAAGGAGACGCCATACGGAACGACGCCCTTCTTCGCGGCGTCGATCAGCAGGTTGCGGGCCATTTCGACGTCGCAGCCGAACTTCCGCGACAGCGGCCAGTCGGCGTTGGCGCCGGTGGTCAGGATGCGGCAGAACACCCGGCTGCCCGGCGCGGCTTCGGAAATCTTGTCCAGCTCGGCGGCCGAGTCGAAGGCGTACAGCCGTACACCGCGCTCATAGGCGGCGGCGATGTCGGATTTCTTCTTGATGGTGTTGCCGAACGAGATGCGGTCGCCGGCGACGCCGGTAGCCAGCGCCATGTCGATCTCGTTGACGCTCGCGGTGTCGAAACTGGAACCGAGGCCGGCCAGCAGCTTCAGGATGTCCGGCGCCGGGTTCGCCTTGACGGCGTAGTAGATGCCGGCGCGCGGCACGGCGCGGCGGAGCCGGCGGTAGTTGTCCGCAACCACATCCAGGTCCATCACCAGGCAGGGGGTGGCCGGTCGTCGGTCGGCGAGGAAACGTTCGATTTTCTTGGTCATTGTGATGTCTCCCTATTCGCCCTCAGGCGACCCGAAAATTCTTGAATTGCCACGGATCGGAGGCGTCGACCGCCTCCGGGAACAGAACGCCGCGCTCGAGGAGCGGCGTCCAATCGGAATACGCGCCGACCATGTTGCCGAGATAAGGGGCGGCAACCTCGAGGATGCGGTCGTGGTCGATCTCGTCGGCCTCCACGATACCCGCCTTCGGGTTCTCGATGGCCCAAACCATGCCGGCGAGCACCGCCGCCGTCACCTGCAGGCTGGTGGCGTTGTTGTGCGGCGCGACGCGGCGCGTCTCGTCGATGGAAAGACGCGAGCCGTACCAGTACGCGCCCTTCTTGTGACCCATCAGCAGCACGCCGAGCTCGTCGATGCCGCTGACGATCTCGTCGACGATCAGCCGCTTCTTCGATTGCATGTTCCAGTTCTTGCCGGCGATCTCGTGCAGCGAAAGGACCGCGTCGTCGCAGGGGTGATAGGCGTAGTGGACGGTCGGCCGGTAGACGACCTTGCCCTTTTCGGCGACGGTGAAGTAATCCGCCATCGAGATGGACTCGTTGTGCGTCACCAAAAACCCGTGGAACGGGCCTTCCAGCGGCGTCCAGGTGCGAACGCGCGTGCCGGCGCCGGGGCGCAGCAGATAGATCGCCGCGCCGCTACCGAAATCGTGCCGGCGGCCGTCCTCGGGCATTTCCTTCTCGTGCGTGCCCCAGCCGAGCTCGGCCGGCTGGCAGCCTTCGCTGACGAAGCCGTCGATCGACCAGGTGTTGACGAATTCGCCCGGCTCCTTCGCGGTATCGGCGATCTGGGTGTCGCGCTCGGCGACGTGGATCACCTTGACGCCAAGGCTCTGCGCGAGCTTGCTCCAGCCGGCCCGGTCGGCGGGCTTCTTGGCCGGCTTGCCGGTGTCGGCGGCGATGTTGAGCAGCGCCTGCTTGACGAAGTGCGAGACCAGGCCCGGGTTGGCGCCGTGCGTGAGAACCGCAGTCGCACCCTTCTTGTACTTCTTCTTGAGCGCCAGCGCGCTTTCGCGGAGCGCGTAGTTGGAGCGCTGCGACGGCGAAAGCGAGGTATCGGTGTAGCCGCCGACCCAGGGCTCGATGCAGGTGTCGAGATAGAGCGCGCCCTTCTTGGAGGCGTACTCGACCAACGCCACCGACGAGACGTCGACGGACAGGTTGACCAGGAAGTCGCCCTTGCGGACGAACTTGTCGAGGACCTTCTTGTAGTTGCTCTTGAGCAGCGGCGTGATGTGGAAGGCGATGCCGAACTCGTGCGCGACCTCTTCGCCCCGCTCCTCGGCGGTGACGATGACGATGTTCTTCCGCGGCACGTCGATATGACGCAGGATCAGCGGCAGCACGCCCTGACCGATGGAACCGCAGCCGACCATGACGATACGGCCGGCGAAGGAAACGTGTTTCTTGTCCATCTTCTATCCCTATCCGTCCGCCCGGCGGCAAGGCCTAGGGGCGGAGATCGATTTGTCGGCGGTTCCCCCGGTCGCCCGGGCGTTTTGGAACCGTCGGCACATTTTCCGCCGGCGAGCGGCGAAAACGCGGGTCTATCCCGACCGGTCGTCTGACCGGCCGTCGGATGGGTTACCCGTCGATGCGCGGATGGGGCGCGAAGGCGAGCCCACGGAACATCGTATCCACTTCCCTTAAGGTGCCGATCCACTCGAGATCGACGTTGCCGGCCCACTGTCGACCGACTCTGCCCGAAAAGGACGCGTACACGTCGTTGCTTGAATCCTGCGGGAAACATAGAGCCGGCAGGACCGCGGGCACGTGCGATTGGCGTCTGAAGGGCGAAATACGTCCGTTCGGTTTTCGATGCAAGTTAAATTTGAGAAAATGCCAAAAAAATTCAGCGATCAGCTTGGCGTCTCAAGGGGTTGCGCCGGTCAGGATTCGCGGAAAGGGAGCATGCCGGCGGCCCTCAAGGCCGGCCCACTGGGCGGCTCTCGGGGCGGCTCTCGGGGCGGCGCCTGGATAGATATTAGTGGGTGGCGAGCGCCGCCGGCTGAGCGTCCGGGGACGCGAGCCGCTCGTGCTGCATGTCCCAGGCGGTTTCCGCCAGTCTGTGGAAGGCCGACTTGTAGCGGGTCGCCTCGGCGCTCTTTTCCGCCAGTTGCACGCGGAGCCGCCGGACCTCCTTGCGGAGCGCCATCACTTCCGCCTGCGGATTGGGATAGAGGGCGGCAATGGCCTGGGTGCCGGTCTCCTCGAGGTCGAGAATGTCGATGAGGCGTATCTGCAACCGGGCGAGGAGGCGGCGCGTCATCAGAAAGGCGGCGATGGATTCGCCTTCCTTGTCGGAATCGGTGAGCCCGAGAATCTTGCGAATCCGGGGCCGATGATCCGCCTCGATCCGGTCCGGCCATTGCCCGTCGTCGCGGACGACGGTGGCGAAGGAAAGTCCGATCTCGCCGAGACGGCGTTTGGCGAGCAGGAAACCGGCGATCGCCGCGTCGTCTTCCGCCTGTTCCAGGCGCTCGACGATGTCTCTGACGCGGGCGAGCGTCCCTCCGTGCATGAACCCCATCGGCCGTCCCTCTGTTGTGCCGGTTCATCCTGTTTAGGCTGGGAACGGTGAACGGAGGGTTAATGCGGCCATGGGTGCGGAAAAAGGGCGGCGATATCGACCCTGCTTGCGTTTCGCCCCGGGACCTGCGGAGAATGGACCTGCCGTGGCGGCGGGCCGCTGTGGCCAGAACTTGGGCCAGAACTTGGGAGAGGTTAAGCCATGACGGCCGACGCCGCCGCTTTGAAGGAACTACTTGCCGCCGCCGAGGTGGAAATCACGACATTGCGCGGAAATGTCGAGGAATACGCCGGCGCTTTCGATCAGATGATGGCGGCGCAGTCCGAGCTCGAAATGCAGATCATGGATATCATGGCGCAGCGCGACAAACTGGAGGATCTGTTGTTCAAATCGGACGAAGGGCTCTCGGAATCCATGATTGTCATCCGCGCCATGCGGGCCGCCATTACCAAGCTGCACGCCGATTCCGTCGCGGCGGCCGAGCAGGCGAAAGTCGCCGCCGCCAAGGTCGAGCTGGCGGCCGGCATGTTCGATCTGGCGTCGAAGACCGAGTTGGCCGAGGAACGTGAAATGCTCGATGAATACGAGCGCCAGATCACCGAGCTTCGCAAGCGGCTGACGAGGCGCTGAGAGGGCGCCGGCGCGGGAAGGGTGGGGTTGTGATGAACAGGGTTTTGACCGACGCCGAGATCGCGACCTATGACCGCGACGGCTATCTGATCCTCGAGGACGCGGTGACGGCGGATCAGTTGCGGCGGCTCCGCGATCAGTGGGACGCCTGGGTCGAGGACAGTCGGGCGCACGCGGGCGACTTCGGGGACTATCAGGACGGCCGCGCCCGCTTCGATCTGGAATCCGGGCACTCTTCCGACGCGCCGAAGCTCCGCCGCGTCAACTCGCCGGTGGAAATCTCCGACATCTACATGGAAATCGCCAAGTCGAGCCGCATGGCCGACGCGGTGGTCGATCTGATCGGGCCGGACGTGAAGTTCCACCACTCCAAGATCAACTCGAAGCCGCCCCGCTCCGGCACCGAGGTGAAGTGGCACCAGGACTTTCCCTATACGCCGCACACCAACGACGACGTGGTGACGACGCTATTGATGGTCGACGCGGCGACGGAGGCGAACGGCGCGCTCCGCGTCGCGCCCGGCAGCCACAAGGAACCGCTCAAGTCCATCTGGCACGGCGGCGTCTTCACCGGCGCGGTGGATGAGGAAACGCGGCTCGATTGGGAAGCGCGCGCCATCACCTGCGAGGCATCGGCCGGCGCCGTCTGCCTGATGCACACGCGGGTCGGGCACGGCTCGGTGCCGAACCATTCGGATGGCTGGCGCACGGTCGCGATCAACGTCTATTCGGCGGACGACGCGGTGCCGCTGACCCGCAACCCGCTGCCGAGCGCCTACGAGGGCATGCTGATCGCGGGTAAGCGCACGGGGCGTATCCGCTCCATCGGCTTCGGGATCGAGATCCCGCAGTACCCGACGACGACGTCGTTTTTCGAGCAGCAGGAAGCCGTCGGCCAGTCCTAGACCGGCTCGTCGCCGGCCGATTAGTCGCGGGCCAGCGACCGGGAGACCTAGTCGCGGGCCAGCGACCGGGAGACCTAGTCGCGGGCCGTATAGCTCTTGAGGTCGCAGAAATTGTAGTTTCGCTCCTCGATGTTGCTGCCGTCCTTGAACGTGATCAGCATGTCGTAGGAACAGGTCGAGAGATTGTCGGCGATGACGATGTCGACCTCGTAGCCCTTCGGCAGGGTGTCGCGGCCGAGAATGTTCTCTTCCCAGTTGCGGGTCGAGACCGGCGATATCTGCAGTGCCGTGATATCGGCACTGGACTCGTTGATGAGGGTGAACTTCAGATCCTCGGCCTCGGCGGGAAAGGCCGCCGCCACCGCCACCGCCAAACCGACCGCAACCAAAACCCCCTTCTGCGACATCCCGTGCTTCCATCTGTTGAGAGTGACCCCGGCGCTGCCGAATATGCGCCGGCTTTCGGCGCCGATCCATGCAAATCCATCGGCTTGAAGCGGCGGGCCGGGGGCGGGAAGCGGGCGGTCGGGGCGGCGCATCCGCCCCTTGCATCGACGCGGCCCGAAAGGGTATGGTCCGCCCGCCCGCCAAGGGGCTAAGCTTGGCCCTGGCTACAAAGCACCCGTAGCTCAGCTGGATAGAGCGCTGCCCTCCGAAGGCAGAGGTCGTGAGTTCGAATCTCGCCGGGTGCGCCAAGCCTTCCCCATCGTTTGCCGGGATTATTAACGCTCCTTCGAGCGCTTCCGACGTATCCGCGGAATTGTCGCTGCCCTTCCGCTCTCGGCGCCGCCCGCCGGCGTCCTTGTCCGTCGCCGGCGGCATACGCCGTGAGGGCGGGATGGCGATAGCGCGGGGATCGCCTATCGCTTGCTCAGGAACTTCGCGATCACGGCAACCACTTCGTCATCAAGTCCCGCGAGGCCATGGTTCGAGTTGGGGCCGCAAGCACCGCCGCCGTTGCTTCCCCCCTCGAGCCAAAAAACGGCGACCTTCTCCTTGCCCCATTTCTTGAATTTCTCCACCCCTTTTGGCGGTGTTTTGTCGCAAGCGTCATCCTTGTGATGAACGACGAGGGTGCGCGAGAGCTTTTTGGGACTTTTCAATTGCCCGGCAAAATATTTCAGATTGCCGAAGACGAGGACCAAGCCCCGTGTTCTGAAGTTCTCTTCGGCCGAAGCCTCGGCGATGCGAGCGACACCCTGACTGACCGCCGCCACATATACCGGCCGAGCGGTTTCCCGCATGTACTTCATGGCTTCGCCGATATCGGCCCCCTTGTCGACGGAGAGGACGGCAAACCCCTTGGCCGTGAATTTCGATCTGGCTCGCTGAAGCGGATCGCTTTCCGATCTTCCACCTTCACCAGGCACAAGAATTAAGCTCGCCTTCGGGTCGGCCGGAACATCCAGCCATGCGTCCGCGCCACCGGCGGAAACGGTCTCGGCTTGTGAGACACCAGAGAACAAAAGAAACAGTCCGAGCGATACGGCATACGCAAAAGTAAAATAACGCATCAATCCAACCCCCCGCTGAATCCGATACACCGTCAATGCTAACGCATCCCCTGGGCAAAGGGGGGAGAAATGCCATGTGCAGGATTTGGAAAAGCGGGCAGGCCCTCCAGATTCTTTAATCGCGGCTCCGGAGAGAAATGAAGACGATCATCCGCCGACGGCAGCGGTCGTTAACCCGAATCTCGCAGGGTGCGCCAATTCCACGGAGAATATCAGCGCCGCGGCGGACTTTCGTCGAAACCGGCCCGCCGTCGCGCCGGGGCTCCCTCACGCCTTCGCGGTCGCCTTCCCCGTCATCCTTGACCACGTATTCTGGATCGTCTGCCAGAAGAGCGCGACCAGCCCCAGCACCATGATCGTCGAGACGAGGCCGTTCGAGAAGAAGATGCCGAGGCTCCCCTGCGAGGCCAGCAGCGACTGGCGGAACGCTTCCTCCGCCTTGTCGCCGAGCACGATCGCCAGCACCAGCGGCGCCAGCGGGTACGAGCATTTCTTCATCACGTAGCCGATCACGCCGAACACCAGCATCAGCACCACGTCGAAGGTCGAGTTGTGCACCGTGTAAGCGCCGATGGCGCAGAGAACCAGGATCACCGGCGCGATGATGCTGAACGGGATGCGCAGGATCGCCGCGAACAACGGTACGCACGTCAGCACGATCAACAGCCCGACGATGTTGCCGAGATACATCGACGCGATCAGGCCCCAGACGAAATCCTTCTGCTCAACGAACAGCAGCGGCCCCGGCTGCAGGCCCCAGATCAAGAGCCCGCCGAGCAGAACCGCCGCCGTCGGCGAACCCGGCACGCCCAAGGACAGCATGGGCAGCAGCGCCGACGTGCCGGCGGCGTGCGCCGCCGTTTCCGGCGCCACCACGCCCTCGATCTGGCCGGTGCCGAACTTGTCGCCGTTCTTCGACGTGCGCTTGGCGATGCCGTAGCTCATGAACGACGCCGGCGTCGCGCCGGCCGGCGAGATGCCCATCCAGCAGCCGATGGCGCAGGACGTCAGCGACGTCTTCCAATAGCGCGGCAACTCCTTCCAGGTCTGCCACACCACCTTCGGGTTGATGCCGGCGGCGCGGCCCTTGAACGAGAGCCCTTCCTCCATGGTCAGCAGGATCTCGCCGATGCCGAACAGTCCGATGACCGCGATCAGGAAGTCGAAGCCGTTCAGAAGCTCGGTGAAGCCGAAAGTGAGGCGCAATTGCCCGGTGACGCCGTCCAGCCCGACGGCGGCCAGCGCGAAGCCCGCCATCATGGCGGCGATGGTCTTGAACGGCGGCTCATTGCCCATGCCGATGAAGCTGCAGAACGCCAGAAAGAAGACGGAAAATTTTTCCGCCGGGCCGAACTGCAACGCGAACTTGGCGACCAGCGGCGCGACCAGGGTAATCAGAATCACGGCGACCAGCGCACCGACGAACGACGACGTGAAGGCGGCGGTCAGCGCCTCGCCGGCCTTGCCCTGTTGCGCCATCGGATGCCCGTCGAAGGTGGTCGCCACCGACCACGGCTCGCCCGGAATGTTGAACAGCACCGACGTGATGGCGCCGCCGAACAACGCCCCCCAATAGATGCACGACAGCATGATGATCGCCGACGTCGGCGACATGGCGAAGGTCAGCGGCAGCAGGATGGCGACGCCGTTGGCGCCGCCCAACCCCGGCAGCACGCCGATGATGACGCCGAGCAGGATGCCGACGCACATCAGCACGACGTTGTAGGGTTGCAGGACCACGGCGAAGCCGTGCATCAGGTTGGCGATCTCTTCCATGGATGTTTCCCCCCGAGGAAACTTCTTTCTGTTATGGCGCCGCGCTTGGCCGCGGCATCGTTTGCGTTTCCGGGCTCACAGCCCGAGCATGTATTCCACCGGACCCTTCGGTAGCGGCACCTTGAACCACTTCTCAAAAATCAGGTACGTGGCGGCCATGACGCCGATCGAAACGGCGCCCGACATCAGCCAGCGGTAGCGGCCGAAAATCTTCATGAAGCCCAGGATCAGGACGATCGACGGCAAATACATGCCGACCATCGGCACGGCGAAGACGTAGACCGCCGTCGGCAGCACCACGGCGCTGACCTGGCGCAACTGGCTGTAGTAGGCGAAGCGGACCTCGCGTCCACCCCGGTAGGCGTGCCAGAAGTTGCCCGCGCTCGAGATCAGGATCGCCAGACCGACATAGAAGGGGAAGAAGCCGGATTTCGGTCCCTCGTCGCCCCAGCCGATGCCGACCTTGAGGCTGCCGGCGATGACGATCGCCCCGAACAGGGCGAAGACGGCGGCGACGCCGATCTCGACCTTGCGGTGCGCCAGCCCTACGCCGCCCGCGCTTGCGTGCATGTCCATGAAGATATCGCTTCCGTTGCTGCAGAAAAAAGGCCGGCGGAGGCCCCGCCGGCCCTGGAGGTATTCAATTGCCGGCCAGGAAGCCCGCTTCCTTCATCAGGCCGCGGTGCCGCTGCTCTTCCTTATCGACCCACTTGGCGTAGTCCGCGCCGGCCATGAAGGTCTGGTTGAAGGCGCCGTCCTTCATCAGGGTCTTCCATTCCGGGGTCTCGCGGACCTTCTTCAGCATGTCGACGTAGAAGGCGGTCTGTTCGCCGGTGACGCCGGGCGCCATGAAGATGCCGCGCAGCATCAGGTATTCGACGTCGATGCCCTGGCTCTTGCAGGTCGGAATGTCCGACCAAGCCATGTCGCCGGCGATCTTGTCGGTGACCGGCAGGGTCTGCGAATCGAACACGCAGAGCGGCCGCAGCTTGCCGGCGCGCCAGTGCGCCACCGCCTCGATCGGATTGTTGACGCTGGAATTGACGTGCCCGCCGACCAACTGCACCGCGACCTCGCCGCCGCCCTTGTAGGGGATGTAGGTCATCTTGGCGCCGCTGATCTTCTGCAGGGCGACGGTGATGATCTGGTCTTCCTGCTTCGATCCGGTGCCGCCCATCTTCATGCTGCCGCCGGCCGCCTTGACGGCCGCGAGATACTCACCGGCGGTCTTGTGGGGCGACTCGGCGTTGACCCACAGCACGAATTCGTCGAGCGCCATCATGGCGACCGGCGTCAGATCCTTCCAACTGAAGGGAATGCCGGTCGCGAGCGGCGTCGTGAACAGGTTCGAGAGCGTGATGATGATCTTGTGCGGATTGCCCTTGGAATTCTTGACGTCGAGGAAGCCCTCGCCGCCGGCGCCACCCGACTTGTTGACGACCAGCATCGAGGTCGGCACCAGGTTGTGCTTGCTGACGATGCCCTGGATGACGCGCGCCATCTGGTCAGCGCCGCCGCCGGTGCCGGCCGGGACGATGAATTCGACCGGCCGCGTCGGCTCCCACGCCGCCGCCGGAGCGATGCCGCAGAACAGGGCTGCGGCCCCCACGATCAGTGAAGAAACCGTGCGATTCATGATGTTCGACTCCCATGGTTTCACATTGCGGGCCCCCGCCAGGACGATGCGTCCGTGGCGCCCAAATTATTTGCAACTAACTGGATAGGTGGTGAATTAGCGGCAACTAATCCTGTGAAACCTTAAAAATATTCATACATCTTTTACATGAACGCAGCAAGTAGGTACCAAGTAGTGTGCAATTCAATAGATTGTGAAGTATGGCGCATAACCCCCAAGCGGCGGGTTTGGGCGTGCCGTTAACTTGTGAGAAAAAGTAAAGGGTGCGGCGCCGGCCGCGCCGGGCTACAGCCACGTCGCCATGTGGCGGAGCACGGCGGCGTCCGAATAACGCGCATCGAAGAAGTCGGCGCCGGCCCGGCGCACCTCTTCGAAGCGTCCGTCGTTCGCCTCGAGCGCCGCGCAGATACGCTCCAGGTAGCCGAGGTCGAAGAAGTCCAGATAGTGCTCGCCGGGCGTCAGGTAGGCGCCGGTCTCGGCGGCGCGTTCCTGCACCAGCAGCTGGCGGAGGCGGAGCGCATCCGACGTCCGCCCCACCATCGACGTGCGGCCGTTGGCGCGGCGGACGAAGTTTAGACAGGCATAGGTCCTGCCCAGGCGCCGGACATAGCGGTCCAGGCTCGCCTCCACCTCGGCGCCGTCGGCGTGATGGTTCGTGACCTCGACGTCGGGGTGTGCGTCACGGGCCCTGGCGCCGACGACCCAGAAATAGCGGTGGAAATTGAACTCCTCGATGCCGCCGCAAAACCCGATACTGGACCGGTCCGCCGGCGCGTCGGGAATTTCGTGCCGCCGGAAGACGGCGGGGGCGCCGACCGGAAACAGCATGGCCGACGCCTTCAGTCCGTCGATACGGCCTTCCGCGTCGACGAGGCTCGGCATCATCGCCCAGACCAGATCGTAGATGTCCTGATTGGCCGCGATCCGCTCCGCCCGGCCGCGCGCCCACGGATCCATCTCGAGCATGACGAGACGCGCCGAGCGGGCCCGTACCCGCTCCAGAAAGGTCCGCTTGTCGTCCGGCGCTTTGCGGAACACATGCGGGTCGTCGACGAGCGCGATATCGCAGTCCGCGATGTCCGTCGGGTCGCGGTCGGGGCTTTTCAACAGGGCTTGGGCGCCGCCAGCCTCGAACGCGGTCGCGAACCGGAAGGCGAGATCGTGCGGACGCGAATTCGGAAAGAACTCGCCTCGGAAATAAATGGCGATACGGAGGTTCGCCGGAACCTGCCGGGCGTAATCGAATTCGAGGCGCGCCGCCGGCGGGTCCGTTTCCGGCGGCCGGGCAAAGACGGCGCCGCTGTCGGGGTCGGCCGTCTCCGCCAATTGGCTGAGGAGCGCCGCCGTCCGCGTGTCGAGGACGCCGCCCGCCGCATGGAAATCGCGGAGCGCGGCGAGGGTGAACTTGCGGAGATCGGCGTCCCGGAACAGGCGGGCGGTTTCCGCCGCCATGCCCGGCCCGGCCAGCCTTTCGCGCCAGGCGGTGGCCGGTCCGGCGTCGCCGGCGTAAGCGGCGCCGAGGGCGGCGATTGCCGTCGCGAGGGGATCCCGGCCGACGATCCGGCCATATTTCGCCTGAAACCCATCGCGCCCGGCCGGCGTGGTCACGGCATCGGTCGAGAGCCGGACCTTGCGGCTGAACGGACGGCGGAGGGCGTACTTCTCGAACATGGTTCTGGCCTTCGCAAGCGGGCTCGGAAGGCTAGCCGATCCTGAAACGAGCGGCACGGAAAACCCTGTCGTCGGAGGATATGCGGCGGTTGTCGGGGAGGCGGAAATGAAGGGGTCCGAGCGTCGCCGGGGTGAAGGCGGCGCTCGGCCCCACAAACCCCTCCCGGTTGCCGGTCGGGGCGTCTCGTCACGTGACGGCTATAACCATCACACGTTCCGGGCCTCGAGTGACCCCCCGTTTGGGGGTACGGCGAAAAAAAAATTTCGCGCCTCGTCCGGCCTTCGAATTTTGAAGCTGAGCGCCGCCGGGTTGCAGGCGGCGCTCGGCCCCATTTCCCGCATCCGGTTTCCCGGACGCGGGGAGGGAACACGTCACTTCACGGCGAGAGAACCCGCCCTTTGGTATGACTCAATTAAAATGGAATCCTGCTTAAAAACGACAGCTTCTGCGCTGCCGATGACAGGAGTAACCCCTTTTTGTTGCCGTGCAGGCATCCTGCCTACCCCCCCTGTAGCAACTAACTCACCCAGGCGCCTTCTGGTAACGCCAAAAAGTCACATTCCAATTATAGAATATTTACGCACATGACCAGTCATTCTTCAGCAGAATCACTCAATCGTGATCAAAATAATGGCCCGTTATGAGGTCGAAAGCGATAGACACGCGAAATGCATCTACCGCAAGTGGAATCGTCCGGTGATAGAGGTAACTTGGGAACAGAATGAGCCGCCCGGGCGCCGGTTTTAGGTTGCGCACCTCCGGTGGCCGGCGGAGATGAAAGTCGCCGGGCGGGCGGCCGAATTCGATCCAACCGCTCAGATACGTATCGCTGCCGTCGTCGCGCACGCCGTCCCCGATCCCGGGCGGCACGTCGGCGTAATAGACGCCGGAAAGCCATGCCGCCGGGTGGATATGCGGAATCTGATGACCGTCCCTTTCCATGACGACGCCCCAGATCGACAGGCCGAGCCCCTCGATGGCATCGGGGACGTCCGCCAGGAACGGATGCGACGGATCGCGCGGCCGCTCCCGGACATACGCGGTCGCGGCGTCCCGTATCAGGCGGGAAAGATCGGCGATGGGCCCCATCGGTTCGGCGAGAAGCTCGCCGGAATGCCGGCCGTGCCGTGTGGCGTGGCTTTCCGGTGACGGCGTCAGACTTGGGTGCTCGAGAACATGTTGGACGAGGGCGGCATTGAAGTCGGAAAGGGATGCGAACCCGGACGGCGGGGAGATGTCGGTGACGGCGAGCAGCCGGTCCATGTCGACGAGCGCCCGGGCCGCGTCGTCGTTGCCGTTTTCCCAAAGTGCGGCGGCCTTGAACGCCAGCGCGAGCGGCTGACCGGGCCGGCGGCGCAGGTAGGCGTCGATGCCGGTAATGGCCGCCGCCGGATCGCCTTGGACGAGATCGAGGTCGGCCCGGTTGACGGCCGCCTTGGCGAAGCCGGGGTCGATCTCCAGGGCGCGGGCGAAGGACCGGCCGGCATTTTCGGTGTCGCCCATGCTCAGATACGTTTCGCCCTGATTGAGCGCGGCGGCGGCATGGCCGGGCGCCAGCGCCAGCACCCGCCGGTATTGGCGGACGGCGGCGTCGGCGTCGCCGGACGCCTGCAAGGCGACGCCAAGGTTGAATTCCGCCTCGATCATGCCGGGGGCGAGGCGGGCCGCCTTCTCGGCGTGCTCCAGGGCGGCCGGCTTGTCGCCGAGTTCCAAGGCCACGGCGGAGAGGTTCACGTGCGCCGCCGCGTCGTCCGGCCGCGCCGCGACGATTTCGTTGAGCAACCGCCGGGCGTCGGCGGGACGTCCGGACTGGCGGAGTGCTTCCGCTTCGCCGAGCGCGGCGCCGGCGTGTTCGCGGGCGGCTTCCCGGGCGCGGCGGAACCTGTCGAGCGCCTCCGTGTGCCGCCCGGCCCGCATCAGCATCAGCCCGGCGTTGTAGAGCGGCTCCGGTCCGTCGCCGGCCGCGTCGTAGGCGGCGAGGGCGTCTTCGAACGCACCGGCGGCGGCGAGCACGTTGCCGAGGTTCATCCGGACATCGGCGTCGCCGGGCGCGCGCGCGGCGGCGTCTTCCAACAACCGCCGGGCGCTGTCGCCGTCGCCCGTCTGAAAGGATGCGATGCCGGCCATGTTGAGCACGGCGGCGTCGCGGGGCGCCGCCAGGAGAAGCTCCCGAGACAAGGCGAGGGCGTCGAATGGCCGCCCGTCCGCCAACGCCCTCTGAACGGCGGCAAGCCGTGCCTCGATCTTTCGGTTTCTCGCCATCCGTCCTCCCGGCCGGATGATCGGGCGTCCCGAGCGCCCTCGCAAGCCCGGCGGCGGGTCCGTATACTCCCTTCATGGAAACCAGCCGATGACGTCGAACGACATGCCGCCGGAGTTGTCGCAGGGTCTAGCCCAGCACCGGGCCGGCGCATTCGACGCGGCCGCGGGAATCTACGAAAGCATTCTTGCCGCCGATCCGGGCAACGTGGACGCGCTGCATCTTCTGGCGACGCTCCGTTTGCAGCAGGGCGACGCCGCCAACGCGCTCCGGCTCGCCAATGCGACGATCGCCCGCCGGCCGGACGTCGCCGACGCGCACGCCAACCGCGGCAGCGCCCTGCAGGCGATGGAGCGGTTCGGCGAGGCCGCGCACGCCTTCCGCCGGGCCATCGAGCTGCAGCCCGAGGCGGCGCATTTCCATTACAATCTCGGCAACGCGCTCCGCGCCGACGGCGACAAACCGGGCGCCGTCGCAACCTACCGCAAGGCCATCGAACTGGTGCCGGGCCTGGCGCAGGCGCACTCGAACCTGGGCGCGACCCTCTCCGAGCTCGGCCGCTTCGACGACGCGGCGGCGGCCTGCGAGCGGGCGGTGACGCTCGCGCCCGACTATGCCGACGCGCACTACAATCTCGGCAACGCGCACCGCGAGGCCGGCCGCTTCGACGCCGCCGTCGCCGCCTACGAGAGGACGCTGGCGCTCGATCCGGCCCATGCCGACGCACTCTGCAATCTCGGCCTGACGCTGATGATCGATGCCGGCAAACAGGCCGCCGTCGACATCTTGGCGCGCGCCGTCGCCGTCGACCCGGCGCACGAGATGGCGCGTTTCTATCTCGGCGTCGCGAAGGCCGAGGCCGGCGGCTCGCCCACCGGCGACTTCGCCGCCCTCGATGCTGAAGACCCGACGGTCGCCGGCTGGCTTTCCAGCTTCGACTACGTCGCCGCCCTCGGTCCCGGCGTGCCGGCGATCCACGATCCGTTCGCGCTCCTTTCCATCGCCATGCGGGCGGCGGCGCTGGGCGGGCTGGTCCTCGAATTCGGGGTCCGGCACGGCGTCTCGATCCGGCACTTGGCCGGGATCGCCGGGCAGACGGTCCATGGGTTCGATTCGTTCCACGGCCTTCCGGCCGCCTGGGGCGGCGAGCCGGCCGGGGTCTATTCGACGGAGGGCGCGCTGCCGGACGTGCCGTCGAACGTCACCCTGGTGCCGGGTCTGTTCGAGGATACGCTGCCCGGCTTCTTGGACACGCATTCGGACGCCGTCCGCTTCTGCAATATCGATTGCGACATTTATGCATCGACCGTGACGGTGCTCGACGCCCTGGCGCCGCGCATCCGGCCGGGCAGTGTGCTGGTCTTCGACGAGTATCTCGTCAACCCGACCTGGAGCGACGACGAGCACAAGGCGTTCCGCGAAGCCGTTGCCCGGCTCGGTTGGCGCTACCGCTACCTGGCGGCGTCCCTGGTGACGAAGCAGGCGGCGGTTCTGATCGAGGCCGTCTGAGGTCTAATCGCCGGCGAGATGCAGGAAGACCCGGCGGCTTTGCGGCCGGGTGCGGTGTTCGAACAGATAGAGCCCCTGCCAGGTGCCGAGCACCGGTCGTCCGTCGGCGACGGGGACGTTCAGCGAAACGTCGGTGAGCGCGCTCCGAATGTGCGCCGGCATGTCGTCGGGGCCTTCCGCCGTGTGCCGATAAAGGCGGGGGTCTTCCGGCGCCAGCTTCCTGAAGAAGTCGTTGAGATCGGCGATCACATCGGGATCGGCGTTTTCCTGGATCGTCAGGGACGCCGAGGTGTGCCGGCAGAAAACCGTCAGCAGTCCGGCCCGGATGCCGCTCCGGCGCACCCACGCATCCGTCTCGCCGGTGAACTCGTAGAGCCCCTGACCGTGCGTCTCGATACTGATTTCCGTCTGCGCCAGCGCCATGGCCCCTAGATACCATTGCGGGTGTCGCCGGGCCAAGCCGCCGTCCGTTGCCGAACCGGGCCCCGCCTGCTAAAGAGCGCTCGGCCATCCACCGCCCGTCCAGCGAAGGAATTCCCTAGTGCTCCGCCGACTTTACGACCGTACCCTCGAACTCGCCGAACACCGCCATGCATTGGCTTGGCTCGCCGTCATTTCCTTCGTCGAAAGCTCGGTCTTTCCGATCCCGCCGGATGTGCTGCTGATCCCGATGGTGCTGGCGGCCCGGACCAAATGGGTGCGGATCGCGCTCGTCTGCACCATTGCCTCCGTTCTCGGCGGCCTGTTCGGCTATCTGATCGGCGCCGTCGCCTTCGATCAGATCGGCAAGCCGATCCTGGAGTTCTATCACGCGGCGGAAAAGTTCGCCCGCGCCCGCGAGGCCTACAACGAGAACGGCGTGCTGATCGTCTTCACCGCCGGCTTCAGCCCGATCCCATACAAGATCTTCACCATCGCCAGCGGCGTCACCGGATTGGATCCGTGGTCGTTCGCGGCGGCGTCCCTGGTCAGCCGGGGCGCGCGGTTCTTCTTGGTCGCCGCCCTCTTGTGGAAATTCGGTGATCCGATCCGCCGCTTCATCGAGGCGCGGCTGGGCTTGCTGACGCTCTTGTTCTGCGCTCTCCTGGTGGCCGGTTTTGCGATCCTGAAGTTGATGCATTGATGGCAGCGCCGCTCGAACGGCTATTTCCGCTCTTTCTCGTCGCCGTCGCGGCGGCGGCGCTCGGTGCCGCCTACACAGCGCAATACGTCTACGATCTGGAGCCCTGCGTGCTCTGCCTCTATCAGCGGGTTCCCTACGCCGTGGTCGGTGCGCTCGGTCTCGCCGGCCTCGTCGTCAAGGACGCGAGATTGGCGCGCTGGATCGCGCTGCTGGCGTTGCTCGCCTTCGTCGTCGAGGCGGGCATTGCCTTCTATCATGTCGGTGTCGAGCAGAAGTGGTGGGCGTCGGCGGCGTCCTGCGGCGGTGGGCTCACCAATCTGGACTCGCCGGAAGCACTTCTGAAGGCCCTGCAGGGCAAGCCGCCCAAGGCGTGCGACGAAGTGGACTGGACGCTTTTCGGCATCTCCATGGCGACCTACAATGTGGTGGCGGCGCTGGTCTTGGCCGGCGCGGCGTTCGCCGGATGGCGCCGGCTCGGCCAGGGACGCACCGCATGAGCGACGTTGAAAACCAGACTGCCCGAAAGAAGCGCCTCGGCCGCATGCCGGGCGATCCCGAGCGCGCCGACATGCTGGAGCGGATGATCCGCGTCGATCACGCCGGCGAATACGGCGCCGTGCGCATTTACGAAGGCCAGCTCGCCGTGCTAGGCCGCGGCCGCCCGCATCCCGAGTTGGAGCACATGGCGGCACAGGAGCGCGAGCACCTCAAGAAATTCGAAAGCCTGATCCGCGAGCGCCGTGCCCGGCCGACGGCGTTGCTGCCGCTCTGGCACGTGGCGGGCTTCGCGCTCGGCGTCGGCACCGCGCTCATGGGCGAGAAGGCGGCGCACGCCTGCACCGTCGCCGTCGAGGAAACGATCGACGAGCACTATGCCGAGCAGGTGGCGGCCCTCGACAAGGAAGAGGTGGAGCCGGGCTTGCGCGACACCTTCGAGAAGTTCCGTCTCGAGGAATTGGAACACCGGGACGCGGCGCTCGCCGGCGGGGCGCGGGAAACGCCCGGCTACGAAGTGCTAACCGCCGCCGTCCGCGCCGGGTCGAAACTGGCGATCTGGCTTTCGAAGCGCGTCTGAGCGGACGCCAGGGGTGAACCCATGAGCGCCGAACCGATCCACGAGGGCGGATGCGACTGCGGCCAGATCCGCTATCGGATGACGGGTCGGCCGCTGTTCGTGCATTGCTGCCATTGCAAATGGTGCCAGCGGGAAACCGGCTCCGCTTTCGCGCTCAACGCCATGATCGAGGCGGACCGGGTCGAACTTCTGGCGGGCGAGCCGGAAGCCGTGCCGGTTCCGTCCGAAAGCGGCAAGGGCCAAATCATCTGGCGTTGTCCGTCCTGCCGGCTCGCGCTCTGGAGCAATTACGGCGGCGCCGGGCCGCTGATCCGCTTCGTCCGCGTCGGCACGCTCGCCGATCCGAGCGACGTGCCGCCCGACATCCATATCTATGTGGACTCGAAGCAGCCGTGGGTG